>NZ_JAYQDQ010000001.1:0-176681 GCF_038138445.1 Vibrio sp.
ATCTACCTTAACTTGATGATTTTTATCTAAATTATCAGGGGATTCCTCAGCGCTATTCCCCCTTTTGATTTAATTATTTCAAGAATCATCTCTTGTTTGAATTCAACAGCGGTTGATTTAATTTGCTCGTACTGAGCTATCGATGGCGAACTTTTTATGGCTTCAATTTTGGCTCTGTCTACAAGTGAAATTAGTTGTTTTACATGAGCTTCTGGGTCTTTGGTTATTTGTTCCTCATGCGATGCAATTAGTTGATTAATTTCACTATCCAATTCAGCGCTGTATGAGCCAAACAGGGTTAACAGGTTGTGTAACTCACTAGTGAAGTAGCTTTCATAGCCAACAAAATTACGATAGCGCTCGAGGATGTCAGGCACTAAGTCTGGTTTTTCCCTTGCGGCGAAGTCTATTAAATTTCGGATGATTTTATCGATAAAGCTAACTGTTTGCGGACTCTTCAAATCCCACATGTTTACGCTGATTAGAAAGTCTGCTTTCATTAACCAATAGTTGCCCGAACTGAGTTCCTTGATACTTTCCTCGTAAAATTCATCGCTGTACTGTTCAAAGACATCGTAATTTTTTACTTTCCTATCGAAAAATAAAATCAAGTGTTGTGCGTAATTTCGTTGTAGAGAAACGTAAGTCTTTCTGTTGTTGGTACTTCTTGCTGATGTTAATACTACTGCAAGGCCATCAATTAACTTCTTAATTGTTTCGTCGTGAATGGAACTAGTGTGACTGAGGTACGCTTTCTTGATAACTCCAAATAACCTGTTTTCGATGGATTCTTCAGTGAATGAGGTAGTGTTCTCGATGTTGTAACAAGCAATCTGAATCAAAAGCTCAATTTCTCTTGTGTGATTAGAGTGATTTGATTCTGGTTCTGAGAGTTTATCAATCAGGTAGTCTGTTACTAAGTCATCTGAACGAGTGGCTTGGAGAATCGTTTTTATGAACCGGAACTCTTTAATAAGTAACGCAGCAGTGACAAGTGCAAAAACTAACTCGAAGAACAAAACCAATCTCTCAGCGAAAACTTGTTCGCTTGAGAATGCGACACAAACGGAAAAAAACATTAGTGCGACTAAAGTCAGGATAAGTTCTCGGAATAAATAATGAACTTTAAAGCCCATTATTCCTTCGATTGAATCCATGTAATACGCAGAACCGTAGCGACTTTTAACTCGGTTTAAGACCTCAAGCGCAATTGGCATTGTAAAAGCTGAAAAAGCAGTGAGAATGGCCATTAAATGGGTTGTAATGCTTAGCTTGTCCATTGATTGCTCCGCGTGAGTCGTTCTTGTTTAAACCATTATCATTATGAAACGGCAAAGAGAAATTGGGTTAGGTTATCCCTTCGCATTAATTAGTTATTCTATATCAAGCCTAACCAATGAGTTTTGCTCAAACCTCGATACGTAGCTCAAAAAGGGGCAAAACCTTCTCAGAGCGAAAGACAAACGACGACAAAAAAGTATTGGGAAGTTTGCAACTCTATTTTCACAATTGGCTTTTGGTAGCCATGATAGAAGCGTGTTTCGGGGGCAGACAGTTTTCATTTTTGTTGTCCAGCGACAGTGCATAAACAACGTCTTCTGCCTTGGCGCACCAGTAAAATTACAATATACTGTATTTATATACAGCTTGTGGGTTTTGTGGAATCATGGAGCAAGGCAAAATAAGGAAAATTATCCATATTGATATGGATTGCTTTTACGCTGCTGTAGAGATGCGTGACAATCCAAGCTATCGTTCTCTACCTTTGGCTGTGGGAGGTAGGGAAAAGCAAAGGGGAGTGATATCTACCTGTAATTATGAGGCGAGAAAGTATGGAGTTAAAAGCGCTATGCCTACGGGGAAAGCTCTGACTTTATGTCCGAATCTTGTGGTGATTCCGGGCCGAATGCAGGTTTATAAGCTAGTTTCGCAGCATATCCGACGTATTTTCTCTCGCTATACTTCTCTGATTGAGCCCTTGTCTTTAGATGAAGCCTATTTAGATGTAACCGACTGCCCACTTTATAAAGGTTCAGCAACGCTCATTGCTGAGGCTATTCGACGTGATATTGCGAAAGAACTTAATCTGACCGCATCAGCAGGCATTGCACCGATTAAATTTTTGGCAAAAGTGGCTTCAGATCTAAATAAGCCCAATGGACAATATGTAATACCGCCAAGTCATGTACAACATGAAGTGGACAAATTGCCACTGGAAAAAATCCCAGGTGTTGGAAAAGTGAGCTTAGCTAAGCTCAACAAAGCGGGCTTATATACTTGCTCGGATATCAAAAACAGTGATTATCGCAATTTACTGTTGGGCTTTGGTCGTCTCGGTGCTTCTTTATGGACGAAAAGTCACGGCATTGACAACCGGCCCGTTATTGTCGAGAGAGAGCGCAAATCTGTAGGGGTGGAAAGCACATTGACTCATAATATTATGACATTTGATCAGTGTTGGCAGGTTATTGAAAGTAAACTGTTTCCTGAGCTAGAAATAAGGCTCAGCAAAGTTTCTCCTGAAAAAATGATATTAAAGCAGGGTATTAAGCTTAAGTTTGCTGATTTTCAACAAACTACGATAGAACACTTGCATTCACAGCTGGACCTTGGCGATTATAAAGGCTTACTTCGCGATATTCTCAAGCGGCAAAAAGGTCGCGAGATTCGCCTACTTGGCCTAAATGTGATGCTCAAACCCGAAGAAGGAGGTCAGCAACTAAGCTTTTTCTAAACTTTTCTTCCTCGATACGACTTCATCAAGAACCTGTTGGTAGGCACAATGGCCAAGCTTGCCAAACCCCATCAATTTCTTGGCTTTTATCTTGGTAAAGCAAGGAGTTGGAATGCCACAAAGAAATTTGGTTTTCACTCTATCTGATAATGTATCTGATGTCAGATCTTCTAATTCTTGTAACCAATTATCCAATTCTGATATAGGTATATTTGAGTTTACCTTCTCTGGCCAAGGCTTGATCTCCTCTTTACACACACTGCAGTGACCACATTGTAGCGGCGAATTGGGATCAGAAAAGTAGGATGCTAAAGCGTAACTTAAACACTGATTGGACTTAAACAGCTTAAGCAGAGTGTGAAGTCGTTCGATATCGCAGGACTCTTTATCTTTAAACAAAGACCATAGCTTCTGAGCTTTCTTCTCTTTGTCATCGCAAATATCATCAACTTGATACACTTCGGTCATTAGCTTACTTTCGAGTTCAATCCATCCTTGCTGATGAAAATAATCCAGTGCGGCTATCGCTCGGTTTCTGTCACCTTGATAGGTATTCCATAAATGGTCAAAGTCTACTTGATTCCATATTCTGGCGGCAGAAATACTATCAAGTAGCGCTTGGGTAAATGTTCGTCTTTCACCATTAAAGCGGCTTATGATGTCATTTTTAGCTATCAGAAACTTAAACCTATATTGTGCAAAATAGGTATACTGAGCGGAGATAAACCCGTGCAATTCCATATAAACCAGCAAGGTTTTGAGAGGTAATGGGCGAACGTTACTTTCACTAGACAACCTGGAAACGACGACCTCCCATCGGGGAGCTGAGGAGGAGGCTTGCTTAATGATATTGAGGATTTCTCCGTATTCAGGTGTATCACCGTAAATATAATTTTCTAAAGTGCAAATCCCGTCTTCGTTTGCAAGCAATATACATTGTGAAGAAAGGCCATCTCTGCCTGCTCGGCCAATTTCCTGAGCATAGTTTTCTATAGATTTGGGCAAATCGAAATGAATAACTCGGCGAATATCCGCTTTGTCTACCCCCATTCCAAAGGCGATGGTAGCGACGATACAATCTGTGTTACCTGCCATAAAGGCGTGTTGAATGTTTTCTCTCTGTTCACTCTCAAGGCCAGCATGATAGGCTACAGCATTGATGCCCCTCGAGAGCAGCATCTTGGCCAACGTTTCGGCAGTATTTTGCTGAGTAACATAAATGATGGTGGAGAGTTTGGGCGCTTGATTGAGCAACGAGAGTAACACCGTTTCTTTTTGGTTTACTTGGCATGGCAGTACTGACAGATCGAGATTTTGGCGATAAAAACCAGTGACAGTAATATCATCTTGTTCAATCGCGAACTTATTGCTCATATCATCCAGTACTGCTTGAGTGGCTGTTGCAGTAAGAAGCAACACCTGAGGTATGGAAAGTTGCTGCTGAATTTGAGGAAGCTTTAGATAATCGGGGCGAAAGTTATGCCCCCATTCTGAGATGCAATGTGCTTCGTCAACTACCAGTAAAGATATCGCTTGTTGAGATAAAAAGTGACGAAAACGTTCATTCTTCATTCGCTCTACCGACACCATCAAAATACGTGTCTCACCCGCCTGAACATTACTCATTGTAGCCTGAACTTCTTCTTTAGCCTGACCAGAATGAAGTGAGGCTGCTTTGATCCCTTTGCTTTGAAGAAAACTAAGCTGGTCTTTCATCAGCGCTAGCAAGGGAGAGATCACAAGGGTGAGATGAGGAAGACACAAAGCAGAAAGCTGGTAGCAGAGGGACTTTCCTGAGCCCGTTGGGAAGATAGCCGCACATGATTTCCCGCTCAATACCTTGTCTATGACTTGGTATTGCCCTTCTCTTAACTGCTCAAAACCAAAGCACTGTTGTAATTTTTGGTAGATGATTTGTTGGTTATTTGAAGTCTGCATTTTTGCTATCTGTATGACTTGGACTCATGAAATAGTATTCTAAAGAGATTATCAGTTGAGGAATATGATTTTAGTATGAATAAGTTTGAGCTACTGCAAACAATATTACTCGCGATGGAAAAGTCACTCGTCATTGCTCAAAGCGCAACCCAAAGAGCGATTGAATCGGCAACGGACGAAGAGACAGTTCCTGAGCATAAATATGACACCTTGGCATTAGAGGCTTCTTACTTGGCACATGGGCAAGCCATGAGAGTTGAAGAGTGTGAGCGTGAACTGAGCTTGATGAAACAGATGCAATTACCGAAAAATGCCGAATCAGTGATGCTTGGCTGCTTAGTTTCACTTTTGGACGATAGTGACCAAGCTCGATACTTTTTTATTGCGCCATGTTCAGGTGGATTGAAAGTTGACTACCAAGAAAAGCGAGTCATGTTAGTCACATTAAGTTCACCACTAGGAAAGGCATTAAAAGGAAAGTTAGTTGGTGATGAAGTGGAATATCAAGTTGGACCAAAGAACTTCTATTATCAAATCGATACAATAATTTGACGTAAGCGAGTAAATTGTTTGCTAGGGTTTGGAAGTATTTAATAAAGCGAGATAAAAATGAAACAAGTGCTTTGGATGATCCCTTTACTTATGGTGGTAAATCAGGTGACTGCTGCTCAGTGCAGTGTCGATCTAAAAAATGATATTCGATTGAATAACGAAAGACTGGAAATTCATCAGCAAGGTGGTAACACTGCGGTGCTAGATTCGAACAATCGTTTGTTGATTCAAGGAGAGGAAGTCACGCTTAAACCTGAACAAACACAAGCAATATCCGACTATCGTGCTCATTTAAATGATTACTTACCACGAGCAAAACAAATGGCTCGTGATGGGCTTGCACTAGCCAATGACATTATCGATGATGTTGCAAAAAGCTTTGATGCGCCTAAAGCATTTGAAGGGGTTAAAGCTTCGATGCAAGAATTTTACGCGAGTATTGAACAAAGGTATTACAAAGAAGGAGATTTGATTTTACCGGCAGATAGCTTTTCTTCTTTGAGTGAAACTTGGAATCAAGATTTGGAAGATGCTAAAAAGCTTTTCAATAAAGAATTTATATCCAGTGCTTTTACTGCAATGTCTGAGAAAATGAAGGCCGAAGATGGCCTTAATCTTACTCAAATAACTGAAACGATGAGCGAGCTTAAAGAGCGTATCTCGGCTAGGTTGAAAAAACATGCTGGCGAGGTTGAGCAACAGAGCCAAGAGTTTTGTGATTCTTTGGGTGAACTTGCAGAAGAAGAGCAAGAGCTGCACCAGATTATTCCTCAGCTTCAAGGTTACCAAGTGTTTACTATTTAGACACTTATTTAATACTCCTCCTTTACCTTTAGATAGAGCGCATTGAGCGCTCTTTCGTTCTGTACCTTCACTCTTTTGCCTTTTTATCAGAGACCTATTGACTAGCTGATTATTTATGTAAATAAATATTTACAATCTGTGATGTTATTTTTTGCTGAGTAACTGCTGACTAGCGCCTGATACCACTAGAGAGAAATCAGCGATTGTAATATTGTACTAGCCAACTAGTTTGTGAATGCAGTATTTTTCGTTTTATGGTAGCAAAAGATAATAGTGAATCTCGGGAACACTTTGGCTCTCGATTGGGTTTTATTTTAGCGGCGGCTGGTGCAGCGGTCGGATTGGGTAATATTTGGGGATTTCCGACTCAAGCGGCGAGCAATGGTGGAGGCGCGTTTTTGCTGGTCTACCTAGTCATGATTTTGGTTGTCGCTTTTCCCATGCTTGTCGTAGAAATGGCGATTGGTCGCCATGGACAAGCCAACCCTGTGGATAGCATGCGAGCTTTGACACCTAATCGAGTGATGAAAAAACTTGGCGCTACGGTTGGTTGGATTGGCCTTAGTGTCCCTAGTATGGTACTTGCCTTTTACAGTATTGTTGGCGGTTGGCTTATCTGCTTTCTCCTTGGGGCTATCACCGAAATTCTAGGTCTAGAATTTGCGACGAAATGGCTTCAGGGGTTTAGTGTCGAGCGTAACTTATTTGGTACTCTGGCTTTTTATGTACTGACGATTTTGATCGTGCAAGGCGGTGTAAAGCAAGGTATTGAGAAATGGTCAACGCGTCTGATGCCCGCACTATTTGTTCTGTTTGGACTACTTTTTGTTTACATCATGACTCAGAGTGGGGCAACAGAAGGGTTAAAGCATTATTTGGTTCCCGATTTTAGTAAGGTGATGAATGGCAAATTGATCTTGGCAGCTATGGGCCAAGGCTTCTTCTCTTTGACCATAGGTGGCTGTTCTATGCTGATTTATGGTTCCTATCTGAGTAAGAAAGAAAACCTACCCAAGATGGCGATGCATGTCACTCTGGTTGATACATCGGTTGCCTTTATCGCAGGTTTGGTGGTTATGCCTGCGATGTTTGTTGCCATGCACAAAGGGGTTCAGATCTATGCAGAGGATGGGACGTTACTGAGTTCAGATACCTTAGTGTTTACTGTTCTACCTTTAATGTTTGATAGCTTAGGACTTTTAGGCCAGGTATTTGCTATTGTCTTTTTCACCCTACTGACGATCGCCGCTTTAACTTCATCCATTTCAATGCTGGAGTGTCCAGTGGCTCTAGTGAGCGAGAGACTTGGTACTAAACGCAGTTCGACTAGCTGGATTTTGGGAGGCTTGATTGCACTATTTAGTACAGTGATCGTATTCAATTTTGGTCATCTCTTTGGTCTAGTTGCCACAGTGGCGACTCAATATCTTCAGCCTGTAGCTGCACTTTTATTCTGTGTATTTGGTGGTTGGGTTTGGAATCGAAGTTCGAAAATCAAAGAATTAGAGCAAGGATGTCCGGATTTTACTCTCGGTTGGTTTGGAAAACTCTGGCCTGTATACGTTAAGTTTGTTTGCCCTGTGTTAGTTGCCACGGTTATTTGGGCATCGTTTAGCTAATAAAATGACTAGCAACACCTCATTTGATATGAGGTGTTGCTTAGTTGGGCTGAGTAATCTGTCCTGTGGTGAGTGGCTCAAGATCGGCGTCTGAGACCTCATCAATAAAATCGCCTACCACTTGCTCTACTTGCTGATCGTCTTCTTCAAAATAGGCGAGATGGAAGATGGCATCCCCTTCATTGACTAGCGGCAGTGTTTGTTGGCCGATTACGATTCCGCCTTTACGCGCTTTTAAAGCGATTTCACTGTGGCCTAATGGTGCACTAATGTAGGCGAGTACTTGACCTCGAGTGACCTTTTCTCCTAACGTAACCATAGTTCTTAAAATGCCATTACTTTCTGCTCTGAGCCAGTTGGTCGATTTGGCTATTACTGATGTTGGTAAAGTTTTTCGGCTTTTTCTCAGCATTCCTATCGCTTGCATCACTCGCTTAACCCCTAAAAAACCAGCATTTATACATATGGGTTCAAATCGTAGCGCCTCTCCGGCTTCATAGGTAAGCACAGGGATATTGAGTTGTTCTGCTTCACTGCGCAGTGAACCGGGCCTTAATGGAGCATCAATAATAACCGGAGTTGCGAAAGCTTGTGCAATACGTAGTGTCTCGGCATTAGTCAGGTTGGCACGAATTTGCGGTAAGTTAGTTCTATGTGTTGAGCCAGTATGCAGGTCAAGGATGTAATCGCAACGCTTCGCTACTTGAGAGAAAAAAGTGTGGGCCATACGAGAGGCGAGAGAGCCTTTTTCACTGCCGGGAAAGCAGCGGTTAAGATCTCGCCTGTCGGGAAGGTAACGTGATTTGTGAATGAAACCAAAGACGTTCACTATAGGGACCGCAATGAGTGTACCTTTGAGTTTGTCGATCTCTATGGTGTCTATCAACTGGCGAACAATTTCAACCCCGTTCAGTTCGTCACCATGGATGGCGGCATTAACCATAAGTACAGGTCCTGCTAGCCTCCCATGAATTATTTCTACTGGGAAGGAGAGAGGAGAGTGCGTATAGAGTTTGGCGGCCTCCAATTCAACGACTTTTCTCTCACCGGGTAAAATTGATTGACCGAGAAACTCAAATACGTGATTTTTTTTAGCCTTTGCCACGAGTTTGTGTCCTTTTACTTGCTGCGTTTTTTTGGATAAAGTCAATGATCATTCCAGCAATGTCTTTTCCAGTTGCAGCTTCGATACCTTCTAGGCCCGGAGAGGAATTAACTTCCATAACCAATGGCCCTCGAGAAGATCTCAATAGATCGACGCCAGCAACATTTAGTCCCATTATTTTAGCTGCTGCAACAGCAGTTCGGCGCTCTTGTGGGGTGATTTTTGTTAAAGATGCACTGCCACCACGATGTAAATTAGAGCGAAACTCTCCTTCTGCACCTTGGCGTTTCATGGATGCAATCACTTTATCTCCGAGAACAAAACAGCGTACATCGGCCCCTTCGGCTTCTTTGATGTACTCCTGCACCATAATGTTTGCTTTGAGGCCCATAAAAGCTTCAATCACACTTTCTGCCGCTTTACGTGTTTCCGCCAGCACTACACCTATGCCTTGGGTACCTTCGAGCAGCTTGATAACAACAGGCGTCCCGCCCACCATCTCTAAGAGATCTTTAACATCATCAGGCTTACTGGCAAAGCCAGTGATTGGCATCCCTACGCCTTTACGAGATAACAACTGCATTGAACGAAGTTTGTCGCGCGAGCGAGTGATAGCAACGGATTCGTTGACAGGGTAGACACCCATCATTTCAAACTGACGCAGAACGGCTGTACCATAGAAAGTAACCGAAGCTCCGATTCTTGGGATCACGGCATCGAATCCAGAAAGCTCTTCCCCTTTGAAGTGAATTTGAGGCTTGTCTGAGTTGATATTCATGTAACAACGTAGGGCATCAATCACCTTGACTTCATGTCCTCTGTTTTGTGCCGCTTCTATCAAACGTTGAGTAGAATACAACTGAGCATTACGTGATAGGATACCTATTTTCATTGGGTACTTTCCTCAAAAGGGATTAAATATGACTTACTTGGATCAACGACAATACGTTTCCCCATGGCTGTTCTTCCTAGAAGCATGCGAAATGACATATTTTCACGATTGGTGAGAGTGATTTCTATCGGCCAAGTTTCTCCTCCCAATGAGCACATGGACTCAATAACGTAGCGAGACTCTTCATGTCCTCCTGAATCTCTGACGACTCGCTCATCAATAATAGCTGCTTCACAAATGATTTCTTCTTCGGTGTTGCGTTGTATAGGATGAATCCAAAACCGAACCCAAGGAGTATTGTGCTTCTCAAACTTTTCCACCTTAAAGGTATGAAGACATGAAGTGCGTGCACCCGTATCAACTTTGGCATTAATCTGGGCTATTCCAAGTTCAGGCAGGCTAACTGTTTCTCGCCAGCCAAGCACCATTTTTTCTTTTATCACAATCTTAACCCTAGCCATGATTTGAAAGCCACTTTAACAAATTGTTTTGTATGACAAAAATCTTGTTAAGAGCGACTGGCTGTCTATTTGAACGAGGGGGCTATCCTAGCAATGTGGGAGAGATTAGACGAACAGAAAAACTCATCGTGACGACAAATAATATCTATCGGTGAGCCTAGCTTTAATGCTGTGTTGAAGGAGGGCCTAGGTACGAGGATACAGGGGCTGCTTATTTGCCCCTGCAATACTCTATTATATAGAAGTTTATGAGATTACCCTTTTTCTGGAATAGCTTCGAGTAGAGCTACCATCTGTTCCCAATAGAGAGCAACAGTGTCAATTTTGACTTTCTCATCTGGGGAATGGGGAAACTTGATGGTTGGGCCAAAGGAAACCATATCCATATTTGGGTAAGGCTTTTTGAATAACCCACACTCTAAGCCCGCGTGTATTACCATAATGTTTGGCTTGTGTCCGTAAATGCCTTGGTACATCTCGCGGAATATTGACATGATTTCAGAGTTTGGATCAGGTTTCCAACCTGGATAGGCACCGGAAAATTCAATGCTTGCATTAGCAAGCTCAGCAACTGATCTCAACATACTTTCGACTTGGCTACGTCCTGAATCAATTAAGGAGCGCACCAGACAAAGGATTTTGATGGTGTTTTCTTGCGTACTAATAACACCCACATTTAGAGAGGTCTCAACCACACCTTCGATGTCATCACTCATACGAATGACTCCGTTCGGGCATGCATTAAGCGCCGCTATAAAGCGTTGTTGATCGGCGATTGCAATCACTTCTTGGGTGCATTCAACTTTTTGGTTTAGTGAAATGATGCTGGTTTCTGTTTTTCCCAACTCTTGCTGTATTTGGAGTGTATATGCATCAAATAAGTCTGACAGCTTAGATTCGTTGTCAGCAGGAATCGCAACAGTCACAAAGGCTTCGCGTGGAATCGCATTACGCAGTGTTCCACCGCGAAATTCAACTAGGCGTAGATCGAGCTCTTGAGCGTGGCCAGCAAGAAAACGAGCAACGAGTTTATTGGCGTTACCACGCCCTGTATGTATGTCACAGCCAGAATGACCACCTTTTAGCCCCTTCAAGGTTAGCTGATGAGTTGTGTAGCCACTCGGGATTGCTTCACGCTGAATATCGAAGGCAATCTCACCATCAACTCCACCAGCGCAGCCCATATAGACTTCACCTTCTTGTTCTGAGTCAGTATTAAGTAAGATCTCGCCTTCTAGCCAGCCTGCTTCAAGTCCGAAGGCTCCTGTCATACCTGCTTCTTCATCGATAGTAAGCAAAACCTCTAGTGGTCCGTGTTTTATATCATTGGAAGCCAGTACAGCTAAGCATGAGGCCATACCCATACCATTGTCAGCACCGAGAGTTGTACCTTTCGCTGTTACCCATTCGCCATCAATATAAGGTTGGATTGGATCTTTAGCAAAATCGTGATCTGTGTCCTCATTTTTCTGCGGCACCATATCAATGTGAGCTTGGAGTACCACGCCTTTTTTATGTTCCATTCCCGGAGTTGCGGGCTTTTTGATGAAAACATTACCCACAGGATCTCGTCGGACTTCTAGATTTTGTTCTCTTGACCAGTTAACTATGTACTGGGCCAATGCTTCTTCATGCTTAGAAGGGTGAGGAATAGAGCAAATTTTATCAAAAAATTGCCATACGAGGCTTGGGGATAAGCCGCTGACTTCAGAATGAAATTCAGACACAGGTGACTCCTTTACTGTGATAGGGCCAAGGCTTGGGCATGTAATTTTGACGATTGAGTATCTTACATAGCTCTGTTTGGCACACGAATTAGAGTCTTTGAGAATATCATTCCTTACTGCAACCTAGTAGTAAAAGTGAACAAAAAACCGTTTAATCATTACATTTTCAAGAGTTATTAATACAATCTTGATTGCCTATGAAGAAAGTTTATAACTGACATTTGTGTAATTAAATTACATTTGTAGGTATTCGACGCCATTTAAATTAACTTTTTGTGACGATTTCCATTTAATGTTGTAATAAAATTTCCTTTTTGTTATGATCAGATACTGACTTCTGAAGTGAAGATAAAATGCTCAAAGGAAGAGTCCGCTTTTTCGCCTCCAAGGAACTGAGAAATCAATCTAGATTGTTTTTTTAATTGGTTGAGAAGGTGATAGTTATGAAAGGTTTGCCAAGTGCAAAATTCTGGATAAGCAACTCTGTTTATACTGGCAATTTTGTCTATTCATCTAGTTTTGGTTATTAAGCTTAAACGGATAGTCCTGAACGAAGTTTATATACCCCTATTCATTAGAATTTTATCTTAGTGCACTAGCTAAAGATATGAATCAACCGCCACTCCTTTTGAGTGGCGTTTTTTTATTACTCTATGAACTTAAAGATGTTTTCTATTTAGTGATCTTGTCTCACCTCATTCGAGCTTAAGTTTTATAGACAGATTACTTTCTTGTAGATGAAATCTGTCTGGAATTTGAAAATATTAAACTCTATAATTCCGCCAATCGATTACGCAACCGTTTACTTTTTTACCTTTGGAATTCGATTATGCTCGACAAAATCTTTAAGCTCAGTGAGCACGGCACAAGTATAAAAACTGAGATCATTGCCGGTCTAACAACCTTCTTGACCATGGCTTACATTATCTTTGTTAATCCGGCAATTTTAGCTGATGCGGGCATGGATCATGGTGCGGTATTTGTAGCGACCTGTTTAGCCGCGGCAATAGGTTGTTTTATTATGGGGTTTGTTGCTAATTACCCTATCGCCCAAGCACCAGGAATGGGGCTTAATGCTTTCTTTACTTATGCTGTTGTGCTTGGAATGGGGTACACTTGGCAAGTTGCTTTAGCTGCAGTATTTGTGTCTGGCTTGCTCTTTATTTTATTGAGCGTGTTTAAGATTCGGGAATGGATCATACATTCTATCCCCTTGTCACTACGTACAGGGATCTCTGCGGGTATTGGACTTTTTCTTGCTTTCATCGCGTTAAAAAATGCTGGCATAGTGGTTGATAATCCAGCAACCTTAGTCTCACTGGGAGCCATCACATCACTACCTGCTGTATTGGCATCCGTGGGCTTCTTCCTAACCATTGCTTTAGTCAATCGTGGTGTTAAAGGCGCTGTTATGATTGCTATCTTAGCGGTGACTGGCTTAGGTTTGGTTTTTGGCGATGTTCAATGGGCGGGTATTATGTCGACGCCGCCGAGTATCGCACCTACTTTTCTGCAACTGGATTTCTCTGCAGTATTTGAAGTAGGCATGATTTCAGTTGTCTTTGCTTTTTTGTTTGTCGACTTGTTCGACACTGCTGGAACTTTAGTAGGTGTCACACAAAAAGCAGGTTTAATGGACAAAGATGGCAAGATCCCACGCTTAAGCAAGGCGTTGTTGGCTGACTCAACCGCAACATCAGTTGGCGCTTTACTTGGGACATCCAACACCACATCTTACATAGAAAGTGTATCAGGTGTGGCCGCTGGTGGCCGTACGGGCTTAACTGCTGTTGTTGTTGGTATTTTATTCCTACTTGCTTTATTCTTCTCTCCTTTGGCGGGGATGATTCCAGCTTATGCCACGGCTGGTGCGCTATTTTACGTAGCAATCTTGATGTTATCAGGATTGGCAAACATTGATTGGCAGGATTTAACCGAAGCGGCTCCTGTTGTCGTGACATGTTTGCTAATGCCCTTAACTTTCTCCATTGCTGAAGGCATCTCGTTGGGCTTTATTGCATACGCGGCAATAAAATTATGCAGTGGAAAAGGTCGAGACGTTTCTCTTAGTGTTTGGGTAATGTCGTTAATATTTATCATCAAGTACATGGTTGCTTAACTATTTTAATACTTGCTAACCTGCTTCAATTTATGCAGTAGCAAGTTAGATTATTGGGTTATTACAATGACTAAGAAGTTCATTATTACGTGGGATCAAATGCATGCTTACTGCCGTGAGCTTGCTGAGAAGCAAATGCCAGCAGAGCAGTGGAAAGGAATATGGGCTGTGAGTCGAGGTGGCCTTGTTCCAGGAGCTATTTTAGCTCGTGAACTGGGTATTCGCTATGTGGATACGATTTGTATTTCTAGTTACGACCATGATCATCAACGCGACATGAGTGTTCTAAAAGCGCCTGAAGGTGATGGTGAAGGTTATTTAATCGTTGAAGATCTGGTAGACAGTGGTGATACGGCGCGTAAGTTACGTGAACTTTATCCAAGGGCTAAACTTATTGCAGTTTGTGCCAAACCTTCTGGTGCGCTTTTGCTTGATGATTACGTGGTAGATATTGAGCAAGAAACATGGATTGAGCAACCTTGGGATATGTCGATTCAGTACATTGAACCAATAAACCGCAAGCAAAAATAATCGGATTAAAACCACAGGTCGTAGCTTGCTTAGTAAGACACACGGCTTGAGGTGCCAAATCAGACTGAAATGACCCCTAGTGGGTCATTTTTGGTTTGTCTTTATCTGCTGTGCTTAAGGGTTAGTTGGGGAATGTGAACTTGTACATCAAACGACGAGCTAGAGCTGATTTTTAATCCTACTCATGTATACAATATAGAAAACTTAATAACTAGGCCATGTCATGTCTGAAGAAGTGAGCAAAAACCTTTCAGAAACGCTGTTCACCAACCACAAACAAGCCAAGGAAACCTCTTCGCTTACTCAATATATGCCGAGCAGCCAGAAAATATTGGATGATAAACGGGAAAATGAGGGTTCTAAGTGGTACCGGAATGTCAACCGAATGCAGTGGGCTTGGCAAGGCTTAGACCCGATTGAAGCAGATGAAGTGTTATCCAAGATAGCATCATCGAAACATTCAAGAACTTATGATGAATGGCTTGATACTGTAATGGGATATCATAGTGGTAACTGGACCTATGAATGGACCAAGTTGGGTATGTCACACACCCTTCGCTCTAATGAACTTAAGGGTGAGGAGGCTGCTGACGCACTTTTTAATGCCTCCTTGTGTTTTAGTATTGCTGGCTACCCCCATTTAAAAAACGATAACTTGGCCTCTCAAGCGCAAATTCTGGCAAGTAATGCATACTCTGAAGCGGCAAAAAAGACTCGGTATATAATTAAGAAATTAGAAATTCCTTATCAAAACAAACGTATTATTGCTCACTTACACCTCACCAGCACGGACAAACCCCAACCTGTTGTTATGGTGAGTGCTGGATTAGATAGCCTGCAAACGGATTTGTGGAGGCTGTTTCGTAATCATTTAGCGGCTAAAAATATTGCCATGCTGACGGTTGATATGCCGTCTATCGGCCATAACAGCCATTGGAGCTTGACTGAAGATACTTCGTGTTTACATCAAGCGGTACTTAATGAATTGTTTAATATTCCTTGGGTAGATCACCATAAGGTTGGATTATTGGGCTTTCGTTTCGGTGGTAATGCAATGGTCAGGCTGTCTTTTGTTGAGCAAGATAAACTAAAAGCTTGTGTCAGCTTAGGGGCGCCGATCCATGATGTCTTGTCCTCACCAGAGAAGCTGAAAAAAATGCCTAAGATGTATCTTGATGTATTGGCTTCTCGCTTGGGAAAAAATGCTGTTGATATTAACAGTTTAGCTGGTCAGTTAATGGCGTGGTCTTTAAAGGTCCAGGGAATATTATCCAGTCGTAAAACCAAAGTGCCTATTTTAGCGATGAGTTTGGAGAATGACCCTGTCTCTCCACATAGTGATAATCAGCTAGTTGCATTATTTAGCGACTATGGAAAAGCAAGGAAAATCAGTGCGAAAACAATTACACAGGGGTATGAGCAATCCCTCGATTTAGCCATCAAGTGGTTGGAAGAAGAGCTAATTAGATGACAAATCTCATAAATTAGTCAACACTTATATACGGGCAATACCCAAACTAAGTAGTCCTGATTTTTGCTCATCATAATTACAACAGATATTGAATATGGAGATTCATTATGTCTGAACAGTCGAAGAATCCAACCCATTACCGTTTATTATCTACATTAAAAGCAATTGGTCCCTATTTACGAGAAGCACAGTGTGAACAAGGCAAATATTTGTTTGATTGCCTTTCTGTATGCGTGAATGACAAAAAATCACCAGAAGAGAGAGAGTTTTGGGGATTGTGGTTAGAGCTGGAACAAGAAGGTGAGGCGTTTGAAGCAAAATACCGGGTTGGTTTATATGACGCCAAAGGCGATTGGATGGATGAGAAGCTGCCTAAAAAAGCGATAGCGGAAGTTAGCCGCACTCAAGAAGGTTTCCATCAGAAACTCATAGAAACACTAGCAACACAATTTGGTATGACGCTTGATTTTCATAAAGAGTCTGCAGAGTTCGGTTAAGTAAGTATCTGTATCCATATCCTAGATTAAAAAAAGGCGCGAATTAGCGCCTTTTCTGCTTGTTAATTGCTGCGTTGATTGTTAAAACATCTAGTTCAAGAACACCTAGCAGTGACTCCCACATTCATTGCTCGCGGGTGAGCGGACTATTTTATTTTTATAGCAGATAGATAATGAATCAAAAATGCGCAAAAGTTGCGAGTCGTCAAACTTTCGTTATTAAATTGGGTACCAGTGTATTAACCGGCGGCACCTTAGCATTAGATAGAGCACACATGGTTGAGCTGGCAAGACAATGCTCAGAGCTTAAAAAGCAAGGTCACTCTGTGGTGATGGTTTCATCTGGTGCAATAGCCGCTGGAAGAGAGCATTTAGGCTACCCGGCTCTTGCCAACTCAATGGCAAACAAGCAGCTTCTCGCTGCAGTTGGTCAAAGCCAGCTTATTCAGACTTGGGAAGCATTGTTTGGGATCTATGGCATTAAAATTGGGCAAATGCTGCTCACTCGTGCTGACTTAGAAGATCGTGAACGTTTCCTCAATGCTCGTGACACCATCAATGCGCTGGTGGATAACGATATTATCCCTATTGTTAATGAAAACGATGCTGTCGCGACCAGTGAAATTAAAGTGGGTGACAATGATAACCTCTCTGCTTTAGTCGGCATTTTGTGCAGTGCCGACAAGCTTTTATTGCTCACTGATCAAAAAGGACTATTTACTGCAGATCCCCGCAAAGACCCTCATGCAGAATTGATCAAAGAAGTAAAAACCATAGATGATACTTTGCGAAAGATTGCGGGAGATAGTGGAACCTCTCTCGGAACAGGAGGCATGGCAACCAAGCTTCAAGCAGCAGACATTGCTCGCCGTGCCGGAATCGAAGTGATTATTGCAGCAGGCAGTGCACCAAATGTTGTGTTCGATTCTCTTAGTGAGCAGCCACAAGGTACGCGTTTTCTGCCAATTGAAGAGGCATTAGAAAGTCGTAAACGTTGGATCTTGGCTGGGCCTTCTGCTTCCGGTGACATTGTGATAGATGACGGAGCCGTCAAAGCGGTTTTATCGCAAGGAAGTAGCTTATTGGCAAAAGGTGTAACTCGTATCAGCGGCGAGTTTGCACGAGGTGAAGTAGTGAGAATTACGGATCAGAGAGGAGCTCTTATTGCTCGTGGTATTTCGAGTTACTCTAGCCAAGACATGATTCGGATCATAGGTAAGCACAGCAAAGATATTTTAGGCATTTTGGGGTATGACTACGGCAGTGAAGTATTGCATCGTGATGATATGGTCATAATTCAGGAATAATTGAGGTAATAAGAGTGGAACTGATTTCTATAGGCAAGGCTGCAAAGCAAGCTGCATTTCAACTAGCTAACGCATCGACTGCACAAAAAAACCATGCTTTGGCAATAATTGCGGATGAATTGGAAGCCAATTGTGCCAGCATTCTTGATGCCAATGCTAAGGATATTGAGCTCGGGAGAGAGGTGGGAATGAGTGATGCATTACTTGATCGGCTCTTACTTGATGAAGCTCGTTTAGTCGCCATCGCTAATGATGTTCGAAATGTGATAAAACTCGATGATCCTGTTGGCAGCGAAATAGAGAGTAAAGTACTGGAAAATGGCATGTCGTTGGCTCGCCGCCGAGTACCGCTGGGGGTAGTGGGAGTGATTTATGAAGCGCGCCCTAATGTGACGATAGATATTGCCTCTTTGTGCTTAAAAACGGGTAATGCCAGCATCCTTCGAGGTGGCAAAGAGACGTTTTTCTCCAATATGGAACTGGTTAAGGTTATTCAATCTGCTTTGAGAAGGGCAGACCTTCCGGCCGCTTCTGTACAATATATCGAAAAACCAGATCGGGAATTAGTTTCTCAGCTTTTAAAGCTTGATGATTACGTTGATATGATTATTCCGCGTGGTGGTGCTGGTTTACACAAAATGTGTAAAGAGAACAGCTCCATCCCCGTTATAATTGGTGGCTTTGGTATTAGCCACATCTTTGTCGATCAAAGTGCAGACTTAGAAAAGTCAGTCAATGTGATTGAAAATGCAAAAATTCAACGCCCATCGGCTTGTAATGCACTAGATACCTTACTCGTCCATCAGGATATTGCAGCCGATTTGCTGGCAAAGTTGAAAACTCGTATGCAAAATAAAGTGACTTTTGTTGCAGAGCCAAGAGCAAAAACATTGCTAGGAGATGCAGAAAGCATTCGTGATAGCGCAGAAGGAGATTTCGATACTGAATGGCTGAGCTACACTTTAGGTGTAAAAGTCGTATCAGATATAGCAGAAGCGATTGAACATATGCG
The DNA here is from genome assembly GCF_038138445.1 of Vibrio sp. Taxonomy (GTDB): domain Bacteria; phylum Pseudomonadota; class Gammaproteobacteria; order Enterobacterales; family Vibrionaceae; genus Vibrio. The sequence goes on from NZ_JAYQDQ010000001.1 coordinate 18,770, forward strand.
AGAGCACAACGCTAGTCATTCAGATGCAATCATGACAAATAGCTTGGAAAATGCAGAGAGGTTCATCAATTCAGTGGACTCTGCAGCGGTATATGTTAACGCATCGACTCGATTTACAGATGGTGCGCAATTTGGGTTAGGAGCAGAAGTTGCAGTATCAACACAAAAGCTTCATGCTAGAGGCCCAATGGGACTTGAAGAATTGACTAGCTATAAATGGGTCGGCAAAGCGAACTATTTAGTACGAAATTAAATTTTGTATAAAGAACATACATATTTTTAAGAGTTTTGTGCTCAGTAAAGTACAACTCAACATTTTGATCATCTTTAGGATAAAAAAGGGGCGATATTGCCCCTTTTGCTTTTCTTCACTTTAGCAAATCCGTTACACTAGCAACGATATATTAAAGTAGCTTTGTTGATGGAATTAGCTCGTCAATCTGAGGGTATTTCAGTATATTATGGAGGTGATATGCATTGTCCTTTTTGCGCAGAGAATGACACCAAAGTGATCGATTCTCGTTTGGTGGCTGATGGCCATCAAGTTCGTCGTCGCAGGCAGTGTTTAGCCTGTAATGAGCGTTTTACCACTTTTGAAACCGCTGAGTTGGTAATGCCTCGAGTAATTAAATCAAATGGAAACCGTGAACCCTTCGATGAAAACAAAATGATTGGTGGGCTTCAGCGTGCGCTAGAAAAGCGCCCTGTGAGTGCAGATTCAGTTGAACTCTCCATTAGTATGATTAAGTCACAACTTCGAGCAACAGGTGAGCGAGAAGTATCTAGTGAGATGATTGGTAATTTGGTGATGGATCAACTTAAAGAACTCGACAAGGTCGCTTACATTCGTTTTGCCTCCGTTTATCGAAGTTTTGAAGACATTCGAGAATTCGGTGAAGAAATAGCGCGCTTAGAAGATTAACGGTTAGCAGTACAATGTCTGAATTTTCGTCTCTAGATTATGAAATGATGTCGCGTGCCATTAGTTTGGCAAAGGGCGGCATTTATACCACCCCACCTAACCCAAATGTAGGGTGTGTTATTACCCGTGATAATGCCATTGTTGGCGAAGGTTTTCACTACCGTGCCGGCGAACCCCATGCTGAAGTCAATGCACTTAATATGGCAGGGGACAAAGCCGCTGGCTCAACTGTCTATGTTACCCTTGAGCCTTGTTCTCATTACGGTAGAACGCCTCCCTGTGCATCTGCTTTGATTCAGGCTAAAGTGGCAAAAGTGGTTTGTGCGATGGAAGATCCCAATCCTAAAGTTGAAGGCATTAAAATGCTGCGTGAAGCTGGGATTGAAGTTCAAGTTGGTCTTTTAAAAAATGATGCAGAAGTTTTGAATCCCGCTTTTATTAAAAGGATGAAAACAGGACTCCCGTTCGTACAATTAAAAATGGCCTCCAGCCTTGATGGTCAAACCGCTTTATCTAATGGCCAAAGCAAGTGGATTACTTCAGCTCAGGCTCGAAGCGATGTACAGAAATATCGCGCTCAATCTGATGCTATTTTATCAACCAGCAAGACGGTAATTGATGATAATGCTTCTCTCAATGTACGCTGGTCTGAGTTGCCCGAAACGGTCAAAAAACAGCTTGCCGAGGATGAAGTGCGTCAACCCAAACGAGTTATTTTGGACAGGCAAAACCTGCTTACGCCTGAGCTTAAGCTTTTCTCAACAGAGGGGCCTAGGATCATGGTTTCTGAGCAAGGCGATCTCAATCCTCATCTAACCTCTACAGGTCAAATTGATTTAGTACCCACCTTCGCTGATTTGGCATCAAACTTTGGAATCAATCATCTTTGGATAGAGGCGGGAGCCACACTAGCAACCAGTCTAATTAAGCAAGGTATAGTGGATGAGTTAGTATTGTACTTGTCACCTAAAATCATGGGCAGTGATGGTAGAGGCTTACTCTGTGCACTCGGTTTGCAGTCTATGCAAGATATCTTGGAACTAAATATTTGCGATGTAAGGCAGATTGGCCCTGATATTCGTATTATTGCTAAAGTGGAAAATAAAGAATCTTAGTTATGTTTACAGGAATCATAGAAGCGGTTGGGACATTGACCGCGATTACTCCTAAAGGTGAAGACATCAGTGTAACGGTTGAAGTCGGCAAGCTTGATATGTCTGATGTTAAACTTGGCGATAGTATTGCCACTAATGGAGTTTGTTTGACTGTGGTTGATTATAATTCGACAAGTTATAGTGCTGATTTATCTTTGGAGACTCTAAATAAAACGGGTTTTACTGATTATCAGGTGGGTGGGAAGGTTAACTTGGAAAAAGCCATGCTACCCACAACTCGATTTGGCGGTCATATCGTCTCTGGACATGTTGATGGTGTTGGCGAAATTGTTGAACGTAACCAAGTCGGTCGTGCAATTGAATTCTGGGTCTCTATGCCTCAAGAGTTGTCTAAATATCTTGCGGAAAAAGGCTCTATTACTGTTGATGGTATTAGTTTAACGGTTAATGCATTGCGAAAAAATGCGTTTAAGTTGACGATAGTGCCTCATACCGGAGATGAAACGACCATTAAAGACTTTCATGTTGGGCGTAAAGTTAATCTAGAAGTTGATGTACTAGCTCGTTATATGGAGCGCCTTTTGACTAGTCAATCTTCACAACCAGAATCACGCTTAACCATGGAGTTTCTCCAGCAAAACGGTTTTGCTTAATAAATAGTTTGCAGCGCATGCTGCACTTCTAATAACGATAATAGAGTTCAGTGCCCAAAATACAGGAATCCAGTAATGCCAATTAGTACTCCGCAGGAAATCATAGCAGATATTCGTCTAGGTAAGATGGTTATTTTGATGGATGATGAAGATCGCGAGAATGAAGGGGATCTTATCATGGCGGCAGAGCATGTAACCCCTGAAGCTATCAATTTTATGGCGACTCACGGCAGAGGGCTTATCTGTCTTACTATGACTAAAGAGCGTTGTGAGCGTTTAGGTCTCCCGCCTATGGTTCAAGATAATAATGCCCAGTTTACGACAAACTTTACCGTGTCTATCGAGGCAGCTGAGGGTGTCACAACTGGTATTTCTGCGGCAGATAGAGCAAAAACAGTTCAAGCTGCGGTTGCCATTGATGCCAAAGCAGCAGACTTAGTACAACCTGGGCATATTTTTCCACTTGCAGCGCAAGAAGGAGGGGTACTAACCCGGGCTGGTCATACAGAAGCAGGCTGTGATCTTGCGAGATTGGCAGGATTTGAACCCGCTGGAGTGATTGTTGAAATTCTTAATCAAGATGGCACTATGGCTCGTCGCCCTGATCTCGAAGTGTTTGCAGAACAACATGATATTAAACTTGGGACTATTGCTGATCTTATCGAGTATCGTAATAACACTGAAACGACGATAGAGCGTGTTGCACAGTGTCAATTGCCCACCGAATATGGTGAGTTTGAGCTGGTGACTTATCGAGACGTTATTGATAATCAAGTTCATTATGCTCTGTGTAAAGGTGAGATAACCGAGCATGCGCCTTTGGTTCGAGTTCATCTGCAAGATACCTTTACTGATTTGCTGCGCAGCGATAGAAATGCTGAGCGTAGTTGGACTTTAGATAAAGCTATGAAACGTATTGGTAAAGAAGGTGGAGTATTAGTCATTCTTGGCAATGAAGAATCTAGCGATCTTCTTATTCATCGTGTGAAAATGTTTGAAGCTCAGGATAAAGGTCAAGCACCGACCTTGGCGAAAAAACAAGGTACTTCTCGACGTGTTGGCGTAGGATCGCAAATTTTGGCTGATATTGGTGTTCGTGATATGCGTCTTCTTTCTTCGACAAATAAGAAGTACCACGCATTGGGTGGATTTGGCCTAAATGTCGTTGAATACGTTTGTGACTAATGTGTGAGCAGAGATTTTCTTAATACGAGAGTCGTTTTTTAGATACATTTCCTGTGACTGTTTTTTTCATTGAGTAATGACAAATTACTATTAGATATTGATCACAGGTTTGTGCTAGAATCCGGCGATTCTCACTTGATGAACATAGTTAAAGGAAAGCTTATGAAAGTGATCGAGGGTGGCTTCCCAGCGCCAAACGCAAAAATTGCTATCGTTATTTCTCGTTTCAACAGTTTTATTAACGAAAGTCTATTGTCTGGTGCAATCGATACTTTAAAGCGTCATGGGCAAGTTAGTGATGACAACATCACAGTTGTGCGTTGCCCAGGGGCGGTTGAGCTTTCTTTAGTCGCCCAACGTGTGGCTAAAACTGGTAAGTTTGATGCTATTGTATCACTGGGTACAGTGATCCGTGGTGGCACGCCTCATTTTGAATATGTTTGCAGTGAGTGCAACAAGGGCTTGGCTCAAGTGTCTTTGGAATATAGCCTTCCAGTTGCATTTGGTGTCCTGACTGTTGATACCATTGACCAAGCTATTGAGCGCGCCGGAACCAAGGCTGGTAATAAAGGTGCAGAGGCTGCACTAAGCGCACTTGAAATGATTAACGTATTATCTGAAATCGATTCCTAATGGGGGCCAGCGTGAAACCAGCCGCACGTCGTAATGCACGTCGATTCGCTCTGCAAGCGATCTACTCATGGCAAATTACAAAAGAAAATGTTGCCACAATTGAAGAGCAGTTTTTATCTGGTGGCAAGTATGATGAAGAAGAACATCATGCTGCAGAGCCTTCATTGATTGCGCCAGATACAGATGTAGCATACTTCCGTGATCTGTTAACCGGTGTAGTGCTAAGTCACACAGAACTGGACAGTAAAATCCGCCCTTATACAGCCCGTCCGATGCAAGACTTGGATATGATGGAGCTGGCTTTGCTTCGTCTGGCTATGTATGAAATGACTCGTCGCGAAGACGTGCCATATAAAGTAGTGATTAATGAAGCTATTGAGTTGGCCAAAGTCTTTGCAGCTGAGGAAAGTCACAAGTTTGTGAATGGTGTGCTGGATAAAGCAGCGCCACACGTTCGCAAGAAGTAGGATATATAGCTAAAAAAGGTCAGCAAATGCTGACCTTTTTTATATTGCACGTTACATTGAATACTATGTTTGGTGAATTTAATCTTATTGAAAAATACTTTGTCGGTCGTCAGTCTCGTCGTAAAGATGTGCTGCTGGCAGCTGGCGATGATTGTGCTTTGGTCAAGGTGCCAGAAGGTATGTCTTTGGCGGTTAGTACCGACACTCTGGTAGCAGGAACACACTTTCTTAAAGAGGCTAACCCCGCTTGGATAGCACACAAGGCTTTAGCGTCAAATATAAGTGATTTAGCGGCTATGGGCGCTACGCCTGCTTGGGTTTCTTTAGCTTTGACTCTACCTGAACCCAATGAGTCTTGGTTAGCACCGTTTTGTGACTCGTTTTTTAAGCTTGCCGACTATTTTGATATCCATTTGATAGGTGGTGACACAACCAAAGGACCGTTGAGCTTGACGCTCACGGTACAGGGTTTTGTCGACTCTGAAAAGGCTATTCGACGCGATGGCGCACAGGTAGGTGACTGGATATATGTGACGGGTGAGTTAGGCGACAGTCAAGCCGGTTTGGATGTGATTCTTAATAAAGAGCTGGGTAATAAACCATTTGCTGAGCAGCTTGAACAAGCGCATTATCTATCTACTCCGCGTGTTTTGGCAGGCCAAGCGCTTTTGGGTATAGCAAGCTCTGCGATTGATATTTCTGATGGTTTAGCAGCTGATTTAAAGCATATTCTTAGACGCTCTGATGTCGGTGCTCACCTTGAACTTAGTAAGCTTCCCGTTTCTAATCAATTGATCCAGTTTATGGGCAGTGTGGATAAAGCACTGCAATACGCACTCATAAGTGGTGAAGAGTATGAATTGTGCTTCACTGTACCTGAGCAACATAAAGGAGTGATTGACAGTGCGCTGGCACATTGCGGATGTCAGGTGAGTTGCGTTGGCCAAATTCGTCCCAAAGGACAATTTTCACTTTCAAATAAAGGACAAACCCTTGATTGGCCTCAGCAAGGTTTTGATCATTTTCAACCGAATTAATGAGCAGTATGACAAACCCTTTAACACTTATATCGCTTAAAAACCCTTGGCACCTTCTGGCAACTGGGTTTGGCAGCGGTTTATCTCCCTTTATGCCTGGTACAGTGGGAACACTAGCTGCTATTCCTTTTTACCTTTTGTTAGCTCAGCTACCGTTACCTGTCTACATAATCGCTCTTGTGGTGGCGTCCATAGCTGGAATTAAAATATGTCAAATAACTTCAGATAATATGGGCGTGCATGATCATGGTGCTATCGTATGGGATGAATTTGTTGGCTTTTGGATTACTATGCTGGTTGTGCCCTTATTTCATCTATCTGCAACAGATTGGAAGTGGCTACTTACTGGGTTTGTGTTGTTTAGGTTTTTTGATATGGTAAAGCCATGGCCTATCAATTGGTTAGATAACCATGTCCATGGCGGTTTTGGTATTATGCTTGACGATATTATCGCCGGGGTCATGGCATTTGCCTCGCTTTACCTCGTTGGAAGGTTAGCTGGCTGGATATAATCGCTACTTTTTGAATGCTTGAACGACAGGGTTTTACCCTGTCGTGCTTTATTTTAGCTTTTCGAGGTCAGCTTCGATTTCAGCTATTTTGCTTGAAACAACTTTTTCAAGATGGCGCAGATCTGAAAGGATTTTTTCTTTCGTGTCTACTTTTGTAAGTTTTTTCGGTTTAGTGATGGTATTCAATTCATCAATGATAAGCGTTAGGTTGCGATTTATTTCAGTAACTTCCTTGTATTTATTGCTTCCCCCATCAACCAACACATTTTTAACTTGCCTTGGGTATTTGAATTTGACACTTTTTGCGAATAGCTCGCCTTTTTGTTTACGAAAGTAAATTTTTAATACGTCTTTGTGCGCCTCTTGTCTGAGGGAGTAACGTTCAATTTGTTTAGGCTCTTGAATTCCTAACGCTGTGAGGTGTTGAAACATAGGCGACCTCTTATGATGAATTTAACGACCTTTTGTTTATGTATGCACTGAGAGCATAACGGCTAACAACACTTAATGTAGCAGTGGAATTTAGCTTGAGATAGTTGATTTCTAGCGCGCCTGTGTAACTTGTGGGTGAGATCGCTTAAGGAGCCAGCTTGTTGACACTTTCTATGAGCTGCTGTTGAAGTTCGAGTTCTTCTTTTTCACTCAGCTTAATGCCTTGAGCATTAGTAATAATAAATAAATCCTCAGCCCGTTCACCAATTGTTGTAATTTTGGCACCATGGAGATGTAGATTTAGTTCGGCAAAGGTTGCTCCAACAATCGCCAGTAAACCGGGAGTATCAAGCGCCACAAATTCAAGCAAGGTACGCTTCTTACCTTTGGTTGGTAGAAATTCAATTCGGGTTTTTACTTTAAAATGACGTAAGTTACGGTGAGGGCGGCGCGTTTTTATTTTGCTTGCTCGCCTTTCATTTAGAACGCGCAGTAACTGCTTTATGATTGCAGCATGGCGGCTTTCATCTATGGCATTACCACGTTGATCGAGCACTATGAAGGTATCGAGTACATACCCATCTTTGCTTGTCATAACTTGAGCATCATGTATGTTTAAGTTTCTTCGATCTAATTCGGCGGCTATGGATGCAAAAAGTGCATGTTGGTCACCACTATAGACAAAGACTTCAGTACCACCACGAGTGGCTTTTTTGGATACAAGGATTAGAGGTTGAGTATGATCACTGTGGCGCAGAATGTGTGTGCTGTGCCATGCTATCTGCTTGTGTGAATGCCTGAGAAAGTAATCGGCTTTAAATCGTTGCCACAAAACCTCAATATCTCTAGCATTGAACCCTTCTTTGCGTAAAAGCGCAGAGGCAAGCTGTTGGTTATGACGGATTCTTTCTCTCACATCAACTGGATTTTCAAGCCCTCGACGCAGTGCCCTTTGAGTGGAATAAAATAACTCTGCCAGTAAGGTTCGCTTCCAACTGTTCCAGAGGGCAGGGTTGGTTGCACAAATATCCGCGACAGTTAAGCATACTAGGTACTCCAAATATTCTTCGTCTCTTACCTGTCTAGCGAATTCAGTGATCACATCAGGATCGTAAATGTCGCGCCTTTGAGCCGTTACGGACATTAATAAATGAAACCTAACTAGCCAAGATACCAGCTTGGCTTCATGATTTGAAAGGCTGTGGTTGATACAAAACTCATACGCCTCTTCTGCCCCAATTTCGGAATGATCGCCCCCGCGACCTTTGGCTATATCGTGGAAGATAGCAGCAATGATAAGTAGCTCTTTTTTTTGTATGCGAGGAAACACTTCACAGCAAATAGGATGCTTTTGCTGATTTTCTGGCTGGCTAAAGGTGTGAATATGTTTAAGAAGGCGAATGCTATGCTCGTCAACAGTATAAACATGGAATAAGTCAAACTGCATTTGGCCAACAATTTGGCTCCATTGAGGTAAATATGTCGCAAGCACACCGAGCTTGTGCATCAGAATAAACGCTCTGGTAAGAGAATTAGGGTGACGGCAAAGCTCGAGAAACTTCTCTCTGGCTGCTGGAATAGTGTGAAGAAACTTGTTAAGTCGCCTTCTAGCTGTTCTTAGTTGACGAAGTGTTGATGGTGCGACGCTTTCTATTGTGGAATCATTGGCTATATGTAAAAACATATCGAGTATTGTTTCTGGACGAGATTGAAACAATGCGGGTTTACGTGCTTCTATCAGTGGACCTCGCCTTTGAAAGTCCTGACTGAGTATTTCAGGATCATTTTCAATGCCGTTGTTTAAAATTGCTTGGTCAAATAGCTTAAGTAGCATTTTATTGAGTTCAGCAACACGTCTAAGTGTGCGATAGAACTCCTTCATCATCATCTCAACGCCGCGGTTGCCTTCTCCCGAAAAACCAAGGCTCTCTGCAACTTGTACTTGATGAGCAAAGGTTAGTCGATTGTCGTACCTTTTAAGTTGTAGATGTAGCGCAAAACGCACTCGCCAAAGATAATTTTGGCACTCTAAAAGTTCGCGATATTCTGCATCAGTCAAAAAACCGTATTGACTCATTTCAAGTAAAGAGGTCGCGCCGAAGTGCCTTCTTGCGATCCAGCCTAGGGTATGAATATCACGCAATCCCCCGGGTGTTGACTTGATATCGGGTTCCAAGTTGTAGGTTGTATCATGATAGCGTGAATGACGGTCACGTTGTTCTTGAACCTTTGCTTTATAAAAGGTTTCACTGGGCCAAAAAGACTCGGAATGAATCTCGTGTTGCAGTTTATCAAAGGTTTCTTCACAACCACAAAGCAGTCGTGATTCCTGAAGGTTAGTAGCGACAGTTAAGTCTTCTCGACCTATTGATGAGCACTCACTAATGGTTCTCACTGCGTGTCCAACTTCGAGTTTTAGATCCCACAAAAACGTGATAAAGCGGCTTACTTTTGTATTCAGGCTCTCGGGTAAAACTTGGGTTGAAGTGATCAATATATCAATGTCGGAAAGAGGATGCAGTTCACCTCTACCATAGCCACCTACGGCGACTAGGCAAATATCGGGCTCTGTAGTAAAGCCGAAATAGTGCCAAAGCCTTTTAAGGATTCCATCCATGTAGTTTGCACGGCCTAAGACGAGCTCTGATATCGAGGTGTGAGAGGTGAATTGCCCCTCTTGGTCGTCAGCAAATTTTTTGAGTTGAGATTTAAGCTCAGCAACTGATATTTGATCGTCTTGCAAGTTAGAAGGCGATTGATAAGACATAAGCAAGTCCGTGCGAGGCATCCGTATATAACAATCTATCAAAATGTAGAAGATAAAAAAATATCCTCGTTTAGCGAGGATATTTTATGGTGAAACTAGGCATTATTCATAATTCGTGGAATAGTGTCATCGCTGCGCAGTGTTAGAATTTCACATCCAGTGTCGGTTACCACAACGGTATGCTCATACTGAGCTGATTTCTTACCGTCCCCAGTGTAGACAGTCCAATCGTCTTCCGCGTCAACGCTCACGCCAAATTTGCCAGCATTAATCATGGGTTCAATGGTAAAGCACATGCCTTTTTGCAGCACTCGGCGGTCATTATTTTTGTAGTGAACGATTTGTGGCTCTTCGTGGAACTCATTGCCTATACCGTGTCCGCAGAAGTCTTTTACGATCGAAAACTTATTTCTAGGGTTCTTTTTATTATTTTCCTTGATGTACTTTTCAATCGCTGTCCCTATATCACCGACAGTCGCGCCAGGTTTTACTTTACGTATGCCGACATATAAAGCTTCTTGAGTAACCATGCAAAGGCGCTTATCTGCTGGAGACACGTCTCCGACGAGGAACATTTTAGAAGTGTCACCGTGGTAGCCTTGGGGGCGCACGCTGAGGTCTGCGTTTTCGTCGTTTGGAACGATAACGGTAATGTCGACGTTAATAATATCGCCATTTTTAAGTACGGCCGGTTTTTTCTGGCCGTTACTCCCGATTTCATCTTCTGATGCTGGGATACCGTGGCAAACAATATGGTTTATGGATGTACAGATAGATTTAGGAAATCCATGATAATCAAGAGGTGCAGAGTAAGCCCCTTTCTCAATCCCGTAATCATGACAAATCTTATTCAATTCGTCAGTGGTGACACCTTCCTTGATATGAGGCTCGATCATTTCTAGGATTTCGGCGGCTAATGCGCCTGCGATGCGCATGCGCTCGATTTCTGTAGAGGTTTTTATCTTGATGGACATCGTTTTTTCTCTAATTTAATCAGTAGCACTTATCCGTGCGAATGAGCGCATTCTATCAGGAAGCTAGGCTAATGAGAATGATTCTTCATGTATGCGGTTGAGTGGAGCATTCAAAGCTATAGTCCAATTAACCTCATAGGGTGACTTTTTACTAGCCAAGATGGATGAAAATATGGTATAAAACGCGCCGGAAATGTTGTCTGTTCTCTCCTTAACTGGCGAAGCTGATGACTTCCATAAAACATTTATCTTTAAATCACACACAATCCGTCACATATTCCGGGGTGCTGAGCAATGAGCTTGGTCGGAATTATGGGGGTTGTGGAGGCCTAACCCCATAGAGGAATTTAAAATGGCAACTGTATCAATGCGCGATATGCTAAAAGCTGGTGTTCACTTTGGTCACCAGACTCGTTACTGGAACCCAAAAATGAAGCCATTCATCTTTGGTGCTCGTAACCGTGTTCATATCATCAACCTAGAAAAAACTGTACCTATGTTTAACGACGCCCTAGCTGAGCTAGGTAAAGTCGGTGAGAAAAAAGGTAAGGTTCTATTTGTAGGCACTAAGCGCGCTGCATCTGAAGCTGTTAAAGAAGCTGCTATTGCAAGCAACCAGTACTATGTTAACAACCGCTGGCTTGGTGGTATGCTAACAAACTACAAAACTGTTCGTCAGTCTATCAAGCGTCTAAAAGAGCTAGAAGCTCAGTCTCAAGACGGTACTTTTGACAAGTTGACTAAGAAAGAAGCTCTAATGCGCACTCGTGAAATGGAGAAGCTAGAGAAGTCTCTTGGTGGTATCAAAGACATGGGTGGTCTACCAGATGCGTTGTTCGTAATCGATGCTGATCACGAGCACATTGCAGTTAAAGAAGCAAACAACCTAGGTATCCCAGTTTACGCTGTAGTTGATACTAACTCTAACCCAGACGGTGTAGATTTCGTTATCCCTGGTAACGATGATGCTATCCGTGCGGTACAGCTATACCTAAACGCTGCTGCTTCTGCAGTAACTGAAGGTCGTAACAAAGACGTAGCTGCAGCTGCTGAAAAAGACGGTTTCGTAGAAGCTGAATAATAGCGGCTTTGAGCCATACTTAGCCAGCGTGAGTTAATGTCTATGTTGGCTAAGTTATCATTATCAGCAGGGGCTAACATGTTAGGCCCCTGTTTTTTACCAAATCCAGATTAAACTGAGGAATAGAGAATGGCTGTAACTGCTGCTCTAGTGAAAGAACTGCGCGACCGTACTGGCGCAGGCATGATGGAATGTAAGAAAGCGCTTGTTGAAACTGACGGCGATATCGAACTGGCAATTGACAATATGCGTAAATCAGGTGCTGCAAAAGCTGCTAAAAAAGCAGGTAATGTAGCGGCTGAAGGCGCGATCATCATTAAAGAAGATAACGGCGTTGCTGTACTTCTTGAAGTAAACTGCCAAACTGACTTCGTAGCAAAAGACGCTAACTTTACAGCATTTGCTGAAGAAGTTGCAGCTTACGCGCTTTCTACTAAAGCGACGGCAGAAGAACTACAAGCTAAGTTCGAAGAAACTCGCGTTGCTCTAGTTGCTAAAATTGGTGAAAACATCAACATCCGTCGCGTTCAATACGTTGAAGGTGCTGCAATTGCTTCTTACCGTCACGGTGAGAAAATTGGTGTAGTTGTTGCTGGTGAAGGCGACGCTGAAACACTTAAGCATGTTGCGATGCACGTAGCGGCTTCTCGTCCTGAGTATGTTAACCCTGAAGATGTACCAGCTGACGTTGTTGAGAAAGAAAAAGCAGTTCAAGTAGAAATCGCTATGAACGAAGGTAAGCCAGCTGAAATCGCAGAGAAGATGGTTGTTGGTCGTATGAAGAAGTTCACTGGTGAGATTTCTCTAACTGGCCAAGCTTTTGTTATGGAGCCAAAGAAATCTGTTGGTGAAATTCTAAAAGAGCGTGGTGCTTCTGTTGCTACCTTTGTTCGCCTAGAAGTGGGTGAAGGTATCGAAAAAGGCGAAGAAATGAGCTTTGCTGAAGAAGTTGCAGCTGCTCAAAAAGGTTAATCCTTAGATATGCTATAACTTTAGACCGTAGCCTAGGCTACGGTCTTTTTACGAATGGCATTTGTGTGGTTAATCGTGATGAATAGGTAAGTTTGATGTGACTAACATCATTTTAATTATGACTTACTTGGCTATTCATGACTGTTAATTAATAACTCTCTTTGGAAGGTAAACTCCATGACGACAAACCCTAAACCAGCATATCAACGTATTCTGTTAAAACTGAGCGGTGAAGCTCTTCAAGGTGAAGAGGGTTTTGGTATCGACCCTGCGATTCTTGATCGTATGGCTCAAGAAGTGAAAGAACTGGTGGAGCTTGGAGTACAAGTAGGGGTGGTAATCGGAGGAGGCAATCTTTTCCGAGGAGCAGGGCTTGCAGAAGCTGGAATGAATCGTGTTGTAGGTGATCATATGGGGATGCTTGCAACAGTAATGAACGGACTTGCCATGCGAGATGCTTTGCATCGAGCTTATGTTAATGCTCGGGTAATGTCTGCCATACCCCTTAAAGGAGTCTGTGACGATTACAACTGGGCTGACGCTATTCGTGAACTAAGACAAGGAAGAGTGGTTATTTTCTCAGCTGGTACTGGTAACCCATTCTTTACGACTGACTCCGCTGCCTGCTTACGTGGTATTGAGATTGAAGCCGATGTGGTTTTAAAAGCGACCAAAGTTGACGGTGTATTTACCGCCGACCCTGTAGCCAATCCAGATGCAGAGCTGTATGATAAGTTGGCTTATTCAGAAGTTCTTGATAAAGAACTGAAAGTGATGGATTTAGCAGCATTTACACTAGCTCGTGACCATAAAATGCCAATCCGTGTATTCAATATGAACAAACCAGGTGCACTACGTCGCGTGGTTATGGGTGAAGCAGAAGGCACTCTGATTAGCACTGCTGAATAATTCATTCAACCGCAGCGTGACTAATTCATGCTGCGGCATTGCCTTTTGAAGGATCCTGCTTAGGCTTTCTTCTAAAAAGAATGACACATTTAAGGTGATATCGTGATTAATGAAATCAAACAAGACGCTCAAGAGCGTATGGAAAAAAGCGTAGAAGCGCTAAAAAATAACCTTTCGAAAGTTCGTACAGGTCGAGCTCATCCGAGTCTGCTTTCAGGGATTTCAGTTGAGTACTATGGTGCTCCAACGCCATTAAACCAAGTGGCTAACGTTGTTGCTGAAGATGCGAGAACTCTAGCCATCACTGTTTTTGATAAAGAGCTGGCACCGAAGGTAGAGAAAGCCATCATGATGTCAGACCTTGGACTTAACCCAATGTCTGCTGGAACTATTATTCGTGTACCACTTCCACCACTGACAGAAGAACGACGTAAAGATTTGGTTAAAATTGTGCGTGGTGAAGCAGAAGGTGGACGAGTGGCGATTCGTAACATTCGTCGCGATGCCAATGGTGAATTAAAATCACTGCTTAAAGATAAAGAAATCTCTGAAGACGAAGATCGCAAAGCGCAAGATGAAATTCAAAAAATTACTGATGCTGCGGTGAAAAAAGTCGATGAAGCGCTCGCATCAAAAGAAAAAGAATTAATGGAAGTCTAATTTCATTCATACTCTAAATATAAACAACGCTGTGCTCGCAGTACAGCGTTTTTTTATGCTACTCTTTGTCACCTGCTGATAACCATAAATCCTTGTATGCAAAACACTCAACTATCTTCAGAACTACTCCCCAAGCATATTGCTATCATTATGGATGGTAATGGCCGCTGGGCAAAAGCGCAGGGAAAACCTCGCGTATTTGGTCATAAAAACGGTGTGTCTGCGGTAAGAAAAGCCATTTCTACGTCTGCAAAATTAGGCATTAAAGCCATCACTTTGTTTGCATTTAGCAGTGAAAACTGGCGCAGGCCAGAGGACGAAGTCGGTGTGTTAATGGAGTTATTTATTACCGTTTTGTCTACGGAAGTTAAGAAGCTACATAAAAACAACCTACGCCTACGTGTTATTGGTGATAAAAGTCGATTTAACCCAAGATTACAAAACAAGATAGCCCAAGCTGAATCTTTGACTGCAAGTAATACTGGTATGGTAATTAACATAGCAGCGAATTACGGAGGGAAATGGGATATTGTCGAGGCAACAAAAACTATTGCCTCTAAAGTGGCAAGTGGTGAAGTTGATGCAAATGATGTTAATGAAGAATTGATCACTTCCCACCTTACGATGGCTGATCTCCCTGAAGTTGATCTGTTAATACGAACAAGTGGTGAGTGTCGAATTAGTAACTTCATGCTTTGGCAGATGGCTTATGCTGAAATGTACTTCACACCAATCTATTGGCCTGAGTTCGATGAAGATAGTTTAATTGAAGCAATTACGTGGTTTGTTAATCGGGAGAGACGCTTTGGTTGCACCGACGAACAGGTTAAAGAACTGATCGAAAGCGATTAAGGGTTTAAGTTTGAAACAACGAATTATCACAGCACTGATTCTTGCACCTGCTGTTATTCTTGGTATTTTCAAGTTGCCGTTAGCATTATTTATGCTGGCTGTAGCAACAGTAACTGTTATCGGTTACTGGGAATGGACCCAATTTGTTGAGTCCAAAACGCGTCTTTTAGCACTAATTCCAAGTCTTGTTATTAGTGCCATATCCTTAGCCTTTATTCCTTTTGACGCTAGAAGTTTAAGCTTGATGACTGACGCGCATATCGCTGTGCTTTCAGTAGGAAGTATGTGGTGGATTGTCTCTAGCGCTTTAGTACTTTCTTTCCCTCGCTCCGCCAGGTTTTGGCAAAGTTCCAATTTGCTCAGGCAGGTGTTTGGTGTACTGACTCTTTTACCTTTTTTCTGGAGCATTTTACTTCTACGAGCTGAGGGTATCTATGAGGATAGCTACCATGGGGCTAAGCTAGTGCTTTTTGTATGCTTCATTGTTTGGGCTGCAGATAGTGGCGCTTATTTTTGTGGTAAGAGCTTAGGTCGCCGTAAAATGGCTCCTCAGGTTAGCCCGAATAAAACTATTGAAGGTTTGATTGGAGGAGTAGTTACAGCAATTCTTGTCGGGTGGGGAACTGCTGTTTGGTTTAATATTGAATTCACTAGTACCTTTTCTATGGTAATCATTACATTAATCACAGTGGTGATTAGTGTGCTAGGTGATCTTGTTGAAAGCATGTTTAAACGAGTTTCAGGCATAAAAGATAGTGGTAATATTTTACCAGGGCATGGTGGGATATTGGATCGCGTAGATAGCCTGACAGCTGCTTTCCCTGTATTTGCACTTCTTTACTTCATTTTTTAATTACATCGGCAGGCCTTGACCTGCCTTATGAATTTTACTGGTTTTTTATGCGTAGACTGACAATTCTAGGTGCAACAGGTTCGATTGGTGAGAGTACTTTAAAAGTGATTGAACACAATCCATCTGAGTTTGCTGTTGTTGCATTGGTTGCAGGGACAAACGTCGATAAAATGCGCCAGTTGTGCCAAAAGTGGCAGCCTAAATATGCGGTTATGGCTTGTGAAGAATCGGCACAAAAGTTGAGTGTTCAAATCCAACATCTCAAACTTCCTACAGAAATATTATCCGGACCTGAAGCCATTATTCATGTTGCTTCTTTTGATGAAGTTGACACCGTTATGTCAGCAATTGTTGGGGCTATTGGTCTTGTACCAACAATGGCTGCTGTTAAAGCGGGTAAGCGAGTTTTGTTGGCTAACAAAGAAGCGTTAGTCATGTCTGGAAAATTGTTCATGGATGCAGTAAAAGA
Source organism: Vibrio sp. (assembly GCF_038138445.1). Taxonomy (GTDB): domain Bacteria; phylum Pseudomonadota; class Gammaproteobacteria; order Enterobacterales; family Vibrionaceae; genus Vibrio. Next base: position 35,263 of record NZ_JAYQDQ010000001.1, read on the forward strand.
GTACGATGCAGAGCTTATGCCTGTTGATAGTGAACATAATGCGATTTTCCAATGCCTTCCTGACGCTATTCAGACCAACCTTGGGGACTGTGATTTAACCCAGCACGGTATCCAGCACATTACGCTTACTGGTTCTGGAGGTCCATTCCGTTACAGTGATATGAGTGTATTGTCGCAAGTCACGCCCGAACAAGCGATCGCACACCCTAATTGGTCTATGGGGCCAAAAATCTCGGTCGATTCTGCCAGTATGATGAATAAAGGCTTGGAATATATAGAGGCTAAATGGCTTTTTAATACGCATCGAGATCAGCTCAAGGTATTAATCCATCCTCAGTCAGTGATTCATTCTATGGTGCAGTATAAAGATGGCTCTTTACTTGCGCAGATGGGTAATCCTGATATGGCGACACCGATTTCTTATACCCTTTCTTATCCTGATAGAGTGCCTGCAGGTGTTGCCCCTCTTGACTTTACTCAAGTCGGTCAGCTTACCTTTCTTGAACCCGACTATCAAAGATACCCATGTTTAAAGTTAGCGATTGACGCTTGCTACGAAGGGCAACATGCCACCACTGCGCTTAATGCGGCCAATGAAATAGCCGTTGAATCCTTTCTTGCACACAAGTTAAAGTTTACCGATATTGCAATCGTTAATGAGCGAGTCGCAAATTTTATTTGTGGTAAGAACAGCGAGTCAGATTGTAATAGCTTGGAAAGTATCATTGAGCTAGATAGAATGGCGCGAGCCTTAGCTGTCGAGACAATTAAAGAGTGTTTATCATGACAGATATCTTATGGAACTTTGTTTCCTTTCTCATCGCCCTTGGTATCTTGGTTGCGGTGCATGAGTATGGTCATTTCTGGGTAGCACGCCGTTGCGGTGTTAAAGTAGAAAAATTCTCCATTGGTTTTGGTAAATCAATTTGGAGCAAAACTGGCCAAGATGGAACCGAGTATAGTCTGTCGATAATACCATTGGGTGGCTATGTCAAAATTCTTGACGGTCGCGTAGATGAAGTTCCGCCTGAGCAAAAGGGAGAGGCATTTGACACTCAGCCTTTATGGAAAAGAACCTCGATTGTAGCGGCTGGCCCAGTATTTAACTTTCTGTTCGCTGTATTTGCATACTGGCTTGTTTTCTTAATAGGCGTACCAGCCGTCAAGCCTGTTATTGGCCAAGTTGAACCTAATTCAATCGCCGCCCGAGCTGGTTTAGAATCGAATACGGAACTTAAATCAGTCTCTGGCGTCAAAACACCGGACTGGGAATCCGTAAACATGGGATTGATTTCACACATCGGTGATAAACAAATGATTTTGACAGTTGCGCCTGCTAATGAGTTTGGTCCCGAAGAGATGAAAACGTTAGATTTGACGGATTGGAGTTTTGATCCAGAAGTAGAATCGGCAATGTCTTCATTAGGCTTTAAGCCTTTTACCCCTGAGATTTCAACACGATTATCTTCAATCACCTCTGGTGGGGCTGGTGATGCTGCTGGGTTACAGCCTGGAGATAAATTGTTATCGGCTAATGGGAAATCTCTCAATGATTGGCAGCAGGTGGTTGAATTAGTACAAAACCACCCTAATCAAGTCATTGATTTAACCGTTGAGCGTAATGGTCAGACTATAGATTTAACCTTGTTACCTGAGAGCAGAACTTTGTCTAACGGTAGAGTCATAGGGTTTGCTGGAATTGCTCCACAAGTCGCAGAATGGCCTGAAAGCTATCGCTTCGATTTGCAATTTGGTGTATTTGAGTCAGTCGGAAAAGCAATTGAAAAGACGGGACAAGTGATAGGCCTCACTATTAGCATGTTGAAAAAATTAATTGTTGGAGATGTAGGGTTAAATAATCTCAGCGGCCCCATTTCAATTGCAAAGGGAGCTGGTACGACAGCTGATTATGGCTTGGTGTACTTTCTGGGTTTTTTAGCCTTAATTAGCGTTAATTTAGGCATTATCAATCTTGTGCCTTTACCCATGTTAGACGGTGGACACCTAATGTTTTTTGCCGTTGAAGCGGTGACTAGACGTCCAGTTCCTGAGCGGGTTCAAGATATGGGCTACCGTATCGGCGGAGCGATTATTTTTTCACTCATGGCAGTGGCAATATTCAATGATTTTGCTCGTTTATAGGCGAGCAAAGGTTGTAGTAAGGAATAACTAAAACAAATATGGCGATGAATAAAATTCTGTTTGCAACGCTATTAGCAACGAGCGTCGCTGCAAATGGAGCCGAAGACTTTGTTGTAGAAGATATCCAAATTGATGGATTACAGCGTGTTGCACTTGGTGCGGCTTTGTTAAAGATGCCAGTGCGTGTAGGTGATACGATCGATGCCCAAGATGTATCTGAAATTATTAGAGCACTATACGCATCAGGAAACTTTGAAGATATCAAAGTGTTACGGGATGGTAACCAACTCCTTGTACAGGTTAAGGAGCGTCCTACTATTGCCAGTATTTCATTTTCCGGTAACAAAGCAATCAAAGAGGAACAATTACAGCAGAACCTAGATGCCTCCGGAGTTCGTGTTGGTGAAGCTCTTGATCGAACGACTTTGTCAAATATTGAGAAGGGCTTAGAAGACTTCTATTACAGCGTCGGAAAATATAATGCGACAGTAAAAGCAGTGGTGACTCCTCTACCCCGTAATCGTTCTGATCTTAAATTTGTCTTTTCGGAAGGGGTTTCAGCCAAAATACAGCAAATTAACTTTTTAGGTAACAAGGCATTCAGTGATGAAGAGCTACTTGGCAGATTTAACCTGAATGTTGATGTATCTTGGTGGAACTTTTTATCAGATGATAAATATCAGAAACAAGTATTGGCAGGCGATCTTGAGGCCTTGAAGTCCTACTATCTAGATCGTGGTTACCTGAAATTTAAGCTCGACTCAACACAGGTTGCAATTTCACCCGACAAAAAAGGCGTTTATATCACTCTGGCGGTGAATGAGGGCCTGCCTTACACAGTTAAGGATGTCAAATTTCGTGGTGAGTTGATAGGAAAAGAAGCTGAGTTTGAGGCTCTGGTACCTTTTGTCAGTGGAGATGTATATAACGGCTCTAAAGTGACGAGCTTGGAAGAAGGGGTTAAGCGCATACTAGGAGAGGCGGGGTATGCTTATCCTAAAGTTCGTACGATTCCTGAGTTTGATGATGAGAATCAACAGGTTTCTTTAGTCGTCAACGTCGAAGCGGGTAAGCGAATTTATGTCCGTGATATACGCTTTGTTGGCAACAACGCAACTAAAGATGAAGTGTTGCGTCGAGAAATGCGTCAAATGGAAGGTAGCTGGTTAAACTCGAAGTCGATTGAAATGGGCAAAAAACGCCTTAATCGCTTAGGCTATTTTGAAACAGTCGATGTACAGACAGTTCGAGTGCCAGGAAGTGATGATCAGGTTGATCTCGTTTACAATGTTAAAGAAGCAAACTCAGGTAGCGTCAATTTTGGTATCGGCTATGGCACCGAATCGGGTGTGAGTTTTCAAGTAGGTTTACAGCAAGATAACTTTTTAGGTTCAGGTAATCGAGTTGGTATTAGTGCTATGATGAACGATTACCAGCAGAACATAAGTCTCGACTACACCGATCCTTACTGGAATTTAGATGGTGTTAGCCTAGGTGGAAAAATATTCTATAACACCTTTGAAGCATCTGATGCTGGGATTATCGACTATACCAATGAAAGTTACGGCACAAGTTTGACTTGGGGTTTTCCTGTCAATGAATTGACTAAGTTACAGTTTGGTGTGGGATATACTCACAACAAGATTGGTGATGTTCCGAGTTATGATCAGGCCGAGCTGTTTGCAGAAAGTATTGGTCAGCCGACTGGTGATATTTTGACTAATGACTTTGATATCACTACCGCCTGGATTAGAAGTAACCTTAACCGAGGTTTTTTCCCAACAGCTGGTAATTACCAGCGTGCATCTGCAAAAGTGACGGTGCCAGGTTCAGATGCACAATATTTTAAGCTTGACTATGAAGTACGCCAGTATTTTCCATTAACTAAACAACATGATTTTACTTTGCTAATGCGGGGTAGACTTGGCTATGGTAATGGATACGGAAAAACCGATGGGAATGACAACCTATTCCCATTTTATGAAAACTACTATGCGGGTGGCTTTACGTCTTTACGAGGTTTTGGCTCCCGTTCTGCAGGACCTAAAGCGGTTTATACCGGCAATGGTGATTCGTGCGGAAACAATGGCTGTGTTGATGTGACGGACGACTCAGTGGGTGGTAATGCCATCGCGACAGCAAGTATGGAGCTAATTGTACCGACACCCTTTGCATCTGATGAGGCTCGGAGTCAAATTCGCACCAGCTTATTTATTGATGCAGCAAGCGTTTGGGATACTGAGTTTAGATATCGCGAAGGGGTAAGTGATCCCAAGTATTATGATTACTCAGATCCTACGAATTATCGAGCGTCATATGGTGCGGCCTTACAATGGATGTCACCAATGGGGCCCTTGGTATTTTCCGTCGCGAGACCAATAAAAATTTACGAAGGTGATGATAAAGAATTCTTCACTTTCACAATTGGAAGAACCTTCTAAAGATTGAGGAATATAAAGTGAATCAAATGATAAAAGCGGCTGGTCTTAGCCTACTGCTAATGACGTCTTCTTTTGTTGCTAATGCCGCAGGAAGCACACAAAAGATTGGTTATATAAACACAGCTCAAGTCTTCCAGGCTCTTCCTCAGCGTGAAGTCGTATTGCAAAAAATGCAGGAAGAGTTTAAAGATAAGGCAGACGAACTTAAGTCAATCCAAGCTGAAGCTAAGACTAAAATAGAGAAACTTAAGCGAGATGGTGAGTTACTTGGCCCTGAAGAGGTTGAAAAGTTGAGAGTAGAAATTGCTCAGCTAGATAGTAAATACAAAATTAAAGGTCAAGCTTTAGAAAAGGCATCAGCTCGCCGTGAAGCAGAAGAAAAACAGAAGCTATTTAAGGTAATTCAGGATGCTGTGAAGAAAGTTGCAGAAAAAGAAGGTTACGATATCGTTGTAGATATCCAAACTATGCAATACGGTAAACCTGAATATAATATCTCTGAAAAAGTCATTAAAACACTGAAGTAAAACTGACTATGGCAACTCTTACTTTAGCCGAACTGGCAACAATAACAGGTGGAGAGCTATACGGTGATGAGCAAGCACTTGTTACTATGGTTTCCGCAATGGAAAAAGCACAGGATGGAGATGTTACTTTCCTGTCTAACCCTAAATACGCTAAGCATCTTGCAGACTGCCGCGCGACAGTGATTATGGTAAAAGAGGCGCAACGAGAATTGTGCCCAGGTAATGTTTTGGTGGTCGAAGATCCATATGTTGCCTTTGCTAAAGTTGCTCAAGCCTTAGATACAACGCCAGCACCAGCAGAAGGTATAGCATCATCAGCCGTTATTGCTGATGATGTGAGCATTGCTAAAGGTGTATCGGTTGGCGCGAATGCTGTGATAGAAAGTGGTGTTCGTCTAGCAGAAAATGTAGTGATTGGTGCTGGTTGCTTCATTGGTAAAAATGCTCAAATTGGCGCTAATACCCAATTATGGTCAAATGTAAGTATTTATCATCAAGTGGTCATCGGTACTGATTGCCTTATACATGCTAACACTGTCATCGGTGCTGATGGTTTTGGTTATGCTAATGAAAAAGGTGAGTGGATAAAAATCCCTCAGCTTGGAACGGTTAAAATTGGCAATCGAGTAGAAATAGGCTCGTGTACCACAATAGACCGTGGTGCACTGGAAGATACCATTATCGAAGATAATGTGATCATCGATAACCAGATGCAGATAGCGCATAATGTACACATCGGATATGGCACTGCTATGGCTGGTGGTACTATAGTTGCTGGCAGTACAACCATAGGCAAATATTGCATGATTGGTGGGGCAAGTGTATTGAACGGCCACATTGAAATTGCAGACGGTGTCACCATTACCGGTATGGGTATGGTGATGCGAAGTATTGATGAAAAGGGGATGTACTCTTCAGGTATTCCTCTACAGCCAAATAAAGAATGGCGTAAAACAGCTGCTCGTGTTCATCGTATTGATGATATGAACAAACGACTCAAGGCAGTTGAAAAACAACTAGAGACTGAAGACGGCGCCTAAGTGCTACTGTATGAAAAAGGCTCGCTCTGCGGGTCTTTTTTAAAACTTAAATGTTAGTTAATACTAGCTTCTACAGAGCACATGCCTAGCATATCAAGATGACTTGGTTATAATGCCTGACAGTTAATTTAGCATTCAATATAGGAAAATGACTTTGACTACTGAAAACAAAACGATGAATATCACTGAAATTCAAGAACTCTTACCTCATCGTTACCCTTTTTTACTGATTGATCGTGTGATTGATTTCCAAGAGGAAAAATATCTGACGGCGATTAAAAATGTTTCAGTTAACGAGCCTCAGTTTACAGGTCATTTCCCACAGTTGCCTGTGTTTCCAGGAGTATTAATCTTAGAGGCTATGGCTCAAGCAACTGGATTACTTGCGTTTAAATCTTTTGGTGCTCCTTCAGAGAATGAGCTGTATTACTTTGCGAGTGTTGATGGTGCTAAGTTCCGCAAGCCAGTGACTCCAGGAGATCAGCTTGTAATCGAAGTCGAGTTTGTTAAAGAACGCCGCGGAATTGCTGCTTTTAATGGTGTTGCAAAAGTGGATGGTGAAGTAGTTTGTTCTGCTGAGCTAAAGTGCGCACGTCGAGAGTTCTAATATGATTCATGAAACAGCTAAGGTTCATCCATCTGCTGTCCTTGAGGGTGACGTAAGCATCGCTGCTAACGTCACCGTAGGGCCTTTTACCTATATTTCAGGCAAGATTGAAATTGGTGAGGGGACAGAGATAATGTCCCATGTGGTGATCAAGGGGCACACTAAAATAGGTAAAGACAATCGTGTTTTTCCTCATGCAGTGATCGGTGAAGAAAATCAGGATAAGAAATACGGTGGTGAAGATACGACGGTTGTGATTGGTGACCGTAATGTGATTCGTGAAGCGGTTCAAATTCACCGTGGTACTGTCCAAGATAAAGCTTCAACGGTGATTGGTGATGATAACCTGTTGTGTGTCAATGCCCATATTGCGCACGATGTTATCGTTGGTAATCATACCCATGTGGGTAACAATGCAATACTTGGTGGGCATGTTACTGTTGAAGATTACGCTGGCATTATGGCTCTTTCTGCAATACACCCTTTTTGCAAGGTTGGCGCATACAGTTACATAGGTGGATGTTCTGCGGTTGTTAAAGATGTTCCACCTTATGTGTTAGCGCAAGGCAATCATGCTACTCCCTTTGGTTTGAATCTTGTTGGTTTACAAAGAAATGGCTTTGAAAAAGCTGAGCTACGTGCACTGCGTAATGCTTATAAAGAGTTTTACCGTGCGGGTAAGACTCAAGCTGAAGCAATACAGTCCCTACAAAAGATGGCGAAAGACTGGCCATCAATCCAACACTTTATTGACTTCGTGGATACATCTGAGCGTGGCGTCATTCGTTGATAATACTTGGAAATTTTAGAAAAAGATCGCGCAAGATGTCGCGATCTTTTTTACGTTTATGGCAAAAGAAAAAGGTAGTTCAGTGATGGAGAAACCATTGCGCGTTGGCATTGTTGCCGGAGAGCTTTCAGGGGATACCTTAGGTGAAGGTTTAATTAGAGCCATTAAGCTTATTCACCCTAATGCTGAGTTTGTCGGCATTGGCGGCCCTAAAATGATATCGCAAGGTTGTGAGTCATTGTTTGATATGGAAGAGCTGGCGGTGATGGGCTTGGTTGAAGTACTTGGACGTTTGCCTCGTTTGCTCAAAGTAAAAGCCGAACTAGTACGTTATTTTACAGATAACCCGCCAGATGTGTTTATTGGTATTGATGCGCCAGATTTTAACCTTCGCTTAGAGCTCGATCTGAAAAATTCCGGTATCAAGACAGTGCATTATGTTAGCCCTTCCGTTTGGGCTTGGCGGCAGAAACGAATTTTTAAAATTGAAGCGGCGACTAATTTAGTGCTGGCATTTTTGCCCTTTGAAAAAGAGTTCTACGATAGATATCAGGTTCCATGTGAATTTATAGGGCATACTTTAGCAGATGCTATCCCGCTTGAGTCACCAAAAGAATCAGCTCGTGACTTACTTGGTCTTGATCAAGATAAAACTTGGCTTGCAGTATTACCAGGCAGTCGTGGAAGTGAGCTTAAGATGCTCGCTGAGCCTTTTATTGAAACCTGCAAACGTTTAAATAAAAAACATCCAAAGATGGGCTTTGTGGCTGCTTTAGTGAATGAAAAACGCCGAGCTCAATTTGAACATGCATGGAAAACACTTGCTCCAGAACTCGACTTTAGACTGATTAACGATACGGCTCGTAACGTTATCACAGCATCCGATGTTGTGATGCTTGCTTCTGGCACTGTTGCCCTTGAATGTATGCTTATCAAGCGTCCCATGGTTGTCGGTTATCGGGTTAATGCGTTTACCGCGTTTCTTGCGCGGCGTATGCTTAAAACCAAATATGTTTCTTTACCTAATATTCTTGCCGATGAAGAGTTGGTGACTGAGCTTCTTCAAGAAGCCTGTACCCCAGAGAAGCTGGAGAGTGAGGTCGAGAAATTACTGACAGAGCGTGGTGAGTATATGCGAAAGCGCTTTACAAAAATGCATCATCAGATCCGCAAAGGTGCGGACACTCAAGCTGCTCATGCAGTGCTAAAACTTATCGACAGATTACCATCATGAACGAAAAAAATACGCTTGTTGCGGAGTTTCAATACCCAATTGGGTATAAAAAAATTGCGGGTGTTGATGAGGTTGGACGTGGCCCCTTAGTTGGGGATGTTGTTACCGCTGCCGTCATTTTAGATCCTAATCAGCCGATAACTGGGTTAAATGACTCGAAGAAATTAACTGAAAAAAAGCGCTTGGCTCTATTTCCGGAAATCTTGGATAAGGCATTAGCTTGGTCAATTGGACGCTGCTCTCATGATGAAATTGATCACTATAATATTCTTAATGCCACTATGCTTGCTATGCAAAGAGCTGTGGAGGGTTTGAATGTGACACCAGACTTTGTTCTGATAGATGGAAATCGGGTGCCTGACTTACCTATGGATGCACAAGCGGTAGTAAAAGGTGATCTGCGTGTTGCTGAAATTAGTGCGGCATCTATTATTGCTAAGGTTGTACGAGATCAAGAAATGGAAGCACTGGATGAAATTCATCCTGAATTTGGTTTTGCCAAACACAAAGGGTATCCAACTAAAGCCCATTTTGAAGCGATTGAGCAGTATGGCGTAATAGAACAACACAGAAAAAGCTTTAAGCCTATAAAAAGAGCTTTGGGCTTACTATAGAACTTTTTAAACCCTATTTGGCTGGGGTATATCAAATATGCTATATCACGTAAAATACCTTAGCTTCTCCATAGACTCAGCACAGTTGCGGAATACTCATGTCAGATCCTAAATTTATTCATCTCAAAGTTCACAGTGACTTTTCCATGGTTGATGGCCTATCTAAAGTGCCACCTTTGGTCAAAAAAGTTGCAGAGATGGGCATGCCAGCAGTAGCGCTGACCGATTTTACTAATTTATGCGGTTTGGTTAAGTTTTACGGTACTGCGCATGGATGTGGTGTGAAGCCCATTATTGGGGCTGATTTTGCTGTGCAATCGGATCAGTTTGGAGAAGAGCTGACAAGGCTCACCATACTTGCTGCCGATAATCTGGGCTATAAGAACCTCACCTTACTCATTTCCAAAGCATACCTGCGTGGGCATGTACAGCATCAACCAGTGATTGATAAAGATTGGTTGATTGAACACTCTTCTGGTTTGATTGTGTTGTCTGGGGGAAGAAGCGGCGAAATTGGAAAAGCCCTGTTAAAAGGAAATCGCCGACTTGCCGAGCAATGTGCAGATTTTTTCCGGCAACACTTTGCTGACCGTTTTTTTCTTGAATTAACGCGAACAGGTCGAGCAGACGAAGAAACGTATCTTCACTTTGCTCTCGAGTTTGCCGAGAGCGAACAACTTCCAGTGGTCGCAACTAATGATGTTGTTATTCTAGATGAATCAACGTTTGACGCGCACGAAATTCGGGTTGCTATTCATGATGGTTACACACTAGAAGATCCTCGCAGACCTAAAAACTACAGTGCTCAGCAGTATTTGCGTAGCGAAGAGGAAATGTGCGCTCTTTTTGCTGATATTCCTGAAGCGCTAGAAAACAGCGTTGAAATTGCTAAGCGCTGTAATGTTTCTGTTCGTTTGGGAGCGTATTTTCTGCCTGCCTTCCCAACCGATGGCATGGAAGAAACTGAATTTCTGGTGAAAAAGTCGCAACAGGGGCTGGAAGAGCGTCTCGAGTTTCTTTTTCCAGATGAGAGCGTCCGTATCCAGCGGCGTCCTGAATATGATGAGAGATTGCAAGTCGAACTTGAAGTGATCAATAACATGGGTTTTCCCGGTTATTTCTTGATCGTTATGGAGTTCATTCAGTGGTCGAAAGATAATGATATTCCAGTTGGACCAGGCCGAGGCTCCGGTGCGGGTTCGTTAGTGGCTTATGCCCTTAAAATTACCGATCTTGATCCTCTAGAATATGATTTGCTATTCGAACGTTTCTTGAATCCAGAACGTGTTTCCATGCCCGACTTCGATGTTGACTTTTGTATGGATAAACGCGATCAGGTGATTGATCATGTGGCTGAAATGTATGGAAGAGATGCGGTATCTCAGATCATTACTTTCGGTACCATGGCGGCCAAAGCTGTTATTCGCGACGTGGGTCGAGTGCTAGGGCATCCATTTGGTTTTGTTGACCGCATATCGAAAATGGTGCCCCCCGATCCAGGCATGACTTTAGAGAAAGCATTTAAAGCCGAGCCAGCTCTAGCTGAGCTGTATGAAACCGATGAGGAAGTCAAAGAGCTCATCGACATGTGTCGTATTTTAGAAGGCTGTACACGTAATGCGGGTAAGCATGCGGGAGGGGTGGTTATTTCCCCGACCACGATTACCGACTTTGCTCCTATATATGCAGACGCAGAAGGGCACTTTCCCGTTACCCAATTTGATAAAAATGACGTAGAAACAGCGGGTTTAGTAAAGTTTGACTTTCTTGGGTTGCGTACACTGACCATTATTGACTGGGCACTTGGGTTGATTAACCCGAGACTTGAACGGCAGGGTCAAGCGCCAGTGCGAATTGAGTCGATTCCCCTTGATGATGACGCGTCTTTTAGACTGCTGCAAAATGCAGAAACCACCGCAGTATTCCAGCTCGAATCTCGAGGGATGAAAGAGCTGATTAAACGTCTTCAGCCGGACTGCTTTGAAGATATTATCGCTTTGGTGGCCTTGTTTCGCCCTGGGCCTCTTCAGTCGGGGATGGTGGATAACTTTATTGACCGTAAGCATGGCCGTGAAGCTATCTCCTACCCAGATGAAACATGGCAGCATGAGTCGTTAAAAGAAACGCTTGAGCCTACCTATGGCATTATCTTGTATCAAGAGCAAGTTATGCAGATTGCTCAGATATTGGCAGGATATACCTTAGGCGGCGCAGACATGCTGCGTCGTGCTATGGGTAAGAAAAAGCCTGAGGAAATGGCCAAGCAGCGCGCCGTGTTTGAAGAAGGCGCGATCAAAAACGGCGTAGATGGCGAACTTGCAATGAAGATCTTCGATTTAGTGGAGAAATTTGCAGGTTATGGTTTCAATAAATCTCACTCCGCCGCTTATGCCTTGGTGTCTTACCAGACACTTTGGCTGAAAAAACATTACCCTGCTGAGTTTATGGCAGCGGTAATGACTGCTGATATGGATAACACGGAAAAAGTGGTAGGTTTGGTCGATGAATGCTTGCGCATGAAGCTCAAGGTTTTGCCACCTGATATCAATTCCGGCTTGTACCGTTTTAATGTCGATGAAGACGGTGCCATTGTATATGGCATCGGTGCAATAAAAGGCGTAGGTGAAGGGCCGATAGACGCAATCCTTGAAGCTCGCAACGCTGGTGGTTATTTTAAAGACTTGTTTGATTTTTGTGCCAGAATTGATCTCAAAAAAGTCAATAAGCGTGTGATTGAAAAGCTTATTTATGCAGGGGCGCTGGATAGATTAGGGCCGCATCGTGCTGCTATGGTGGCATCATTAAACGATGCTGTAAAAGCGGCAAGCCAATACCATCAGGCTGAAGCTTTTGGCCAAAATGATTTATTTGGTGTCCTTACTGAAGCCCCTGAAGAGGTTGAACATAAATATACTAAGGTTCCTGCTTGGCCAGAAAAAGTTTGGTTGGAAGGAGAACGTGATACACTAGGGCTCTATTTGACCGGACATCCGGTCAATGCGTATATCAAGGAGCTTGGTAAATATACCAGTTGCCGATTGAAAGATGCGACGCCGACACGACGTGATCAAAGTGTGACAATTGCTGGCTTGGTTATTGCTGCGAGAGTAATGACAACTAAGCGGGGCAATCGTATTGGTATTATGACGCTTGATGATCGAAGTGGTCGCATGGAAGTGATGTTGTTTTCAGATGCACTTGAGCGTTATGCAGAACTGTTGGAACAAGACAGAATTTTAGTTGTTTCTGGACAGGTCAGCTTTGATGATTTCAATGGTGGTCTTAAAATGACGGCGCGTGAGGTCATGGATCTTGGTGCGGCGCGTGAGAAATACGCACGAGGGCTGTCGATTTTTATGGAAGAGTCCCAAATCGACGAGCAATTTTTTGAGCGCTTTAGTAACATATTAGAGCCTCATAAGGCAGGTAGTGTGCCTGTCCACGTATATTACCAGCGCAGCGATGCAAGAGCGCGCTTGACGTTGGGTACAGAGTGGCGCGTGACGCCAAGTGATGAATTAATAGACAATTTGAAGCAGCTACTTGGTAATAATCAAGTAGAACTCGAATTTAACTAAGTTCGGCAGAGCATGCCGAATAAGAAAGGATCTATAGATGAGCCTGAACTTTTTAGAATTTGAAAAGCCTATTGCTGAATTAGAGGCTAAGATCGAAGCCTTGAGAAGTGTTTCTCGCCACGGTGGTGATTCTGGTGTTGATCTAGACAAAGAGATTGAGCAGTTAGAAAAGAAAAGCTTGGAGCTTAAAAAGAAAACTTTCAGCGATCTAGGAGCATGGGAGACAGCTCAGCTAGCTCGTCATCCTTTACGTCCTTATACCTTGGATTATATTGAGCATGTGTTTACAGAGTTCGAAGAACTGGCTGGCGATCGTGCTTATGCTGATGATAAAGCCATTGTTGGCGGCATGGCCCGCTTAGATGGTCGTCCAGTGATGATCATCGGCCACCAAAAAGGTCGTGAAACGAAAGAGAAAGTGAAGCGTAATTTTGGTATGCCAAAGCCAGAAGGTTATCGCAAAGCACTTCGCTTGATGGAAACGGCAGAGCGTTTTAACATGCCGATCATTACTTTTATTGATACTGCTGGCGCTTATCCTGGCGTTGGAGCAGAGGAGCGTGGTCAGTCTGAAGCGATCGCGAAAAATTTAAAAGTGATGGCAGGGCTTAAAGTACCAGTGATCTGTAATGTCGTTGGTGAGGGTGGCTCTGGTGGTGCACTTGCTATCGGTGTTGGTGATTACGTAAATATGCTGCAGTACTCAACGTATTCTGTTATCTCACCTGAAGGCTGCGCCTCCATTTTATGGAGAGATTCAGACAAAGCTCCTCAGGCTGCAGAGGCAATGGGACTGATTGCTCCACGTTTAAAAGAGCTTGAGCTGATCGACGAGATTATTGAAGAGCCTTTAGGTGGCGCACACCGTGATCATGTTAAAATGGCAGCGAACATGAAAGCAACCTTAGTAAGACAGCTCAATGAGCTTACTCATTTCGATAATGACACCTTACTAGAGCGTCGTTACCAACGCCTAATGAATTATGGCTATTGCTAAACTATCGCAATAGAGAATAAAGGCTGAACTGAGGTTCGGCCTTTTTTATTGTTGATGTTAAACTAAGCAGGTCGATTGTTTGAGCCAAAATGCAGGCTTAAAGGCCAGTATACTCAAATAGACACTCTTATCTTTGTAGTAAAACGGTTTCTTTTAATATGGATTTATACCAGCACTTTTCGTCGGTCATTGGTCAATATGGTTCATCAGAAGAGCGGCTTGTCGTTGCTCTTAGTGGCGGAGTTGACTCTAGAGTGTTGCTTGCCTTGGCTGCTCGTTACCAAAAAGAGTTTAAAAAGCCTTGTATAGCCATACATGTCCACCATGGTTTGAGTTCTAATGCTGACCATTGGGCTAAGCAATGCCAATTATGGTGTATTGAAGAAGGTGTGCTTTTTCACTTAGAGAAAGTCAGGTTAGAAAAGCAAGGTAAAAGCATTGAGGAAAGTGCGCGGGAAGCTCGTTATCAAGCACTTGAATCCCATCTAGTCTGCGGAGACTTGCTGCTCACTGGCCAACACAGGGATGATCAGTTAGAAACTTTCCTTCTCGCATTAAAGCGAGGAAGCGGTCCTAAAGGTTTATCATCCATGGCTCAATGTTCGCCATATGCTGATGCAAAGTTAGTTCGCCCACTACTGCAAGCAAGTAGGGAAGAGGTTGAGTCTTATGCTCAAATGCATAACCTTGCTTGGGTAGAAGATGAGAGTAATCAAGATACTCGATTTGACCGTAATTTTCTTCGCCACCAAGTGATCCCTTGTCTCACAGAGCGATGGCCTCATTTTACCAAGTCTGTACAGCGAAGTGCAGAGCTTTGCGCAGAGCAGGAGTCACTGCTCGATGAATTATTATCTGAGCACCTAGAAAAATCTGTATATCAAGATGAGTCTATCGATATTGCTCAGTTAGCAGCAATGTCGCCTTTAGTGCGAGCACGGGTGCTAAGGATGTGGCTTAACAAACTGCAAGCTAAGATGCCAAGTCGCGATCAGCTTGATATGATGTGGCATGAGGTCGCCATGAGCCGCAATGATGCTAATCCTATTTTGTCTTTAGCAAAAGGGCAGGTTCGCCGGTTTAATCACAGATTATACCTTGTTGAACAATGGCAAGACTTGTCACATTGGCACCACGAAATTCAGTTTGATTGCGAGCTAACTTTGCCTGATTGTTTAGGACGTATAAAGCTGCAGCATAGTCACTCTGGAACACTATCTAAAGCAGCTCTTTCAAACTTACCGCTTCGTATCATTTTTGAACCTCAGGGATTAAGTGCTAAGCCTTGCGGGCGTCGCCATAGCCGTAAACTCAAAAAGTTATTCCAAGAGTACCATGTACCGAGTTGGTTAAGGCGTCGATTACCGATTCTTATGTGTGGTGAACAGGTTGTGGCGGTAGCCGGCGTTTTTATTGATGCGGATTTTGTCGGCCAAGATTGTGAACTTGTTTGGGACAAATTCGTACCAGATATGTAAAGATTCTTTATATAAACACACATAAAAACAGTGGATACACTAAGGAAGCGCAATGAAAAAAATGCTAATGGGAATCTTGATCGGGATAAGTTTTATTTCCGGCTCAGCTTTTGCTGCTGGAGACATCGCTGCTGGTAAAGCTAAGTCAGCGGTTTGCGCGGCTTGCCACGGCGCAGATGGTATTGCGGTAATTCCCGGTTATCCAAACCTGAAAGGGCAAAATGAGCAATACATTGTTTCCTCGATTAAAGCGTATAAAGACAAACAACGCAATGGGGGACTTGCTGCTGTTATGCAAGCTCAAGCGGCCATGTTAAGTGATTCGGACATTGCAAATTTGGCGGCTTATTACTCCAGTTTAAAGTAGCCTAAAGTAAAAAAACAACCTAGCCCGAGCAACGGGCTATTTGCCTTTCTTTTTCTTACACCAGTCGCTAAAGTGTTATGAATATGTCATAAGGTGGATGGTCTTAATTCGCTTGGGCTTTTTATTGTTTATTGACCATGGGATAATAAAGACGCTTTTGATGATTAAGGGATGAAGATGAAAAAAATAGAAGCCATTATTAAACCATTTAAATTAGATGATGTACGAGAAGCTCTGGCTGAGGTAGGTATTACAGGTATGACTGTCTCAGAGGTGAAAGGATTTGGCCGACAGAAAGGGCATACTGAACTTTACCGTGGCGCCGAATACATGGTGGACTTTTTACCTAAAGTGAAACTGGAAATTGCGGTCACAGATGATGTAGCAGAACAATGTGTAGATACCATCATTGATACTGCTCAGACGGGAAAAATTGGTGACGGTAAAATCTTTATTACCGATATTGAACGTGTTGTTCGTATACGAACAGGTGAAGAGGATGAAGAGGCGATTTGATCGTCATAGCATGACTTCTATTGGTACCTTGAATGAAGATTAAGTGGTTTTTGCTTGGTCTAACGGGCATAGGGTTGGCTGGGGTCATTGCGTTTGACTCCATCTTTTCTCTGCCCAGCGAGCCTAAAATTGCCTTGATATCGCGATCAAATGAGGCATTTTCTCAATATTGTGTAGAAAAAACATCGAATCGCAAACTTGATGATAATGGTCAACTAAACCTGCTTGTATGGAATATTTATAAACAAAATCGCGGCAATTGGCAGCAAAGTTTGCAGTCTTTCGCTAAAGATAAACACTTGGTCTTGCTACAAGAATCTCGTTTAACGGTCGAATTAAAAAATTGGCTTAAATCTCAGCGTTGGTATTCGTATCAGGTGGATGCGTTTGAGATATTTGATACCAGTGTTGGAGTGCTGAGTTTATCTCAAACCACGCCGCAAAAAGCGTGTGCTTACACAGAGTTAGAGCCTTGGCTCCGCTTGCCTAAATCAGCACTTTATACCACCTATCCCCTTTCAAATGGACAACTGCTGGCGGTTATTAATATCCACGCGGTCAATTTTACCTATGGTACCCAAGAGTATCAGAATCAACTTGATACCTTGATAGGTTTGGTTGAGCAGCACAGCGGCCCAGTCATAGTTGCGGGTGACTTTAATAGTTGGAGTGAGGCGCGTATCGCAGTGATTGAACAGGCTTTAAATCAGCTCGGTCTCATCGAAGCGAACTACTCTCCTGATAACCGAACTCAGTTTATTACTGGTCACGCATTAGATCATGTTTTTTATCGAGGGCTGAACTTTATAAGAGCAGAAGCACCAATCACTGATGCTTCTGATCATAACCCTATTGAAGCTTACTTCGAACTAACTGATGTAGTGAAACCTCAATCTTAGGTGGAAAGTCAGTAAATATAGAGAGTTATACACTGACTTTGGTGACATCAACGTACAGTTTGAGTTTTTGGCCTGGTTGCAGGTATTTCTGTCGACTGAGGTCATTCCATTTGACAATATCTTTTGAATTGACCTTGAATTTGTTGGCAATAGCACTGATAGTGTCGCCATTTTTGACGTTATAAAAAACGGTACGAATGATGGCTCCCTCGGACGTATTTTTCCAGATCACTAAGGTTTGTCCTACTCGCAGAGTGTCTTTCGGGCTCATGCCATTCCATTTTGCCAGAGCTTGATGAGATACCTTGTTAGCGCGGGCTATGGTCCAAAGGCTATCACCAGAGCGTACCGTATGCGTGAGTTTATACTGGCCCCGTGATCTAGCTTGTGCCTTGGCTAATCTATTACTTGCACTAAAAATATAGGCGGCATCGTTTTTGGTCGATGTTGGGATCATAAGAAATTGCCCGATTCTAATCGAGTCGCCCGCTAAGTTATTGGCATTTTTAATCACCTTAGTGGTGGTATTATATTGCTCGGCAAGGGCACTTAAACTATCTCCTGATTTCACCTTATATCGCACCAATTTCATGCCTTTTCCGCGATTTTTGGCTAGGTTATCTTGAAATCTATCTAGGCTGCTGACAGGTATAAGCAATTGATGCGGACCATTAGGAGCGGTTGCCCATTGGTTATATGCTGGGTTTAACGCTTGTATTTGTTTGACACTAATGTCGGCATAACTGGCAGCGATAGCGAGATCGAGTTGCTCTTTAGGGTCGATGAGCTCTACCACGGGTTTGTTGGCAATTGTCGGGATATCTATGTCATATTTATCCTGATTGGCGATGATGTCGGCTAAAGCCATTAATTTTGGCACATATCCACTGGTTTCTTCTGGCAGATCAAGCGAAAAGAAATCAGTCGGTTTGCCTAGTCTTTGATTTTTACGAATCGCACTGGATACTCGACCGCCACCACTGTTATAAGCTGCGATGGCATGATTCCAGTTGCCGTCAAAACGGTCATTTAACGCACTAAGGTAATCTAAAGCCGCATCAGTTGAAGCTGATACGTCGCGGCGGCCGTCATACCAATAGTTTTGTGTTAATCCGTAGTACTTTCCGGTATCTGGAACAAACTGCCATAGTCCAGCAGCACGACCATGCGAATAGGCAAAAGCATCAAATGAGCTTTCGACAATTGGAACTAATGCTAGCTCTAAAGGTAAGCCTCGCTGTTCAATTTTTTCGGTAATCAGGTATAAAAATGGCTGTGCTCGCTCTGAGACAGTTTCTAAATGCTTGGGGTGTGTTAGGTACCAATTGCGGTAGTAGTCGACCATCTTGTCATTTGAGACAGGCAGTTCAAGCTGCAGGGCAATACGCTGCCAAAGATTTTCTTGAGACTGGGGAGATAGCTCTGGTCCACTATCGCTCTCCAACTTATTTGTAACCTGATCTGATGTTTGTTCAGAAGAATGATTGGTATGTTGAGACGGTGATACTTGGTTTTCTGTTTGCTGGGTTAGCTGACATCCCGTCAGCAGTAAGGCTAATATCCAGCTATGTTTTACTCGCATTTCACAACCCTTTTGCTTGTTGGCTGCTGATAATACTTGTCTAAATACCGTGGTGACAAGTTACAACGCCTCAAAATTCGTTCTTCCATTCACGCAGTGCGGTAAAAATAGCGAGAGAGTCGGTATTCGATGTGCGGTTGGCGACGGATCGAATAACACTCGGTTGATCTGTTCTAAGAAATGGGTTGATGTGTTTTTCTTTACCGATTGTTGTTGGCAGAGTGGGCTTATTCTGTGCTCTTAGGCGATTTACCTCATCACGATATTGGTGGAGTATGGGGTTATCTGGCTCTACGGCGAGAGCAAATGCGACATTACTGGCGGTATATTCGTGAGCGCAGTAGACCTTGGTTTCTTCTGCTAAGGTCATGAGTTTGTTTAACGATGTATGCATTTGAGACATAGTGCCTTCAAAGACTCTGCCGCAGCCCGCTGAGAAGAGCACATCACCACAAAAGAGTTTGCCGTCTCCAACATAGCCAATATGCCCCTTGGTGTGGCCCTCAAGCCCTAATACTAAGAATATTTCGCCAAACAATTCAATTTGTTCGCCCGCTTCGACAGCATGAGTCAATGTGGGAACGGGTTCATTGGCTGGGCCTACCACATCAATGTGTGGAAATTGCCTGACCAGTTCAGGTACCCCACCTATATGATCGTTGTGATGATGTGTGATTAAAATGGCATCTAAGGTTAAATTATGTTGTTCTAGATATCTTATTACAGGGGCAGCATCTCCTGGATCAACAACAGCACAATGTTGATCGCTATTTTCAATCAGCCAGATGTAATTATCATTGAATGCAGGTATGCTTTTGATATCTAACATGGTTGTTTCTCCGGTTCCCAAGAGTAAAGCAGGTTAAGTATGAAGCCAGCACGAAGTTTTAAGAAGCTTGAAAAGCCTCATTCATGGTCTCAGCTTAAGAATGGCCAATGGGTTAGTGAATCAATACAAACGCGCATTGATGAATGGTGCCCAAAACTATTTGGCTATCATATGCTTAAGCTGGGAGGGCTCAGCTGCGAGTTAACCAGCTTTAATTGTAATATTCAACATCAAGTTCACCTTGATATTCAGAACCCTCTCCATAATGTCATCGCTGATGGGTTCAACCTACCTTTTCTCGAAAAAAGCTTTGATGTAGTTGTATTAGCGCATCAGCTTGATTACTGCAATGATCCGCATCGAATGCTGCGCGAGGTGGACCGTGTGATGATTGATGATGGATACATCATTATCACGGGCTTTAACCCAGTTAGCTTGACTGGGTTATCGAGTCTAATGCCTTGGCGAAAAAATAATTTACCTTGGAGTGGGCGTATGTTCACCCCGAGCAGAATTAAGGATTGGCTTAATATTCTTAATTACCAAATTTTAGATTGCGATCAATACGCTTTGTTTCCGATGGAAACCTACCGCACTATGTGGACTTGGCTTGAAAACAGCTTAGGAGACTGGGCTTCACCTATGGGGAGTTTGTATTTTATCGTAGCACGCAAAAGAAGTTACCCTCTTAAGCCCATAAAACCTCACTGGAAACTAAAACGTAAGCTGACGCCGGTTAGCGTCAACTATAAAATATCCAGTAAGTAACTGAATTAACTTGGTTGGTAACCTGTGTCTTCTTCGCTTGGGTTTTCAGCTGCGGTGCGGGCTAATTCATCACACATTTCATTTTCTCTATGGCCAGCATGACCTTTTACCCAGCGCCAGTCGATATCATGGCGAGCGGTTTCTTTATCGAGAGCCTTCCAAAGATCCGCATTTTTAACTGGTTTTTTATCTGAGGTTTTCCAATCGCGCTTTTTCCAATTGTGGATCCACTGAGTGATGCCTTGCCTCACATATTGGCTATCAGTGGTGAGTATGACCTTGCAAGGTTCTTTTAAGCTTTGCAGTGCGACTATGGTCGCCATCATTTCCATGCGGTTGTTGGTAGTCAGGGTAAAACCTTGACTGAGTGTTTTTTCGACTTGTTTGTAGCGAAGCACAATACCATAGCCGCCCGGTCCCGGATTACCCAGGCAAGATCCATCTGTGAAAATTTCCACCAGTTTCGTCATGATTTGATACTATTGGAGTAAGCGTAGAATTTGTATAGTCTGACACACAATTTGTTATGAATACCAGCAACAATTCCAATCACAGTCGTATTGTGGTTCTCGATACCGAAACAACCGGTATGAATCGAGAAGGTGGCCCTCATTATCAAGGCCACCGCATTATAGAAATCGGTGCGGTTGAAATTATCAACCGTAAGCTGACTGGACGCCATTTTCATGTCTACCTAAAGCCAGATCGTGCCATTCAACCGGATGCGATTGAAGTTCACGGTATCACGGACGAATTTCTGGTCGATAAGCCAGAATATCGCGATGTTCACCAAGAGTTTCTGGCATTTATTCACGGGGCCGAGCTGGTCGCGCACAATGCGCCCTTTGATACCGGTTTTATGGACCATGAATTTTCATTATTAGATCCTAAAATTGGTAAGACTCATGACTACTGCCGAGTTACCGATACTCTTGCGATGGCGAAGAAAATCTTCCCAGGCAAGCGTAATAATCTCGACGTATTGTGTGACCGATACGGAATAGACAATTCGCACCGCACGCTTCACGGCGCTTTGCTTGATGCCGAGATTTTGGCCGATGTATACTTATTGATGACAGGTGGCCAGACATCGTTGCAGTTTAGCTCAAGTCAATCGGCAGATGGTGGATTGGGAGGAGAGTCTATAAAACGAGTGTCTGGTGGACGAAAATCGCTAAAGGTTATCCGGGCTACGGCCGATGAACTAAAAGCACACAGTGATCGTTTAGACCTAGTGGAGGAGAGCGGCAGCTGCCTCTGGCGTCAGTAGGAGAAGAAATGTTGAAGATTTGGTTTACCTTACTTGGTTTGTTAGCCAGTGCCTTTGTTTATGCTGAGGAATCTTCAATGACTCTGCTTGATAATCGATTTCGAGTCGATCCGACCATTGAGCAAATCACTTTTGTCGTCTACCGAGCTGAACCTTCACGACCTGTGGTTTTGGTGCGCCCAGACGGCAAGAAATATTATGCATGGCGTAAGCCGGATAATGTGCGCTGGTATCAAGAACCCGCGATGGACATTATCTCTATCGATAAGCCGATGCCCGGGCCATGGCAGGCCGTAGGTAAAGTTACCCCCAAAAATAAAATTGTCCTGATCTCTCACCTCGCTCTCACCACGGAAAGAATGCCATCTCGGCTGTTTCAGGGAGAGCAAATTAAATTCACCGCGCGTATTTCTTCTGATGATCAGCCACTCGTGATGAGAGACTTTCTAGATAGAGTCAATCTCTTGGTTACTTTCACTAAGTACGTTGAGAATGAAGCGTCACTGATCAAAGAGGCAAGACCGATCGCTCATAAAATTGGTGATTTTGCCGATAATGGTATTGGTTTGGATGAAGTGGCTGGAGATGGCGTCTTTACTGTGTCACTCAATATCACTCCTGAACCGGGCAAATACCGCGTTCGCATTACCTCAGGCAATGGTGTTTTCCTGCGAGCTCAAGAGCAAGAAGTCTTGGTCTATCCAACGCCGATACAAACCACTTTTATTCAAAGCCGTTTTGAAGGTAAAGATCACATGGTGGCGGTTTCTGGTGAAAAGGGCATGATTGAGCCCGGTAGTATTGCGGCTCAAATCGAGCACATATCGCCAAATGGGAAAGAAGATGTGGTGGCAAAAAGTGCCGCTGAAGATGCTGATAGAGTGTTAATACCGATTCCATATAACGGCGATATTGGCAACTACTCTTGGATGGGGCAAGCTTTTGCAACCGAATTAGGCTCTGGTCGACCGCTCTATTTTCCAATACAAAAGCAGACATACAGTGTTCTTCAAGAAGTTGATATTGCTGAAACTCGTAGACTTCAGGAAGAAGAGAGGTTGAAACAGCAGAAATTAATGGAAGAAATGCGTTTGCTTGAGATGCGAGAAGAAAAGCGTACCAAGACCATGATTATGATTGCGGTAGCCAATATAGTTGTGATCCTTATTGGCCTGGCAATGTACTTTGGTATCGGTAAACTCAAACTCAAACTCAGACCGAAGAAAGAAGAAATGCCTGAAATGCAGTTAGAGATGCCTAAGAAATAGTGCAAGTACGATAATAAAAGAAAGGGCTGCCGAGGCAGCCCTTGTTGGTTGTTTTATGCCACTTCATCCATTAGAGGAAAACCCTCCTTGGGTGTCGCAGCTAAGTCCTTTGGGTCAAAGTCATCCACGTTGATCACATACAAACGGTGCTGCTCAGCATCGCGTAGTAACTGCGCATCGTCTGAGTCTATGATGCCTTTTTCTAAGCCAAGATCTGCGATGAGATCCAGTCGTAAGAATGGACGTCGTTCGTCTATCGCTTGACATACTTTGTTAAACACAGGCTCAGCTTGCAAAATGATATGCAGCGCTTGTTCAACTTTACCAGCGGCATTAAATTCGCTTGCTTGGAAATATTGGTTACGTCCTAAACGCTCACGTGTGGCCGATGGTGTTTGTAGAATTCGCGCTACTTCACTATCAAGCTGATCACTCGGTGCTTTTCTAATACGACCAAAAGGAAGAATCACAACCCTTAACGTTTTTCCTAGCCATTTATTGGGGAAGTTAGCCAACAGCTCATCGATCGCCATTTCTGCTTGCTTGAGACTGTCTTGAAGCCCCCAGTGTAATAAAGGCAAGTCATCTGCAATACGACCATCACTATCAAAACGTTTCAATGTTGCAGAGCTTAGATAAAGCTGGCTGAGGATGTCACCTAAACGGGCAGAAAGTCTTTCTTTACGCTTCAAGGTACCGCCCAATACCGCCATTGAAATATCAGATAGAAAGGCAATATTAGCACTGTAACGATTAAGCTGTTGATAGTAGCGACTGGTCGAGTCTTTGACTGGAGCCGATGAAAAACGGCCATCTGTTAGACCTAACCAGAAGCTGCGTACTAGGTTACTCAAAGTAAAGCTAACGTGGCCTGCTAAGGCGGCGTCAAATTTATCTAGCGCATCTGAATCTTGAGAATAAGCGGCATCCATTTCTTCAAGTACATATGGATGACAGCGAATTGCGCCTTGCCCATAAATAATCATTGAACGGGTCAGTATATTGGCACCTTCAACAGTCACTGCTATTGGTGCGCCTTGGTAGCCGCGAGCTAAGAAGTTTGATGGGCCTAAACAGATACCCTTACCACCAACTATGTCCATGGCATCTATGATGCTTTGCTGACCCCTATGGGTACAGTGGTATTTAACAATTGCAGAGATAACCGAAGGCTTTTGTCCAAGGTCGATTCCGGCAACAGTAAGATTACTCGCGGCATCCATGACATAGGCATTACCACCCAAACGAGCGAGCGGCTCTTCAACCCCTTCCATTTGACCAATAGGCTGTTTAAATTGGCGACGAATACGTGCATATGCCCCTGTGGCTAGCGCTGCGGTTTTGATGCCACCGGTTGAGTTTGAAGGAAGTGTAATACCACGTCCGACTGACAAACACTCAACCAACATACGCCAGCCTTGGCCTGCCATTTTAGGGCCACCGATGATGAAATCTAATGGGACGAAGAGATCTTCACCACGCGTAGGGCCATTTTGAAACGGTACATTAAGCGGGAAATGTCGGTTACCTATTTCCACACCTTTGAGATTAGTTGGGATAAGTGCACATGTGATGCCTACCTCTTGCTCGTCACCTAATAACCCCTCTGGGTCACGCAGCTTAAAGGCTAAACCAAGCACCGTAGCAATAGGTGCTAATGTGATATAGCGTTTGTTCCATGTTAGGCACATACCTAGCACTTCTTTTCCTTCCCACTCCCCTTTACACACTATGCCAAAGTCTGGAATTGAGCCGGCATCGGATCCTGCTTCTGGGCTGGTTAAAGCAAAGCATGGGATCTCTTTACCTTCAGCAAGTCTTGGCAGGTAGTGATCTTTTTGTTCTTTGGTTCCATAGTGTTGAAGAAGCTCGCCAGGACCAAGTGAGTTTGGTACGCCAACGGTTGAAGACAGAACCGATGACACGCCAGTAAGCTTTTGCAAAACGAGAGATTGAGCGTAAGCCGAAAACTCTAAACCGCCATACTTTTTCTTGATGATCATGGCAAAGAATTTTTTGTCTTTTAAGTATTGCCATACCTCGGGCGGTAAGTCTGCTAGTTCATGAGTCACCTGATAGTCATTGACCATGGCGCAGACTTCACTGACTGGACCGTCGAGAAATGCTTGTTCTTCAGCACTGAGCTCGGGCGCACGAATATCATGCAGCGCGTTCCAATTTGGCTTCCCTTTGAACAGCTCTGCTTCCCACCAAACCGTCCCTGCATCTAGTGCTTCTTTTTCTGTCTGTGACATCTCAGGGAGCACTTTTCTAAATACAGTCAGCGCTTTTTTACTGATCAGTGACTGACGTATCGAGGGAATGGTAAGAACAGCCGCTGATGCTATGAAAAGGATCCAGCTAACTGAACCTGCAGCGCCAAAGACTGACAGTAATAATAAGGTTGCGGTAAGAGCAGCCATCGATTTGATCAAGGCTGTTCGATTATATAGACAGACTGCCAGTACAGCAGAAAATCCAAGTATAGAAAGCAAAGTGTCCATAATTTATGTTCCTTGTTCAGCGTTACTATCTGTTTATACGCTGTAAAGCAGGTAGAGGTCCAACCAGTAAGAGTGTAATAAAAATATTAAATAAATGTAAAACACAAATGTGCTTGAAAAGTGATCTTAGTAGAGTAAAAAACCTAAAAATGAAGAGGGGAGCGGGTTTTTTAGGCGCAGAAGCACGATAAAAATGGAATTGTTTGCTGGCAGCTATCGACACTGAGGATTGTTTGAGTAAACTCTGACTATAACTACGTCGATAAAAACATCGACCTTTGAAGACCCAATAATTAGAGAACAACCTATGTATCAGGATTTGATCAAAAAAGAATTAACGGAAGCTGCTGACGTACTGAATGCATTTTTGAGTAATGAACAAAATATTGCTCAAATCGAAGCAGCAGCCAAGATGCTCGCTGATTCTTTCAAACAAGGTGGCAAAGTGCTTTCTTGTGGAAATGGTGGCTCACATTGTGATGCGATGCATTTTGCTGAAGAGCTAACAGGCCGCTACCGTGAGAACCGCCCTGGCTATCCAGGCATTGCGATTTCAGATCCTAGCCATTTGTCTTGCGTGAGTAATGACTTTGGTTACGACCATGTTTTTTCTCGTTATGTTGAAGCTGTTGGCTCTACTGGCGATGTCTTGTTTGGTTTATCAACCTCTGGTAATTCAGGCAATATTCTAAAGGCAATTGAAGCGGCGAAAGCTAAAGGAATGAAAACCATCGCACTAACCGGTAAAGACGGCGGCAAGATGGCGGGGCTTGCGGATATTGAAATTCGTGTCCCTCACTTTGGCTATGCTGATCGCATTCAAGAAGTGCACATCAAGATCATCCACATAGTGATTCAGTTAATCGAAAAAGAGATGGAAAAGTAATCATTGTAAATGGTTAAGGGTTAATTGAACTTATATAATACCAGTGTTAATCACTGGTATTGCTGTTTTATAAGGAGCTTCTTGAGCTATGTGTGAACTGCTCGGAATGAGCGCCAATGTGCCGACTGATATTTGTTTTAGTTTTACTGGATTGATGCAACGCGGCGGTAATACTGGCCCGCATCGTGATGGTTGGGGCATTACCTTTTATGAAGGGAAGGGCTTTCGTAATTTTAAAGATCCTAACCCAAGTTGTGATTCCAAAATTGCCGAACTAGTCCAAAACTATCCAATCAAAAGTTGCGCTGTGATCAGCCACATACGTCAGGCAAATCGCGGTGCGGTGAATCTTGAAAACACGCACCCTTTTACGCGTGAGTTGTGGGGACGTTATTGGACCTTTGCTCACAATGGTCAGCTATGTGATTACCAAGATTTAGTGACAGGGCGCCACCGTCCCGTTGGCCAAACCGACAGTGAGCTGTCTTTTTGTTGGTTACTAAAGCAAATGGAAGACAAGTACCCGCAGCCACCTCAAGACATGGCGAGTGTCTTTAAGTTTATCGCTCAGTGTTGTGACAAGCTGCGTGAGAAGGGCGTATTTAATATGCTTTTGTCTGATGGTGAGTATGTGATGACCTATTGTACTAACCATTTGTACTGGATTACCCGCCGAGCGCCATTTGGTAAAGCGTCTTTGATTGATGAAGATGTAGAGATAAACTTTCAGGAAGAAACGACGCCAAATGATGTGGTGTCTGTTATTGCCACTCAGCCTCTGACTGATAATGAGGAATGGCACCGAATGAAGCCCGGAGAGTTTGGTTTGTTCCACTGCGGAGAATTGGCCGATGGCAATGCCGAGCAATTAATCGATGTGCCTTTTGCTGAGAAAAAAGTGAAATGCCAAGCACCGACTGAGCCTCTAGAATAAGCATCATTGCTAGAAACTAAGAAGGCTGATGTATTACCATCAGCCTTTTGCTTATTGCTTACTAAGATTTAAGCAAGTTGCGCTTTTAGGTGAGCGACGATTTCCGCCATAGCCACCGGAGTCTTGTCTCCAGTGCGACGGTTCTTATATTCGAAGTTACCTTCTTTTATGCTGCGATCGCCAATTATGACAGTATGAGGTATGCCAATAAGCTCCATATCAGAGAACATCACACCTGGACGCTCTTTGCGGTCATCAAATAGGACTTCGATGCCCATGTCAGAGAGCTCTTGATAAAGCTTTTCAGCGGCTTCTCTTACTTCTTCCGACTTGTGCATGTTCATTGGAACGATAGCCACTTGGAAAGGCGCAAGAGCGTCTGGCCAGATGATGCCATACTTGTCGTGGTTTTGTTCGATAGCAGAAGCAACCACACGCGATACACCAATACCGTAACAGCCCATTTCTAAAATGGCATTTTTACCGTCAGGACCAAGTACGCCGCAGTTCATTGCTTGAGAATATGTGTTACCAAGCTGGAAAATATGGCCCACTTCGATACCACGCTTAAGCATCAAGGTACCATTGCCACATGGACTAGGATCACCTTCGATTACGTTACGTAAGTCTTCAACTTGGCCAAGCTCAACATCACGGCCCCAGTTGATGCCAAAATAGTGCTTGTCATCAATGTTAGCACCAGCGCCAAAATCGCTCATTACCGCAACGGTGCGATCAACGATAAATGGCAGGCTTAGGTTTACTGGGCCGAGAGAGCCAGGCCCTGCGCCGACTAGCGCACGAATTTCTTCTTCAGTCGCCATTTCTAAAGGAGCAGCCACTTGCGGAAGATTTTCTGCTTTGACTTCGTTTAACTCGTGATCGCCGCGAATGATAAGTGCGATGATATCGGCATCCACTTCTTCAGATGCTTTGACAAACAGTGTTTTAACCGTTTTTTCAATTGCTAAGCCATGTTGCTCTACAAGCTCGGCAATGGTCTTTGCATTCGGTGTATCAACCAGCGTCATCTCTTGAGTCGGTTGTGCGCGCTCGCCAGAAGGCGCCGCAGCTTCGGCTTTTTCTATGTTTGCTGCATAGTCCGATTCTGTCGAGAAAGCGATAAGATCTTCACCACTTTCCGCCAGCACATGGAATTCTTGTGAGCCGCTACCGCCAATAGCACCGGAGTCGGCAAGCACAGGGCGATATTCAAGGCCCATACGATCGAATGCTTTGCAGTAGGCGTCATGCATAGCGTCGTAAGACTTTTGTAGGCCTTCTTTGTCGATATCAAAGCTGTAGGCATCCATCATGCAGAATTCACGTGCGCGCATCACGCCAAAGCGAGGGCGGCGTTCATCACGGAACTTGGTCTGGATTTGGTACAAGTTAAGCGGCAACTGCTTGTATGAGCTAACTTCATTGCGCACTAGGCTAGTGATCACTTCTTCAGCGGTTGGGCTTAGAACAAACGGACGAGTATGGCGGTCAGTAAAGCGAAGTAGCTCAGGGCCCATCTTTTCGCTGCGGCCTGTCTCTTCCCAAAGTTCAAACGGCTGAACAACGGGCATCAACGTTTCGACTGCGCCTGCATTGTCGATCTCTTGACGAACGATGTTTTCGACTTTACGCAGTACACGAAGACCAGTAGGTAGCCAGGTGTATAAACCTGAAGCCAGCTTACGGATCATACCTGCACGTAGCATGAGCTGGTGGCTCACAACTTCTGCGTCGTTTGGAGTCTCCTTCAAAGTAGAAAGAAGATAATTACTGGTACGCATTAATTTTATCCGTTTATTAAAGTTATTTTCTCCAGCCAAGAAGGACAGGAGGAGAGAATCCCCATCAGGGAAATAAATAGCCGCCTATAATATCAGTCAAACGCCTTTGTCAAAAGTACTCAATTGCAGTAACCGTGACTAAGTTGTCGCTTATGCTAAATTTGACGTTCAAATCGAATAGATTGACGGCGTATTCTTTACTATCTTGCTTGCCTTTTTTATACGCTGGCCGTGGATCTTGCGCTAATACCTGCTCTATGACGGTTTTTACATGTTGAGTATCGCGGTGCTTGGTTAACTGCTCGGTCGCCGCTGGTGAAAAACTTACCGCGAGTGTGACGGGTGCTGCTTCAGCGTAGCCACCATGAGCACTCTCTATCGAGTCAGAGTAGGGGATATAAGGTTTGATATCGATAATGGGCGTGCCATCGACGAGATCAACGTTGCCAAGATCAAGATAAACTTGCTCACCAACTTGATCTATCCCTTTCATTTCAACTGCAGACATACCTATGCCGTTGGGCCTATATGTTGAGCGAGACGCAAACACGCCGACGCGTTGATTTCCACCCAGCCTTGGTGGCCTCACTGTCGGTTTCCAGCCAGCCTCTAAATTTTGATCAAACAAGAACAGCAGCCAAAGGTGTGAAAACTGATCCAGCTCTCTTACCGCTTCTGGAGTATTGGCGGCGTTGATTAAGCGAACTCTAGAGCGAGCCTCAGTCACAAGCCGCGGCTGGCGAGGAACGGCAAACTTCTCTTTGTATGGGCTTTCAATAAAACCGATAGGTTCTACAGAATACATGGCTTTTCTCTAAAAATAGGGGTGGCGTAAAGCTAACATAAAAAACGCTAGCAATGATTAATGAGAATGGTTATCATAAATTATGTTATAACATAACAATTTATTTGAGAGTTAATAATGCAAGACAATATCCACCCAGAATACCGAACCGTGGTGTTCCATGACACCAGTATTGATGAATACTTTTTGATTGGTTCAACTTTACAAACCGATCGCACTATTGAGTGGAAAGATGGCAAAACTTACCCCTATTTTACGGTTGAGGTGTCATCTAAATCTCATCCTTTCTACACAGGTAAGCAGCGCGTGATCCATCAAGAAGGTCGAGTGGCGAACTTTAGGCGTCGATTTGGCCAGTTTTCTAAAGGAAACGAGTAAATGAAAGTACTGAAATCATTAAAGAGCGCGAAAAAACGTCACCCTGATTGTCAAATCGTAAAGCGAAGAGGGCGGCTGTATGTGATTTGCAAGGCCAACCCACGTTTTAAAGCGGTTCAGCGCTAAATAAACAAAATTAGTGGTGTAACTGATTATATTGATTATTGTCGATTATATGGGCTATATCACTAATTTTAGGGTTTTATTCCCTGAGATATCATGATCAGACTAACGATTTGTTACATTTACGACTTTTAATTGATTTCTTTGTTGAGTAATCTTCGCAGGCTTTGTTGGAAAATTGTTACAAAGCGCAGGAGAAACTAACAAGGAGGGATCAGATGACGTCATCTGCTTCAGTTACACCTAACTCACCTAAAAAGCCGATATTCACGCGCTTTTTAGACATTGTCGAGTACCTAGGCAACCTACTGCCTCACCCCATCACATTATTTGTGATCCTTTGTGCCTCTGTATTGGTCGCATCAGGCATTGCTGGTTTTTTTGAACTCTCGGTTGCTGACCCAAGACCAGAAGGTGTAAAAGGGCGAGCGGCAGACGGCATGATCCATGTTGTCAGCCTTATTAATGCCGATGGCCTAGAGTTAATCGTTACCAATTTAGTGAAAAACTTTGTTGGTTTTGCGCCGCTTGGAACCGTTCTTGTTGCCTTATTGGGTGTTGCAGTTGCCGAACACTCAGGGCTACTTTCTGCTGTGATGCGCGGTATGGTGATGGGCGCTTCAAAGCGCATGGTCACGGTCACCGTTGTCTTTGCTGGCATTATCTCTAACACGGCTTCTGAGCTTGGTTATGTTGTTCTTATTCCTCTTGCCGCTATGCTGTTTCATTCTTTGGGTCGACATCCTTTAGCTGGCCTTGCCGCCGCTTTTGCCGGTGTCTCTGGCGGCTATTCGGCTAATTTGCTGATTGGTACGGTCGATCCTTTGTTATCTGGGATCACAGAAACCGCCGCGCAATTGATAGACCCAAGCTACACGGTAGGCCCTGAAGTAAACTGGTACTTCATGTTTGTCTCAACTTTCTTTATTGCTGCAATGGGCGCCTTTGTTACTGAAAAAATTGTTGAGCCTAAACTTGGTAAATACAACCAAGATGAAGCCTCAGAAGACTTATCTCACGACTCATTGGGCAAGTTAACCGAGGTTGAGAAAAAAGGCATGAAACGCGCTGGCCTTGCAGTTTTGGTTGTGTGTGCATTGATCGCTTGGACTATAGTGCCAGCCGATGGCATTTTACGCTCCGATGCTGGCACAGTGGCGGGCTCTCCATTTTTGAAAAGTATCGTCGCCTTTATCTTTGTCTTTTTTGCGGTTCCAGGGCTAGTTTACGGCAAAGTTGTCGGCACAATGAAAACTGACCGCGATGTGATTGATGCCATGTCAAAGTCGATGTCCTCAATGGGGATGTACATTGTACTGGTGTTTTTCGCCGCCCAGTTTGTCGCCTTTTTCAAGTGGACCAACTTTGGTCAAGTATTTGCCGTGTCGGGTGCAAGCTTTTTGCAAGAGATTGGTTTAACAGGGCCTATGTTGTTCTTCGCCTTTATTTTGATGTGCGGCTTTATTAACTTGATGATTGGCTCAGCTTCAGCTCAGTGGGCGGTGACGGCGCCTATCTTTGTGCCTATGTTGATGCTAGTTGGCTACGCGCCAGAAACCATTCAAGCGGCATATCGTATTGGTGATTCGACCACCAATATTATCACGCCTATGATGAGCTACTTCGCCCTTATTCTGGCGGTTGCAACCCGCTATATGAAAAACCTCGGTATTGGCACCCTAATCGCCACCATGTTGCCTTATTCATTGTGCTTTATCGTTGGCTGGAGCCTACTCTTCTACCTATGGGTATTCGTGTTCGGCCTACCTGTTGGCCCCGGCGCGGCAACCTACTACACGCCGTAACATACTGCACGCCGTAACAAGATAAAGACCAAACCTTTAATCGATTTAGCCCCTAAACGCTTTGGCGTTTAGGGGCTTTTTTATCATGTTTCAATCCAATCCCTAGCCTTATGACTTAACAGCAAGCAGCGTTCCTAAAGCGAGTAAGCCCGTTCCGCAGGCTTGGTTTAGCCTTTTCTTAACTCTTTTTAAGCGTGTTTGCAGGGTATTGGAGGTAAAAAGAACCGCGATAATACCAAACCAGATTCCATGCAGAGCCACCATGTAGACGCCATAGATTAACGCCCACTGGTTATTGCCTGAATCTAAGGAAATAACTTGACTGAAGATACTCAAGAAAAACAGCATGGTTTTAGGGTTTAGCACATTACACAGAAAGCCCTGTACCAAATAGCGCCAAGTAGCCACTTCTTGGTGGTTTTCTCCTATGGCTTCAAATTTATCACTGGCATAAAAAATACTTTTAATCCCAAGGTAGATTAAATAAGCCGAGCCTAAATATCGGACAAAATTAAACAGCCATTCATTTTGTGAGATTAAGTAACTTATTCCGAGCATGGAATAGCTGATGTGGACACAAATGGCTAGGCTCACGCCAAGTGCTGTCCAGATCCCAGCTATTCGGCCTTGATTAAGGCTGTTTTTAAGCACCAAAATAAAGTCAGCACCTGGGCTTATGACGATTAATATACCTAAAATGGCAAGACTAAAAATTTCCACATACACTCCAAACTTGATTTATTCTACGTTGTGAGCGCACATTGTATGTGTTTGTTAGACTGACTATAATCGAATTGATTTCAGTTTAAATGTGAGAAAACTTCACAGATGAGGCACTTAAAAGCCTTCCATGTATTCCATGTTGCGGCATCTTCAGCAAGCTTTACCCAAGCGGCAAGTAAGTTAAATATTACCCATGGTGCGGTAAGCAAGCAGATCAAAGTGCTTGAAAGTTATTTATCCCAGCCTTTGTTTTATAAGCAAGGCCGAAAGGTGTATTTAACCCAAGAAGGCGAGTTACTAAAAAGCTATACAGAGCAAGCATTTCAAGCGCTTGAAAGCGGAGTGAACAAGCTAACTCAGGTAAAAAGTCAGTGTTTAGAGGTGTCTTGTGAGCCAACATTGACCATGCGTTGGCTGATGCCTAGGTTATCTGACTTTTATATGAGCTCTGGGGTAGATGTTAGGCTCTCAACAGCAGGAGGGCCGGTTTTATTGGGGGTGACTGGGTTATCTTTGGCCATTCGCCGTGATGACTTTGAGCTTATTCATGACTACAAGCAAACAAGCTTGGTGGATGAATGGGTTGGGCCCGTGTTTGCGCCTCACTATTGGCATCAAGTTAAAAACGATTTAAGTACCGCCAAACTTCTTCATAGCCAAACAAGGCCGCACGCATGGGAGAAGTGGTTATCCAGCAATGGCTACTCTCATCTGTTAAACAATGTGCACCAATCTTATGCGCATTTCTATTTTTGCTTTCAAGCTGCGGTTGAAGGCCTTGGCGCAGCCTTAGGTTCTTATCCGCTTGTGGTTGATGATATAAAAAGGGGCAATTTAGTCGCTCCATTTGGCTTTGGGTTATCTGGTCATAAATACATTTTACTTGGCCTCGAGAAAACACCTGATGAAGCAGAGCAAAAGTTCACTGATTGGCTACAAACCAGCCTGCGATCCTGTGTTCCAACCGAGTCCGAAAGAAACGGTCTATTTGCTGCGAAATAACACCCATTTGAACGTTTTTTGCTGCTATTGGGTTTAATTTTACTTTGGTCAGGGGGCTGCTGAAGAGGGTGGAACTTAGCGTAGTTCTTTGGACTGGGGTGTTTTTGCCCCTTTCTGCGTTACGTGTCGAAGTTTGAGCAAAAAACATTCGGTAGATTTGATATACAAAAATTAACGAGTGGCAAAAGGCAAGACCTGACCCCATTACAAACATCATTGAACCCAAGAAGCCTTGGTGAAAAGTATTTACCTGACTTTAAAGGTAGAGAACATATGGAATTTCTCTTGAGCCCCAAAATAACAGCGGATGAGATAGTAATGGATGGGGAGTATTGGTTTTATAAATTTAAGTTACTGGAAGAGCGGAAAGGTAATTTTTACCTTTGTTTTTGGGATAAGGCTAAACAGGGTACTTATGATGTAAGGAAGCCAATTGTTATAAGGAAATATAACAAAACATATGTTGCATTGGCACTTGATCCAACGCCTTTAAAGGGAGAGTGTGATCCCGCTGTAAAGTAATGCATGCTATAGCTACATCAACTCTATTGGCGGAGGCAGCACTAGTTATTTAGACGTAAAACACTAGTAAGGTGTCCATCTAGAGTTTCTCTAAAATTTCGCTTTTACTGATTATCCTAGAGATGGATTAAAAAGCTCACTTGTCAGATGATAAACGTCTTATCATGCTACTATCGGCCGCAATAAAGAAAGTCCTGCGCGAGTTAGTGGCGGTTTTTCAGTCGCTTATTAAATAGAGAAGCTAAGAAATGAAAACCATAGTTCAAATTAGTGATTGTCATTTTAATCTAAATAAAGCTAACGCTAAGCAAGCGTTGGTGAATACATTAGACTTTATCAATCGTTTAAACTTTGACTATCTATTTATCACTGGGGATATTTGCGAAAGCCCGTCCATACAGCAATATGAAACATTTTCTCGTTTGATTTCTGAGTACATTACTACGCCCAATATATACGCAATCGCGGGTAATCACGACTGCATAGACATGATGACATCTGCTTTCAAAGACACATGGATAAAAGTGGCTGAACAGGTAGCCATAGAGAGGTTTAATTTCATGTTTATTGACTCTAGCAAAAAGCCGAAAAAGGCAATGATGCTAGGGGCGGGTCGAGTCGCCAGTGAAGACATTAAAAGAATTGACCATGCCAAGCAAGAGACGGCGATAGTTATACATCATCCCATTTTTGAAAATGACTGTGATTGGTTCAATGAAATTGGGTTAGAAAACCAGAAAGAAGTCGCGACCTCTGTTTTAAATAATGAAAATATTCAATATATTATATGCGGTCATGGGCATTCATTTATCCAAACTAAGCGGCAGCACACCACTCAAATTATGAGCCCTTCTACATCCTATGGGTTCGATCATGGCAGCAAAGTCTTTTTAAAAAACGACAGAGTTGGAGCGGTTATGATCGAAGTGGGCGAAACGATTACATCCCAAGAGATAAGGATTCCCTCACGGGTTGAATGCCAATAGAGTCACACTCTTTCAGCTTGTTTATCGCGGAGCCCTAGCTAACAGATAAAGCATTAATGGATAAGATAGTGGCATACATTGTTGATGTATGGAGATACAATCTTACCGTTATTGCTATGTGGCAACAATAATCCGCGGTGATCCTAATGCTAAACAATATTAACTTATCCGATGTTCGAACCTTTGTGCTTATAGCCAAATTGGGTAACTTCACCAAGGCGGCCGAGGCGCTGTCTGTTTCTCGCTCTCATGTCTCTCGGCAGATCAGTGCGCTAGAGAAACAGATGAAGGTAACACTCCTTACGCGAACCACACGCAGTTTAAAGCTAACCCATGCAGGTGAGCGTTTTTACCTTCAATGCGAAAAAGCGTTAAACGAGATCGATCAAGCCTTGATTGCCGCGGTTGATGATACCCAAGAGGTGCGTGGTTTAATTCGAGTAAATTGTGTCGGTGGGTATATTGGTGAAAGCATAATCTCTCACTATGTGGCTATGTTTATGGCTCAATACCCTCAAATACAAATATACCTAGATTTTAGTAGCCATAGGGTTGACTTGATCCAAGATGACTTTGATATCGCTTTTCGTATGGGAGAGTTGGAAGACTCAGGGTTTATTGCTAAAAAGCTGATGGATGTTGAGATTGCGACACTAGCCAGCCCCAGTTATATCGAGCAATATGGCAGCCCCAAGCACCCTAGAGATTTAACTCAGCATCGCTGCCTTATAGGTTCAATCACACGCTGGAGTTTTCAATCAATTCAAGACAGCCAAGAGCATTATGATGTCACCATCGAGGGCCAACTGGTCAGTAGAAATGGTCATGCGATGATCAATTCTGCACTTGTCGGCAATGGCATTATTCGTACCCCTATTATGTATTGTGAGAAAGCCGTGAGTGAGGGGGAGCTTGTTCGTGTTCTGCCGCAATGGCAAATTCCATTGGTGCCATTCTCCGCCATTTATCATAGAGATAAATATCAACCTATCCGCCTGCGAACCTTTATCGACTTTATCAAGCAATGCTTTGAGCGTGATTTCTAATAGTTCAGGTTACGCCTTTGTTTAAGTGAGCAGACTACGGCTTTTACTTATGTACATAGTTATTGTTGCTATATAACAACAGTAATTTGATTTAAGCGCTATATATCAACACCAATGTTTTTCTTAACATACATCCATCGCAACAACAGATGTTGTCAATTGGATAAATCATTGGAGAGAAACATGAAAAAATTAATCGTTATCACAGGTGCAAGTTCAGGTATTGGTGAAGCTATCGCACGTCGTCTAAGTGATGCGGGGCATCCTTTGTTATTGCTTGCTCGTCGTGTAGACCGTCTTCAGGCATTAGATTTACCTAATACCCTATGTGAAAAAGTCGATGTAACTGATAAGTCATCATTTGAGGCTGCCATCGCTAAAGCGGAAGAGCAGTTTGGCCCAACCGATTGCATTGTCAATAATGCAGGGGTGATGCTGCTAAGCCCACTTGATGTCCAAGACTCAGCTGAATGGAAAACCATGTTTGATGTGAATGTGATTGGCCTTATGAATGGGATGCAGGCGGTATTGGCTCCTATGAAAGCTCGTCAAACGGGCACCATTATTAATATCAGCTCAATTGCGGGCCGAAAATCATTTGCCAATCATGCGGCATACTGCGGTACTAAGTTTGCTGTTCATGCCATTTCTGAAAATGTGCGTGAAGAAGTAGCAGACTTTAATGTGCGAGTGACAACTATCGCCCCAGGTGCGGTCGAAACTGAGTTACTGTCGCACACCACCTCAAGCGATATTATTGATGGCTACGAAGATTGGAAAGGGTCAATGGGCGGAGCACTTTCCCCAGACGATGTTGCCCGCTCTGTTGAGTATGCTTATCAGCAGCCTCAAGGTGTATGCATCCGCGAAATCGTGGTTTGTGCGACGCGCCAGCAGGCTTAATCTCACAACAAACCTCAATCAAACAAAAGGGCTTTTGCCCTTTTTGTTTGAACGCGAGGGGCTTATCATTGTCCTAGTTGATGTATTAATGATAAATAGGTTGATTCTGGTAATGAAGTATTGTGCTGTTTTATCTGCTTTTATTGCTACGCTAGCGGTAAATTGTTTGGCCGATGTGCCAGATTTTCCGCCAGAAAAGATAGTGGAGGAAGGCTGCGCCAGTGTTGTCTGTAATAATGTTATAGAGCCAGATAGTGTTAATAAAGCAGGTTATTTTCCAGCAAGAGAGGGCAATGAAACATTATCAGCAGTCGGTAGCGTGCTATTTTTTGCTGGGGAAATTGGCTTAGCTGAAAATTTACAGCAAGAAGAGCCTGAAAATCTGGGTAGGGAGTAAACGGTGCTGGCATGTGAGTTGCCACACACCTATACACAATTGAATAATAAAGAAAACGTAGGATTTTAAAGGTGACTTACCAACAACTGGACGCTATCGCAGATTCATATATACCTCTGCTGGGCATTCTGACACTGGTTTGGCTACTGATAAAGGCGTGTCGTCTAGGGATAAAAAGTGCGCTTATTGAGGGCATGACCACTTCACTGGGCGCGATATATATCTATGCTTTAATGTTTCTTGATGCTTATTTTGCAGCCTATGCGTCAATTGGGCTTGATTATAGTACGCATACAGCCTTGGCGCTGGTGTTCGTCACAACCCTTGCATTGATTGGCAAACAAGTCAGACGTATCACAGTGATATCTATGGTTTGTTATTGTTTATTGATGCTGTACCAAGGCTATCACACCCTAGCCGATATGGCGCTGACAAGCCTAATGACATTACCTGTCCTAGTATGGCTAAAGTGCTTACCAAATCGTAAAGCTAAGCTTGTTTGGTGACCCATTAATAAAAAAGCTATTTAGCGTGGGCTAAATAGCTTTGATTTCTAAAAGGGATAGTTTCGCTTGCAGGCTACTTTTTTAGGCTTAATGTGCCTGATTTTCTAGGCTGGGCTTTTTGGCCTGAATGAAGGCTAGACTTGCCTTGTTTTACTCTTGTCTCAGAGGATTCAGAGCGAGTCTTTTTAGCATTTGGGCCTCGGCGAAACTTATCGGCGTCTTTGCCTTTAAAAGTGCGCGTTTTTTGATTGCGTCTTGCTTTTGAGCCTTGGTTTTCCTCGCGGCTATCAAATAGCTTGGCATCCGTTGCTCTGCGTATTGTTTTGCCGTGAGTATCAGTTTTTGAGGCATCTTCTGTACCGCTAGAGTGCTCACACATCGCTAGGATTTGTTCCACTTCGCTGTCTGTTAGATAGCGCCACTGGCCGTTTGGAATACCATCTAGGGTAATATTCATAATGCGAACACGGCGCAGTTTAAAAACTTCATAATCGAGCGCTTCACACATTCGGCGAATTTGTCGATTTAGCCCCTGTGTTAACACAATACGAAAGGAAAACTTGGTTTCCTTGGTGACTTTACAAGGCAAGGTGGTGGTATCAAGGATATCAACGCCAGCGCTCATCTTTTTGATGAATTGATCTGTAATGGGCTTGTTGACTCGTACCACGTATTCTTTCTCGTGATTGTTACCCGCACGAAGGATCTTGTTGACGATATCGCCGTCGTTGGTCAAAAAGATCAAACCATCAGAGGGTTTATCTAAGCGTCCAATCGGGAAAATACGTTTTTTATGGCCAATAAAGTCAACGATGTTACCGGCAATGTTTCTTTCTGTGGTGCAAGTGATACCCGTTGGTTTATTTAATGCGATATAGATAGGGCGCTCCGTGGCCTCGCAAATCGGGTTGCCATCAACGCAAACGTGATCGCCACTTTGTACCTTAGTACCCATTTCGGGGACTTGACCATTAATGGTGACGCGACCTTGCTCAATCAGTCGATCTGCTTCTCTTCGCGAGCAAAAACCGGTTTCACTAATAAATTTATTCAGGCGCTTTGGTTCAGATGGCATAGTGTTCTCTCTTTAACGTTTCACAACGGAATACTGGTGGACTAACAAGAGTCCTTAACGAATTGGGGGCATTCTATCACTAATGCTTGGTTTGAGTAAGAGCGCCTTTTAACTGCGCCGTTTTTGGTGGCGTTCTCGGTTGTCTAATCTCTTTTCTGAGCTTTTACGCAGCATGACATAAACAGCTCCAGTACCGCCATGAAATGCTTGGGCGCTATGGGCTGATTGAACGTCCTTAATTTGAGTTAACCAGTTCGCAAGATAGCTCTTCATCAAGGCGGGAGGGTTGGACTTCTCGCCGCGTCCATGAACGATAAGTACACTGCGTATGTCCATTTCAATGCATTGCTTTAAGAATTTAACCAACGCATCTCTGGCATCTTTTAAGCTATTACGATGAAGCTCTAAGCGAGCTTGAATAGGGTATTTACCTAAACGCAATTTGCGATAGACACCATCTTGCACTCCATCTCGTTTGAATTCGATCAGATCTTCAGGTTTGAGCATAGGGGCGTGCTCAAGGGATAAATACTGCGGATCGTTTTCATCAAGCCAGATGGCAGCTTCACGTCGTGCGATGTGCGCCTCAGTGACGTTATGGGACTTTGGGTGCTCAATAGTGTCTTGTTTTAGTGGGGTTACATCCCCCATTAACGCTTGAAATAGAGAGGATTCATTATCGTGAGGCATAAGGTAATACGAAGGCCGTAAATCGATATAGCTAGTATACATGAGTATTAACAGTATTGGCTGCACCAATACCTAAAAAACCGAAGCAGACAATCAATCTACTTCGGTGCATAGCAACAACCTATTTTCAGATAGGGCTAGGCGATTCTAGTGAGGAGATTTGTCATGCATTACTTTGTAGATGAAGTAACCACCATAGAACAGCATCAAGCCTAAAGCTCCGAAAATGACTAACATAGAAGATAGTCCAACCGCATTACCAAACAGGAGATTTAGCCATAAATCCATGTTGCCTCCAGTCGTGAAGTAGTGATGACAGGTATTACGATAAGGCGAAATGAAACATAGAGTACTGATCTAGATCAATGATATTGAATTAGTTGCGTAAGTTATTGCTTCTAGGCGTGTTTTGTATCGAACAAAATGTAATCACAAAAATAAACAGAGCTTAATATTCAAACTGGCAGTTAGCGGCGCGGCTGGTTGAGCCCTGTGTGACTTTAAACCCTTTGGCTTTGAGTAAAGTAAGCAGGTTATTTTCGCCAATCAGGTGCATAGTGCCAACGACGACAACATAGCTTGCTTTACGCTCTTTTGACCAAGTTGGCTTAGCCAGTTTTTCTGCCCAGTTGAGGTTTCTTTGGCTAATAAAAGCGTTCTCTAGCTCTGGCGACATTTCAGTTAACTGTGCAAACTGATTGAGTTTTTCCAAATCACCGGCTTTCCAGCTGGTGATTAAACATTTAGTTAAATCTTCTGCGCGGTCAAATTCATCTAACGCACTCACTAATAGCTCTTTTCCGGATTCTTTTTGCCCTGTTAGTAAGTCGATTTGAAACTGAAGAGACTCGAGGCTAAATATAGGAAGGTTCTGAGCGGTCGCCTTGTACATTAAATGAGTATCTATACCATAAGATGCTTGATAACCAAGGTATTCAAATTGCTTCATTTGTAGGGTTAATGCTGTCGCCCACGGCGGGCTATCGAGAAGTTGCTTGGCATCAATATTAAAAAGGCTCGCTAAACCGCCTAAAGTCTCCATTTGCTTGGGACTGAGAACATCTTTGGTCACAATTGTGACCTCAGGGTAGCGAACATCCTGCATTTTCCTTATGTCTGATTCCACTATAAGCCCTGAGCTTTCTGCTAGAGTGTCGGTAATCGTTTTGGCAAGAGGATACATACTTTTGTCGCCGACATGCACTGAACCAAAGATAAGGTAACGCGTCTTTCCTTTCTTAGCATGCCAATATAAGGGCTCAGCGAATGACGATAGCGAGAAAGTGAAGAGAAAAATTGATAACCATAGTTTTTGCATTTAGCCGCTTACCTTACGGAAAAATTGTTGAAATAGAAGCTTTTAACGTAATTTAACAATAGCAATTTGAGTCTAAAATCACATTTTTATATTTTGTTATATAGCTTAGCTTAATCTTATGTCACTCGTCTTGTGATCCGGCTTCGAACACTCATAAGTCTTGTGACTTTTGGTGTGATTTATTTCAAAGAAAGATTGTTGTTTTTTAAATGACGTTTTTAACTATTATTTTAGTTTATTGTCTTTAATGTACTTTTTATTATTAATGAAGCTTAAGTTCGAGCAGGATCACTTTCATGACTTGATTATTTTACCCCTTTCAACATCTAGGAATATGCTGGTAACAGCAGTTAAATTAGGAGTAACGTTGGATGGTAAAAAAAGGTCTGCTCGCAACATCGATTATTGCGACATTAGTAGGATGTAGCACTTTGCAATCTTCACAGCAAAGTGTGGTCAATTCATTAGCGGAAAACCTTGATATTGACTATCAAGTGATCACCAATCATGGAGCAAGCCAAGGATTAGCATGTCAAGATCTGGGCGCTGAATGGGCTTCTTGTAACCAAGTGACTATGACTGTAGTCAATAAGGGGCAAGCGGTTGATGCCAAAGATTGGTCGATTTACTTTCACAGTATTCGCTTAATTCTTGATGTTGATAATGACCAATTCAAAGTATCCCATGTTACTGGTGATCTACATAAATTAGAGCCTACTGATAAATTTGATGGCTTTGCGGCTGGTGAAAAGGTGGTGTTGCCTTTAATTGGTGAGTACTGGCAGCTATTTGAAACTGATTTTATGCCACGGGCGTTTATCACCTCTCCTCATGCTGAGCCAAGGGTGATTGCTTCTCTGGATACCGAAGATACGGCTTCTTATGTTTCGGGCCTAGAGGGAAATAACTTAAAACGCACGCCTGATGACAAGAACATTTTTGCAACTGCGATTTCTCGCTATGAGAAAAATCAGGATTTAGTCAAGCAAGATGTATCAGCGTCCTTGATTCCAACCCCCATGGATATTGAACAAGGCCAAGGTAAGCTAGATATTACCAAGGGTATTGCCCTGCCGCCAGAAGCATTTACCCCCGAACAATATCAGGCACTTGAGACCCGAGGCGAATTGATCGGGATAAAGCTTGATGGTCGCCAAGCGGTTAATTTGATTATTGATCCAAACTTATTCTCAGGTGAATTGATTAAGTCCGGCGCTTATCAACTGCAAATTAGCGCAAGCGGCATCAAGATTAATGCTTTTGATCAAGCGGGAGCATTTTACGCCGTTCAATCCATCTTTGCTTTGGTTGATAGCCAATCCCCAGATACCTTGCCAGTTGTTTCTATTAAGGATGCTCCGCGTTTTGATTACCGCGGTGTAATGGTCGATGTGG
Source organism: Vibrio sp. (assembly GCF_038138445.1). Classification (GTDB taxonomy): domain Bacteria; phylum Pseudomonadota; class Gammaproteobacteria; order Enterobacterales; family Vibrionaceae; genus Vibrio. Next base: position 77,992 of record NZ_JAYQDQ010000001.1, read on the forward strand.
CGCGTAACTTCCATTCAAAGCAGGCTATTCTTGCCACTATCGATCAAATGGCGGCCTATAAGATGAACAAGCTGCACTTACATCTTACTGATGATGAGGGGTGGCGTTTAGAAATACCCGGCTTACCAGAGCTTACTGATATTGGAGGTCAGCGCTGTTTTGACGAGACAGAGCAGAACTGCCTATTACCTCAGCTTGGCTCGGGGCCAGAGGCAAATAACTTTGGCAGCGGGTATTTTAGTCGTGCTGACTTTGTCGAGATTTTGAAGTACGCCAAGGCACGTCATATTGAGGTGATTCCTGAAATTGATATGCCAGCGCATGCGAGAGCAGCTGTGGTATCAATGGAAGCTAGATATCAGCGTCTAATGAAAGACAATAAGGCAGAAGAAGCTAACCAATATCGCTTACTTGACCCTGAAGATACATCAAATGTTACGACTGTACAGTTTTACGATAAGAAGAGCTTTATCAACCCATGTCTGCCATCATCTGCTAGGTTTGTGGATAAAGTTATCGCTGAAGTTGCAGCCATGTATAAAGAGGCGGGAGCGCCATTAAGCACATGGCATTTTGGTGGTGATGAAGCGAAAAACATTAAACTTGGGGCGGGATTTCAAGATATTAATGCCACGGATAAGGTTGAATGGAAAGGCAACATAGATCTTGCAAAACAAGACAAGCCTTTTGCCAAGTCTCCTCAGTGTCAGGAGCTGGTGGCCAGTGGCGCTGTAAGCGATTTTGCTCACTTACCGAGTTATTTTGCCGAGCAGGTTGCGAAAATAGCAAAAGACAAGCAAATCGAGAGTTTTCAAGCATGGCAAGATGGCCTCAAATATAGTGAAGGGCCAGCATCCTTTGCAACGAGCAATACTCGTGTGAATTTCTGGGATGTGCTTTACTGGGGTGGAACAAAGTCTGTGTATGAATGGGCGAGTAAAGGCTACGATGTCATTGTCTCAAACCCTGATTATGTCTACATGGATATGCCATATGAAGTAGACCCTAAAGAACGTGGATACTACTGGGCAACGCGTGCGACCGATACAAGAAAAATGTTCAGTTTTGCTCCTGAAAACATGCCACAGAATGCTGAAACATCGCTAGATCGAGATGGTAATGGCTTCTCTGGAAGTACAGATATTGCCGCTGGACCCTTTTATGGATTATCAGCCCAGCTTTGGTCTGAGACGGTTCGAAACGATGAGCAATATGAGTACATGGTATTTCCACGAGTCTTGGCTGCGGCTGAGCGAGCTTGGCATAAAGGTACTTGGGAAAACGATGTTAAAGCCGGAGTGGAGTATTCTCAAGAGACTCGTCGGGTAGATAAGGCGCAATTAAACAATGATTACAATCGCTTTGCCAACCTCCTTGGTCAACGTGAATTGGCAAAACTTGAAAAAGCAGGCATTGATTACCGTCTTCCTATACCTGGCGGAAGAATCGAAGCGGGCAAGCTTATGATGAATAGTGCTTTCCCTGGTGTTGAGCTGCAATACTCGATAGATGGACAAGAGTGGAAAACCTATACAGATAGCCAGAGGCCAACAGTGCAAGGCAGTGTCTATATTCGTTCTGTCTCGGCTAGTAAAGAGAAAGCGAGTAGGGTTACCCAAGTTAGTGATAGCTAACATAAAAAAACGCCCGACTTAGTGTCGGGCGTTTTGTTTGTATACTTAGTTTTTACTATACGGCTAGGCTCTGCTGCTCTTCAACTTGTTCTGCATTGCTAAGCGGAGATTCTGCGCCGTGCATCCAACGGACAAGTGTATTGGAGAAGAGTAATAAGATAACCCCAGAAACAATCGCTGTGACCGCAATACCACTGAATATGGCCATAGCACCAAGTTCGCCCACATGTGAGCCAACGTAGCCCGCGACGTAGTTTGCAATTGCAGTACAACCAAACCATGCGCCCATCATCAAAGAAGCTAAGCGAAGAGGAGCTAGTTTAGTGACTAAAGACAATCCAATTGGAGAGAGGCAAAGCTCGCCTAATGTGTGGAAGAAGAAAGCGCCTACTAGCCAAAGCATAGAAGTTTTGACACTCGTATCACCATTTTGCTCCATTACAGCGCCAACCATACATAAGAAGCCTAAAGCTAGGAAGAACATTGCAAGTGCAAATTTAACTGGAGAGTTAGGCTCGCGCTTACCCAGCTTGACCCATAAAATAGCAAGTATTGGTGCTAGGGTAATAATGAAAAATGGGTTGAGTGATTGGAACCAAGCGGCAGGAACTTCAAAACCGCCGATCATACGATCTGTGTATTGCTGGGTGTAAATGTTCATCAAACCACCAGCTTGTTCAAACCCTGCCCAAAAGACAATTGTGAATACACTCATGACCAAAATGACTTTGATGCGATCGAATTCTTCTTTGGTGAGTGGCTCTTTTCTTTGCGACTTTTTGTTGGCAAGTTCACGCTTGGCAGAAGGTTCCATACCTATGTCGCCAAGCCAAGATTGAGCTAAACTCATTTGCATGACAAGGCTAATCACCATACCAATACCTGCCACAACAAATCCTGATTTCCAGCCAAATTCCCCAGTGACCGAACCGACAATGATTCCGGCTAATAATGCGCCTAAGTTGATACCCATATAGAAAATGGTAAAGGCGCCATCACGGCGGTTGTCACCCTCTTGATAGAGATCGCCCACCATAGTTGAGATATTAGGTTTGAAGAGTCCATTACCAGCAATCAGCAGAGCGAGACCGAGATAAAAACTGTGAAGAGTGCTCATACCAATCATTTCAGCAGGTAATGCCAGTGTAAACTGGCCAGCTGCCATCAGCGCACCACCTATCAGTATTGATCTGCGTTGGCCGAGGTAGTTATCTGCAAGCCAGCCGCCAATCAAAGGCGTGATATAGACAAGACCTGTGTAGATACCGTACAAATCTAGCGCGTCTTTGGTTGTCCAGCCTAGGCCGCCATTGATCGTTTTGTCTGTTAAATACAGCACTAAAATGGCGCGCATACCATAGTAAGAGAAACGCTCCCAAAGTTCGGTTCCGAACAATAGGAATAGGCCTCGAGGGTGGCCAAGTATTTGTCGATGATTTGCCATAAATTTTACTAATCTAGTCCATTAAAGAATTTAATATGCTAGTACATATACTAATTAGTTAAAATATCTGCAATATACTGAATTATCAGTGTCATTTATGGTTTGAGCATAACCTTTTGAAAAATAGGTGTAATTAACTTTGTTATTTTGGTGGGATTTTTTTATGAAACTAAGTTTGCAGTTATGAGAAAGAGGTTCTGACATTTTCTTGTCATATACATGATGTTTTTTTGGTAATTGTGCTTCTTATTGCGTTGTGAGTCAGTTACTTACGTGTGGTGGTGTGTTTTTCCTCGTTAATATGATTGACTGATAATAAATCACCCCTTGATGTTGTTTGTTACAATATCAAGGGGTGATCAGCATAGAACTAAATGTAGTTAGAGCTTGCCTTAGACTCAGTAAGCGTCATTGTGTACTGCTTGAACGGCTCTTCCTGATGGATCCACACAGTTTTGGAAAGATTCATCCCACTCGATCGCTTTTGCCGAAGAACAGGCAACTGAAGGTCCACCTGGTACACACTCGGCTGCCGATGGAAGAGGGAATAGTTCTTCAAATATTTCTCGGTAGACATAACCTTCTTTTGTGGTCGGTGTGTTGTAAGGAAAACGGAATTTCGCGGTTTCCATTTGCTGATCTGTGATCTTACTTTCTGCGACTTCTTTTAAGGTATCTATCCAGCTGTACCCGACACCATCAGAGAACTGCTCTTTTTGTCTCCATGCGATAGAGTCTGGCAAGTAATGTTCAAAACATTCGCGCAGTATGTGCTTTTCCATTTTTCCGTTGCCGCACATTTTATCTTGTGGGTTTAAGCGCATGGCAACATCAATGAACTCTTTATCAAGGAATGGCACTCGTCCTTCAACGCCCCAAGCTGCCAAAGATTTGTTGGCTCTAGCGCAGTCAAACATGTTAAGTGCTAGTAGTTTACGTACTGTTTCTTCGTGAAACTCTTGAGCATTCGGTGCTTTGTGGAAATAGAGGTAACCACCAAAGATTTCATCCGCACCTTCACCAGATAAGACCATTTTAATACCCATGGCTTTTATTTTTCGTCCCATAAGGAACATAGGCGTTGATGCACGAATGGTTGTTACGTCATAGGTTTCAATGTGGTAAATAACATCTCGAATAGCATCGAGACCTTCTTGAATGGTGTAGGTCATTTCATGGTGCACTGTACCAATCTTTTCAGCCACTTCCCTTGCTGCTTTAAGATCTGGAGCGCCTTCTAAACCTACAGCAAATGAATGCAGTTGAGGCCACCAAGCTTCTGATTTTTCATCATCTTCGATACGCATTGCTGCAAAACGCTTCGCAACAGCTGAAGTAATGGATGAGTCTAGGCCACCAGATAGCAGCACGCCATAGGGCACATCTGTCATCAACTGGCGTTTAACAGCGGCTTCAAGTGCCGCAGTTAGTTCTTCTTTGCTGGTTGTGTTGCCTTGTACTGCGGCATATTCGTTCCAATCGCGAACATAGTAACGTTTTGGCTCTGCATCTTTGGAGCTATAGAAGCAGCCCGGGGGAAATTCGCTGATGGTTTTACATACCGGTGTTAATGCTTTCATTTCAGATGCGACATAGTAGTTACCGTGTTCGTCATAGCCTTGGTATAGCGGGATAATTCCAATATGATCACGACCGACGAGGTATTGGTCTTTTTCTTCATCATAGAGCACGAAAGCAAAGATGCCGTTTAACTCTTCAAGGAGCTCTTCACCCATATCTTGATAAAGTGCCAAGATAACTTCACAGTCAGAGTCGGTTTGGAAGTCATATTTCCCTTCGTAACGAGCTCTAAGTTCTTTGTGGTTGTAGATTTCGCCATTAACCGCCAATATGTGTTTTTTATCAGAGCTAAACAGAGGCTGCGCACCAGTATTTAAGCCGACGATGGCAAGACGCTCATGAGCGAGAATGGCTCTATCAGAAGAATAGATCCCAGACCAATCCGGTCCACGATGGCGCAGCTTTTTGGACATTTCGAGTGCGATTGGGCGCAGTGTTTGGGCATCTGTTTTTATGTCAAGAATACCGAAGATAGAGCACATATGAGTTCCTTTATAAATCTTTTTTAACCTGTTAGCTAAAATCTGCCATTTTGGTTAAAAAAATCAACAAGAAATAACAAAAAAGTTTATATAAACTAGCTTGCACTAAATTTTATTTAATTTAATCAGCTCTTTTATGAATGCATTTTAATGTCAGCTTGTTTTATAGACAAAAAATGATGGGTGTCTTGAAAGGCAGCAAAGTACTGCCTTTCAAATGAGGAAGGTTATTTTTGGGTTAGCTGAGGGTTAAGCTGGTCACAAACATGGCGAGCAAAACCAGTACCCGCTTCTCTATATACATTGAAGGCGGCATCCACACCCTCTTCAAGTAGACTCTCTATTTGATCTGAATAGGCGGCAATGGCAGCGGTTTGACCACTAAATCCTCTTTGCTTTAATTGCTCTAAGGCAATTTGATTTCCTTGGTGATGAGGCATAGCAAGTAGTACCAATTTGACGTTCGCTGTATCTATAATTCGCTCCCAGAAATCTGGGTCTGTTGCGTCTCCGGCAATGACATTACGCCCTTCTTGCTGGTGCTCCTCTGCAGCGTCTTCTCTCACTTCTATCCCTAGGCTTACTTTGCCATAACGGGTCACTATTTCGTCATAAGCGCCTGTGCCAATTCGTCCCATACCAAGAATTAACACTTGTGCATTGCCAGGGTTAATCAATTTATCTCGGTTGTTTAGACTTTCTGCTGCATGTTCTTTTAGCCAGTGCCCTGAACGACGATAGAGTTCATGTCCTTTGCGATTAAGCGGTGAGGCGATAATAAAAGAAATCGATACCGCAAGTGCTAACGCAACCAGTAGATCGCTGCTAAGCCAGCCGAGTTTAAATGCGAGTCCCCCAACAATCAGGCCAAATTCGCTAAAGTTAAACAAGCTAAGTGAGGCGAGCAGAGAGGTTCTGACTCTGAATTTAAAGGCATTAAGTACAGTAAAATACAAAATCCCTTTTATGGGTAAAAGGATCAAAAATAGCAAAGCTAACGCTAATCCTGTCATCGTCGGCTGGACAGATAAACCGATATTAAGGAAAAAGCACACCAGTAAGAGTTCTTTAAGGTTAAACAGAGCTTTGGATAACTCCGATGCCTTACTATGGCCTGCGAGTAACATACCCAAAATAAGAGCACCAAGGTCTGGCTTCATACCAACGAATTTGAATAGCCCAGCTCCCACAACCAAGGCAAAGAAAATACCAAACAGAACCAGCATCTCCCCGTGGCCCACCCAATCGAGTACTTTGTAAAATAATGGACGAAGAAGCGGCAGGGCAAATAAAATAATGGCGTACCAGTGGGGAATTTTTCCTGTTGATGCGGTCAGGAATATCACTGCGAAAATATCCTGCATGACAAGAATACCAATTGCAATGGTGCCATAGGTAGCGTTCATCTCCCCCTTTTCTTGCAGGGTTTTGACGGCAAAAACAGTACTGGAAAAAGATAGAGCAAAACTTAACAGCAAAAGTTGCTCTGGTGACATACTGGCTAAGGAGCTTATTCCGAGAAACTTTAAGCAAAATAGTGCCGCGCAGAATAGTGCGGTAGAAAACAGGTTATGAAGAGTGGCGCCAGCCCAAATCTCTTTGGATAAAAGTGTTTTTACATCTAACTTCAACCCTATAGAAAACAGTAGTATGGTTACCCCAAGATCGGCAAGTGTTACTATGGTCTCATTACTTTCAAAGCCGAACCCATGGAGAGCAAAGCCTGCTAGGAGGAAACCAACCAGTGGTGGTAAATGACATTTAAGGCTAACAAAGCCAGCGAGAAAAGCAGCAGAGAGTAAGACGAGTTCCATATATATATGATTCTTATGCAATTAAAAACGGGCTACCTATGTAACCCGTAAGTTTAACTTATGAAGGAAGATATCGCGCTCAATCTTCTAGTAATTTTTGCAGTAACTCACCATTGAGCATGGCACGCTTAATCATTGAAAATGCGCCTAATGTCGGCTTTTTATCAATTTCAGACGCCACTATGGGCAGATTATTGTGGAAAGTGGTCAATGATTGATTTTCGACATTACGCTGAATGGCAGGGAAGACAATGTCTTTACATTGGGTGATATCACCCGCGATGACAATTTTTTGTGGGTTGAAAAGGTTAATTGTTATTGCGATCGCTTTTCCAAGTTGGTTGCCTACTCGGATTAAGCTTTGTTTGGCAAGCTCATCGCCAATATTGGCATGCTCGCATACATCTTGGATAGTCAAACCTTCTTTACCGCTCAAGCTGGACTCATACCCTTGTTTGATTAGTTTTTTAATCCGATCAAGAATTGCGGGGTTCGCTGCGACGGTTTCCAAGCAACCAAAATTGCCGCACTGGCACTGTTCTCCTAATGGATCAATTTGAATGTGGCCAATCTCCCCCACATTCCGGTTGAATCCGAGAAAAACTTGTCCGTTCACGATAATACCCGCACCAGTCCCACGGTGAACGCTCACCAGTATAGAATCTTGGCAATCCTGACTCGCTCCAAAGTAGTGCTCGGCTAAAGCCATGCCACGAACATCATTGCCAACGAAACATTGCACGTGGAATTTGTGCTCGACAATTTCAGCCAGTACAAGGTTATCTACTGTGATGTTGGGCATATATTCAACAACACCATTCTCGGGGTTTACAAGCCCGGGTAATATAATACCTATCGCAATAAGTTGGTTTATGATGGTTTGGTGGGAGTCGATAAATTGCCTGAGGTAGGCGGTCAAACCGTCGACTAAGTCGTCCTGTGTTGTATAAAAGAACTCTTGGGACTCTGATAATAGCTCCTCACCACCGAGGTTGAAGAGGCTAAATTGTATGTAATCTCTTCCCAATCGGATTGCGACTGAGTGGAAAGGGGCTATCTCTGTGGTCAAAGATATCGCTCTCCTACCACCTGTAGAAGCTTGTTGAGCGACCTCTTTTATTAATCCACGCTCGAGTAACTGACGGGTTATTTTGGTCACACTAGCAGGTGCTAGCTGACTTACATCGGCAACTTGGATTCTCGATATTGGGCCTTGTTGATCAATTAATCGATAAACGGCTGCGCTGTTTAGTTGTTTTACTAAGTCTACATTACCTATTTGTCCGCCATTCATTCTCAACTTTGCTCATATTGTCCGTTAACAACCGTCGCTTGAACATTGAAATCACGATCAAAAATGGCGAGGTTTGCAATCATGCCTTGGCGTATTAGACCTAATTTATTGTCTACGCCTATTGCCCGTGCAGGATACAATGTTGCCATTCGTAGTGCTTCGTCCAAAGCGATACCGACATGCTCTACTGTATTTTGAACCGCTTCAATCATGGTCAGAGCAGAGCCGCCCAGTGTGCCATTTTCATCAACACACTTGCCATTGCGGTAATATACTTTCTTACCAACAAAAATAAAGTAATCCATGTTTGCACCTGCAGGAGCTGTGGCATCAGTCACTAATACAAGCTTTTCCCCCTTGATTTTGTGAGCAATTCTAATATTCGCATAATCAACATGGAGCCCGTCAGCAATAATACCAGCATACACATGAGGTGTATCATAAATAGCCCCAACGACGCCTGGCTCACGACCCTCCATTGGCGACATGGCGTTAAATAAATGGGTGGCAAAGGTAATGCCAGAATCAAAACCTCCGCGAGCTTGTGCATAGGTTGCATTTGAATGACCGATAGCTACTGTAATTCCTGCTTGCTTAAGACGTTGAATATGCTCGGGTGCATTATGCTCAGGTGCAAGCGTCACTTTAGTAATTACATCTGAATTTTCGCAAATTAACTGAATCATCTCATTATCGGACGGGCGAATATAGTCGATATTATGAATGCCGTTTTTTGCTTTATTTAGATAAGGCCCTTCGAGGTGTAAGCCAAGAGACTGGTTCTGGTATTTAGCCTGATACTCTCTCGTTGCCTTGATTGCTTGGATCATATCTTGGTCAGATGACGTGATTAGCGTTGGTAAGTAGCTAGTACATCCTGACTTTAGATTTGCTCTATGCATTATTTCGAGTGTTTCAAAGCTTATCGCATCATTGAACATGACTCCGCCACAGCCATTAAGTTGTAGATCGATAAAACCAGGGCTTAGGTTCGCGCCATTTAAATCAATGATCTTGATATCATGAGGGAGTTCCGTTCTCGGGCATACAGCACTAATCAGCTGATCCTTAATCACGACGGCATGATCAATGAGAATATCGTTACTCGTGAAAATTTTACAATTAGTTAGCGCATACATGTTTAGCGAATCCTCATTAATTAAATTTATGCATCGGCCATTATTTTTGTGATCGTATATGCATAAGGTTTTTTTAACTTTATTTGTGAACTGCAATTAGAGGTAAATTATCCTAATCAATGAATGGTGATCAATAGATTATGCAGGTCATATGCTTAAACAAACTTATCTAAGTCAATGTCATTGAAGACGTTATTGAGATCTAGATTAATCCTTCGTTTTTTATTTTTGTGCTTACGATAAGTAAACTTAAAACGTCACTCAAAACGGCTTAAATTATCATTTTTTGAATTGTAAAATAAGTTTTATGATCTTGCTAGCAAAAACCTCTCTCTAGCCTTAAATCTGGTGATAATAGTCACAATTGATAAGGTTTAAATTTGCAGGGCGAAATTAAAAGCATACACTGGAAGAACTAAATTGGGTGGCTAAAAAAAGTTACCTAATACCATAAAAGAAAAATATTAAATCCTATAGGGGGAACTGACAGTGAATGTTCTTGGGTATTTCCAAAAAGTAGGTAAGGCGTTGATGGTACCCGTTGCAACGCTTCCTGCTGCTGCAATATTGATGGGTATAGGGTACTGGATAGATCCAACCGGTTGGGGAGCGAACAGTGCGGTTGCAGCGTTCTGTATTACGGCCGGCAATGCGATTATTGGTAACATGTCCGTACTTTTCGCTGTAGGTGTTGCCTATGGTATGTCTAAAGATAAAGATGGTGCGGCTGCGTTATCTGGTTTTGTTGGTTTCCTCGTGGTTACCACTTTGCTGTCTCCCAGCGCGGTGTCACAAATTCAAGGCATTGATATGAGTGCCGTGCCTGCTGCATTTGGCAAGGTCAATAACCAATTTGTCGGTATTTTAGTGGGTATTGTCTCAGCTGAGATCTATAATCGCTTTTCACATGTTGAGCTTCACAAAGCGCTGGCATTTTTCTCCGGTAAACGTTTGATTCCGATTTTAACCTCTTTTGCAGGTATCTTTATCGCCTTCATTTTGATGTATATTTGGCCTTCGGTTTACGGTGGGTTGGTGAGCTTTGGTGAGTCGATTCAAGGAATGGGTGAGCTAGGTGCTGGTATATATGCGTTTTTTAACAGACTTTTGATTCCAGTTGGTCTTCATCATGCACTCAACTCAGTTTTCTGGTTTGATGTTGCAGGCATAAACGATATTCCTAATTTCCTTGGCGGAGCAAAATCTATTGCTGAGGGCACAGGAATTGTAGGTGTGACTGGTATGTATCAAGCTGGTTTCTTCCCCATTATGATGTTTGGTTTACCAGGTGCTGCGCTGGCGATTTACCATACATCGAAATCTAAGAACAAAGAAAAAGTTGCATCTATCATGCTTGCTGCAGCCTTTGCCTCTTTCTTTACTGGCGTGACTGAACCGCTTGAGTTTTCGTTCATGTTCCTTGCACCTATGCTATATGGACTTCATGCCTTATTAACCGGTATATCAGTCTACATCGCAGCCTCAATGCAGTGGATAGCAGGCTTTGGCTTCTCTGCTGGCCTTGTTGATATGGTTCTTTCTTCACGAAATCCACTTGCTGTAAATTGGTATATGTTGATAGCCCAAGGCTTAGTTTTCTTCTGTATCTACTATGCGGTTTTCCGCACCGTGATTGTGAAATTCAACCTTAAAACACCAGGTCGTGAAGATGAGGACTCCTCTGAGCTTGTCGCTTCAGGTAGTTCATCGGAGCTTGCCAAGCAATACCTCAAGGCTCTTGGGGGACATGAAAATCTTACTGCAATTGATGCTTGTATCACGCGCTTGCGTTTAACGATTAAAGATACCAGTGTGATTAATGAATCGACCCTTAAGAACCTCGGAGCTATGGGGGTAGTGAAACTGGGCGCTAATAACGTTCAAGTTATTCTTGGTCCACTTGCTGAGATCGTGGCGGGTGAAATGAAGAAAATTCCTAAAGATGAAGACCTGTCTTCGGTTGTGATCCCAACTTAAGGTAGACTACTCATTCTAGAGCCTCCTGCGGGAGGCTTTGTTGTTTTAGGCTCGGAGTAGAGTATGACAGTCGAACAATTGGGTTGTTTTGCGCTTAATTGGTAAAAATGAATCAATATTTGCCAATTAACACTAGGTTGTAGTTGTGTAATGGCGAAGAATTGTGGATTATTAGGCATTAAATGTTTGGAGCATGTCTATTGCTCCTTGCTGACTACTTTTCTGAACAATACTACAACCATTGAGGTGATATAGATGAGTGAAGCTGAGGCTCGTCCATCGAACTTTATCCGCCAAATCATAGCTAAGGATTTAGCGGATGGTAAACATGCTAGCGTACATACTCGTTTTCCGCCGGAACCGAATGGTTACCTGCATATAGGTCATGCTAAGTCAATTTGCTTAAATTTTGGTATTGCTCAGGACTACCAGGGTAAATGTAATCTTCGTTTTGATGATACTAACCCAGAAAAAGAAGACGTAGAGTATGTTGAGTCTATTAAGAATGATGTTAGCTGGTTAGGCTTTGAATGGGATGGTGAAGTTTGTTATTCATCTAACTATTTCGATAAGCTTTATGGGTTCGCAATCGAATTAATTGAAAAAGGCTTGGCATACGTTGAAGAGTTAAGTCCTGATGAAATTCGTGAGTACCGAGGTACTTTGACTCAGCCAGGTAAGCACAGCCCTTACCGTGATCGTAGTGTGGAAGAAAATTTAGCTCTGTTTGAGAAAATGCGTGCTGGTGAGTTTGCAGAAGGTTCTGCCTGTCTGCGTGCCAAAATTGATATGGCTTCATCATTTATGGTGATGAGAGATCCTGTTTTATATCGTGTGCGTTTCGCTGAGCATCATCAAACGGGCGATAAGTGGTGTATATACCCGATGTACGATTTTACACATTGTATTTCTGATGCTCTGGAAGGTATCACACACTCTTTGTGTACATTGGAATTTCAAGACAACCGCCGTTTGTATGATTGGGTTTTAGACAATATTACAATTGATTGTCAGCCGCATCAGTATGAATTTAGCCGCTTAAACTTAGAATATACGGTAATGTCTAAGCGTAAACTCAATCAGCTAGTCACTGAAAATCTAGTCGATGGGTGGGATGACCCGCGCATGCCAACCATTTCAGGTTTGCGTCGTCGTGGCTTTACTCCTGGTTCTATTCGTGAGTTTTGTAAGCGTATCGGCGTCACTAAGCAAGATAACATGATTGAGATGGGATCACTTGAGTCGTGCATCCGAGATGATTTAAACGAAAATGCGCCGCGAGCCATGGCGGTACTTGACCCTGTCAAAGTTGTTATTGAGAACTTTGAACAAGGAAAGGTAGAGTCACTGACAGTCGCAAACCATCCAAATAAACCAGAGATGGGAGAGCGTGAGGTTCCGTTTTCTCGTGAACTTTGGATTGAACGCGAAGATTTTCGTGAAGAAGCGAATAAGAAGTACAAACGTCTCGTTTTGGGTAAAGAAGTTCGCCTGCGTGGCTCTTATGTCATTAAAGCTGAACGTATTGAAAAAGACGAGCAAGGTAACATCACGACAATCTTTTGTTCATATGATGCCGACACATTAGGTAAGAACCCTGAAGACGGTCGTAAAGTTAAAGGTGTTATCCATTGGGTTTCGGCAGATAAGGCTGTGCCAGCTGAAATTCGCTTATACGATCGTTTGTTTACTGTGCCTAACCCTGCGGCTGCTGATGACTTTACTCAGTCTGTTAATCCTGAGTCGCTTATTGTGATGAATGGATTTGTTGAGCCAAGTTTAGTTGATGCTGAAGTTGAAAAAGGAATTCAGTTTGAGCGAATGGGTTACTTCTGTGCCGACGCTGTCGATTCAAAACCGGAAGCTTTAGTGTTTAACCGCACTGTCGGATTGAGGGATACTTGGGCTAAGATTGAGGCTAAATAACGTTTTAGCGATTCATTATGCAAAAAAACCACACTAAACATGTGTGGTTTTTTTTATATTGCTTGAATGTTACCAAATAGGAAGTTGAGAGTATTACTTCTTGTTATGGGCATTAGGGTTATCTTTACAGTTACCTGTGTTACATTTGCCGTATAAGTACAAGCTATGGTTCGTGAGAGTGACATTATACTCAGCAGCGATTTGCTTTTGTCTTTCTTCAATAATGTCATCAGCAAACTCAATAACTTCACCACAATCTAGACAAACTAGATGATCGTGATGGTGCTGAGTTGAAAGTTCAAATACCGACTTTCCACCTTCGAAATGGTGACGAGTGACGATTCCTGCATCATCAAACTGGTTTAAAACTCGATACACTGTTGCCAAGCCGATTTCTTCACCAAGATCTATCAGCTTTTTATACAGGTCTTCGGCACTGATATGTTGGCACTCAGGTTGTTGCAGTACCTCCAAGATCTTTAATCTTGGTAAGGTAACTTTAAGACCAGCATCCTTTAGAGCTTGGTTGTTGTCCGACATAAATTTTCCCGTTAATTAACCTCTGCATTCAGCAGAGTTCACTATTGCTACCATTATAGGGTAGTAGACGGTAACAATAAACCACGAACTTCAAAGGGTTACTATTATTATTTTCATAAACTAGTCTAACATCACTGAAGCTTCTCATCAGACCAGTTACAATTAATTAACATTGATGAGTCAAAATGGAAGTTTGGAAGATAGGTATGGGTAAATTAGTCAGCAGGTTATACAGACCTAAGATAGTTAGATTTGCTTTGAACATATGGCCACCCTTTTGGGGAGCTGGCATCAAAATTGTTTCAATTAGCGAGGATTTCCGTCAGGTTAAGGTAAGACTTAAGCTGCGCTGGTGGAATAAAAATGCTAATCGTACTCAATATGGAGGCAGTATTTTCTCTTTAACTGATCCTATTTATTGTCTGATGTTGATGGGGATTTTAGGAGAAGGCTATTTTGTTTGGGATAAGCAGGCTAGTATCAATTTTATCAAGCCAGGTCAAAGCGATCTTTATGCCGAGTTTATAGTTACACAAGAAATGTTAGATAGTATTTTGCAAGAGACAGTCAATGGAGATAAGTCTTTTCCTGAGTTTGTGACTTATGTGAAGGACAATAAAGGAAATGTGATTTCTGAAGTAAAGCGCCTGTTGTATGTACGTAAAAAACCAGACTATCGAAACCAAGCTGTCGAAAACAATCAAGCTGCATAATAAGGCCTTCTTTTCTGAAGGCCTTATTTAACTTGAGGGTTAGCCCTCAAGTTCTTCTAAACACATTTCTTCATGAATTTGTTTGCACCAATTAGTCACACGCTCATTGGTCAGTTCTGGCTGGCGGTCTTCGTCAACACATAAACCAACGAACAAGCTATCATCACCTTCAACAAGGCCCTTGGATGCCTCAAACTCGTAGCCTTCAGTTGATGTGTGGCCTAAAATCGTGCCACCTTTGGATTCAACAATATCACGAACAGTACCCATGGCATCGCAGAAGTACTCTGCATAATCTTCTTGATCACCACAGCCAAAGATAGCAACAAGCTTGGTCGAGAAGTCAATTTGTTCAAGTTCAGGGAAAAAGTCATCCCAATCACATTGTGCTTCACCGTAATACCATGTTGGAATGCCAAGCAGTAATAAGTCGAAGTTATCTATGTCTTCTTTACTGCTTTTCGCGATGTCTTGTACGTGAATCAGTTGTTTGCCGAGTTGTTTTTGAATCATCTTTGCAATCGCTTCGGTGTTACCTGTATCGCTGCCAAAGAAGATGCCTACACTTGCCATAAATTCGTTACCTTTACCGATTTGTGTTGTGGCTTAATCAGGGGGAATTAACCTAGCCCTGTGCCTTCCCAGCTTAACTGAATGAGGCCTTTAGCGATAAAGCCAGCACAGCCAAGAAAGAGCACGAGCCAAACAATACGACGACCAAACGGGGGGACATTCCCAGCTTTGAGAACATCTTTTATTGCCATACCGATTAAGAAAAAGATAGACGCAAAAAGCAAGTCGAGCCCAATTGACTCCAATATGTTCATATAGTCGTATAGCATGGAATCCCTTTATGCCAAATTACTTGCGCTGAACTATACCATTGTTAAAAGGTAAAGTTAACGGGTATGGGTAAACGAGACCCATTCTACCATTATTGGATAAACTTCCCGATTGCGCGTAATACTTCTTGAGGTTTCTCTGCATGAAGCCAATGACCAGTGTTTGCAATAATATGCGCTTTGGCATTGGAAAATTGTTGCTGTATGTCAGTTTGATGTTCGGTGGCAAGGTAGTCGGAGTTTCCCCCTTTGACAAATAAGGTCGGAGTGCTGATGGTGTTAATGTTTTCCCAGCCTAGGATTTCCCAGTAGTTCTGCCAAAGACTAGGTACATTAAAGCGCCATTCAAAGTATTGGCCGTTATTATATAGGGACTTACCTAGAAATTGTCTCACCCCGGGCAATTCGATATGGTGCTCAAGAATTTGCATCGCTTGTTGACGAGATGTAGGCTTATGTTCGAGCACATCCTTAAGTCCATTAAATACATTGTCATGGCGGCTCTTAGAGTAGCTTACTGGCGCCATATCTAGTACCACTAGTTTCTCAACTTCTGATTGGGCAAGTTCTGCAAGCTTCATTGCTACTTTTCCGCCCATTGAGTGGCCAATTAATATGTAATTCTTGATTCCTATATGCTCGAGTGTAGTAACCACATCTTGAGCCATAACTTGGTAATTATGATTAGGTGACTGAAAAGAAAGACCATGATTTCGCAGGTCTAAACAGATCACCTGATAGTGTTGGCGTAGCTCTCTGCTAAGTAAGCCAAGGTTATCAAGATTACCAAATAGGCCATGGAGTAATACAATGGTTTGGCCTTCACCTTCAATTTTATAGTTAAGCAGTTGTGACATTTTTCTATATTCGTGACTGATTTAACGTAGTACCTCATTAGGCCATGAATCTGCTCGCTATAACAGAACTGAAACTCGCATATTGAGGGTAGTTAGGTATATAATCCCACAGAGTTTAAACATAGAGATTGTGAAAAGCGAATGAAAACAATTGAGGTTGATGAGGATCTATACCGTTACATCGCAGGTCAAACCCAACACATTGGTGAAAGTGCTTCCGATATCTTACGACGCCTTTTGGATGTTAATGCTCAAGAGCAACAAACGACACCGATGAAAGCAGCGATGCAGGCGAAAGGAATTGTTGTTAGCAGAGATGCTGCAAAAGATGAAAAAGTCGATAGCGTTAAAGCCATGCGCTCTTTGCTCATTTCAGATGAATTTGCAGGTCTCAAAAAGGCAATTGACCGTTTTATGCTGGTGCTTTCAACACTTAATCGTCTTGATCCTCAAGGGTTTTCTGAAGCAACTCTAGTTAAAGGGCGTAAACGTGTTTACTTTGCCAACAATGAAAAAACCTTATTAGAAAATGGTAACACGACCAAACCTAAGGCGATTCCTGGCTCGCCGTTTTGGGTTATTACCAACAATAACACTAGCCGTAAGCGTCAAATGGTTGACCAATTAATGGCAAGAATGCACTTTCCCGCTGATTTAATTGAGAAAGTAACCAACTCAATCTGATCATTCTTGGCTTTAACCTCATAATGCTCGGTGTTTCCTGAGTATTGTGGGGTTTTTGATTTTTAGATTTAAATAGAGGATGCCAATAATGGCGATACACCCTCGCGCAGGAACAAAAGCGCAACAACAAGATCTGCATAATCTCCCCGAGCTTGTTTCTAACTATTACCTTTTTCAGCCCGAGCCTTTAAATACTGACCACAAGGTTAAATTTGGTACATCTGGGCATCGCGGTACAGCAGGTAAGTGTACTTTCAACGAAACTCACATCTTGGCTATTGCACAAGCTATTGTTCAAGTTCGGAGCGAGAAAGGTATTACTGGCCCTATGTTTGTTGGCAAGGATACTCACGCACTTTCTGAGCCTGCATTTTATAGTGTTATCGAAGTTCTGATCGCGAATGATATTCAAGTGATAGTCCAGCAAGGTAATGGTTATGTACCTACCCCAGGAATTTCACATGCAATTTTGACTCATAACCTTTTAAGTACGTCGAAAGCTGACGGCATTGTTATAACCCCTTCTCATAATCCGCCCCAGGATGGAGGTATTAAGTACAATCCACCACACGGCGGGCCAGCAGAAGGTGAGTTAACCAAAACGATTGAAAACTACGCTAATGCATTAATTGCTGAGAAGCTAGTCGGTGTTAACAGAGTCTCGATTACAAATGCTAAGTCATCTGAGTGTTTTGTTGAACGTGATTTAATTACCCCATATGTAGAAGATCTAAAGAATGTCATTGATATGGAGGCTATTCAAAACGCGAATCTCAAAATAGGCGTTGATCCTCTTGGAGGAAGTGGTATTGAATATTGGCGTCAAATTGCGACAAGTTATGAGTTGGATTTAACCCTAGTTAATGATGCGATTGATCCTTCTTTTCAGTTTATGTGCTTGGATAAAGATGGTGTGATTCGTATGGATTGCTCATCTCCTTATGCCATGGCTGGTTTACTGGCGCATAAAGATAATTTTGATTTAGCCTTCGGCAATGACCCTGATTATGATCGTCATGGGATTGTGACGCCAAGTGGTTTGATGAACCCCAATCATTTTCTCGCAGTATGTATTGACTATCTCTATCGTCACCGTCAAGGTTGGAGTGAATCTGTTGCTGTCGGTAAGACATTAGTATCAAGCGCATTGATCGATCGTGTGGTGAGTGATTTAGGGCGAGAACTTTGTGAGGTGCCTGTTGGTTTTAAATGGTTTGTTGACGGTTTGTATCAAGGGGAACTTGGCTTTGGTGGTGAAGAGAGTGCTGGCGCTTCATTCCTGCGCATAGATGGTACACCTTGGTCTACCGATAAAGACGGGATTATTCTTTGCTTACTTGCCGCCGAAATTACTGCAGTAACGGGTATGAATCCTCAAGAGTATTATCAAAATCTTACTGCCAAGCATGGGTCTTCACACTACAGCCGTCTTCAGGCCACCGCAAACGGCCCTCAAAAGCAAGTTTTAGAAAAGCTTTCGGCTGACATGGTTACGGCAGAAAACCTTGCTGGAGAGAAGATCACTGCTCGTCTGACTCATGCTCCGGGCAATGGTGCTGCTATTGGTGGCCTTAAAGTCACCACAGAAAATGGCTGGTTTGCAGCTCGTCCTTCCGGCACTGAGGATATTTATAAAATATATTGTGAGAGTTTCAAGGGCGAAGAACACTTAAAACAAATAGAGTTAGAAGCCCAAGATATCGTTAATCAGGTGTTCAAAAACGCAGGTTTATGATAGTTAATGGTCGTGATGAAAAGGGTTGGCAGAAATAGCCAACCTTTTTATATTTAGGGCTATCAGGTTTTTTATCTATTCGGCCAGTCGTCAGGGACGATAAACCAAAATACTTTCTGCTGAGTTTGTGCGTGAACAAAACGTCCATTTGGTTTTTTCAGTGGTCGTTCACATTTTTCTATACCAGTAGCCCAATACTGTTTATCTAGCTCGTAAAGTGGCTCAGCAATTTGTTCCCATTGTTTCTCGAAACACCAATACCCTGAAACCTGAGAGGGGTTTATTTCATATCCTAAGCAGTGGGCGGGAGTCACTTCTGATGAAAAAGGGTTGATGTAGAGTCGACCTTGCAAAAGGAGATGTTCAGATAAACTACTCATTTCAGGATGCTTGGCTAAAAATGCTGTGGAACTGCTCATTTTTAACTGATGTGACAGCATTCTATCTAATTTTTTATCCAATTGATCGTGTGCATTAGGCCCATACCAAATGCCTTGGTGAAGGAGATAAAACTTAATCGCGACTTCCCAGTGCTCTTGCATATTGGTTTGGTGATTTTTAAGGATAAGATCAATGGCACCTAAGGTTTGGCCATTGGTGTCATTGATTTGAAGCTCTTCTAATTCTACGGTGTAACGTCCACTACTTATTAGCAGTTGAGTCGATAAGTGTTGGTAAATGAAACCCAGTCTGGGGTTACCTTGATAGTCAGTATTCAAAGGAAGCTGAACTGTAAGTGACTGTAGAGATTCAAAAGGGGGAGTTAGCTTAAACAAAGGAGGTGTATTTGAAATCCAATTATAAAAGCGCAACATGTCACTCATATCTAATACCTAGTATCTGTAAAATCAAAAGTCTATTAGCATTTTAAACAGATTAGCTTGAAACTAGCATCCTAAATATTGTTGCAATACACTGTGTGCAAAGATTGATTTTTGGAAGCTAAGATGAAAAATACACAATTAGAGCAAATTATAAACGAAAAACTCTCTCCCAAGTTGGTAAAAGATTATGCTCCCAATGGGCTTCAAGTAGAAGGGAAGTTGGAGGTTCACACCGTAGTCACAGGAGTGACGGCTTCTCAAGCTCTGATTGAAAAAGCGATAGAGAAGAAAGCGGATGCATTACTTGTTCATCATGGCTATTTCTGGAAAGGTGAGCCCGAGCCTATTCGGGGAATGAAAGGCAATCGAATTCGCGCTCTAATCAAAAATGACATCAATTTGTATGGATACCACTTGCCATTGGACATACACCCAGAATTAGGCAATAACGCCGAATTGGCGCGACTTCTCGATATACAAGTCGAAGGTGGATTGGAAGGGCACCCCCAGTCTGTTGCTATGTTTGGCCGATTAAAACATCCTGTCACAGGGAAAGAATTCACCCAAAGAATTAATCAGGCCCTGAATCGCTCTCCACTACATATTGCACCCGAAAATAGCGAAAAGTTAATTGAAACTGTGGGCTGGTGTACAGGTGGAGGTCAGGACTATATTGAGCTGGCGGTTAAGCATGGCATAGATGCGTTTATTTCCGGTGAAATATCCGAGAGAACCACTTACACCGCAAGGGAAATGGATATTCACTACTTTGCTGCCGGACATCATGCTACAGAGCGGTATGGAGTAAAAGCGCTAGGAGAATGGCTGGCAAAAGAACATGGTTTAGATGTCGAGTTTGTCGACATAGACAACCCAGTGTAAATACTGAATAGATTTATCGAGTAGAATAAAGGCC
This sequence comes from Vibrio sp., assembly GCF_038138445.1. Lineage (GTDB taxonomy): Bacteria > Pseudomonadota > Gammaproteobacteria > Enterobacterales > Vibrionaceae > Vibrio. Next base: position 98,394 of record NZ_JAYQDQ010000001.1, read on the forward strand.
AACATTATGTCGGCCTTTGTTTTAATAATACCTTATGAGTCTTAATCAGTCTCTGTCATGTAAAGGTTTGAAATTGCGTTGTTTCTTACCTGTATAGAGCTGTCTAGGACGACCGATACGGTTAAGAGGATCGCTATGCATTTCGTTCCAATGTGCAATCCAACCTATTGTTCTCGATAATGCAAAGATTACGGTGAACATAGACACAGGGATACCAATGGCTTTAAGAATAATTCCTGAGTAGAAATCAACATTTGGATACAGTTTCTTCGAAACGAAGTATTCGTCAGACAGAGCAATGCGCTCTAGCTCCATGGCAACATCTAGTAGTGGATCGCTAATGTTCAACTCTTCGAGAACATCATGACAGGTTTCACGCATGACAGTCGCTCGTGGATCGTAATTCTTATAGACACGGTGACCAAAGCCCATTAGGCGGAATGGATCATCTTTGTCTTTCGCACGATCGATGTATTCAGGGATCTTATCAACGCTGCCGATCTCTTCAAGCATCTTAAGACATGCTTCATTAGCGCCTCCATGTGCAGGTCCCCATAATGATGCGATACCTGCGGCAATACATGCAAATGGGTTGGCGCCAGAAGAACCAGCTAGACGGACAGTAGAAGTCGATGCGTTTTGCTCATGATCCGCATGCAAAGTGAATATCTTATCCATTGCTCTTGCGACAACGGGGTTGACTTCATAGTCTTCACAAGGGTTAGCAAACATCATATGCAGGAAGTTTTCAGCATAGGTCAAGTCATTACGTGGATAAATGAAAGGCTGACCAATCGAGTACTTGTAACACATTGCGGCAAGCGTCGGCATTTTCGACAACAAACGATATGCTGTGATTTCGCGGTGAGTATCGTTGTTGATATCCATGGAATCATGATAGAAGGCAGACAATGCTCCAACTACACCGCACATGACGGCCATTGGGTGAGCGTCACGTCGGAATCCGTGGAAAAAGCTCGCGATTTGTTCATGTACCATAGTATGTCGTGTAACAGTAAGCTTAAACTGCTCGTATTGTTCACGTGTGGGGGCTTCACCATAAAGAAGAATATAACATACCTCTAAATAATCAGCGTTGTTAGCAAGCTGATCAATAGGGTACCCACGGTGTAAAAGGATACCTTTTCCGCCGTCAATATAGGTGATTTGAGATTCACAGGATGCAGTGGCAAGAAAACCTGGGTCAAACGTAAAATAGCCGTTTGCTCCAAGTGTTCGAACATCAATTACGGGAGTACCAAGAGCACCTTCCATAATCGGCAGTTCGATAGGCGCTTTCCCTTCGACATGAAGGGTCGCTTTCTTATCCGCCATAACAGTCTCCTTTGTTTATTATTAAATCCGTCCAGGATGTTTGTGTAACATTTTTGTACGTGTGTTCGTTATCAAAGTCAATTATTCTGCTCCGACTTGTGCACTTGTTATGATTTTTTATACGTATAAGGTTAAAAATCTGTTCTATGTAGCAAAAATTGTTACATCAATTGTGCTAAAATATGGTCAGCCGTATATTGGCGCCGTAAATTTTGACTGAAACCTTATAAAATGAAGGTTTGGAACATATGTGAGGTGATGTTTCAACCCTTGTCGTTAAAATTTTATGCAACTTCATTACGTTTTATAGGCGTGTTAGCTGTTGAATAAATGTTAACTTTTGTAGGTTTGTAGTCAGATTTCGTTCATAACTATAAATGCTTCAGTGGAGCTGAGTGAGCAAGCCCGTGAAAGAAAGAAAGTCAAGACCTGTTAATTTAGATTTACAGACAATAAACTTTCCGATCACCGCAATCGCATCCATTTTACACCGAGTTTCGGGGGTAATTACGTTTGTCGCGATCGGGATACTTCTTTGGTTATTATCCATTTCCCTGTCCTCCCCAATAGGTTATGCACAAGCTGTCGATATTGTCGACGGTTTCATTGTGAAATTTATTTTATGGGGTATTTTGACAGCTTTGTCCTACCATATAGCAGGTGGTATTCGTCATTTGCTAATGGATTTAGGTCATTTTGAAGAGCTGGAATCTGGTGCAATGAGTGCAAAAGTAGCATTTGCAGCAACAGTCGTTCTGTCAGTATTGGCGGGGATTTTAGTATGGTAAAACACATTTCATCTTTTGGTCGCAATGGTGTGCATGACTTTTTGCTAATCCGTGCATCGGCGATCATTATGACCCTTTACACTATATATTTAGTAAGCTTCTGTGCTTTCGCGGATATCTCTTACGTCTCATGGACACAGTTCTTTGGTGGAACTTTCACAAAAGTATTTACTATGCTTGCTTTGGTATCGGTGCTTATTCACGCATGGATAGGTCTTTGGCAAGTGCTTACAGACTACATCAAGTGCACCAAATTACGCGGTTTCCTTCAGTTGGGTGTAATCGCAGTGTTATTTGGCTACTTTTTTTCTGGTCTCTTTATTTTGTGGGGTGCGTAAGTGTCTATTCCAGTTCGCGAATTTGATGCCGTAGTAATCGGCGCTGGCGGTGCAGGCATGCGTGCAGCACTGCAAATTTCAGAGCAAGGCTTAACTTGTGCCTTGCTATCAAAAGTTTTTCCTACTCGTTCTCATACTGTTTCTGCTCAAGGTGGTATCACAGTAGCCCTTGGCAACTCGCATAAGGATGACTGGCAGTGGCACATGTACGATACAGTCAAAGGTTCGGACTATATCGGCGACCAAGATGCTATTGAATACATGTGTAAAAATGGCCCTGAATCTGTTATTGAACTAGAAAAAATGGGTCTACCATTTTCTCGCTTTGATAACGGAACTATTTACCAGCGTCCTTTTGGCGGCCAGTCGAAAGAATTTGGCGGTGAGCAAGCGGCTAGAACAGCAGCTGCAGCTGACCGAACAGGTCACGCTCTTCTCCATACCTTATATCAGCAGAACGTTAAGTACAAAACCACCATATTTTCTGAGTGGTACGCATTAGACTTGGTCAAGAACCAAGACGGCGCCATTATGGGATGTACAGCAATCTGTATGGAGAGTGGCGAAATTTGCTACTTCAAATCCAAAGCAACGATATTGGCAACAGGGGGAGCGGGTCGAATCTACTCTTCGACTACGAATGCTCACATTAATACCGGTGATGGTGTTGGCATGGCATTGCGTGCTGGCGTTCCTATGCAAGACATGGAAATGTGGCAGTTCCACCCAACTGGTATAGCCGGAGCTGGTGTACTCGTGACAGAGGGTTGTCGTGGAGAAGGTGGTTATCTGTTAAACAAAGATGGCGAGCGATTCATGGAGCGTTATGCTCCCAATGCTAAGGACCTTGCTGGTCGAGACGTTGTCGCTCGCTCAATGATGATTGAAATTCGAGAAGGTCGTGGATGCGATGGTCCTTGGGGACCACATATCAAGCTTAAGCTTGATCATCTTGGTAAAGATGTCCTCGAGTCTCGTCTACCTGGCATTTGTGAACTTTCAAGAACCTTTGCTCACGTCGATCCTGTTAAAGAGCCAATCCCAGTAATCCCAACCTGTCACTACATGATGGGTGGAGTTCCAACTCAGGTTTCTGGACAAGCGATTAAACAAACAGCTGATGGCAGTGATGTTGAAGTTCAAGGTCTGTATGCCTGTGGTGAAATTGCCTCTGTTTCTGTACACGGTGCTAACCGCTTAGGTGGTAACTCTCTGCTTGACTTAGTCGTATTTGGTCGAGCAACCGGTCTTCACTTAGGTGAGACTTTGGCTGCGCAGGCGGAAGCTCGTCCTGCTACTGAATCTGACATTGAAGCGTCGCTAGCTCGAACTATGCGATGGGAAAATAGTACAGGCGGGGAAGACCCTGTTCAAATCCGTAAAGATCTACAAACTTGCATGCAAAATAGCTTCTCTGTGTTCCGTGAAGGTGATGCAATGGCTACAGGTTTGGAAGAACTTAAAGTTATTCGTGAACGCCTCAAAGATGCCCACCTTGCTGACAAGTCGTCAGAATTTAACACTCAACGTATTGAGTGCCTGGAACTCGACAACTTGATGGAAACGGCATTCTCAACCGCAGTGGCTGCGAATTACCGGACTGAGAGTCGTGGAGCGCATGCTCGCTTTGACTATCCTGAGCGCGATGATGAAAACTGGTTGTGCCATTCAATATACAATCCGGAAACGGAAGCAATGGCAAAACGCGATGTTAATATGACACCAGTTCATCGTGAAGCATTTCCGCCTAAAGTTCGTACATACTAGGGGAGGATTGAATTATGAAACTGAACTTCTCTTTGTATCGCTACAATCCAGATGTAGACAAAAAGCCATACATGAAGGATTACGTTTTAGAGGTTGATGAAGGCTCTGACATGATGGTGTTAGATGCGTTAATTCTGCTGAAAGAACAAGATCCAACTATCGCTTTCCGACGTTCATGTCGAGAAGGGGTTTGTGGTTCCGATGGTTTGAATATGAACGGCAAAAATGGCCTGGCATGTATCACCCCCTTGTCAGCTTTGACAGGGCGAAAAATAGTGATTCGTCCGTTGCCAGGACTGCCAGTGGTACGCGACTTAATCGTTGATATGATCCAGTTCTATGACAATTACGCCAAAGTTAAACCTTTCTTGATTGATGACGATGCTCTGCCGCCGTCTCGTGAAAATCTGCAATCTCCAGATGAGCGAGCTCATTTGGACGGCTTGTACGAGTGTATCATGTGTGCGTGTTGTACCACATCATGTCCGTCATTCTGGTGGAACCCGGACAAATTTATTGGTCCTGCAGGTTTATTGGCTGCTTATCGTTGGTTGATTGATAGCCGTGATACTGCAACCGATGAACGCTTGTCAAATCTTGATGATGCATTTAGCGTTTTCCGTTGTCATAGCATCATGAATTGTGTAAGTGTTTGTCCTAAAGGACTCAACCCGACGAAAGCCATAGGTCATATTAAATCTATGTTGGTTAATCGTTCGGTGTAAATTGATAACAAAATTGCCAGCTATTTTGGTAGCTGGCTTTCTATAGCTCGGCATAGACCGAAGCAAACGTGAAAACTACTGGTTAAGGGAAAATATGCACAACGGCGTGATGAAGGCATGGCTCGAGTCTTCACACTTGGCTGGCGCCAATGCAACTTATGTAGAAGATCTCTACGAACTGTATCTAAGTGACCCCGACCTGGTAAGTGAGGAGTGGAAACGTGTATTTGATGGCTTGCCCAAGCCGTTAGAAGAGGTGAAAGAACAACCTCATTCACGTGTCCGTGATTACTTCCGGCGTCTCGCTCAAGAAACAAAGCATTACAATGTCCAAGTTAGTGACCCAGATGTCGACGCAAAACAAGTAAAAGTTCTCCAACTGATCAATGCATACCGCTTCCGCGGTCATGAAGCAGCGAAACTTGATCCTCTCGGTTTATGGCAACGCCCTGCAGTGGTGGAGCTAGATCCCGCATTCCACCACCTCACTGAAGAAGACTTTGAAGAATCGTTCAATGTTGGTTCTTTCGCAATTGGTCAAGAGACCATGTTGCTCAAAGATATCCACTCAGCTTTGAATAAGATTTATTGTGGTTCTGTCGGTGCAGAGTACATGCACATGACGAATACTGAACAAAAACGCTGGATTCAACAGCGTCTTGAGTCAGTTGTTGGTCAACCTTCATTCTCTAAACAAGAGAAGCAAGAGTTCTTAGAAGAGCTTACAGCAGCGGAAGGATTGGAACGCTATCTAGGGGCGAAATTCCCGGGAGCTAAGCGTTTTTCTCTCGAAGGTGGTGATGCCCTCATTCCTATGATGAAGGAACTCATTAGACATGCTGGTAAAAATGGCATGCGTGAAGTCGTCGTGGGTATGGCGCACCGTGGCCGGTTGAATATGTTGGTCAATGTTCTGGGTAAAAAGCCTCAAGACCTGTTTGATGAGTTTGCTGGTAAACACGATGAAACGTGGGGTACAGGTGATGTTAAATATCACCAAGGCTTCTCCGCTGACTTTTCAACGCCTGGTGGCGATGTTCACCTCGTACTTGCATTTAACCCTTCCCACTTAGAAATTGTTAATCCAGTGGTCATAGGTTCAGTTCGTGCGCGTCAGGACCGCTTAGGTGATGCTGAAGGTAATACAGTACTTCCGATTACCATTCATGGTGATTCGGCGATTGCAGGGCAGGGTGTTGTTGCTGAGACCTTTAATATGTCTCAGTCCCGTGGCTACCGAGTTGGTGGTACTGTGCGCATTGTCGTGAACAACCAAGTTGGCTTCACAACGTCTAATCCAAACGATACCCGTTCAACAATGTACTGTACGGATATCGCCAAGATGGTCCAAGCGCCGATATTCCACGTTAATGCGGATGACCCCGAAGCGGTGGCATTTGTTACGCGCATTGCTTTGGATTACCGTAATGAGTTCAAACGTGATGTTGTCATTGATTTGGTGTGTTACCGCCGACACGGTCACAATGAAGCCGATGAGCCAAATGCGACTCAGCCTTTAATGTACCAAAAGATCAAAAAACATCCTACACCACGTAAGTTGTACGCTGACGTTTTGATTGAACGTGGAGAGTTTGGTATTGATACTGCAACTCAACTCGTAAATGAGTATCGTGATGCACTTGATCGTGGTGAAGTCGTTGTTAAAGAGTGGAGACCTATGGCTCTGCACTCTGTAGATTGGGCTCCATACATAGGGCATGACTGGGATGTTGCATGGGACAGTACGTACAGCAAAGAGCGCCTCGTTGAATTAGGGCAACGAATTTGCCAATACCCAGATAGCCATAGACTTCAAAGTCGGGTTAATAAGCTCTACAACGACCGTATGTCAATGATGAGCGGCGAAAAAGCATTAGACTGGGGTATGGCAGAGACCTTGGCATATGCGACTTTGGTTGACGATGGTAAGCGTATCCGTATTTCTGGTCAGGATTCTGGTCGCGGCACCTTCTTCCATCGTCACTCAGTGCTCCACAATCAGACTGATGCAAGTACTTTCATACCTCTTGCTAATGTGCACGATAAACAAGGTCCTTTCGAAGTCTACGACTCTGTATTATCAGAAGAAGCTGTTCTCGCATTTGAGTATGGTTACGCTACGGCAGAGCCTGGTGGCCTTACAATTTGGGAAGCTCAATTTGGTGATTTCGCTAATGGCGCTCAAGTAGTAATCGACCAATTCATTTCGTCGGGTGAGCAGAAGTGGGCACGTTTATGTGGCTTAACTATGTTGCTTCCTCATGGTTATGAAGGGCAAGGTCCAGAGCACTCGTCAGCTCGCCTAGAGCGCTACTTACAGCTGTGTGCGGAACAAAACATGCAGGTTGTTGTTCCCTCAACTCCGGCCCAGGTTTACCACATGATAAGACGCCAAGTCGTGAGACCTATGCGTAGACCTCTTGTGGTTATGTCACCTAAATCATTGTTGAGGCATCCTCTTTGTACATCGACTCTCGAAGAGTTGGCAGAAGGAACTTTCCAACCTGCTATTGCCGAAATAGATGATTTAGATCCTAGCAAAGTAGAACGAGTGGTCTTTTGTTCAGGCAAAGTTTACTTTGACTTGCTTGAACAGCGTCGCAGCAATGAGCAGGAAGATGTTGCCATCGTGCGCATTGAGCAGCTCTATCCCTTCCCATTGGAGGAAGTTAAAGCAGCTATCGAACAGTACACGAATGTGAAAGATTATGTTTGGTGTCAGGAAGAGCCTCAGAATCAGGGAGCTTGGTACAGTAGTCAACATAACTTCCGCATGGCCATTCCAGCCGGAGCGGATCTCAAGTATGCAGGTAGAGCAGCGTCTGCTTCACCAGCTGTTGGTTACATGTCGGTACATTTAAAACAGCAGAAAGCGCTAGTTGAAGATGCGCTTACCGTTAATACAACAACTTCGAACTAAGAACTAGAAGTGAAAGGAAGAAACAGATATGACAATTGAAATTCTGGTTCCAGATTTACCTGAATCTGTTGCAGATGCGACAGTAGCAACATGGCACAAAAAACCAGGTGACGCAGTAGAGCGTGACGAAGTACTGGTTGATATTGAAACCGACAAAGTAGTCTTGGAAGTACCAGCACCTGAAGCTGGTGTTCTTGAAGCGATAATTGAAGAAGAGGGAGCCACAGTTCTTTCTAAGCAACTTATCGCTAAGCTAAACCCAGGCGCTGTTGCTGGTGAGCCAACGCAGGATAAAACAGAGGCAGCAGAGGCCTCTCCTGACAAGCGACACACAGCCTCTCTTACTGAAGAGACTAATGATGCTCTAAGCCCTGCGGTACGCCGCCTACTAGCTGAACATAGCTTAGATGCAAGCCAAGTGAAAGGCACAGGTGTTGGCGGCCGTATTACTCGTGAAGATATAGAAGCTCACCTAGCTAATGCTAAATCTGCCCCCGCGGCAGCTGCATCGCCAAGTGTTGAAGCTCCAGCTGCAGCTCGCAGTCAGAAGCGCGTTCCTATGACACGTCTGCGTAAGACAGTGGCTAATCGCCTGCTTGAAGCTAAAAACAGTACAGCTATGTTGACTACGTTTAATGAAGTTAACATGAAGCCGATTATGGACCTTCGTAAGCAATATAAAGACCAATTCGAAGAGCGTCATGGTATTCGTCTGGGTTTCATGTCTTTCTATGTGAAAGCGGTTACTGAAGCTCTAAAACGTTTCCCAGAAGTCAATGCGTCGATAGATGGTGACGATATTGTTTACCATAATTATTTCGATATCAGTATGGCAGTTTCTACGCCGCGTGGTTTGGTTACTCCTGTGCTTAAGGACTGTGACACGTTAGGTTTTGCTGAGATCGAAAAAGGTATAAAAGAGTTAGCTATCAAAGGTCGTGATGGAAAACTTACTGTTGATGAATTGATGGGCGGCAACTTCACAATCACAAATGGTGGTGTGTTTGGTTCATTAATGTCTACCCCTATCATCAACCCACCTCAGTCTGCAATTCTTGGTATGCACAAAATCCAAGATCGCCCGATGGCTGTGGATGGAAAGGTTGAAATCTTGCCTATGATGTACCTTGCACTTTCTTACGATCACCGCCTAATTGATGGTCGAGAGTCAGTGGGTTTCTTGGTTACGATCAAAGAGCTTCTTGAAGATCCTGCACGTCTACTTCTTGACGTATAGTTAACTCTTACCACTGATGGAATTTTCGTATTCAGTGGTAATGGTTTTGAAAAGGCGGAACAGGCTCAATGTTCCGCCTTCATTTGAATCGTTACATAGTTAGCGTTTTATTTGAGAAGACCCTACAGACGTTTAGATCAATAGATGAAAACGTCATGGACATAATAAACCCCTTAAGGGAAAACAAGCGGAATAACAAAATGAATTTGCATGAATATCAAGCCAAACAGCTGTTTGCAGAATTCGGTTTGCCTGTGCCTGAAGGCTATGCGTGTGATACTCCTCAGCAAGCTTTCGAAGCAGCGGGAAGAATAAACACAGAGAAGAAAGTCGTTAAATGTCAGGTGCACGCAGGTGGACGTGGTAAAGCTGGTGGTGTTGAATTACATGACACAAAAGAAGGCGTCAAGGAATTTGCACAAAAGTGGCTAGGTCAAAACTTAGTCACTTACCAAACAGATGCTAATGGTCAGCCAGTAACAAAAATTCTTGTTGAAGAAGCATCAAATATTGCTAATGAGCTTTACTTAGGCGCTGTGGTTGATCGTGCAACTCGCAAGATTGTATTTATGGCTTCGACGGAAGGTGGTGTCGAGATCGAAAAAGTAGCGGAAGAGACTCCGGAGCTTATTCATAAAGCAGCCATCGACCCACTTGTTGGTCCTCAGGCTTACCAAGGTCGTGAACTAGCTTTTAAACTCGGCCTTTCGGGCGATCAGATCAAGCAGTTTGTTAAGATCTTTATGGGACTGGGCACTATGTTTGCACAGTACGATCTTGCGTTGCTTGAAATAAACCCTTTGGTTGTAACAGGCGAAGGTAACCTACTTTGTCTAGACGGTAAGATCAACATCGACTCTAATGCTCTTTACCGTCAGCCTAAATTACGTGAAATGCATGATCCTTCACAAGAAGATGAACGTGAAGCACACGCTGCTCAGTGGGAACTGAACTACGTAGCACTAGATGGAAATGTTGGTTGTATGGTTAATGGTGCTGGCCTTGCTATGGGTACCATGGACATTGTAAACCTACACGGTGGCAAACCAGCTAACTTCCTAGACGTAGGTGGCGGCGCGACTAAAGAGCGTGTAGCTGAAGCGTTTAAGATCATTTTGTCTGATGACAATGTGAAAGCCGTACTGGTAAATATTTTTGGTGGTATTGTTCGTTGCGACATGATTGCCGAGGGTATTATTGGTGCAGTTAAAGAGGTTGGTGTAAGCGTACCTGTTGTTGTTCGCTTAGAAGGCACTAACGCTGACCTAGGTCGCGAAGTTCTTGCTAATTCTGATGTTGATATCATTGCAGCTGAGTCGCTAACTGACGCAGCTCAGAAAGTTGTTGCTGCTGCGGAGGGCAAATAATGTCTGTACTAATTAATAAAGACACCAAAGTAATCTGTCAGGGTTTCACTGGTGGTCAAGGTACTTTCCACTCTGAGCAAGCCATTGCATACGGTACGCAAATGGTTGGTGGTGTTTCTCCGGGTAAAGGTGGTCAAACCCACCTAGGTCTTCCTGTATTCAACACAGTACGCGAAGCAGTAGAAGCTACGGGTGCAACGGCAACAGTTATCTACGTACCAGCACCTTTCTGTAAAGATGCAATCCTAGAAGCGATTGATGCGGGTATCGAGCTTATCGTAACCATCACTGAAGGTATTCCTACAACAGATATGATCGACGTGAAAGTGAAGCTAGAAGAAACTGGCGTTCGCATGATCGGTCCTAACTGTCCAGGCCTAATCACTCCAGATGAATGTAAGATTGGTATCATGCCTGGTCACATCCACAAGAAAGGTAAAGTTGGGATCGTGTCTCGTTCAGGCACTCTCACTTACGAAGCAGTCAAGCAGACTACAGATGAAGGTTTCGGTCAGTCCACTTGTGTTGGTATCGGTGGTGACCCAATCCCTGGCTCAAACTTCATTGATATCCTTAAACTGTTCCAAGAAGATCCTGAAACTGAAGCTATCGTAATGATTGGTGAAATTGGCGGTACTGCTGAGGAAGAAGCTGCTGCGTTTATCAAAGAGAACGTCACTAAACCAGTTGTTTCTTACATTGCTGGTGTTACAGCTCCTCCAGGTAAGCGTATGGGTCATGCTGGCGCGATTATCTCTGGTGGTAAAGGTACAGCTGAAGACAAGTTTGCTGCACTAGAAGCTGCGGGCGTTAAGACTGTTAAGTCTCTAGCTGACATCGGCAAAGGTCTACGTGAAGTAACTGGCTGGTAATCTACTTTTTAAAATACCTTATAAGGCTTGGCATATTGCTGAGCCTTTTTTATATCTAAGTTGAACCTAAAAGCTAACCTTGTGAAAACCTCTTTTCCAGCGTCTCGAGTCTCATCGTTAGGTCTACGATTTGTTTTTCTAACTGAGCGATCTTTTCATCACTGCTCACTTCTTTAGCTGAAACTTCTACCTTTGGGACATGTTTGGAATGCTTCCAGTTTTTTATAACTTTGATTAAAGCTGGAATAGGAACAGCAGTCTTTAAACGGGACTTAACGAGTGCGACCGTCGGTTCTTTGCCCTCTGCCTGGATTTGCTGTAAAACTTTAGTTAACTCATCACTAACATCTTGAGTAAGCATTAGTTCTCCTTACCTTTGATTTACTTTAATCATACTTAAACTCATATCTGAATGCGAATAGAAAACACTTAGCCCTCTTGTAAGAGATCTCTTATAGTCCTCGTGAGATAAAATTTAGTTTTATCAGTTGCGCAAGTGATGGTTTTGTTTAACTTTATGAATAATATGGATTTTTTGATTTTTTAATATTGAGTCATTAGTAGTAAAGTGATTTAGGACATTGCTTATATTACTGAATGTTATAAAGTGTATCCGTCGCTAGGGCACTGATACTTATAATAAAAAATGAAAGCTCTACAGCATTCAGTATAGTGGTTTTTAGTGACTAGGCAGTAAAACTAGGCAGATAGCTAATAAGATGCAATGCATCAAGGATATATTGGCTTAGTCATTATTCAAACTAACAACGTCAAAAAGTAATAACCTACAACAATAAATATTTTAGTTGGTATGACTTGCGGCCTTATTTCTCTAGAAGAGAAATGAAAGTGCCCCCTGCAGTGTAGGGGGCACGCTGTCAATAAGGTGGGGCCATGATTATTGCAACTCGTCGAACTTTACTCGTTCCCTACAATGAATCTCTACAGTCTGAGTTCTTAATACTCAATTACTGTGTCAGGCACTCTAATCAACGAGAAGCCCTACTTACAGTATCCTCTGCTAAAGGCCTCTTCCAACGTATTCTGCATGATCCGAGTATATACGCTCTTGCTGTTCTCGATAATCACTCACGAGATTATATTGGTCATGTATTTATTCACGACCTAGATAGGCAGCCAGAATTAGGCTTTATGTTTGATAAAGCCTATTGGGGAAGAGGGTTAGCAAGTGAAGTCATAGGAGCTTTCTTACCCAAAGCCTTGGATGATTTAAATCTGCAGCAGGTGAGCGCTAAAGTCGATAGTTGTCATATCCCTTCAATCCGAGTTTTGGAGAAGGTAGGATTCAAGCGACAAGGAGGTGATGCCTATGCTGCTCCATATTATTACCGCTATGTATCTACATCCTATGAGGCGGAATTTTCACTTGCATCAGATTCAAGCCACGCATAATCAACTGTCCTTGATAACAGTCATCGCCAAGTGAAGAAAACTCGAATTGATAAATAGAGTGCCAGTACCAGCGGCCATCGGGCATTTTTGCACTATGTTTTTTTAGCGCGACACTCAGTAGTTGCAAGTCAAGTTGTTTACATTTCTTAGACGCTATTGCCTTAGCTAATTCTGCTTGTCGCCTTTGTTGCCAGAAAATAAAGGCGAGCAGAAACAGGGCTAATATGGCAAACAAATTCCCAATCATTAACTAGCCTTTTGTTGCTTGCTGGAGCTGAGTCAGAGCGTTTGCTAACTCGGGAGTCGGTGTTGAATGTAGCAAGGGGAGTAATACCATTCTCAGCTCAGGTAACATGACTAAGTCAGCAAATAGCTGATTAAATAATGCCTGATTGCCAGTTTGTGCCAACCTAAGTAAAAACGTCTCTGATAACTCGGGGCATGCAAGTATATGCCAACAGCGTCCCGCGATTCCGATAAGCACTTCTTGGTGACTGAGACGTGCCGATGAAAGGATTTCCTTAATTACTGGATACAAATACTGGTCATCTGCACCAGATAAAGCACGAGTTAACGCTCCAATGAGGAAAAGATCTGGGCATTGTTGATTGATTTTGTCGAAGGCTAATTCTTTCAGTCGCTCTGCGAGTTTATCTGGTAGACATGAATGTTCGAGGGCACCAAGTAGAGCATATAGAGGCTCATTTGGCAGTTGTTTTATTGCTTTACGTAAATATACACCATTCTGTTCTTCGCTCAGGCGAGCACAGACATCGGTTACGCCTTGTAGCCCGACAGTTTGCCATTTGTTCCATCCTAGCTTGCCAGAAAAGTAGCATTGTGCATGCTCGTAATATTGGCTGCAAGGTAGCGATAGCAAAGCTCGAATTTGGCTATGGAATACCGCCATTTTGTCTTCAGCAGGTTTGAAGGTATATGGATTATTTGCCAATTTCTGCTGTTGTTCTTGTGTCATCTCCTTATTGATACGTGTTCCCATTGCTTCGATGACGTATTTAAGGAAATTTCCAACATCCGCTTGTTTTAGTAATCCACGCTCATCCAGCTCAAATTTTAAAAACCAGATCCATGGCTGTTTGCTTTCGTTCCAGTAACAAATTGCGAGATGAGCCTTGCGTTGTAACGGGTATGGATAGGGCTGAAGGCCGTGCTCAACATCTGAAAAAGTCTTATTATCAATGCGTTTTATGCGGCGTCCTAAGTCGTATACCTGGTATTGGCAATCGCTTTGGTTCAGAAGTTGACTGAGTGTATGAATCGTGGCCATTACTTAATAGTCCTAACTAAATTTACTATATAGATGGTATTCTTGAGCCTAATTTCAAGGTTAACACACGTGTTTTATGGCAGATAATCAGCAAATGAGAGTATTTTTGGAGCAACTTACAAAGCAAATGAAAAGCTTGCGGCTATGGCAATCGACAAGCCCTAGCGAACATTTGTTAGAAAGCAATCAGCCATTTGCTGTCGATACATTACAACCGCATGAATGGCTACAATGGATTTTTATTCCCAAGATGACAGATTTAATTGAAAGACAGATGCCCTTACCTAAAGGTTTCTGCTTAGCCCCTTATTTTGAACAGTGCTGGAAGAATAATAACGATTATCAGAGCTTAATTGATTTGATTAAGGCGATTGATGAGGCTTGCGCTTGATGTTGGATATTATTTTTCATGATGAATATTTTGTAGCCGTTAACAAGCCTGCCGGGATGCTTGTTCACCGCAGTTGGCTTGATAAGCATGAAACTCAGTTTGTTATGCAAACTTTGCGTGACCAAATCGGGCAGCATGTTTTTCCGCTCCATCGTCTCGACAGGCCAACATCAGGGGTATTAATTTTTGCACTATCGAGTGAGGTTGCCTCCCAAGTTATGCCTATGTTTGCAAATCATGCAATGAATAAAACTTATCATGCGATTGTTCGCGGTTGGATAGAAGAGTCTGGGCGTTTAGATTACGACTTGAAGGTTGAATTGGATAAGATAGCAGATAAACATGCGGATCAAGAAAAAGAAGCTCAACAAGCGATTACCGATTATCGACCTATAGAAAAAATAGAGATACCTATTTCTACAGGTCAGTTTCCTACCACTCGATATTGTTTAATGGAATTAAAACCACTAACAGGACGAAAGCACCAGCTCAGAAGGCATATGGCACATCTTCGCCACCCTATTGTGGGAGATACTACGCACGGGGATGGAAAACATAACAAACTATTCAGAGAGGTATATGACTCTCATCGATTACTTCTTCATGCATCACGATTAGAATTTATTCATCCATATACAAAGAAAAATATTTCTATTAGTGCAAAGGTGGATCAAACTTGGCTGAGACTATGCGATGAGTTTGGCTGGAAAGTTTAAGTAAAGGTAGGTGAAGCCCTCCAGTGAGAGCTTCAAGATTGTTCGAGGTTTATTTGGCCAAATAGGCGTGTATTGAATCCTCAATGCCTTTTGCATCTAACCCTAGTTCGGTATGTAGCTCTTGTTGGGTTCCCTGTGCAATAAATTTATCTGGTAAACCTAAATTAAGAACAGGTTTTATGAGTTTCTCTTGCATCATAAACTCGACAACACCAGCACCAGCACCGCCTGCAATAGCATTTTCTTCTATTGTGACGATAACATCATGTTCTTCGATTAATTTCCTTACCAGGTCACCATCTAAAGGTTTGACGAAGCGCATGTCAGCAAGCGTAGCACCAAGATTTTCAGCGGCCTGTTGAGCGTTATCCAAGAAAGTGCCGAAGTTGAGGATAGCAACTTTTTTTCCTTTATGGATAACACGGCCCTTACCTATAGGTATGGCGGTGAACTCTTTATCGACATCTACACCAGTCCCAGTTCCTCTTGGGTATCGTACTGCACTTGGACCTTGATACGTATGCCCCGTATAGAGCATTTGGCGGCATTCGTTTTCGTCACTTGGTGTCATGATGACCATATTGGGGATACAGCGCATAAAGCTCAAGTCGAAAGCCCCTTGGTGTGTTTGACCATCTGCGCCGACTAAGCCAGCTCTATCAATAGCAAACATGACAGGTAGATTCATAATAGCAACGTCATGTATGAGTTGATCATAACCACGTTGTAAGAATGTTGAATATATAGCGACTATCGGATGGTTGCCACCAATCGCCATGCCTGATGCTAGTGTAACAGCATGCTGCTCTGCAATGGCGACATCAAAATATTGCTCTGGAAACTCCTTTGAAAAACGTACCATACCCGAGCCTTCTCTCATCGCCGGAGTGATGGCCATTAGTTTGGGATCTTGGGCAGCCATATCACACAAAAAATCGCCGAAAATGTTGGAAAAAGTAGGTTGGCTTACCTTAGCTTTGGGTAGAGAAGTATGGCTAGGATCAAACTTAGGGACAGCATGGTAGCCAATTGGGTCCTTCTCAGCTTGCTCGTAACCTTTGCCTTTCTTGGTCATGATATGCAAGAATTGCGGTCCTTTTAGCTCGCGCATATTGCTTAGTGTTTTGACCAACTCGCAGACATCATGTCCATCGACAGGACCAATGTAGTTAAAGCCGAGTTCTTCAAATAGAGTGCCAGGCACCACCATGCCTTTAAGGTGTTCTTCCGTTCTTCGAACTAGCTCTTTGATAGGCGGGACACCCGAAAGGACTTTTTTCCCTCCTTCGCGTATGGAGGTGTATAAGCTACCAGATAATACTTGAGCCAAATGGTTATTGAGCGCACCAACATTTTCTGATATCGACATTTCATTATCGTTGAGAACGACCAGCATATCTGAATGTACGTCACCAGCATGATTCATGGCTTCAAAAGCCATGCCTGCTGTAATAGCGCCGTCACCAATCACACTGACAACCTTGCGGTTTTTATCTTCTTTTTCGGCGCAAATTGCCATGCCTAATGCGGCGCTAATCGAGGTAGAAGAGTGACCAACAGACAAGGTGTCGTATTCACTTTCTTCTCGCCAAGGGAAGGGGTGTAATCCTTCTTTTTGTCGAATGCTTGGCAGTCTATCTCTGCGGCCAGTGAGAATTTTATGTGGGTAGGCTTGATGCCCGACATCCCATACCAGTTGGTCAAATGGGGTATTATAGACATAATGCAGTGCTACGGTTAGCTCTACGGTTCCTAGACCTGATGCAAGGTGGCCGCTTGATTGGCTAACAGAGTTTAATAAGTACGTACGTAATTCGTCACATAGCTTAGGCAGCGCTTCTTTTGGAAGGCTACGTAATTCATCCGGTGTATTGGCTAATGCCAGTGTTGGATATTTGGAAATATCAAGAGTCATATATAGGGCGCTTATCGTTTAGTTCTTGCGCTCGATGACATATCGGGCGAACTCTTCGAGTAATCTAGTATTGTATGGGATTGTTTCCAATGCTTGAAGGGCTTCTTTCAAAAGAGTGTGAGCTTTGTTAACTGCACCATCTAACCCTAAAAGAGCAGGGTAGGTGCTCTTTTCAAGAGCTTGGTCTGAGCCTTGAGGTTTACCGAGAGTTTGGGTATCACTAGTGATATCTAAAATATCGTCTTGAACTTGAAAGGCAAGTCCAATAGCGTCAGCGTATTTATCCAATTGAGGCAAAATAGCATCACCTTTTGGTCCTGCCGCGAGGGCCCCCAACCTCACCGCGCATTTTAGTAATGCCCCAGTCTTATTACGATGAATAGTTTCCAATTCCTCTAATGAGACTTTATTCCCTTCGGCGGCCAAATCAAGTGCTTGTCCTAAACACATACCATTAGCTCCCGAGGCTTCAGCTAACGCTCTGACCATTCTGATACGATTCTGTTCTGCTTGTGTGCTTAACTTTCCATCAGTAAGTATGGTGAATGCCAGAGTTTGTAGTGCATCGCCAGTTAAAATCGCGGTGGCCTCATCAAACTTAATGTGACAGGTTGGCTGCCCTCGTCGCAGTTCATCGTTGTCCATAGCGGGTAAGTCATCGTGGATAAGCGAATATGCGTGTATGCATTCGACAGCACATGCAGGTGCATCAAGTTCATCAAGCTGGCACCCAAGCATTTGGCCGGTAATGTAAACTAGAAAAGGCCGAGCACGTTTTCCACCCAGTAGTAAGCCATAATACATAGCTTCTATCAGTGGTTGTCCAGAACGCGGAAATTGACTAAGCCACTGCTCTAACTGTCGATTATTTCTTTTTTGTAAAGAGGTTAGTGCCTCATGCATAAGAGAAACTCTTCTTGTGGTGATTATTCTGGCTGTGATGGTGTGAATTCTGTAAGAGGAGCACTATCATCATTATTTAATAAAATACTCACCCTTTGTTCTGCATCGTTCAACTTAGCTTGTCCTTCGCGAGCAAGAGTGACACCGCGTTCAAACTTTTTCAAAGCATCATCAAGGGCAAGATCGCCTTTTTCAAGGTGTTCGACAATCGAATCTAACTCTTCGATTGCTGCTTCAAAGGACATGTTTTCAGGTTTCTTGCTAGCCATAACATTATCTACATTGTGGAAGATGCACGAAAGTTACATTAGGTGGTGTTAATGGTCAAATTTAACCAAGGGAAATTGATCGAAAAAGCGAATGTGGGTGTCTATATTGTGATTATAAGATCGCATCTCAAGCGGAGGTTGGTTTACTCTGTGGCGATAAGATCTATAGTTGTGTGAGAGTAGTACCAATAAAAGACTAAAGATCTGAAGATGTTGCCGATATAATTTACCAGAAGCTTATAAAGATAGCATGAGGAGTGCTTTGTGGATTTAGCAACGCTGCTAGGACTCATTGGAGGCTTTGCCTTTGTCATCATGGCGATGATCTTAGGTGGAAGTATCATGATGTTCGTTGATGTTACCTCGATTCTTATCGTAGTGGGTGGTTCGACATTCGTTGTGCTAATGAAATTTACTATGGGGCAGTTTTTCGGAGCGGGCAAAATTGCTGGTAAGGCATTCATGTTTAAGTCTGATGAGCCTGAAGACTTAATTGCTAAAGTGGTTGAAATGGCTGATGCAGCACGTAAAGGCGGCTTCCTTGCGCTGGAAGAGATGGAAATTACCAACAACTTTATGCAAAAAGGCATAGACCTACTTGTTGATGGTCATGGTGCCGACGTGGTGCGCGCTGCTTTACAAAAAGATATTGTTCTGACCGATGAAAGGCATGAATTCGGTACTAGCGTATTTCGAGCGTTTGGTGATGTAGCTCCAGCGATGGGAATGATTGGTACTTTGGTTGGTTTGGTAGCCATGCTTTCAAACATGGATGATCCTAAGGCGATTGGCCCAGCAATGGCTGTCGCACTATTGACGACGCTCTATGGAGCGATACTCTCCAACATGGTCTTTTTCCCTATTGCCGATAAACTCTCACTGCGTCGTGAACAAGAAAAACTCAACCGCCGTTTAATTATGGATGGCGTGCTAGCGATTCAAGATGGACAAAACCCACGAGTTATTGATGGGTACCTGAAGAATTACCTCAACGAAGGTAAGCGTGTTCTTGATGTAGATTCAGAGTAAGGAAACCGCTATGGATGATGAAGAAGGTTGTAAATGTCCTCCTCCCGGGTTGCCACTCTGGATGGGAACATTTGCGGACTTGATGTCACTTTTGATGTGTTTCTTCGTACTTCTGCTGTCGTTTTCCGAGATGGATGTATTGAAGTTTAAACAGATAGCGGGCTCTATGAAGTTTGCTTTTGGTGTTCAAAACCGACTAGAAGTAAAAGATATTCCCAAAGGTACCAGTATTATCGCGCAGGAATTTCGCCCGGGACGTCCTGAGCCTACGCCTATCGATGTCATTATGCAGCAGACAATAGACATAACCCAGCAAACTTTAGAGTTTCAAGAAGGGGAATCTGACAGAGCGGGTGGTACTCAAAAAGACGAGGGTAAACAGACGGGAGGGAAATCACCGGATACTTCAACTCAAGACAGCCAAAATGCCGAGTCTGAAAGTCAGCAACAGCAGTCAGCAGAAATGTCACAAGAGCTTGAAACCCTGATGGAAAGTATCAAAAAAGCGTTAGAGCGTGAGATTGATGAAGGGGCGATTGAGATAGAAAACCTTGGCCAGCAAATCGATATCCGAATTAGGGAAAAAGGTGCGTTTCCCCATGGTTCGGCGTTTCTTCAACCTAAATTCCGGCCTCTAGTACGTCAAATTGCGGATTTGGTTAAAGACGTTCCTGGTATTATTCGTGTATCCGGTCATACGGACAATCAGCCATTGGATTCTGAGCTTTATCGTTCAAATTGGGACCTATCTTCTCAGAGAGCGGTATCTGTAGCGCAAGAAATGGAAAAGGTACGAGGCTTCTCCCATCAGCGTCTTCAGGTTCGAGGTATGGCGGATACTCAGCCACTAGGGCCAAATGATACCGAAGCTCAACGTTCGCGAAATCGCCGTGTAGAAATCAGTATCATGCAAGGTGAGGCGCTATTGAGTGATGAAGTCCCTACACTGCCTAACTCCAATTAAATCACAAGGCGAGCTAAGGGCTCGCCTTTTTTATAGCCTATGGTTCATGTATAATCTTGCGCCTTTGGAGTATAGCTTCCGTAAACTACAATGAAGCTAGTTGTAAATTCTCCAATTTGCCGTATCTGTTGAGTTGTGAAGTGAACTATGAAATTTATCGTTAAGCCCCATCCTGAAATTTTTGTTAAAAGTGAATCGGTGCGCAAGCGCTTCACAAAGATTCTTGAATGTAATATTCGCAATATTATTAAAAGCCGCACGGAATCTGTCGCTGTGTTCAATCGTCGTGATCACATCGAAGTCACCTCAGAATCAGATCATTACTATAAAGAAACCGTAGAAATCCTTACGCATACTCCTGGTATCCATCATGTTTTAGAGGTAAAACAATCTGACTTCACCGATTTGCATGACATCTTCGAGCAGGTATTAGAACTTAACCGGTCGAAGATAGAAGGTAAGACCTTCGTTGTCCGAGCTAAGCGTCGAGGGAAACATGATTTTACGTCTATTGAGTTAGAGCGTTATGTAGGTGGCGGCCTTAACCAAGCTGTCGGCAGTGCGAGTGTTAAGCTTCACAACCCTGATGTCACGATAAAAGTTGAGGTTGCGGGTGATAAGCTTAATCATGTTATTGCTCGCCACAAGGGGTTAGGTGGCTTCCCGCTCGGAACTCAGGAAGATGTCCTGAGTTTGATTTCTGGTGGCTTTGATTCAGGTGTATCGAGCTATCTACATATTAAGCGAGGCTCAAAAGTACATTACTGCTTCTTTAATCTCGGTGGTCCTGCCCATGAGATAGGTGTTAAGCAAGTATCTCATTTCCTTTGGAATAAGTACGGTTCCTCAGCCAAAGTGCGTTTTATTTCAGTGGACTTTGAACCCGTTGTGGCAGAGATCCTTGAGAAAGTAGATGACGGCCAAATGGGCGTGATCCTAAAACGTATGTTTATGCGAGCGGCTGGTATGGTAGCCGACAAATTTGGTATTCAAGCCCTAGTTACTGGTGAAGCTATTGGTCAAGTATCGAGTCAAACGCTGACCAATCTTCGTCATATTGACACAGTCACCGATACTTTAATTTTACGTCCGTTAATTAACTGGGATAAAGAAGATATCATTGATTTAGCTCGCGAAATTGGCAGTGAAGACTTTGCTAAGACGATGCCCGAATATTGTGGTGTGATTTCTAAGAAACCGACAGTTAAAGCGATCAAAGCGAAGTTAGAAGCAGAAGAAGAGAAATTTGATTTTGAAATCCTAGAGCAAGTCGTGAGAGATGCTCGTCAAATGGACATTCGTGATATAGCCAAAGAAGCCGAGGAGGCCGCGCCTGAAATCGAGTTGGTTCAAGCCGTGGAACAACATGCAACAGTTCTTGATATCCGTAGTCCTGAGGAAGAAGAAGATAGCCCGCTTGAGATAGATGGAGTAGAAGTGATACATCTGCCTTTCTACAAATTGGGTACTCAGTTTGGGGATTTGGACCAAAGTAAAACTTACCTACTTTATTGCGATCGTGGTGTTATGAGCCGCTTACAAGCACTGTATCTTCAAGATCAAGGGTTTACTAATATCAAAGTTTATCGCCCTTAATGTTTAGCATCTTCTACCAGCGCTGTTAGTTCATCTTATCAGCGCTTTTTTCCTAACCTCTCACACTGATTTCTGCCCACTTATCCAGTAGGATAGATAAAAAAACACCGCCCTATGGCGGTGTTAAACAATTTGACAGACAGGTCAAAAAATAAATACAGGAAGTATCGCTTCGGCTCTAGTTAGAGAGACGAAACTTGGTAGAAATCTACCTAACTCGAAATACGAGTTTGCAAACACAACATCGCGGCAATATGTCAATTCACTCCCAAAGGGAATAAAGCCGTTCTGACTCTTGCCGCAGGGAGAAATATAGAATTTCTCTGGCCGAGAGGCAACGGACATTTTATAATGTTTCAGATAAGAAAAACTAATCCAACCTGGAGACAATGACTATGTCGAGAAGATTGCCCCCCTTAAACTCTCTTAAAGTGTTTGAGGCTGCTGCTCGTCACTTGAGCTTTACTAGAGCAGCGGAGGAGTTATTTGTGACTCAGGCAGCAGTAAGTCATCAGATTAAGGCTTTAGAAGAGTTTTTAGGCCTAAAATTATTCAGGCGACGTAACCGTTCCTTGTTACTAACCGAGGAAGGGCAAAGCTATTTTCTCGATATCAAAGATATCTTCACCCTGCTTGCTGAGGCTACTGATAAAGTACTTGAACGCAGTGAGAAGGGGGCACTGACGATTAGTTTACCTCCCAGCTTTGCAATCCAGTGGCTGGTTCCGCGTTTAGCCGATTTTAATCAACAAGAGCCAGACATCGATGTCCGCATCAAAGCCGTGGATATGGATGAAGGTTCTCTGACCGATGATGTAGACGTTGCGATTTATTATGGACGTGGTAACTGGTCAGGCCTTCGTGCAGATAAACTGTACCAAGAATTTTTGATTCCTCTTTGTTCACCTTCTTTGTTAATGGGAAGCAAATCATTAGAGAAACTAGGCGATCTTAAGCAGCACACCCTTTTACATGATACATCGCGCAAAGATTGGAAGCAGTTTGCGAAAGAGCATAGTATTGAAGGGGTTAATGTCAATCATGGCCCCATTTTTAGCCATTCTACTATGGTGCTTCAAGCTGCTGCGCATGGGCAGGGTGTTGCATTAGGAAACAATGTTCTCGCACAACCAGAAATGGAAGCGGGGCGTTTGATTGCGCCCTTTGATCAGGTTTTAGTCTCCAAGAATGCGTTTTATGTGGTGTGTCATGAAAAGCAAGCTGATATGGGAAGAATTGCCACTTTTAGAGATTGGATGCTTGCGAAAGCACAGAGTGAGCAAGAGGAACTGTTGGATGAATGAGTTTTTGATTGATGGTAAAAAAGGTCAACCAATATTTGTTTTTGCCCATGGTGCTGGAGCAGGTATGGATCATGACTTCATGAGTGCGATAGCAAAAGGTTTATCACAACGAGGCATTCAAGTGGTGCGTTTTAATTTTCCCTATATGGTTAAACGTTCTCTTGATGGTAAACGGCGTCCACCAGATCGTGCTCCTAAGCTATTAGAAGCTTATAGAGAAGTGATTAAGCGATTTGCCAAGCAACCTATTGTTATTGGTGGGAAGTCGATGGGAGGGAGAATGGCAAGTTTGCTGGCTGAAGAAAACCTCGTAGCTGGGGTTGCTTGCTTGGGTTATCCATTTCACCCACCGGGCAAGCCAGAAAATTACAAAGGCGGACACTTAGCCAAGCTTGAGAAGCCTTGTCTTATTCTGCAAGGAGAAAGAGACACATTTGGAAAGCGCGATGAGTTTGATGGTTTTGAGTTTTCAAATAAAGTTGGTGTCGAGTTTATTCCTGATGGCGATCATAGCTTTAATCCCCGAAAAAGTTCCGGATACAGTGAATCGGAGAATATTGATTTAGCAATAAAGTATCTCGCTGATTTTATCTTAGGAATATACGATGAAGATTAGGTCGATATTAGCTTTTGGCGGTTTGTTTGCTGGGCTAGGCGTTGTATTAGGTGCGTTTGCAGCCCATGGACTCAAAACCATATTGCCAGCCCAGATGCTGGATGTATTTTACACTGGGGTGCAATATCAGTTGATTCACGCACTTGCCATCATACTATGCGGAGTAATACTGGCCTCAGGGCTTGTTGATAAATCGCAAAAATATTTCTCCCTTGCGGCAAATTGTTTTATCATCGGCATCTTTTGCTTTAGTGGCAGTCTTTACGCTTTGGTATTAAGTGGGGTTAAATGGTTTGGGCCAATCACTCCATTCGGCGGTCTCGCTTTTATTCTGGGATGGGGACTGTTTGTGTTTGCGGCGCTACAAATTAAAGAGGTAAATCAGTGAAACACTTAATGCTCTACTGTCGCTCAGGTTTTGAGAAGGAGTGCGCTGGAGAAATTCAGGATCGTGCAACACAACTTGAAGTGTTTGGCTTCCCTCGTTTAAAAAATAATACGGGCTATGTCCTGTTTGAATGCTATCAGCCAGGTGATGCTGAGCGCTTAGTTAAGGAGCTTGATTTTAAAGCTTTGATCTTCGCTCGTCAGATGTTTGCTGTTGCTGCTGAGGTTCAAGAACTTCCTCGTGAAGACCGCATTTCTCCTATTTTAGCCAGCTTGTCTGATATTACAGGTTTTCCTAAGTGCGGTGATATACGCATCGAAACACCTGATACTAATGAAGCAAAAGAACTGCTAAAGTTTTGCCGAAAATTCACTGTACCTATGCGCCAAGCAATGCGTGGTAAAGGGGTTCTGTTGGCCAAAGACAGCCCTAAAAAACCAGTGTTACACATTTGTTTTGTTGCTCCTGGCCATTGTTTTGTGGGTTATTCACTGCCGAGCAATAATTCGCCCTTTTTTATGGGTATTCCCCGCCTTAAATTTCCTGCAGATGCACCAAGTCGATCAACATTAAAACTTGAAGAAGCGTTTCATGTTTTTATTCCGCGAGAAGAGTGGGACGAACGATTGGCTTCAGGGATGTGGGGGGTTGATTTAGGCGCTTGTCCTGGGGGCTGGACTTATCAGTTGGTGAAACGATCCATGTTTGTTCACGCTGTTGATAACGGTATGATGGCTGATAGCCTAATGGAAACCGGTCAAGTAAAGCATCATCAAGAAGATGGATTCAAGTTTGAACCAGCGCGTAAAAACGTAACTTGGCTGATCTGTGATATGGTTGAGAAGCCTTCTCGGGTAGCTCAACTGATGGGTGAGTGGTTAATTTCTGGTTGGGCCAAAGAAGCAATTTTTAACCTAAAGTTGCCGATGAAAGGTCGTTATGATGAAGTGTTAGAGGATATTGAAAACCTCAAACTCTTTTTGATCGAGAATAAAGTTAAGTTTAAACTTCAAGCAAAACATCTCTACCACGATCGAGAAGAAATCACTGTCCACATACAGTGTTTGTCAAATATATCTCCTCGCTAATCAGTTTTATTATTCAATACCTTCAGGTTGATTGAAAATATTCAATCAACCTCAGTGCCTTGATAACGAATGTCTTGCAAGTTAAATCCAAGATCGATATCTGTTTTTAGAGCTGACACTGTTTTACACCGGCGAGCTGTCTCAATATGTTCGTTGAGCTTTTTTTTATATTTAGTTTCAAGTTCCTCAGAAGTGTAGGCGTGCTCGATATCCTCATATTTGGTTAAGATTTCCTTTGCAGCTTTTGGTCCAATTCCCGGTACGCCAGAGATTTGGCTGGAGCTTATCCCTGCTAAGCCCCAGTAATCGGGGAGTTGTGATGGCTTAACACCAAACTCTTTTTCTATAAAGGGAGCATCGAGCCAGCGATGTTGGAAGTAGTCACGGATTTGAAGCCTTGGTGATAATAGCTGGCAGTACCCTTTATCGGTTGAGATGATAGTGACGGTTTGATTTCGATTGGCGACTTTAATTGCAAGTGTTGCAATTAAATCGTCTGCTTCATCACCTGATGACAGCAAAGAATCTATTCCTAATTGCCACCAGGCTTCCTGTATGGCATCAAGGCCTTCATACAGTGCTTCGGGCATAGGTTTGCGGTTACTTTTATAGTCACTCAGTATATCGGCTCTCCATCCTCTTTCCTGAAGATGATGATCAAAAACAGCAATAATATGAGTGGGTTGAGATTCGTTAATGATCTTATGTAGAGTTCGGGTCGTTGTGGTTATCGTTCTCGCTATATCATCAGAGTTGGGTTGAGCTGAATGGACGCGCCGTATGAGATTTAGAGCATCGATGATAACTAGATGAATAGACATAGGAATCAGAAAAAAGGGCTATGAAAGCCCTTATTGTATAGCAAGATACACAGATTACTAGAACCTGTTGTATCCGGCCAGTCAGATCCTAGTTTTAAATGAGTGTATTACCCGGTAGTTTTGATCTGGTAGCATGGCTCGTAGGCGCTACCACCTGGAAGCTTCATACGATCCTGCTCGACAAAATCTCTTAGCAGCTTGTCCATTTTCTTCATTAAAGTAGCATCACCATCTAAAGCAAATGGGCCGTGGCGTTCAATCTCGCGGATACCCTCAGCTTTGACGTTACCCGCTACTATGCCAGAAAATGCTTGGCGCAGAGCGGCTGCAAGGTTTTCCGGACGCTGGTTTAGATGTAAATCTAAGCTTGCCATATTGTCGTGAGTTGGATCAAAAGGTAACTGGAACTCAGGCTCAATTTTGAGTGACCAGTTGAAGCTATAGGCATCACCAGTATCTTTACGATGCTGGCGTACATCCGGCATGGTACCTTTCATTATTTTTGCCACCTTTTCAGGGTCGTCGACCACAATTTGGTAGTGGCGCTGGGCATCTTTACCTAGGGTATCACCAATAAATTTATCGATTGATTGGAAATAGGCTTCGCTTTCTTTTGGTCCTGTGAGGACAATTGGAAGTGGCTGCTCTGAGTTATCTGGGTGCATCATAATACCCAGTATGTAGAGAAGCTCTTCTGCGGTTCCTGCGCCACCGGGGAAAATAATAATGCCGTGCGCCATACGAACGAACGCTTCTAGCCTTTTCTCAATGTCTGGCATAATGACTAATTCATTGACAATTGGGTTAGGTGGCTCTGCGGCAATAATAGATGGCTCTGTTAGTCCGAGATAACGTTGATCGTAATAACGCTGTTTGGCATGACCAATTGCTGCTCCTTTCATCGGTCCTTCCATTGCTCCTGGGCCACAGCCTGTACAAATGTTGAGCTCTCTCAGGCCTAGCTCGTTGCCCACTTCTCGAGTGTATTGGTATTCAGTTGCATTGATAGAGTGCCCTCCCCAACACACAATAAGGTTTGGTTCGATTCCCGGAGTCAGGGCGCCAGCGTTGCGTAAAATACCAAATACTAAGTTAGTGATGTGACTGGCATTGGTTAAGTTCAACCTTTGATTATCTGCAAGATGCATATTGACGTAGACAATATCCCTCAGCACCGAGAATAGGTGTTCTTGTATTCCTTTTATTATGTTGCCATCTACAAAGGCATGCTCAGGTGCATTGCTTAGCTCCAGCTTGATACCACGTTCACGACGGACAACATTGACATCGAATGACTTGTACTTGTCGAGTAGCTCTTTTGAGTTATCTGTGTGGCTGCCTGAGTTAAGCACTGCGAGGGTGCAGTTTCGGTAGAGCTGGTACAGATCACTAGCGGCAGTTTTTTTAAGACGCTCAACCTCAAGTTGAGAAAGCAGATCCATACTACCCGCAGGACTAATATGAGTGATCATGGTGACCTCCTTGATAAGAGAAGTTTCCTTGTAATACTTCTTATTGTGAGTATCTCGCGTGATGAAAGCGGTTTAATTTCGTAAACGAAATCCAAGAGACTTTACTAAGCTTAGCATGCTTTGATGAGAAATAAAGGCTAACTGATTGATATATATACACCAATAATAACTGGTATCCATAGTTTCAGCCTTTGATAATTGATAGTGAATAACCTAAAGCAGTGAGTTGAGGTTTTTATCGAGTCTCGGGTAAATATAGCATCGATAACAGGGCTGAAGATTATCTGCATATTACCGTGATTTAAAACATGGTTGTTATTTTTAAACCAAGCAGGTACATACCGTACACCTTAATCGAAACTAGGATTTATTCGTCTTTTAAGAGCTTTTTGATACATTCTTCATTTGGGTAAGACGAATGAACTTTAATAAGGCCTTGATTAATTGAGTGTTTACAGGCTTTGCGAATGTTTCCTGTTGCTAAGCTGGCAGCTGGCGCATTTTTTATTGCTTTGAGGTAAACCCACTGACTCGTGTTGTCTTCCATGCTCAAAGTTCGAGCAGCGTTTGTCGACATAAGAAGAATATCGAGTAGTTCCTTATCATTTATTGCAGTATATGCACGTGGAAGGAAGGGGTAATCCGCCATTCCAATCCGTACTATGTTGTTTAGGCTATATTTGTGAGTGAACTCGTTAACCCAAGCTTGGATCTTTTCGAACACTTGCTCAGGTTTGGTGGTATTACCATTGTCGGGCTCGATATAGAGCAAGTTGGCATCAGAGAAATGATACACACGGGCTGGGTGTTCAATTTTCTCTTTCAGAAACAGCCCAAAAGCCTTCTCAACTTTCAGTCCTTCAGTGTAGCCATACTGAAGGGATAGGTTGCGTAAAAAGGGTAAATCTATCATAACAAAGTGTAACCTATCGCTAAGTGGCTCATGGATAAGATCGCCAGCATGCCACTTTTCAAATTTGTGGCTACTTGCCTCCAGTGATGCTGGCAGCTTTACACTCAGCATGCGAAGGTTTTTGAGTCCAGAACGTGAATGAGCATAAAGCTCATCATTTAGCTCATCAATTTCTTCTTTTTGAACGCTAATAATATGTCCACGGCGTAATAAGAAGACAAACAGCAAAGCGCAGGTGACAAATAAAGTTAAAGAGATCTTTTGAAATTTATGATATTCATTCTGAGTTTTTTTTAGCTGTTCTTTTTGACCAACTAAGTGCAATGTTTGCTCAACGACATCTTTTTGTTGTCTAAAATCATCTTCATTTATAAGGTTTAGTGCTTTTTGTTCGATAGCTGCAAGTGCGTTATATTGCTGCAGGCTGCGCAGCGCTTGTTTGTAGTTTCCAAGCAATTCGTTGCCGAGGTTAAGCATTTTATAGGCATTTTTTTCTAAACTGAGATCATTGAGTTCAAGTGCAATATCGAGTGCTTGGTTGGCTTTTTCCAACACTTCTTTAGGCTGCCCTCGGTGTGACGCTAATCCTGCCTCTAATAGTAAATATTTTGCTTGTAGTTTAGGAATATCAATGTAATTCAATAGCTCTTTAGCTCGGGTTAAATATTGCTCTGCGAGTGGGAAGTTGACTAATTTCAAGTAGGTGGAAGCGAGAGCAAGTCGAATATCAACGACATTTTCAATATTGTTTTGTAGACGTTCGTGGTCAATAGCATTGAAATAGTGAACGAGAGCAAGGTTGTATTTACCTTGATGGTAATAAATGTCTCCCATACGTTTTAGTATCGGAGGCAGTATAGGAGAGCTTTCATAATTATCATAAAAGTCCGCCGCTTGAGATAAATGGTCAGCTGCTTTATCAAGTACTCTTCGTTCATAAAATAGCTGACCAATTAAGCGGTTTGCTTCTGCCAATTGCAATCCAGACGTGTTTTCAATCGCACTCCAATAACTAATCAGTAATTCAGATAAAGCCTTATTGTAGATTTTGTGGTTTAGAAAATGTTTACCAAGTGAAATATGATAGTCAATGATGCTCTGTTTGTTTTTTGATTGTTCAATGAAAGGGATGGCTTGCTTATACAGTGTTTCTGCAAGTTTGACTTGATCTTGGCTCGAAGCAATATCGGCTTTTAGCATCACAAGTTGATAGGTAAGTCCTTTGGCTAAATTTTCTGGGTTACGTATCGAGTTCAGTTCCTGTTCGATCCCATCAAGTTTGGTTTCTATCAAAGGAGTACTGCCATCAACTTCCCAATTAAGGCGAAGTTCAAGCAAACTTAGTTCCAAGCGTAGGTATGGCAAGTTGTACTTGTCAGTTAAGGCTTTTGCCTGTTGGATATAGCTCTGAGCTTCTTCTGAGTTGCCAAGGTTAAACTCTGCTCGTGCTAAAATCTTTAATGCATCAATTGTACTGCCAGGAGTTCTAAAGCGAGTGTCTGAGTCATCGCGAGACATAGTTGATGGCCCTTTTTCTGACTGGGCCATAAGCTTTCTCTGCGTTAGATAATTAGAGGCTAATATTTTTGATTGTTTTGGGACAATATTGACTAAAGAGTCTGCTTCATTGAGCATGGCTGATGAATAAACAGTGGAAGCTGACACCAAAGCTGGTAGTAAAAAAATAAGTAGTGCCAGCAATCGATTCAAGCGAAAAACCTCCATAATCTTATCTCAATCCTTATATATGCCCATGGGTTTAGCTATCTATAGTGGTATCGACGAATGATATCAGTAAAATCATCTTCACCCCACTATTGATGTAATTGATTTTGTAGAATCAATTGCAAAGGTTGCTTGTTGTTTGATACTGACCTCTAGTTTCATTAAACTTGAACCAAGTTGGAACTGTTTGAAATACAGAAAGCCTCAAAGCATAGTGAATTCAGATTGTGTAATAGCCAAGCAAGGGTTAGAACGCTTGAATATATGCTCATGCTAGTTATTTCTTTTAGATTAGAACAGCCAGAATAATAGACAATGTCGTGTATAGAAAAGGCGACTCATATTGGAGAACTTCATGGCTGGACAAGCCCTTCCTGCATTAGTTTCATTCAGTGAAAAGTACCGCAACACATATTTTGAATGCCATGGTCACCAGCCAGTAAGTGATCAGTTATCCGATTTTATTTCTCCTTGTGTAACAGCTAAAAAAGGCGAGTCGGTCGAATGGCAGGCTTGTTCTCGCGAGCAAGATGCGGATTTCTCAAACCTAGAACATGGTATTGATTTAACCCTTCATCAAGACATAAAGGCGTTTTATGGTGGCCAGTATAGTGCCGATATGGACGCAACTTGGAATGGTAATGAACTAACACTACTTCAAGTATGGAATGATGAGGATTTCATTCGTTTGCAGGAAAATATATTGGGCCACTTAGTTACTCAGCGTCGTTTAAAGCTAAAGCCTACCGTCTTTATTGCCACAACGGATGCGGAACTTGATGTCATTTCTATCTGTAATCTTTCAGGGAATGTCATTCTAGAGCGACTGGGAACAGATAAACGAGACGTATTAGCCAAGAGCATCTCTGAGTTTCTTCAGCAGCTAACCCCGGTGGTTTAGCAATGTATGTAATAGAGCTTCAATTTGAGTGTTTTGATAACACCACAATTACCGCGGTTGATAAAGCGATAAACGGCTTGATGGATGCACTACGCTACAATGGCCAAGTTTTGGGAAGAGAGTTTCCTATTGTTATGGGTGACGGAGAGTTCTTTGTTCGTGTCGTCTGCCCAGAGCAAGATAGTTTGCACCCAGATTATCATTCTGATTTTGTCAAAGTTTGCTTAGATAGATTGTCAGATGCCAGTCTGCTGACACCTAAAGCGCGTCTTCTCGGACGTGATCTTAACTCCGAACAAGCTGCAGAAGATACTATGCCGAGTTGGCAAGTACTGTATACCACTTACGTGCATACCTGTTCGCCATTGAGAAGTGGTGATACTTTGCTGCCAATTCCGCTCTATCGTAATTCTCCGACCTTGAATGGCGATCATAAGGCGCTAATTAAGTGGCAGACTGAGTGGCAAGCTTGTGACGAGATTCAAATGGCTGGCGCTTGTCGAGCTGAGCATGCAGCGCTGCACGAGATATGTGATGTGGATAGCGTGTTGTTTAAGCGTGGCTGGGACTTACGAGGCCGTATAGAGCACCTCACCAAAACACCGACGTATTATTATCAATATCGTGTGGGTGGGAAAAATCTAGAGGCTGAAAAGCAGCGCAAATGCCCAAAATGCGGAGGGGATTGGTTACTTGCCGAACCTGAGCTCGATATTTTCCACTTCAAATGCGATGAGTGCCGAATAGTCTCGAATATTTCATGGGACCATATTAAGTAAAAGAACCCGCTATTGAGGCGGGTCCTGTTCGTTATTTTCAGAGGGCTTCTTAGAGTCTTCTTGTGACGGTTCTTTTTTTTCCATCTGGCCAAATTTCATTTTGGCTGTGTATTTAAGTGCTGCGATGTTTCCAATCACGACACTTAAAACAATAACAATGATAACCCAAGGATTAGTCAGTAAATCCATTAACTTGCCTCAGTGCTGATGTTGATAATGTATTGATTGTATATAGTATCTAACTCTGCGAGCACTGAGTCTACTCCCTTTAAACCGCAGTTTGAAACTTGGTCATTTAAAGTACCAAGTTCAAAAAGTGATAAACATAATGATGCTGTCGTCTTATGACTGATATGCCAAGGCTCGGCAGCTACACCACCTCTATCCTCTGCATAAGGAAAGAAAAAGCCAAATCTCCTGAGATTATTTTGCAGCCACTGATGAAACTGAGCCTGATGACCACTGAGGTATTCCCAAGGTTCCAATTGCAATTTAACCCCTTCAGGTAAGCTTGCTTTATCAAACACATCGAAGTCAGTTCCCCAGTGATGTCGACTTGCACCCGGCAGCGCAGACCAGCGTAAGATGGCATAGATCTTTTCGCGCTCTGAAAGGTTACTGATATCAAGAGGCTGGCCATTTTGGTCGAGAGTTGGGAGTTGTCCCGTTATTTTTCGGTCCCAGATGGATTTCTGTCGTTCAAAATCGCGAAATCCGCTCGCTATATGGAAATCAAATCCGGCCTGAACGGCTGCGTCTCTCAGCGACTGAAGGTCGTCTGTGACCATGGTATGTACAAGTAAAGACTGTTCGCCAATGTGAGTGTCGATGAGATGTGAGTTTACTTTACCAACCAGCTGCTCAGGCGTCATTATCATGCCAATAAATTCTCCAGTGTCTTTTGATACATATTGGTCAGTTTTTCAAGATCGTCAATTTTTACACACTCGTTAACTTTGTGGATAGTGGCATTAACGGGACCCAGTTCAACAACTTGACCTCCCATACGTGCAATAAAGCGACCGTCTGAGGTGCCACCTGTGGTCAGCAATTCAGGTTTAGTTTGGTTGACGTCTCCAACAGCAGTAACAACAGCATCAAGTAAGTCGCCGGTATCGGTTAGGAATGGGTCTCCGTTGAAGGTCCAATCCAATTGATAATCTAGGTTGTGTTTGCTAAGAGTCTCATTTACCCGCTTGACGATCACGTCATTATTAAGTTCAGTGCTAAAGCGCAGATTGAACTGAACCTTGAGCTCGCCTGGGATCACATTCGAAGCCCCAGTTCCTGCCTGAATATTTGGGATCTGAAAGCTGGTGGGCGGAAAATAGTCGTTACCTTGGTCCCACTCAGTCGAAGCTAATTCATTCAGAGCCATTAGAGACTGATGTACTGGATTTTTAGCAAGGTGAGGATAAGCTACGTGTCCTTGGATACCTTTGACTGTTAAGTCACCAGTGATAGAGCCTCTGCGACCATTCTTTACTACATCGCCAACGATTTCTGTACTAGAGGGCTCGCCAACGATACACATGTCAATGTTTTCACCACGTTCCATCAGAGCCTCTACGACTCGAACAGTACCATTGATAAATGGTCCTTCCTCATCGGAAGTAATAAGAAAGCCAATCGAGCCTTTGTGGTTTGGGTTCTGGGCGATAAATTGCTCAACTGCAACAACCATTGAAGCGAGTGATCCCTTCATGTCTGCCGCTCCCCGACCATAAAGGAACTCATCCTTGATGGTTGGCTCAAAAGGTGGTGTATCCCAAAGTTCTAGATTACCTGCTGGAACAACATCTGTATGTCCAGCAAAAGCAAACAGCGGAGTTTCGGTTCCACGACGCGCCCAGAAGTTAGTGGTATCTTCAAAAACCATCACTTCTATTTTGAATCCTAGTGCTTGTAAGCGTTCTATCATTACATTTTGACAACCTGCATCTACAGGGGTTACCGACTGGCGACTAATCAGGTCTTTTGCGAGTGCCAAAGTAGGTGTGTCAGTCATTCTCTAATTCCTTATACAGCAGAGAAGATGGCGGAGTATTGTTCGGCTTTAAAGCCAAGGTGGTAATTGTTATCTGTAACCAGAATAGGCCTTTTTATCATAGCTGGTTGTTCACTTAGCAGCGCTATTGCCATTTCTTCGTTCAAATTATCTTTTTGTTCTTGGCTTAATTGGCGATAGGTTGTGCCGCGCTTGTTCACGACATTTTCCCAACCAAGCTGTTGGCAAAATATCGCAATCATATCGTTGCTAACACCTTGTTTTCTGTAGTCGTGGAATTGGAATTCTATTCCTTCTTTTTCTAGCCATTTTTTGGCTTTTTTTATCGTGTCGCAATTCGTAATTCCGTACATGGTTATTGTCATAACTCAACCTTTAAATAAACTCTATTGACGCTCTGGGCATCCTAGCAGGAAGTATTCGTATAGACAAAAGTGTGAGCAAACTATTTTGTTTACGCAAAACATGCATTCAATCTTTGACGATTAAGTGGTTATTGATCGAACGCAACGCATGAGTCTGCAAAACAGAAATAATGACCTTGTTTATTTGTTAGGAGGTATCAATGGAGTTGAGTCCTATTTTTGCAAGACGCTTATATTTAGCATTATTGGTGCAAAATCTTGATAGGCCTAATGTCCCTAAACTTATTGAGAATACGGGCTGGCCACGTCGTACTATTCAAGATGTTCTTAAAGCATTACCCGGAATTGGTATCGAGTTAAGATTTGTTCAAGATGGACGCCGCCACAATGACGGCTACTATCAACTCTCTAACTGGGGCCCATTTGATTACCAGTGGGTGTCAGATAGGCGAACAGATATAGAAACAAGCTTGGGGTTCAATGCATAATTTGTAAAAGGGTGATGAGCACATTGCCCTTTGAAGATTAGAGCTTTACTGCGTAAAGAATGAAGCCTATCCAACTTAAAATAAGTAAGGTCCAAGGGACAAAAGAAAACCTTGGGTGACTTACCGTAGAGTAGGCACTCTCAGTCTGTATATTGGTCTCGACTTCAAGTTGAGTTTGTTTGACTTTTCTTGCTTTCTTTTTGGCTTTGTCTGCTTGACGTGCTTTTTCTTTATGCTGTTTTTTGTACTGAGCGATACCTTTTTCTATGCCTTGAGCTATTAATTTTGTTTGTTCTTTAGTCTGGCCGGGTTTTTGTGTCGCTTTCGCTATCTTTAACGCTTCTTGTTGAGTTTCAAGGGAAGGGGATATTTTGTTTTTCATTAGTCGTGTGCTGGGTGAACCTTAATGACGGTATTCTAACACGGTTTAATTTTATCAAGAGATAGTAATATCGGATGAATAGTATAAAGTGGGGGGGAGTATTAACAGTTATGAAGTTATCGTGCGATACAGTTTAGAACAATATGATAAACATGGCTTTCTCAAGGCTCCCTTGTGGCTTTGGCTAGGCTGGCTGTTTCTCACTAAAGCTTGGGTAATCTTTATTATGGCTGGCGCTAGCAGGGAAAATGGCGCTCAAATTCTTGATATTATTTACCCAGATCATGCCTTGTTTTACTTAGACCTTGGTATGGGGCTGCCTAGTTTAGCTTTGATGTGGGCTATTGGTTTACGAAGCCCTGATAGGCTTTGGGTGAACAAAGTCCTCAGAGTTGCTAAACCTTTTACTCTCTTGATCATAACTGGGCAGTTTTCTCAAACCGTTTACCATGTCTATCTTGAACATGGTGTCTTTAAATGGTCCAGTGCTGTCACTCTTGTCATCCTGTTATGGTTTATGCTTTATACCTATAATAGCCGTCATGTAAGGGAATGCTTGAAGCATCAGCCCAAGATTACAGAGTAAAATAACTTATTGATAACCTAGTAATTAAAATTACAATAAACATAATACACTGAGAAATTATTTAAATGTGAGGACACAATTATGCCGACCCCTCAAAGTGCCATTCTTCCTGAAGCGAGTCCTTTCGCTCAGTACACTTTGTTGAAAGTGAAGCAAAATCAAGCAGAAGTATTAAAACAGTTACAATCATTGCCTGCTTTGGTTGAAGAGCTCAATAACCAGCAAACTGGTGCTGATTTAACGCTTTCGATTGCTTTTACCCGATCTTTCTGGAGTCAGCTTGATGTCCCTGTTCCAGAAGAACTGATAGACTTTCCGCAGCTAGGGGAAGGGGATATGCAGGCACCTAGTACAGATGTTGACGTGTTAATACATTGCCATTCAAAGCGTCATGATTTACATGTTCACCTTCTATGTAAGTTATTTGAGACCCTTGCTGAATACGTTACGGTTGTTGATGAAACTTATGGTTATCGCTATTTAGATGCACGTGATATGACAGGGTTTATTGATGGTACAGAAAACCCGCATGGTAATCAGCGCCAAGAAGCGGCGATAATCCCACAAGGCGAGTTTTCAGGGGGTAGCTACGTAATGCTGCAACG
Organism: Vibrio sp.; assembly: GCF_038138445.1. Classification (GTDB taxonomy): domain Bacteria; phylum Pseudomonadota; class Gammaproteobacteria; order Enterobacterales; family Vibrionaceae; genus Vibrio. The sequence goes on from NZ_JAYQDQ010000001.1 coordinate 134,668, forward strand.
CTTTGTACATAACTTACCGGCGTGGAATCGCCTCAATATTTCAGCTCAAGAAAAAGTAATTGGGCGTACTAAAGCCGACTCTGTTGAATTAGACGATGTACCAGCCGCTTCTCATGTCGGACGGGTTGATATAAAAGAAGAAGGTAAAGGGCTTAAGATCGTTCGCCACAGCTTACCTTATGGCAGTGTGTCAGGTGATCACGGCCTACTATTTATTGCTTATTGTCATACTCTGCACAATTTCAAGGCTATGCTAGAAAGCATGTATGCGGTAACAGATGGTAAATATGATCAGTTACTACGTTTTTCAAAAGCGGTAACAGGCGCTTACTTTTTTGCCCCGTCAGCCCAAATGCTAAAAACGCTGACCATAAAATAAGTTCAGCGACCAATTAAGAAAATGAAGCCGAACCTCAGTGTTCGGCTTTTTACTAGCTAGTGTTAGTTATATCACATTCATTTCATTAGTTTTGTAATTTAAGATTTTGTTATTTATAGTGTTTTAAATTCTTTTCAGCATATAAATGTAAATTCATGAACCATTCTAAAGTCGTTATTGTTACCGGAGGTGGGCGCGGCATCGGAGCTGCAACCGCCAAGCTTTTTTCTCATCATGGTTATGCCGTGTGCATTAATTACAAGTCTAACTCTAACGCGGCGACTGCCCTTGCCAATGAGATTAACTCAAGTGGTGGACGTTGCATTGCTGTGCAAGCAGATGTTTCTCAAGAGGTAGATGTTTGCCGTTTGTTTGATACGGTAGATATGGAGCTCGGTCGATTAACGGTTCTTGTTAATAATGCTGGGATTTTGCAAACACAGATGCGCTTAGATGAAATGAATGCAGAGCGTATCAATACCATTTTGACCAATAATGTGACGAGTTACTTTTTGTGTTGCCGAGAGGCGGTTAAGCGAATGTCGACCCATCATGGAGGTTTAGGAGGCGTCATAGTCAACGTATCGTCTACGGCGGCAAGAACAGGCTCTCCTAATGAGTATATTGATTATGCTGCGTCGAAAGGCGCAATTGATACCTTAACCAAAGGTTTGTCCCTTGAAGTGGCAAAAGAGGGAATAAGAGTTAACTGCGTTCGCCCAGGGTTGATTCATACCCAAATGCACGCAGATGGTGGAGAGCCTGAGCGTGTCGATAGACTAAAAAGTCACATCCCAATGCAGCGAGGCGGTTTGCCCGAGGAGGTTGCTGAAGCTATCTATTGGCTTGCGTGTGAAAAATCATCGTTTTCTACCGGCAACTACTTGGATTTAGCGGGCGGCTTGTAGGCGATAAAAAACTAAAGAAAATCTTTTATTGCCGATATAAGTATTAGTCCTCATGAGTAATACAACTAAGCGTTATGGCCATCACTGTTAATACCAATGTCTCAGCAATGACGGCGCAAAGGTATTTAACCAATGCAACAGACATGTTAAACCAGTCTTTGGAGAGATTATCTTCAGGCTATCGTATTAACAGTGCAAAAGATGACGCTGCTGGTTTACAGATTTCTAATCGTCTGGAATCGCAAATGAGAGGTTTGAGTGTTGCGATGCGTAATGCGAACGATGGAATATCCATCATGCAAACCGCCGAAGGAGCGATGAACGAATCGACTAACATATTGCAACGAATGCGCGACCTGTCTTTACAATCTGCAAATGGTTCAAATAGTCGCTCAGAGAGGCTGGCATTACAAGAAGAAATGGCGGCTTTGAATGATGAATTGAATAGAATCGCTGAAACCACCTCTTTTGGTGGTCGAAAATTGCTCAATGGCTCATTTTCTAGTTCTGCTTTCCAAATTGGTGCCAGTTCGGGAGAAGCGGTTCAAATATCGTTGAACAATATGCGTTCAGATACTTTAGGCATGGGTGGGTTTAGTTATATTGCCGCTGGCAAAGCGGGTAAAAATTGGCAAGTGAAACAAAATTCTGACGTTTTGACTATGGACTATATCGATGCTTTTGGGCAGCAGGAGTCGATTCAAATTGAAGCCAAAGTTGGCGATGATATTGAAGAACTGGCTACTTATATTAATGGTCAAACGAGTAAGGTCTCAGCCTCGGTCAATCAAGACGGACAACTGCAGATTTTTATGGCGGGTAAAGAAACATCGGGCACCATTTCTTTCTCAGGCAGCTTGGCTAGTGAACTTCAAATAGGGTTATCTGGTTACGAAGCGGTTGATAACTTGGATATTTCTGACGTTGGAGGGGCACAGCGATCCGTCGCTATAATCGATACGGCTTTGCAGTATGTCGATAGCCATCGAGCTGAGTTGGGAGCCATGCAAAATCGCTTTGGGCACGCAATCAGCAACCTTGGCAACATTAACGAAAACTTGGCGGCATCAAAGAGTCGTATTAAAGATACTGACTATGCGAAAGAAACCACTCAAATGGTCAAGCAGCAAATTCTACAGCAAGTCAGTGCCTCTATTCTTGCACAGGCAAAACAACAGCCAAATCTAGCTCTAACTTTGCTTGGTTAAGCTCATCGCCCATTCGACAATCTTCATTAAAGCTTTAGAAAAAAATTCCATCTTTTTAATGTTTTTTGAGTCTTGATCAAATTTACCTCTACCAGCATATTTTTTTCAAAAATAACGTAAAAAAATTCTCAAGGTTTTAGAAATAGAGCCGTTAATAGAAGTAACTTTGAGAGAACTACTTTTGATTTTCCGAGACGTCGGGAATCGCAACACAGGAAAATCAAACGGAGAAATCACCATGGCAGTGAATGTAAACACTAACGTAGCAGCAATGACAGCACAACGTTACCTAAACAGCGCTAACAACGCACAGCAAACATCAATGGAACGTTTATCTTCAGGTTTTAAGATTAACAGTGCAAAAGATGATGCAGCGGGTCTCCAAATCTCAAACAGATTAACATCTCAGAGTAGAGGTCTTCATGTAGCGGTACGTAATGCAAATGATGGTATTTCAATTGCTCAGACTGCAGAAGGTGCTATGAACGAAAGTACTAACATCTTACAACGTATCAGAGACTTGTCTCTTCAATCAGCAAACGGTTCAAATTCACGTTCAGAGCGAATTGCATTGCAAGAAGAAGTGACGGCGCTTAACGATGAACTTAACCGTATCGCGGAAACCACATCATTTGGTGGCAATAGATTGCTTAACGGTACTTATTCAACTCGCGCTTTCCAAATTGGTTCTAACGGCGGTGAAGCGGTGATGTTAACCCTCAATAACATGCGTTCTGACAATGTTGGCATGGGTGGTGGCATGTATCACGCAGCAAACGGTAAAGATAAAGACTGGGTTGTTGAAGCAGGTACTAATGACTTTACAATGGACCTTGTTGATAATGAAGGCAACGCACAAACCATTACTATCAATACAAAAGTCGGTGATGATATTGAAGAAGTGGCTACTTACATCAATGGTCAAACTGAGTTAGTCAGTGCTTCAGTGGACGGCGAGGGTAAGCTTCAAATCTTCGCTGGCACAGATAAAGTCCAAGGTGATGTGAGCTTTAGTGGTGGTCTAGCGGGTGACTTAAGTATGGGACCAAGAGAGGCGGTCACTGTTGACACTATCGATGTAACTACAGTCGGTGGAGCCCAGCAATCTGTGGCGATTGTAGACTCAGCTCTAAAATATGTCGACAGTCACCGCGCAGAGCTTGGTGCTTTCCAAAACCGATTCACTCATGCAATTACTAACTTGGATAACATCAATGAGAATGTGAATGCATCTAAGAGCCGAATCAAAGATACCGATTTTGCCAAAGAGACAACTGCACTGACCAAGTCGCAGATTCTATCTCAAGCGTCCAGCTCAATCTTGGCTCAGGCAAAAGAAACACCAAATACGGCTCTGAACCTACTTGGTTAAGTCTAAATAAAAGAAAAAAATCCAGCTTTGGCTGGATTTTTTTTTGCTTTTTAATTGTCTGATTTAAAATAACTTTGTTGCATATTTGCTCTATTTGAAAATTTTTTTTCAAACTTTTCTCTAAAGGATATATTAGCTCAGCCGTTAACAAGACTGAGAGAAATGAGATGTGCTAAAGCGAGGTGAGAGACGCTAAGGTGCATCACCCTTAATGCCTAAGGAGATCAGTATGGCAATTAACGTAAACACGAATGTGTCTGCGATGACTGCTCAGCGATACCTTAATGGGTCGGCTGACGGCATGCAGAGATCGATGGAGCGCCTATCATCGGGGTACAAAATTAATAGTTCCCGGGATGATGCAGCAGGGCTTCAAATATCCAACCGTTTAACATCGCAAAGTCGTGGTTTAGACATGGCGGTGAAAAACGCCAATGATGGGATTTCAATTGCACAAACCGCAGAAGGTGCAATGAATGAGACGACCAACATTCTCCAACGTATGCGGGATCTATCACTTCAATCGGCGAATGGTTCGAACTCACGTTCGGAACGTCTTGCGATTCAAGAAGAGGTCACTGCACTCAATAATGAGCTCAACCGTATTGCCGAGACAACTTCTTTCGGTGGTAACAAACTCTTGAACGGTACTTATGGTAGCCAATCTTTCCAGATAGGCGCTGGCTCAGGTGAGGCAGTCATGCTCACAATGGGTAATCTGCGCTCTGATAATGAAGGAATGGGCGGCAAAGCTTATGTTGCTCAAACTGGGCAGGATCCAGATTGGGAGGTGTCTCAAGGCTCAACCGACCTTACACTCGACTATACTGATATATATGGTGAAGCGCAGACGCTAACCATTAATGCTAAAGAGGGCGATGATATTGAACAGCTCGCCACCTACATTAATGGTCAAAGCCCAGATATTAAGGCGTCCGTTGGCGAAGAAGGGAAATTGCAACTGTTTACTGCCAATAACCGAGTTGCAACCGATGTCACTATTGGTGGGGCTTTGGGAGGCGAGATTGGTTTTGGAGCAGCAGAAGATAGAACGGTTGCTGATGTTGATGTCTCTACTGTTGCAGGCTCGCAAATGGCAGTCTCCATCATAGATGGCGCATTAACGACTGTAGATAGTCAGCGTGCGGAGTTAGGGGCATTCCAGAACCGTTTTGGCCATGCGATCAGTAACTTGGATAACATAAACGAGAATGTTAATTCATCTCGTAGCCGTATTCGAGATACAGATTATGCAAAAGAAACGACTGAAATGACCAAGTCGCAGATTTTGCAGCAGGCGAGTACGTCTGTTTTGGCGCAGGCCAAACAGTCACCATCAGCAGCTCTTAGCTTATTAGGTTAACCGATAGGTTCGAACGAGCTTATTGGTAGGTAACAAGGTTACCAACCTATAAGGTGGAAGGGAGATTGTTATGGAAATACCATCCAACACATCGAACATCCAGCCTTACGGCTCAGAAAGTGGCACTAAAGTTGCTTCAAAGTATGGTGGTGCACAACAAGTTTCCTCGCGGAAAGAACAGGTTTCTACGACCGAGGTGAGAGAACAAGCTGCTCAAGCTGTTGAACAAGCTATCGAAGCGTCTCAACAACGTGAAAAGCTCAACAGGGCAGAACGGCAACGTATGGTACAGCAAATGAATGATTTCATTTCGTCCATCAACACTGGCCTATCTTTCCGAGTCGATGAAGAATCGGGAAGAGATGTAGTAACCATTTATGAAGCGGATACTGGTGATATTATTCGTCAGATACCCGATGAGGAAATGTTAGAAATACTGCGACGCCTGCGTGATCAGACAGCTCGATATTCGTCGGGACTTCTGAACCACACGGTGTGATCGTATTTTGAGGTGATTGAATGAGCTTTGGCCCCGTAGGGATGAATTCTGGCATGGATATCAATGCCATGGTCAGCAAAGTTGTTGATTCGGAGCGTGTTCCTAAACAGCAGCGAATTGACAGTGAGCGTGACAAAATTGATTCCAGTATCAGTGCCTACGGTCGGCTCAGAGAGTCGTTGGATACGATGAAAAACTTGATGGTGAGCTTTCGCCAAGAGAAAGCTTTCGCCGCAAGAAAGGTTGAATCGACAGACGAGACCGTCATTTCTGCGACAGCAACCACTGAAGCTATCGCTGGTAGATATGCTATTGATGTGTTGCAGCTTGCCCAGAGTCATAAAATTGCATCTGATGTAATGCCGCAAGATGCAAAATTTGGCCCGGGTAAGCTGCAGATTTCTTTAGATAACAAGGAATTTACAGTTCAAGTAAAAAACAATGCAAAGCTTACTGACATTGTTCGCGGCATTAATGAAAGCAAAGCAAACCCGGGTGTTCGAGCCTCAGTTATTAATGATGTTGAAGGTCCGCGTCTTATTGTTGCATCAAGTAATTCAGGGGAGAAAAATGCACTGACCCTAAGTGCTGAAGCTGAGCCTGGCAATCTCCTAAAAAGACTCGAATATAAGACCTTAGAGCAACGTGTTAAAGATCTCGAACAAGCCCGTTCAACAGCACAAGATTTGATAAAGCCGCTGACTGAAGACGAACAAGCAGTGGCGGATCGTATTGCAGAAAACAATATTAAAGCGGCAAAAGTTGTCGATCAAGAAATTGCCGATGCTTCAAAACAAGCGGCAATCGCCGTTGACCCAAATGCTGCTAAGGACGCAAGTGCTGGCAATGAGTTATCTGATGTAGCGGCAGTTGCAGCCGCAACTGCTGGCACCCAAGCGAATCAATATCTAAGACCTGAAGAGAGGATACCTGGCTGGACAGATACAGCGTCAGGTACTTTGTTAGACTCATATTGGGAGCCAGAACCACAACTTGATGCAAAAGCGTTAGAGAAAGCGCCTGACGTCCCTGGTTGGAGTCCATCAGCTTCCGGAACATTGACTGATTCTTATGTCACTCCCAAAGAAGCGCAAGCGGCTCTTGAGGCTAAGCAAGCAGCTCTTGAAGAGAAACTAGCTCAGGAAAAAGCAGCGCTCGATGCAAAAGTACTTTCTGGAGAACTGACGCCAGAAGAAGCCAAGCAAATTGAACTATCCAAGCTACCTCAAGAAGAAAGAGAATACCTAGAACGCATCGATAAAGCCCAGGCGGACTTAAAATCAGCTCAGGAGTCTTTTGATGCTTATCGAGGTATGACTCAGGTTCAAGCTGCTCAAGATTCCAAGGTGTTGCTTGATGGTGTGGCTCAACTTTCGAGCGACAACAATATCATTGAAGATGCGATTGAAGGCGTTGACTTAACCTTGAAGGGGCGCTCGGATATGAACAAAGCTCCCTCTGAGATTGATATTGAATACGATCGTTTGCGAGTCCGAGCGGATATTGAGCAGTTTGTGTCAGCATATAACCAGTTTTATCAAGTATCAAAAGAGCTTGCCGGTGTTGATCCAAGTACAGGACAAGCCGGACCTCTCGCAGGGGAGAGCGTTGTACGCAATGCTGACTCAAGGCTAAAGTCAGTTTTTTCTTCCCCAATTGAGCCAGCTTCGGATGATCTTAAGACCCTTACAGAGTTTGGTATAGCGACGACTCGCCAAGGCACGTTAGAGATCAATTATGATATGCTAGATCGTCAAATCAATAAAAACTTCAATAAGCTAGAGGATTTCTTTGGTGGTAATCAGGGCTTTGCTAAGAAAGTAGAAGAAGCGATTCAGGGGATAACTGGTGTCACCGGAACACTTAGGACTCGTGAAAAAACCATGATTGAACGCAACTATAGCCTTGATGATGATCAAGCAGTACTAGATAGGCGTATGGAGAGCCTTCAAAAACGTACGCACGCCAAATTTTCGGCAATGCAAGATGCTACGAGCAATATGCAGTCCCAGCTAGCGAGTATGATGAATGCACTTGGCGGATGAATTTTTGAAAAAGCTGTCTCAGCTAAGTGATGTAGATCACGAAATCACTCTTAAACTTGCAGAAGAAGAGATTAATTCTGAAGAAATTCTTGATCGAGTCGATATAAGGGAACAGATATTGCTAACCTTGATTAGTATAATAAATAAACAGGATGAGTTAGCGCAATTACCAGAATGGCAGGATGCCATAAAGCGCACTCAGTTGACTGTTGAGTTAATGCAAAAGAAAACCGCAGAACTTGGCAGTGATTTGAAAAAGTATCGCTACGGCAGTAAGTCGGTTCAGCAGTACAAAAAATTTTTATAAAGAGGGTTGTTATGCGTGGTTCATTACAGGCTTACAAGAAGGTATCAGTAGATAGCCAGCTCAGTGCTGCCTCCCCGCATAAGATTGTTCAAATGCTTATGGCAGGAGCGATTGAGCGTTTGATTCAAGGTAAAGCGGCAATGGAGCAAGGAAATATTCCGATCAAAGGAGAAAGGCTAGGTAAAGCGCTGGATATTATTATCAGCTTACGTAGTTGTTTATCGATGGATGATGGTGGTGATATTGCTCAAAACCTTGATCAACTTTACGAGTTTATGATTACGCAAATAACCGAAGCTAATCATAAAAATGATCCTCAGCCAATTGATGATGTTATTGATATAATTCGTGAAATTAAGTCTGCTTGGGAACAGATACCAGCGGAATATCACAATTTAACTGCAAATGATGCGGAAAGTTAAATAAAAATATTGATTTAATCGGCCTTATAAACATATTTTGCTCCAAAGCTTTTGGTATAAATATCACATCACCTAATTGCTTGGTTGCCTTTATTTTTTTATCAAATAGAATGTAAGCCACTAACTTGTTTAGTGGCTAAATTTGTTGCTAAATTTTATAAATTGTCTATCACTAATCCTGTTCTATAGTTAGATTAGTCGCCAGAACAAAATGTCAGCCACAACGTTTGAAAATAAAGGCAATAATTCTCACCCATGCAAGGTTTAGCAAAGCTGCTCGTAATTGAAGATGATGCACAAGCACGCATCGTTCTGCGTAACATATTGGAGTTCGTTGGAGAACAGTGCGAGGCAATAAGCTCCGCACAGTTAAACGACGTTGACTGGTCTAATGTTTGGGCTGGGTGCATTCTTGGTTCTATGAATAATCAAGGGTTCTCCACTCAACTAAACGGCCATCTCTTAAAAGCCAACCATATACCTTTACTTATGTTAGGGCCCCACTCTTATCCAGTTGAAGAAATGACCAATTATGTTGGCGAACTGGAATATCCTTTAAATTACCCTCAACTAAGTGAAGCTCTGCGCCATTGTAAGGAGTTTCTAGGGCGTCAAGGTGTAAATCTTACTTCTTCCTCTCGTGATAACGCTTTGTTCCGAAGTCTGGTGGGACAAAGTATGGGTATACAGGAAGTCAGACACCTTATAGAGCAAGTCTCTACGACCGAAGCAAACGTACTTATACTAGGTGAGTCTGGTACAGGGAAAGAAGTCGTTGCTCGCAATATTCACTACCACTCTGCACGTAAAACAGGGCCATTTGTACCCATAAATTGTGGTGCTATTCCGCCTGATTTGTTAGAAAGCGAGCTATTTGGTCATGAAAAAGGTGCGTTTACAGGAGCCATTACCTCACGTAAAGGGCGTTTTGAATTAGCTGAAGGCGGTACTTTGTTTTTGGACGAGATTGGCGATATGCCAATGCCGATGCAAGTTAAGCTTCTCAGGGTATTGCAAGAGCGATGCTTTGAACGTGTGGGGGGCAATACAACCATAAGAGTTAATGTAAGGGTTATCGCCGCTACTCATCGAAACTTAGACAAGATGATAAAAGAGGAATCTTTCCGAGAAGACTTATATTACCGTTTAAATGTTTTTCCCATTGATATGCCCCCTTTGCGTGATCGTATTAACGATGTACCACTTTTACTTCAGGAACTGATGGCTCGTATGGAGTCTGAAGGCAGTCAGCCAATCTGTTTTACCCCAAGGTCAATTAACTCATTGATGGAACATAATTGGCCAGGTAACGTGAGGGAGCTAGCTAACTTGGTGGAGAGGATGGTTATTCTCTATCCAAATAGTTTAGTTGATGTCAATCATTTGCCGACCAAGTATCGTTATAGTGATATCCCTGAGTTTCACCCAGAGTATAATGCGTTTGCTTCCGTTGAGGAGCAAGAACGAGATGTATTGCAAGACATATTCTCTGAGGGTTTTAGTCTCGATAAAACGGAAGGAATACACGATCATGCTAATGCTCCCCAAGAACTTCCACCCGAGGGCGTTAATCTCAAGGAAATGATTGCAGAGATAGAAGTGAATATGATTAACCAAGCTTTAGAGGCTCAAGATGGCGTTGTTGCTCGTGCAGCAGATATGTTGGGTATGCGGCGTACAACCTTAGTCGAGAAAATGCGAAAGTATAACGTTCAGCGCTAGTGCGCCAATTCTTCGTATTGTCAAAATTCTGACCATTAATTAAGTTGTTGAATATAAACAAGAATAGTCTGGCTTGCTTTTTGCATTTCAGACTATTGTTGTTTTTAAAGGCAGAAATACGACATGCAAGCAGCTCAAGCTACTACGAATCATACTCCGCTTGGTACTATTGAAGAGCAAGTTGAGAGATACAAACAAGTATTGGATGTTATGCCAGCAGGAGTGATTTTGTTGGACACTCAAGGCGTTGTGCATGAAGCCAATCCCGAAGCTCAGCGATTATTGGAAATGCCACTGACTGGGCAAAAGTGGTTTGAAGTTATCCAAGGAGCGTTTGCTCCCAGAGAGGATGATGGGCATGAAGTTTCTTTACGAAATGGACGTAAAGTCAGGCTTGCTATTTCTGCTTCGACCACAGGACAGTTAATACTTATTACTGATTTGACTGAAACTCGGCTCTTACAGTCACGCATCAGCGATCTTCAACGTTTGTCTTCTCTTGGCAGAATGGTGGCTTCACTTGCGCATCAAGTACGCACCCCTTTATCCAGTGCTATGCTCTACGCATCAAACCTAGGTGCTCCTAGCTTATCAGCTGCAACTAAGCAACGTTTCCAAGCTAAGCTGATGGACCGCTTACACGACTTAGAAAAGCAAGTGAACGATATGTTGTTGTTTGCCAAAGGCGGTGACAATAAAGTTGTTAAGCCTTTCACTGTCTCGGAATTAGTTTCTGAGTTCTCCCCCATGGTTGAGACGGCGCTTAAAAACAATCAGATTGACTATCACCTAGAAGTTGAACAAGAAGATGCTCAGCTTCTAGGTAATGCTAATGCAATAGCATCGGCTTTGAGTAACTTGGTTATGAATGCAATTCAGATTGCTGGTAAGGACTCCCAGATAGATGTTTTTTTCAGGCCAGTGCGTAGTGAACTTAAAATTTCGGTTCAAGACAATGGGCCAGGTGTGCCGAAAGAATTACAAGATCAAATTATGGAGCCGTTTTTTACAACTCGCTCTCAAGGAACAGGGCTTGGGCTGGCTGTTGTACAGATGGTATGCCGTGCTCATGATGGAAGGCTGGAGCTAATTTCTGAACAAGGAGAAGGTGCATGCTTTACTGTCTGCATTCCTCTTGAAAGCAGCTCAAATGCCAACCCTAAGACAATCACAGGAGAAGGACAATGACGCAAAGCAAAGTACTGATCGTGGAAGACGATGAAGGCTTGCGCGAAGCCTTAGTTGATACTCTTGCCCTTGCAGGATATGAATGGCTAGAAGCAGACAGCGCTGAAGATGCCTTGCTTAAACTCAAATCACATTCTGTCGATGTAGTGGTATCTGATGTGCAAATGGCAGGGATGGGAGGGCTAGCTCTATTGCGTACCATCAAGCAGCATTGGCCAAATATTCCTGTTTTACTTATGACAGCATATGCAAACATTGAAGATGCCGTATCAGCAATGAAAGACGGGGCGATAGACTATATGGCCAAACCGTTTGCGCCCGAAGTTTTGCTCAATATGGTTAGCCGCTATGCGCCCAGTAAATCAGAGGATAATGGTGACGCTGTGGTTGCCGATGATAAAAGCCTCAAATTATTAGCTATGGCCGATAAAGTGGCAAAGACAGATGCGAATGTTATGGTTCTTGGACCTAGTGGTTCTGGTAAAGAAGTCATGTCACGTTATATTCATAATGCTTCGAACCGTAAAGATGGACCTTTTGTCGCGATAAACTGTGCTGCTATTCCAGATAATATGCTGGAGGCAACTCTATTTGGCTACGAAAAAGGCGCATTTACGGGTGCTGTGCAGGCTTGTCCAGGCAAATTTGAACAAGCTCAAGGCGGTACGATTCTACTCGATGAAATCAGTGAGATGGACTTGAACCTTCAGGCCAAGTTACTGCGTGTTCTACAAGAGAGAGAAGTTGAACGTTTGGGAAGTCGTAAAAGCATTAAGCTTGATGTGCGGGTTTTAGCGACGAGTAACCGAGATCTTAAACTTTATGTCCAAGAAGGTAATTTTCGTGAAGACTTATATTACCGTTTAAATGTTTTTCCACTAGCTTGGCCAGCGTTGTGCGAGCGAAAAGGAGATATTGAGCCTCTAGCTAAGCATCTTATTGAACGTCATTGCAAAAAGTTAGGGCTTCCTGTTCCTGAACTGGCTATTAACGCGTTAAATAAACTCCACGCCTATCATTGGCCAGGCAACGTTCGTGAGTTAGACAATGTTATCCAGCGCGCTCTTATTTTAAGTGAAAATGAGCAGATTATGTCTGAACATATCCTTTTAGAAGGGCTTGATTGGCAGGATGCGTGCAGTTTGCAGCATATAGTGGAAACCGGTCAGATTAGTGCGCCTAATATAAAGCCTTTGGCTGAAGCTGAAGATGAGCTCCCTATGTCTTCTGGTTTAGGAGGCGAATTACGAGAGCAGGAGTTTGCGATTATTCTTGACACATTGGCAGAGTGTAATGGACGTCGTAAGGATATGGCCGAAAAACTTGGTATTAGCCCTCGAACGCTACGCTACAAGCTAGCAAAAATGAGAGATGCGGGAATTGATATCCCCAATTAAGGCGCTCATAGCATTGCTATATCTTTATGGCATGTAGATTGCAGATTATTCTAACAACAAGGACTATGGTCAAAGAGTTGACGGTTGAGGTGTTCAATGAAAGTGGATGGTTTTCAAAGCGAATTACAGTCAATGATGTTCGAAGCAGCGAACACCAAGCCTGCTGCAACTGGACAGAAAGTTGGCGCCGATTTTAAAAATATGCTCAACAACGCTATTAATAACGTTAATGGATTAGCAAAATCATCAAGTGACCTACAGATGCGTTTTGATCGAGGTGACGAGGATATTTCGTTGTCTGACGTTATGATTGCGAGAAACAAGTCGAGCGTTGCGTTTGAAGCAACGATTCAAGTGCGTAACAAGCTTGTCGAAGCGTACAAAGAATTGATGAATATGCCAGTTTAAGCAATAGGTACTGTCTGTGTCAGAAGAAGAAACCCCATCAACAGAGCTAGCTGTAGCGGAAGATGCGCCGGATACAGGTATGGTAGCTGCATCTGATTTGGATACTGATATTCAAAATCCAGATTTGGATGAGCAAAGCTCGAAAAAATTCGATATGGCTGTGGGAGACCTTGACCTTCTTCGTCAAGTTGTACTTGTCTTCTCTATCTCCATTTGTGTTGCCTTGATTGTGATGCTGTTTTTCTGGGTTCGAGAGCCTGAAATGCGTCCACTAGGGGCGTATGAGACCGAGGAACTGATTCCAGTTCTCGACTACCTTGATCAAGAAAAAATAGATTATAACCTTGACGGTAATACCATCTCAGTACCTGCTAGCGACTACAACTCCATTAAGTTAAATATGGTCCGTGCTGGCTTGAATACCGAAAAACAAGCTGGAAATGACATATTGATGCAGAACATGGGGTTTGGTGTCTCGCAGCGCTTAGAACAAGAACGCTTAAAACTCAGTCGAGAGCTTCAACTTGCTATGGCGATTGAGGAAATGAAACATGTGCGTAAAGCGCGTGTTTTACTAGCTTTACCTAAACGAAGCGTGTTTGTTAGGCATAATCAGGAAGCATCGGCTTCTGTATTTCTAACGCTTCGTATGGGTGCTTCGCTAAAGCAAGAAGAAGTCGACTCTATTGTCGATATAGTTGCAAGTGCGGTCCCTGGGATGAAACCAAATCGAATTACGGTGACGGATCAGCATGGGCGTTTGTTGAGCTCTGGCTCCCAAGACCCAGCCTCAGCCGCGCGTCGTAAAGAACATGAGCTTGAGAGAAAACAAGAAGAAGCACTACGAGAGAAAATAGACTCTGTGCTTATTCCAATTCTTGGTTTCGGTAACTATACGGCGCAGGTGGATATTCAGTTAGATTTCAGTGCAGTGGAGCAAACCCGTAAGCGCTTTGATCCCAACACACCTTCTACTCGAAGTGAATACACACTAGAAGACTATAATAATGGTAATGTCGTTGCTGGTGTTCCTGGTGCGCTTAGTAACCAACCTCCTGCAGATGCATCTATTCCGCAAGATGTGGCGCAAATGAAGGATGGATCTTTGCTTGGGCAAGGCTCAGTGCATAAGGAAGCGACGCGTAACTTTGAACTGGATACTACGATCAGTCATGAGCGGCGTCAGACAGGTGTTGTTAACCGTCAAACGGTTGCTGTTGCGATAAAAAATCGTCCTACAACCAACCCAGATACTGGCGAAACAACGTATCAACCGATTTCTGACGCTGAATTGAAGTCCATTCGCGAAGTGTTGATTGGTACAGTAGGTTTTAATGAAAGTCGCGGTGACTTACTTAATGTCCTCAGTATGCAGTTTGCGGAACCTGAGTCTGAAGTTGTACTCGATGTGCCAATTTGGGAGCATGAAAACTTCAATGATTGGATGAGATGGTTAGCCAGTGCACTTGTCATTATCGTGATTGTTCTTGTCTTGGTTCGCCCAGCAATGACCAAGCTATTGAACCCTGCTTCGGATGATGACGAGGACCTGTATGGGCCTGATGGCTTACCAATTGGTGCTGATGGTGAAACAAGCCTGATTGGTGGCGACATGGACGGTGGAGAATTGTTTGAGTTTGGCTCTAGCATCGACTTACCCAATCTCCATAAAGATGAAGACGTGCTGAAAGCGGTTCGAGCTCTTGTAGCGAATGAGCCTGAACTTGCGGCACAAGTAGTGAAGAACTGGATGGAAGATGGCTAATGACGTTGCCCCTCAAGGTGAGGGTGAAGAAAACACCTTAGATATTGAAAGTGTACCCGGTGAAGAGCGTGCGGCGATCCTTTTGCTGAGTCTTAATGAAGAAGACGCGGCTGGTATCATTCGCCATCTAGAACCCAAGCAAGTGCAGCGCGTGGGTAGTGCAATGGCTCAGGCTGCTAGCTTCAACCAAGAGAAGGTGAGTGTTGTTCATCGGGCCTTTTTGGAAGATATCCAGAAGTACACCAACATAGGTATGGGCAGTGAAGACTTTATGCGTAATGCTTTGGTTGCTGCTCTAGGTGAAGACAAAGCTAACAACCTTGTTGACCAGATCTTACTTGGCACAGGCTCGAAAGGTTTGGATTCCCTAAAATGGATGGATCCTCGTCAGGTAGCCAGTATCATCATCAACGAGCACCCTCAAATTCAAACCATTGTACTTTCTTACCTAGAGCCCGATCAATCTGCTGAAATTTTGACACAGTTTGCTGAGCGTGATGCTCTTGACCTTATTATGCGAATTGCCACGCTAGAAGAAGTGCAGCCATCAGCCCTTGCTGAGTTGAATGAAATCATGGAGAAACAGTTTGCTGGTCAAGCGGGTGCCCAAGCCGCGAAAATTGGTGGTACTAAAGCTGCGGCCGAAATCATGAACTTTATGGATAACCAGATGGAAAGCATCATGATGGAGCAAATCCGTGAGCAAGACGAAGATATGGCAACACAGATACAAGATCTTATGTTTGTATTTGAAAACCTTATCGAAGTCGACGATTCAGGTATCCAAAAACTGCTGCGTGATGTTCCGCAAGAGTCTCTTCAGAGAGCACTCAAAGGTGCAGATGATGCTCTGCGTGAAAAAATCTTCAAGAATATGTCTAAACGGGCGGCAGAACTTATGGCTGATGACCTTGAAGCTATGGCACCAATTAAAGTCTCTGACGTTGAAGCTGCGCAGAAAGAGGTATTGGCCGTTGCACGTAAAATGGCTGACTCTGGTGAAATTGTTCTTGGCGGTGGTGCCGATGAATTCTTATAGTCTTGAACATTAGGTGATTTGGTCATGTCAGATGAAAGAAAGCGAGGATACCTGCGTATAGAGGAAGGGGATGTTGCTCATAAGACTGAGTTGTGGGGCATGCCAGATTACTCTTCGGAAACTCGTTCTCAGGCTAAAGAGACCGCGTTGAATTATGACCCCAGTTGGATGCCTATGCTTCCTGAGCCTGAGCCAGAACCTCCGAAAGAGCTAACAGAAGAAGAAATACAACAAATCAAGCAGCAAGCTTATGAAGAAGGGTTGCTACAAGGACAAGAGGCTGGATTTACACAAGGATATGAAAAAGGCAAGGAACAAGGAAGTGCTGAAGGCCATAAGGAAGGTTTTGAAGAGGGTAAAGCTGAAGGTATAGAAGCTGGACAAGAACTTATTCAGGCGCAAATTAGTACCTTTGTTGATCTGGCGAATCAGTTTGCCCAGCCACTTGAGCTACTTAATGTTCAGGTCGAAAAACAGATCGTTGATATGGTGCTGACTTTGGTCAAAGAAGTTGTCCATGTTGAAGCTAAAATCAATCCTAAAGTGGTGTTAGATACTGTTAAACAATCGGTAGAATCCCTGCCAATATCAGGGCACTCTATTACCGTCAAACTCCACCCAGATGATGTGGAGATCGTGCGTTCTGCGTACGGTGAGGGGGAGCTGGAGTTTCGTAACTGGTTGCTAGTTTCTGAACCTGCACTTAATCCCGGCGACTTACAGATTGAAGCGGGTGAGTCCAGCATTAATTACCGATTAGAGGACAGAATTCGTAATGTTCTCGATAACTTCTGTGGCGCAAATCATCATCAAGGTGGTGACTAATGTTAGCGCTTGCTGAACGTCTCTCACATTATCACACTGAAGGCCTGACTTGTCGCCCTGTTGCATCAGGTAAGCTAGTACGTGTCGTTGGACTCACACTAGAAGCGACAGGATGCCGAGCGCCAATTGGCAGTTTATGTCAAGTCGAGACTATACATGGACACATGGATGCCGAAGTGGTCGGTTTTTCAGGTGATAACTTGTTCCTTATGCCTAGTGAGCAAATTACGGGGGTTCTGCCTGGAGCTAAAGTTACTCCATTGGCTACGGACTCTGGTTTACCTGTAGGAATGGAATTGCTCGGTCGAGTGATCGATGGGGTAGGCAACCCGCTCGATGGTCTTGGGCCACTGTATACGGATAAGCGTGCTAAATTTAACTCTGATCCGATTAACCCTCTTTCTCGAAAGCCAATCTCTGAACCTTTAGATGTCGGGATAAAAGCAATTAATAGTTTGCTAACAGTTGGTAAAGGCCAACGTATCGGCTTATTTGCAGGCTCTGGTGTAGGTAAGTCTGTCACCTTGGGAATGATGACACGAGGAACAACCGCTCAAGTTGTAGTGGTGGGTCTCATTGGTGAGCGGGGGCGTGAGGTAAAAGAATTTATTGATGAAATACTCGGAGTAGACGGACGTCAGCGTTCTGTTGTTGTTGCGGCGCCTGCAGATTCCTCTCCACTCATGCGTCTTAAGGGCTGTCAAACAGCATTGACCATTGCTGAGTATTTTCGAGATCAAGGTCTTGATGTGTTACTTTTATTGGACTCTCTTACCCGTTTTGCACAAGCTCAACGCGAAATCGCTTTATCTGTTGGTGAGCCACCAGCGACTAAAGGCTACCCGCCATCTGTATTTGCTAAGCTGCCTTCTCTGGTAGAACGTGCTGGTAATGGCAATCAAGAACATGGGTCCATCACGGCTTTTTTCACTGTTCTTACTGAGGGAGATGATTTACAAGACCCTATTGCTGATGCTTCAAGGGCGATACTTGATGGTCATATTGTGTTATCGCGTGAAATGGCAGATGCTGGCCACTACCCAGCAATTGATGTTGAAAGATCAGTCAGCCGTGTGATGCCTCAGGTAACTAATGAAGAGCAAATCCTGATGTCTAAAGCTGTGCGACAGGTACTGTCAGTTTGTAGAAAAAACCAAGACTTGGTATCCATTGGTGCTTATAAGCCAGGCTCAGATCCTGCAATAGACAGTGCGTTTACACTTAAACCAAGGCTAGACGCCTACCTACAACAAGGAATGAAAGAAACCGTCCCCTTCGATATGAGCATTAGTATGTTGCGTAACCTGCTGCAAGTGCAAACGGAGGAGTAATGTATGGATAACGCGGTTGTATTTTTGCTTGAACAATCTAAAGAGCGCGAAAACCAAGCGGTTCTTGCACTTAGCCAGGCTAGAGCTGAACTAGAAGATTATTATCAGCAGTTGAAACAAATAGAGAACTACCGCTTAGACTATTGTGACCAACTTGTAGAAAAAGGTAAGCAGGGTTTGACGGCCAGTCAGTATATGCACCTAAATAGATTTCTTACAACACTTGATGAAACGTTATCTAAACAAAAGCAGGCGGAACAACATTTCATCTCACAAGTAGAAAATTGTGAGCACAATTGGACTGAATGTCGAAAGCAGCGTCGATCTTATGAATGGCTTATCGAGAAAAAGCGGGAAGAAAAGCAACGGATACAGCACATCCGAGAACAAAAACAAATGGATGAGTTTGCTACTGTACAGTATGCCCGCCGCTCTACAAACTAGTTCTAACATTATATAAAGTCAGCTACCTTGTATCAGTTGTATGACTACTTACTTGGCGCGTTTCTTGCTCATTAAACATTGTTAAATATTGCTGCGTCGCTGATGGTTGTTTTAATGATTATCTGCGGCTGTTCTCTCAATTGTATGTGAGTGCTCTGTTTATGAATGTAAATATACCCCCAGTCTCCGATTCTTCTAAAGCGATCTCGACTAATCCTCAGTCTGCAGAGACTGAGCAACCAGAAGGTTTTTTTGCCAAGTTGGCTGCGTTCATAAAAGGTGAACCTAGTGAAAAACAAGCGGCAGATACAGTAGTAAAGGACTCTCCTGTTGAGGGGGATGAAAGTACTAAATTAATGCTAGAACAAGAGGTTAGTCCTGGTGGTGACTTTGGTGGTGAGGAAGTTAACCATCTTGGTAAAAACAATTTATCCGATTCAGAAAAACACATAGATGTTGACAGCCTAAAAGGCCAATCGGAGGTTTTAGCTGAAGAAGCAGTACTAAAGAGTAATTCAGCTATACCGAGCAACTTACTTGAATCTGATGCGGATAAGATAGTCTCAGAAAATGGTGAATTACTCGGAAGGTTGGATGATGCAAACAAAGTATTACAAGACCAACCCGGCAAGGAGTTGCCACTAGAGGGTAAGAGTGATCAGGTCCTTTCTAGTGACGATCCAAATGTGCAATACAACCAAGATAATTTACACCAATCACTTGGTAAAAAGGATCTAACAGCTGATCTATCGAGTGACCTTGATAAACTAGGGCCTGCAGCATTGGCTCATACTACTTATAAAGAGCAAATTGCTGATATTCCTGAAATAGCAAAACAGTTTATTGAACCTGAACAGATACCATCAGATCTGGCTTTAAGTCCTGAATTCGACACTTACGATCTCTCAGATGTAAAGACAGTGGGTAACGCCAATATGTTTGATGTGGAGCAAGCTGAGCTAGCGATTAAAGAGGATATTGAGCTTTTAAAACATCAACTTAAAGGGCAGGGCCTTTCAGAGGTTGAACTAGAGCAAATTATTGCGTCCGCGAAGTCTCAGGCTATGTCTGAGCAATTGCAAGGTCATATTACTCCGGTGGCAAAAGCAGTACATACAGAGCTACGACAGTCAGGTCTTAATCCACAAAACATAGATATTACCGACAGTGTTAATGTTCAGGCTAGACCTTCACAGGTACTAGAAGCTTCGCCAGCAATGGCGAGTTCAGCCATTCCTTGGTCAACACCCTCTGAGGAGGTAGACGCGAGTGAGGTGTTACAAAAATTTGAAGGAAAGCAAAAGGTGCCCCAAGCACATATCGTCCAGACAAGTCCTCAAGGGGTGAATCAAGCTTCTCAATCATCCCAGCTAGCTAATAATCAGAATATTATTCAGGCGACGGCAAATGTCCCTCTAGCGAATGACTTTTCTGTTAATCAGCTTCAGCAGGTTGCAGCAACCCCGGTTGCTAGTGAGCAGGCTATGTTAAAGGCGGTAATGGGAGCTAAGACTTTAGGGTCGCTTGGGAAACTATCTCAATCAGGCTCCAAGCAGGGAGCGCCTCAAGGACAAGAGTTTAGCTTGGCCCAACAGTTATCTCAGGCAACAGGTCAACAGGTTGGAGCTGGGCAAACACAACTACGTGCAGAACAAGCTTCGGCTCAAGCCCCTTTGCCATTAAATAGAGAGCTAGCGGGCGAGCAAGTTGCTGAGCGTGTTCAGATGATGATGTCCAAAAACCTTAAGAATGTTGATATTCGTCTTGATCCTCCAGAATTAGGGCGATTGCAAATTCGCTTAAATGTAGGGGGAGATGGTGCAACAGTACATTTCACCGTTGCAAACCAACAAGCTAGAGATGTGATTGAACAATCTATGCCACGTTTGAGGGAAATGTTGGCGCAGCAAGGGGTCCAGTTGGGTGACTCATCTGTTCAACAACAGTCTTCTGGGCAGCACAACCGCTACGCTGGAAATAACTCGGAGAGTGGTCAAGGCGACAGCAATCAAGCCTTTTCTAACGAAGAAAACCTTGAACCAGGCGTCAATCTTGATTTGAATGTTACAACAAAGCGTGATGGAATCAGTTATTACGCTTAAACTATAGAAAAGTAAGCAAAATAGAGAACCACGAATATGGCCGACGAAGAAATCGAAACAGAAGCTCCCCAAGGTAAAAGTAAGCTGTTAGTTATCATCATCGCTGTTGTTGTGTTACTAGTTGGTGGTGGCGGTGCCGCATTTTTTATGATGGGTTCAGGAGATGAAGAAGAAGCGGGAGAAGTTGCTCAACAGGAAGTCGAGGTTTCAGCGGAACCTGTTTCCTATGTCAATATTGCCCAGCCTTTTCTGTTTAATGTGACAGGTGATACCAAAGAACGATTGGTGCAGATAAAAGTACAACTGATGGTGAGGGGGTTCGAAAATGAAAACTTGGCTCGCTATCACTCTCCGCTAATTGAGAGCTCGTTACTAGGGACGTTTGCCTCGGCTACGGTTGAGCAACTTAGAAGTGTCAACGGCAGAGTGGAACTTAGAGACAAAGCAACAAACGATATTAAGGCGAGTTTAAATAGAGCCGTAGGGCAGCCCGTTATTGAACGTGTGTTGTTTACTGATTTTGTAATACAGTAGGTGATGAGTGACCGATTTATTAAGCCAAGATGAGATTGATGCGCTTCTTCATGGTGTTGACGATGTCGATGATGGTGGTGACGGTGGTGGTGACGGCGGTGGTTCGTCAGTAGATTTTGACTTCTCGTCCCAAGACCGGATTGTTCGTGGTCGAATGCCGACACTCGAGCTTATTAACGAACGTTTTGCCCGACATATGCGGATCAGTTTGTTTAATATGCTCAGAAAAGCTGCCGAGGTTTCCATCAACGGCGTTCAAATGATGAAGTTTGGTGAGTACCAGAATACGCTTTACGTGCCAACAAGTTTGAACATGGTACGCTTTAGGCCGCTTAAAGGTACCGCACTTATCACAATGGAAGCGCGTTTGGTTTTCATTTTGGTGGAAAACTTTTTTGGTGGCGATGGACGTTACCATGCTCGGATTGAAGGTCGTGAGTTTACACCAACAGAGCGCCGAATTGTCCAGTTACTCCTAAAAATTGTGTTTGAAGACTACAAAGAGGCATGGTCGCCTGTAATGGGCGTAGAGTTTGAGTATCTTGATTCCGAAGTTAACCCGAGTATGGCGAACATAGTCAGCCCTACGGAAGTTATCGTGGTTAGCTCATTCCACATTGAAGTTGATGGTGGCGGCGGTGACTTTCACGTAGTTATGCCCTATTCCATGGTTGAACCGATAAGAGAACTGCTTGATGCTGGTGTTCAGTCTGACAAAATGGAAGCTGATGTCCGCTGGAGTAGTGCTTTGCGAGAAGAAATCATGGATGTTCCTATCAACTTTAGGGTTAATTTGCTCGAGCATGATATTTCTCTGCGCGATCTGATGGAGCTTCAACCGGGTGATATTATTCCTGTTGCCATGCCAGAAAACGCCACTATGTTTGTCGAAGAGCTTCCCACATATCGTGTAAAAATGGGACGCTCGGGCGAGATGTTGGCAGTGCAAGTATCCGAGAAAATTAAACGTCCTGATGTAGTGAAAACGGATATCGCATTTTTGGGTAAGGACGTCATCTCTGAATTAGAAGATGATGACGGCGAAATAGAAGATTAGAAAATAGGTAATTAGGTATGGATGAAGATCAAAAACTGGCTGATGAATGGGCCGCAGCGCTTGGCGAGGATCCAGATGCTCCTGAGGTAGACGTAGAGGAAGTGATGTCTGCGCAGCTTGATGAGCTCGAAGATACTTCATCTCCTATCTCAGATGATGAACGTCGTAAACTGGACACTATTTTAGATATTCCAGTGACCATCTCTATGGAAGTTGGGCGCGCAAAAATTAGTATTCGTAATCTATTACAACTTAACCAAGGCTCGGTTGTTGAACTCGAGCGTTTAGCAGGCGAGTCTTTGGATGTATTGGTTAATGGAACTTTGATCGCCCATGGTGAAGTTGTCGTCGTCAACGATAAGTTTGGTATTCGTTTAACAGATGTTATTAGCCAAACTGAACGAATTAAGAAACTAAGGTAGGTTATGACAAGTTGTAGAAACAGGTTCAAAGTCTTGGCTCTGTTACCTATCTCACCGTTTGCTCTGGCTGAAAGTTCTAGTAATGAACAATTGGATTGGGCTACAACCTTTGGTTCTTTGATATTTGTTGTGGCGTTTATTTTGTTTCTCGCATGGCTATTAAAGCGTATGCGAGTGCCATCAATGATGAATCAAGGTGGTTTAAGTATTGTTCGCCAGTTGCCAGTTGGTACTCGTGAGCGTGTGGTGATAGTGCAAGCTGGAGAAGAACAGTTTTTAGTCGGTGTTACATCACAGTCGGTTCAACTGATTTCTAAATTGGATACACCCTTGAATCAAGAAGAACTGAGTAAATCAGCCCTAGCGAATACGCCTTTCGCTACTCAACTCACTCAGATATTGAAAAAAAATGATAAACACTAGCAAGTTGTTACCATTCATTCTGGCTTTTTTTTTGACAGCGTATTCTACGCTGTCTTTATCTGAAGAATCTCTTCCTACTCCAATTCCATCTAATGCTGCGCCCTCACAAGCGGTTACGGTTTCTGCAATGGAGAAGGACCAGGGAGCTGCAAGAACGATTTCAACTAGCAGCTTTTCTGGAGGTGGAGGTGGCATCCCCGCTTTTACCATGACCACCAATCCGGATGGTAGCGAAGATTATACGATTAACCTGCAAATATTGGCGCTAATGACCATGTTGGGCTTCTTGCCTGCCATGGTTATTTTAATGACCTCCTTTACTCGAATTGTTGTGGTGATGTCGATTCTTCGTCAGGCGATGGGTCTACAGCAAACACCTTCTAATCAAGTGATTATTGGTATCGCAATTTTCCTGACGTTTTTTATCATGTCGCCTGTCCTTGATAAGATAAATACAGATGCAATTCAGCCCTATATCAATGAACAAATAACAGCGCGCAAAGCGTTTGATTTAGCTCAAATGCCAATGAAAGACTTCATGCTCAAGCAGACTCGGGTTAAGGATTTGGAGACTTTCGTTAATATCTCTGGGTCTGATGCTCGCAGACCTGAAGATGTTTCTATGGCAGTGTTAATACCCGCTTTTATTACTTCTGAACTTAAGACGGCTTTTCAAATTGGTTTTATGCTGTTTCTGCCTTTCTTGATTATTGACTTAGTGGTTGCCTCAGTTCTCATGGCTATGGGTATGATGATGCTATCGCCTATGATTGTCTCTTTACCCTTCAAATTGATGCTATTTGTGCTGGTCGATGGCTGGAATCTGATTCTGTCAACATTGGCAGGTAGCTTTGCCTTATAGAGGGAGGAGAGCATGACGCCAGAGTTATTTGTCGAACTATTTAGAGATGCGTTATGGATGGTGCTACTTATGGTATGTGCCATCATTATTCCCAGTTTATTGATTGGTTTGATTGTGGCAATTTTTCAGGCGGCGACGTCAATCAACGAGCAAACATTGAGCTTTTTACCTCGTCTAGTAGTGACTTTATTGGCTATGATGGTTTTCGCTCACTGGATGACGCAGATGCTAATGGAGTACTTTTTCTCGATCGTGGAACGTTTACCTCAGGTTTTATATTAAGGTGATTGAGAATGGAGTATCCGACTAGCGTAATACTCGATTGGATTGCCAACTACTTTTGGCCTTACACTCGGATTGCGGCCATGTTGATGGTGATGTCGGTGACTGGTGCAAGATTTGTGTCTACCCGTGTTCGCCTTTATTTAGGGTTGGCGATCACTTTTGCTGTAATGCCGTCAGTTCCTGTTGTTCCTGATAATATTGAGCTCCTCTCTTTCCAAGGCTTTATGACGGTTCTTGAGCAGATCATCATTGGTGTTGCTATGGGAACGATCACTCAGTTCATGATCCAGACCTTTGTTATTCTCGGTCAAATATTGGGTATGCAGTCGAGTTTAGGTTTCGCGTCTATGGTTGACCCTGCCAATGGTCAGAACACGCCATTACTTGGTCAATTGTTCATGTTTTTGGCGACCATGTTTTTCTTAGCGACAGATGGTCATCTCAAGATGATTATGTTGGTTGTGATGAGTTTTAAGTCATTACCTATTGGTAGCGGCTCACTCAATACGGTTGACTTTAGAGAGCTGGCTCTTTGGCTTGGTATTATGTTCCAAGTTGCGCTGAGCATGTCTTTATCTGGCATTATTGCTTTGCTAACCATTAACTTGTCTTTCGGTGTTATGACTCGTGCAGCTCCTCAGTTGAATATATTCTCTCTTGGCTTTGCCTTTGCACTGATCGTAGGCTTGTTACTTTGTTGGTACATTATCTCAGGTTTGTATAGCCACTATGAGCTATTCTGGTTACAAGGAGAGCAGCAAGTATGTCGCTTTATTCGCTTGGATTGCTAGGGGGCTGAGTTGGCAGAATCAGACGGTCAAGAACGTACCGAAGAGGCCACGCCCAGGCGATTGCAACAGGCGCGTGAAAAAGGCCAAGTTGCACGCTCTAAGGAACTGGCATCGGTTTCAGTATTAGTCGTTGGGGCTGTGGCTCTTATGTGGTTCGGAGAATGGTTGTCTCGTTCTCTTTACACTTTGATGGGAAGACTATTCAGCCTCTCCCGAGACGAAGTCTTTGATCTGACGAAACTTTTTGATATCGCGTTTGGGGCTATGGGGGAGTTACTATGGCCACTTATTATCATCCTTTTTGTCCTTTTTGTTGCGGCTTTTGCTGGTGCTGCTGGTATTGGTGGGATCAGCTTTTCCGTTGAGGCTGCCATGCCTAAGTGGTCTAAAATGAACCCCTTAAGTGGCTTAAAGCGCATGGTCGGGGTACAAAGTTGGGTTGAACTGATCAAGTCAATTCTAAAAGTTATTTTAGTATCGGGCGCTGCATTTTATTTGATTAATGCAGCTCAGGAAGATCTCTTCCAACTCAGTCTAGATGTGTACCCGCAAAATATTTTTCATGCCTTAGATATACTGCTTAATTTTGTACTCTTAATTAGTTGTTCGCTGCTGATTGTTGTCGCAATTGATATTCCATTTCAGATTTGGCAGCATGCCAATCAACTTAAAATGACAAAACAGGAAGTCAAAGACGAATATAAAGATACTGAGGGTAAGCCTGAAGTTAAAGGTCGTATTCGCATGCTACAAAGGGAAGCCGCTCAGAGGAGAATGATGGCAGAAGTGCCTCAAGCTGATGTTATTGTGACTAACCCAGAGCACTTTTCTGTTGCTTTAAGGTATAAACAAGATATAGATAAAGCGCCTATTGTTGTTGCTAAAGGTAGTGATCATATGGCGCTAAAAATTCGAGAAGTGGCTCGAGAACATGACATCTATGTGATACCAGCTCCCCCTCTTGCGAGAGCCCTTTATCATTCCACTGAATTAGAGCAAGCCATTCCTGATGGTTTGTTTACCGCAGTAGCGCAGGTACTTGCTTATGTTTTTCAGCTAAAGCAATACCGCAAGCGCGGTGGTCAAAGGCCAAACTTCAAAGCATCTGATTTACCTATTCCACCGCAATACCGAAAGTAGCAGAATCTAATAGTAATTTTTATTTGTCTGGGATAGAGAGTAAGACCAGTAGTGCACCGTCACCACCAAACTCGAGAGGAGCTTGGTGAAATGCCATTACATCAGGATGTTGAGCCAGCCAAAGTGGTGCTTTTTGTTTGAGTATATGTTTGCCAATGCCATGTTGCACACAGGCACAACTGATTTCATTTTTGATGCAGTAAGCGATCATGGCACCCAACTCTCGTTTGGCTTCATTTTGGGTCATACCATGCATATCTAGGAAGACATCGGGGACGTATACGCCGCGTCTAAGGCGCTTTACTTCATAATGAGAGACATCATCGCGGACATAACGTGTTGGACCTTCTTCGCTGAGTAATGGCACAAATTCATCAGAAAAGTAAAACTCTGTATCGCTCGCTTCACGGGCTTGGCGTGTGATTTCTTTTTGTTTAGTGTTTTTTTTTGGTTGCTGGACTATGGTATCCTGACGCAACTTTTTAACGCCTTGTACTGCATCCCTAAAAAGGGAGAAATCGTCATTAATTTCGGTGTCTTTCTTGCTCATTCGGTTATAGATACTTAAATAAAATGCTATTGGCAGTATTGTAGCGCTTTTCGGAGGCAATTTTGGATAAGATTTTTGTAGAAGAGGCTGTGTCAGAGTTACACACGCTTCAGGACATGATTCGTTGGACGGTAAGTCGATTCAACGCGGCGAACCTATTTTATGGACATGGTACTGATAACGCATGGGATGAGGCGTTACAGCTTATTCTTCCTACATTGTATTTGCCTATTGATGTTCCTCCACATGCACTAAACTCTCGTTTAACCAGCAGTGAGCGTTTACGCGTTGTAGAAAGAGTGGTGAAGCGTATCAACGAGCGAACGCCCACGGCTTATTTAACTAATCGAGCTTGGTTTTGTGGTCTAGAGTTTTTCGTTGATGAAAGGGTTCTTATCCCTCGCTCTCCAATCGGAGAGCTGATTCAAGCGGAGTTTCAGCCATGGCTTATCGAAGAGCCAACTCGTATCATGGACCTATGTACGGGAAGTGGCTGTATTGCGATTGCGTGCGCCCATGCTTTTCCAGAGGCTGAAGTGGATGCGATCGATATTTCTACTGATGCACTGCAGGTGGCCGAACAAAATGTTCAGGAACATGGGTTGGAGCAGCAAGTGTTCCCAATCCGCTCTGACTTATTTAGAGATCTTACCAAAGAGAAATACAACTTAATTGTCTCTAATCCACCTTATGTGGATGAAGAAGACATGAATAGCCTACCGGATGAGTTTACTCACGAACCTGAGCTTGGCTTAGCTGCTGGTACTGACGGTTTGAAATTGGTAAGGCGTATTATTGCGAACGCACCTGACTACCTTACAGAAAAGGGTATTCTTATCTGCGAGGTCGGTAACTCTATGGTGCATATGATGGAGCAATATCCACATATCCCATTTACTTGGATAGAGTTTGAAAATGGAGGCCATGGCGTGTTTATGCTGACACGAGCACAGCTACTCGAACATGCTCAAGAGTTTTCCATCTATAAAGATTAATGGAAATGGCTTATCTTCCAAACAGTCGCGCCAAGCTAACCATAGCTTGGCGTTTTTGTATTATTAAAAGCAAAATAGATCGGTTTAGGGGTTTACATCGATCTCTAATAAAGCGACTATGAAATTATTAAAATTTAAAGCGTAAGTTATTATTTACAGTCTGAGGTAGAGGAAGGAATGGCAGGAAACAGTATCGGACAGCATTTCCGAGTAACCACATTTGGAGAAAGTCACGGTATCGCATTAGGTTGTATTATCGACGGGTGCCCACCGGGATTAGAGATTACAGAATCAGATATACAGATCGATCTTGACCGCCGTCGCCCTGGTACCTCTCGCTATACGACTCAGCGTCGAGAACCTGACGAAGTGAAAATTCTTTCTGGTGTATTTGAAGGTAAAACGACAGGTACTTCAATTGGTTTAATGATCGAAAATACCGATCAACGCTCGAAAGATTACTCCGAGATAAAAGATAAGTTTCGCCCTGGGCATGCGGATTATACCTACCACCAAAAGTATGGAATTCGTGATTATCGTGGGGGAGGCCGCTCTTCGGCTCGAGAGACGGCGATGAGAGTGGCAGCTGGTGCCGTGGCGAAAAAATACCTCAAACAAGAATTTGGTATTGAAATTCGTGCTTATCTTGCTCAGATGGGGGATGTCTCGATTGATTCTGTTGACTGGGATGAAATTGAAAACAACGCTTTTTTCTGTCCTGATGCAAACAAAGTTGAAGCATTCGACCAATT
Organism: Vibrio sp.; assembly: GCF_038138445.1. Lineage (GTDB taxonomy): Bacteria > Pseudomonadota > Gammaproteobacteria > Enterobacterales > Vibrionaceae > Vibrio. The sequence continues at coordinate 163,203 of NZ_JAYQDQ010000001.1, forward strand.
GATAAGGGATCTAAAAAAACAAGGAGATTCCATTGGTGCAAAGTTGCAAGTTGTTGCCACAAATGTCCCTGTTGGACTAGGAGAGCCCGTTTTTGATCGATTAGATGCTGACATAGCACATGCTTTAATGAGCATTAATGCCGTTAAAGGTGTGGAAATTGGTGATGGGTTTGATGTGGTTAGCCAAAAAGGTAGTCAGCACCGCGATACACTTTCCCCTGGTGGGTTTGGTAGTAATCACGCTGGTGGTGTTTTAGGTGGTATATCTACTGGCCAAGATATCGTTGCCAATATCGCACTCAAACCGACATCAAGTATTACCGTACCGGGGGAGACGATCACTAAACAAGGTGAGCCCACCCAACTGGTTACCAAAGGGCGTCATGATCCCTGTGTTGGTATTCGAGCTGTGCCTATTGCTGAAGCTATGCTGGCGATAGTGGTGATGGATCACTTACTTCGTCACCGTGGGCAAAATTATGGGGTTCACACAGATACACCTAAAATCTAATTGTAAAAAAGGCTCCTTTTGGAGCCTTTTTATTTTAAAGACAATTTAGGTTTAATGAACAGAGCCTTCACCCTCAAGGTGAAAAGAAGGTAAACGCCATTTGAAACGGACTGCGGCCATTCGCAGCAGGTAGCCAATCACTAGAGTAGATATGGTTGCTGTCACATCATGCACTCCAAACTCAAGCAGTATTAGATACAAACCAGAAGCAATTATTGCTACTGACGCATAAAGCTCTTCGTGCAGTACCAGAGGTGTTTGGCGACAAATCAGATCGCGCAGTAGCCCTCCAAATACACCAGTAACCAATGCTGACACGATACAAATTAGAGCATGGAGACCCATCCCCATAGCGACCTTAGTTCCGATAATACTGAAAACGATTAGTCCAAGTGCATCTAAACGTATAAAAAGCCCTTTGAGTTTAATAATCCATCGAGCTAAACCAGTGGTTATTATGCCTGCGATACAAGTAATGGCGAGAAAGTGAGGGTTTTCAACCCAGCCTAAAGGGTAGTGCCCAAGCAAGATGTCACGCACAGTCCCACCACCAATGGCTGTCGCACTGGCAACGAGCATGACACCGAACCAATCCATTTTTCTTCGACCAGCGCTCAATGCTCCAGTCATGGCTTCAGCTGTGATGCCAATGATATATAAAATGCTTAATAACATTGTTTCACCTTTGGTGATAAGTGGCAGATAAATTGACTAATCTGAAAATAATCAATAGGATTTTAGTCGGAAATGTGATCTGTGACGAATGATATTTTCTCACTAGAAAATAGCTTTTCACATAACTATTTCTAATGCAATGAGTTCAAAAGTTGCAACTAAGAGCAGACGTGAGACAATAGTCCGAGGACTATTTATAACAACGCTTGAATCAATGCACCACCAATATCAAGATTTAATCAATATTTTTAATGATACTTTTTCTCGGGAGTACAACACTCGTCTAGAGCTAGGAGACGATGAACCCATATATCTACCAGCAGATGAGGTAAATGTTCATCACCGAATTATTTTTGCTCGCGGATTTTATGCTTCAGCACTTCATGAGATAGCGCATTGGTGTGTGGCTGGTCCAGAACGTCGTTTACAAGAAGACTTTGGCTATTGGTATGAGCCCGATGGTCGAACTCAAGCTACTCAGGCTGAGTTTGAAAATGTGGAGGTGCGTCCACAAGCTTATGAATGGATTCTATCGATTAGCGCGGGTTTTCCATTTACTGTGAGTTGTGACAATCTTAACGGCGAATTTGAGCCAGATAGATTGGCTTTTATGAGAAGAGTGCACAAAGAAGTCGGTGATATATTGGCTCGTGGCTTACCACTACGAGTTGGTATGTTGTCAGAGGCCTTGAGGTGTTTTTACCATCAACCAGAGCTAGATTACTCTTTGTTTGAAGTGAAATAAAAACGAGCCATACTTGATGGCTCGCTCGGGTTATCTCGGTAGTTCTTTATTGAATCAACCAAGTCGTTTCAGCTTGATTGTTATGATTGAGAGTGTAAACCAATGGGCTAGTATCCGGCTCCATAATATTAACTACAGCAATTAATGAATCACAGTGGTTGGGTACGCGCAGTTGGTAACTCCCTGCCCCAGACTGAAGTGCTGCTTTGAGTAGGCAATTGTCATAGTTAATTGATTCAATTCCTCCTCCTGAATTATCACATACGGATATGTATACCTGAGAAGTTGCTAGATGTGGCAGAGACACATCAATATCCACATCATAAACAGAAGTTAAGCTATTGCTGGGGTCGATTTTGATATCTGCCAAGCGAGTTGCGCTCTCTACTGTAGTGCTGGGTGATGAACCTGAAGTAGAGCCTCCTTCACCACCACCTCCGCCGCCACATGCCGAGATAGTCATTAGCATCGCAAGTCCTATTAGGATTTTTGAGTGTATGTTATGCATAATCCTATCTCCTTTAATCTATAAATATTTTGTTGCTTTGGAAGTTTTCGTACCAAGTGGGCTCTGTGCGTCCACTGGCGTCTTGAGCGTAATCGTCAAATTTATCATATGCCTCTAAAATATTGACTTGCTCAAAAGGGTGTTTCCATGAAATTGGTATTTCTATTGCCCATGGAAGTCCGTTTGCATCATGATAGTGAGTATCGCCATTGGACGTGTCTACACCATACGACTTATACCGAGTGTCAAACTTACTGGTTGGTGCTTGATTTTTGAGGTGTATCTCTAAGCCTCTTCCTGGATAGCCCCCAGAAACCTCATATCCAATATCACCATAGTAGTGACCAGGCGCTGCAAAAATGAATGGGTCATAGGGGAAATTCGGCATGACAGAGGTGTTAACTGCGTTACTGAAAGAGAAGGTGAGAACCCAACTTGGTCGATATGCCGTACCACAGTTTTCTTGTGTTCTAAACATGGTACATACTTCTGCTTCACCTGGCTCAACTATGTCTTTAAGGTCATTTTGAATGATGAATACAGCATCTGTGGTGTCGGTTTCTAAAATAGTGCCGGATTGTAGCTCGTTGTTTACGTACAACTGTACAGAATCTGACTTGATGTCCTCTTTTACGACATTAGGCAAGCGAATAGCGAAACCTGAATGATTATCCCCTCCAAGTGCGGCGAGTTTTCCCTCGATCTTCATACGTATTACTTGGTTATCTAATTGATATTCTGTGTACTTCACGTTCATAAGCACATCGTTCATATCATAGTCGCCGCTTTTGGGGTATTGGTCCTCATACGCAAAAGAGGTATAACCGCCTCCACTAGGGTATAGTTCGGTCACTACTCCGCTCTCTGTAACATCTACTTGGTAATCTTCAACTTCACCAGCTGGTACACCACCTGTTGGTCCTATACCTGATGTGTTTGAGATTCGAAATCTAGCCCAAGTATCACCGGCGACTGCCCAAGTTGGGACAGAGAAGAACACATCACTGGTTGTATCTGTCATTGACTGATCGCTGATAATCTTTTCGCTTGACTCAAATACACCATCACGGTCAAAGTCTATCCATGCATTCAACACCGAATCGTTACCAGTTCCTGATGCGGTGGCTATGATTTTACTCATTTGCCCTACCTGAATAGGAACAGGGAACTGGATACCGTCATCATCATCGATACCATCTGAAGAGTCATCACTAAGTGGATATGGGCTTCCATCTGTTTCCCCATCGATAACTGAACCCAATTTTAGATCTGACATACCGTGGCGGGCGCCAGATTCTGCAAACGTTGTTTGGTAGGAGTCTGGTGCATCACCAAAGTCTGTATACTCTGTAGGCTCGACGGGAGCGAGAGCACAGCGGGCACCATCATTTGAGCTACTCGATGGACCGTATGCGAAAAAATCGGCTGAAGAGCTAAAGCCATTGATATTTATTTTGAATACGTAACCATTGCTATTATTGCTCGCATAGAAATTACCATCTACATCAAAGTATACGGCCCCAAAAGTAAGCTTGTAGCCGAGCACATTTTTGTCGAGTAATTGGTTTAATCTTGATGTGGTTCCTGAGCTAACGTCGATTTCCCACAGGTATCCATTGGCATCAATAGAGTAAGCCAAAGCGTTGTCGGGGTGAAAAGCTAAGTCAAAGATCGATGGATTACCGAACTGACTCGGAGGAGAAGAAAGTTCCATGACAAACGTATCTAAATCGATACGATACAGGCCGTAACTTGGTCTGTAGCCATACCAAGCATTCTCATCTAACGAGACATCACCAACGTATATAGAAGTTGGTGCCCCAGAAGGTTTTGTTACATTCAGTAGTGTCTTAGTAAAGGTTGAGTCAATCCGCGATAGAGAAGCAGCCCCATAATCCCAGCCGTAAATAAAGTCATCATGTTTGCTATAGCCAACGCCATTTAGTTTCGCGGTTCCAAGGTTAGAATCCAAGGTGACATAGCTGCCCACGTCGATGTTTACACCGTAAGAGACAGGTGTTCCTGTTGGGTTCTGAATTAAAAACGCTTGTGTAGGGCATGAACTAAAAGGCGTTTCTGCCGATGCATACATGCTTTGGCTGAAGGCGACACAGAGTAGGGATATTTTTGATGCCAAAGGCTTTATTTTCATGGGAAATTCCTCGCTAATCTGACGGAATATCTGCTTGGTTGCACACTACGTGCCATAATGTGAGGCCTTGATATTGCTAGGGTTTGCGTTGGAATTCTCAATGTGAGAAGCTTGCCATTCTTTTTGAGAAGCAAACTGATTAGGCATGAGGCCACAATGATTATTGAATTTGAAGAACAGCTACTAGAGTTGATTGATACACGAATTTCCACTGCTTCCGATGATGAATTATTCGCTGGGGGATACTTGCGAGGGCACATTTCGCTGTCTGCCGCTGCGTGCGAAGAAGAAGGTATTAATGATGTGGAAGAACTTAAGCAACGCATCCAAGCTAGCCTAGACGCTGCCCGTTCAGAGCTGACCCCAGCGGATAGAACTATTGTTAATGATCTGTGGCTAGAGCTGGCAAACCAAGCTTAGTCTAGAGTTAACAACATATTTTTGGGTTGTTCGAAATTTTCGAATGTCCTGTTGTGTTTTTTGTTCTTGTTCGACCTAGCATTTACCGATACTCTCTTGTTTGCATAATGGTTTATAACAAGGAGTTTGTTCATGAAAATTGTTGCTTTTGGAGCGTCAACCAGCTCGACATCGATTAATAAGGCACTGGCTGGCTACGCTGCTAGCCTAGTTTCAGGTGCTGAAGTTAAGGTGTTAAACCTGAACGACTACGATGTGCCTTTGTTTAGTGAAGACAAAGAGAAAGAGATTGGCCAAGCAAACGGCGCGAAAATGTTTCTATCTGATATTGCTCAAGCTGACGCACTCGTTATTTCTTTTGCCGAGCATAATGGATCCTACGCTGCAGCATACAAAAACTTGTTTGATTGGGCGACGCGCATCGAAAGAAATGTGTTTGCTGATAAGCCTGCATTGTATCTCGCAACCTCTCCAGGTCCTGGGGGCGCTGCAAGTGTGTTAGCAGCGGCGACAGCATCAGCACCATATTTTGGAGCAAAAGTTAAAGCATCGCTATCTATTCCAAGCTTTTACGATAACTTTGATATGGAATCAGGCAAGTTGACCAATTTATCGTTGAGCTCTCAATTAGAGTCTGCAATTGATAAGCTAAATTTGGACTAGCAGCCTTACAACGATGCCTCTCGCTGTAACTTAAGGCTTTCCTCGCTGGGGCTGAATCCCCCCAGCTGATTTGCCTCACTTTTATTATTGAGCGCGATTATCCTTCGCTAATCGACTTGCCTTTTTTTAGTTTTCGCACCCACATTCGGCTTGGATGCAGTTCTTCTAATACGTCAATGGGTAAAGGAAGAGGATCGCCACAAATTTGTGATGCGAGTGTTTCTGCGAGCAAAGGAGAAGAAGTTAATCCGCGAGATCCCAAACCTAACATGCAAAATAGGTTAGGATAGTGTGGAACTTCCTTAGCATCCTGTGCAGTATCATGCACTAAATTGGCATATTCCTGTTTTATTTTTTCTAAATCTCCAACATTGCCAACAAAAGGCAGGTGATCTCGGCTTACGCATCGGATGCCTTGGCGCGAAAGGTTTTCTGAAGTATCTACTTGGTTGGGCCAACTCTGTTTACTCACACACCTGATGAGTTTTTCACCATTGTCTTGTTGAGCGATAGGATCAAATTGGTCGTCAATCTTGTTTCTGTCATAGCTTGCACCAATGCAGTGGTGACCATTGTTCAGATTTACAGGGGTTAAATAGCCATCGTAACAAAGAACGGTTTTCAAGCGACTCAAATCATTTGTAGTTGGAATATGGCTAACTTGTCCTTTTACTTTGCCCAGAGGAATCGATTTGGTTTGCCTAAGCTCGTCAAATAGATGGCCGTTAGCAACAATTACGGTATCGTGAACAAAAACATTATCATCAGACTTTAGAGACCAACTCAAACCATTATCATTAAGGTCCATATCGATGATTTTTGAATTAAAATGAGCCTCAAACAGCGGTTGCTCTAAAAGCTCGTCAATCACGCCTTGTGTTAGTTGTGCAGGGCATAGCCACCCTCCTAGAGGGTAGTGAATACTGTCAATATCAACATCTAACCCTACTTGTTGATTGGTTTGAACTGCATCAAGCTTTCTGACAAGCTCAGGGCTGAAATTGGCATTCAACATACGTTCGAGCTTGGCTCGTGACTTTTCGTCCCACATCAACTGAACGACACCACACCAATCGTGATCGAAGGAAACAGAAGTAGCAATTTGCTGGAAAAATTGTCGAGCGAATAAGAATGCAGGAGCAAATACTCGTGAAACTCCTGTGTGAGAGCCATTAAGCAAAGGATATATAGCTCCTTGACGGTTTCCAGAGGCACCTTGTGCAGGTTTCGAATCTTGGCAATATAAGGTGACTTTTTTTCCTCTACGAGTGAGTGCTTTTGCCAGTGTTGCACTGGCTATTCCTCCACCAATAATGGCAATAGATTCAGTTGAACTGCTTGGGTGGCGTTGAAACCAAGGCTTGTAGTTAGAATGTGATTTTCTTTGCTCTAGATGACCGGCTATCATTTCTCGCTTAGTGCCAAAGCCTTTGACTTTTTTCATGGTAAAGCCAGCTTCTATTAGTCCTCGTCTTACAAAGCCTGCTGCTGTAAAAGTGGCGCATGTACAATTTTGCTTAGCTAAACTCGCCATTCCATCAAACAATGTTTGACTCCACATGTCAGGATTTTTACTTGGAGCAAAACCATCTAAAAACCACGCATCAACCATTCCTTCTTTTTTAACGGGGACTTTGGGAAGGCAATCTTTTATATCTCCAAACCATAAATCAAGCGTAATTGCACCATCTGCAAGGACAATACGATGGCATTCAGGAACTGCAGTTGGATAATGAGACTGAAGCTCTTGTGCATATTTCGCCAATTCTGGCCAAGCTTGATGTGCCTTGATCAAATCATTGCGGCTCAATGGGTATTTCTCAAAGCTCACAAAATGCAGCTCTTTTAGTGGCGCATTTGGGTTTTGGCTTCTAAATTTTTCAAACCACTGCCAAACCGCAAGGAAGTTAAGACCTGTGCCAAAACCTGTTTCTCCAATAACAAATCGACGTTGGTCATAATCTTGCCATCTTTGGGGTAGATTATTTTGTAGCAGAAATACGTAGCGGGTCTCTTCAAGACCATTAACATTGGAGAAATAGACATCATCAAACTTGTCTGACACAGGAGTGCCTGAGTCGTTCCAGTCCAATTTAGCATTGGTAATCGAGGTCATAATGTGTGAATTTTTGTGATGTAGACAATAAACTTGTTGCGATTGTACGGTTTTCAGGGAAAGCTGACCACTTTTAACAGGCAACTTAGTTATCATCTAGCTGATTTTTGAATTATAGGAATGTCATAATGAAACGAGTCGTAATCACCGGTATGGGTATTGTTTCAAGTATCGGTAACAACGTCGAAGAAGTTTTAGCGTCTCTTAAAGCAGATAAATCTGGCATTACTGCCTCCGAGCAGTTCAAAGAACAAGGTCTACGTTCTCAAGTTTGGGGTGACTTAAAAATTAATCCAGCTGAACACATCGACCGTAAACAGATGCGCTTTATGGGTGATGCGGCTGCATATGCATACCTATCAATGCAGCAAGCTATCGAAGATGCAGGCTTAACTGACGAGCAAGTATCTAACGACCGCACGGGTATTGTAGCCGGTTCTGGTGGTGCTTCTGCATTAAACCAAGCTTTAGCGGTTGACACCATGAGAGCGAAAGGTGTTAAGCGTGTTGGGCCATATATGGTGCCACGTACCATGTCATCGACTGTGTCTGCTTGTCTTGCAACTCCGTTTAAAATTCGCGGTGTTAATTATTCGATGAGCTCTGCTTGTGCAACCTCTGCACATTGTATTGGACATGCGATGGAACTTATCCAGCTCGGTAAACAAGATATTGTTTTTGCTGGTGGTGGTGAAGAGCTAGATTGGTCTCAAACTATGATGTTTGATGCTATGGGCGCTTTGTCGACTAAGTACAATGAAACTCCAGAGAAAGCATCACGTACTTATGATGCGGATCGCGATGGCTTCATCATCTCAGGTGGTGGCGGAATGTTGGTTATTGAAGAGTTAGAACATGCACTGGCGCGTGGAGCAAAAATCTACGGCGAGATTGTTGGCTACGGTGCGACTTCGGATGGTTATGACATGGTAGCGCCTTCTGGTGAAGGAGCGGTACGCTGCATGAAAATGGCGATGCAAGACGTTGAAACCATCGATTATGTCAATACCCATGGCACCTCAACACCCGTTGGTGATGTCAAAGAACTTGGAGCAATTCAAGAGCTGTTTGGTAATGACAGCCCAGCTATCTCTGCAACTAAAGCAATGACAGGTCATGCACTAGGAGCGGCAGGTGTCCATGAAGCGATCTATTCGACCTTGATGTTGGATAATAACTTTATCGCGCCGAGCATTAATATTGAGAACCTTGATGAAGCAGCACAAGGGTTGGATATAGTAACGGAAACTCGTGAAGCAGAGCTTACCACTGTAATGTCAAACAGCTTTGGCTTCGGTGGAACAAACGCTACTTTGGTCATCAAAAAGTACTAAGTTTAAGTAGCAAGCCCGTATGGACTTCATTTATGCCTAGCATTTGCTAGGCATTTTTCTTTTTCAATGGGCGGTGTTTTTTTTTCATTTTCAGCTAATGCTCGACACCACTCGCGCTTTTTTGCACAATCGTATCAGTTTCTAATCGCTAACTTGTCAAACCATGAAAATCCTTATAGATGAAAATATGCCTTATGCTGAGCAATTGTTCAGTCAAATAGGAGAGGTTGTTTTAAAACCAGGCCGTACATTGACCGCAGATGATCTAATTGATGTCGATGCACTGATGATTCGCTCGGTAACTCAAATTAATCAGTCACTATTATCCAAGGCAAATAAGCTTCGATTTGTTGGCACTGCAACAGCGGGTATGGACCATGTCGACAAAGCCTTACTTAATGAAAAAGGTATTTTCTTTACTGCTGCTCCAGGATGTAACAAAGTTGGGGTCGCAGAGTATGTGGTGAGTGTCATTATGGTGCTTGCCCAGCAGCACGGGTTTTCTATATTCGATAAAACAGTTGGGATTGTCGGAGCTGGGCAAGTCGGTAGTTATTTACAGCATTGTTTGCAGGGCATTGGGGTTAATGTGCTTATCAATGATCCTCCTAAGGAGAAAGAAGGCGATTCGCGCACCTTTACGCCATTGGAGCAGTTAATTGAACAAGCTGATATTATTACTATTCATACACCAATTGTGCGTGATGGTGAAAACCCGACTTATCACCTGTTTGGTAAGGAAGTATTAAATAAGCTCCGAGGAGACCAAATATTGATCAATGCAGCTCGGGGACCTGTGGTTGACAACTCTGAGTTAAAAGCACGCTTAATCAAGCAAGACGGTTTTATTGCAGCGCTCGATGTGTTTGAGTTTGAACCAGAGGTTGATATCGAGCTGCTGCCTTTGCTAGCATTTGCAACCCCGCATGTTGCCGGATACGGACTTGAGGGTAAAGCTCGCGGTACAACAATGATTTTTAACCGCTATTGTGAGTTCTTGAATAACAATTTGCGTGCACATGAAAACAAGCTATTGCCTAAAGCACCTGTTCCAGAATTAGTTCTCGATCGGGAGTGGGATGAAGCAGTTTTACACAATTTAACTCAGCTTATTTATGATGTGCGTAAAGATGATGCTCTATTTCGTCGTCAGATTGATAACGAAGGAGCCTTCGATAGAATGCGGAAAAACTATTGGGACCGCAGAGAATACAGTGCAGTAACGCTACGAGGCAGCAAAGAAGCGAACCTTGGGCCGCTAGCAGAACTAGGTTTTCAAATTGAGGTAAGTCAATGAGCCAAAAATATAATGTTGCCGTATTAGGTGCTACTGGTGCAGTAGGTGAAACCATTTTAGAAGTACTTCAGGAGCGTAAATTCCCTGTTGGCGATATTTTTCTTTTAGCAAGTGAGCGAAGTGAAGGAAAGACTTACCGCTTTAACGGTAAAACAGTGCAAGTTGAAAATGTAGAAAATTTCGACTGGTCTCAAGCTCATATTGGTTTATTCTCCGCAGGTGGAGAACTGTCTGCTAAGTGGGCGCCGATTGCGGCAGATGAAGGTGTGATTGTTATTGATAACACTTCTAACTTTCGATATGACTATGACATCCCTTTAGTAGTACCTGAAGTGAATCCTGAGGCGATTGCGGAGTTTCGCAATCGTAATATTATTGCCAACCCCAATTGTTCTACGATTCAAATGCTTGTTGCTCTAAAACCGATCCAAGATGCGGTTGGTATAGAGCGTATCAACGTTTCTACATACCAATCTGTTTCTGGTGCCGGTAAATCAGGAGTCGACGAACTTGCTGGTCAAACGGCTAAGCTGCTCAATGGCATGCCAGCCGAAAATGAACAATTTTCGCAGCAAATTGCCTTTAACTGTCTTCCTCAAATCGATAAGTTTATGGATAACGGCTACACCAAAGAAGAAATGAAGATGGTGTGGGAAACTCAAAAGATTTTTAATGACTCATCGATCATGGTTAATCCTACTTGTGTTCGCGTACCTGTATTTTATGGGCACGCGGAAGCGGTTCATATTGAAACTCGTTCTCCGATTGATGCTCAAGAAGTGATTAGCATACTTGAGCAAACGGAAGGTATCGAAGTGTTTCATGGGGAAGATTTTCCAACTCAAGTGCGAGATGCCGGAGGCAAAGACCATGTGATGGTTGGTCGGATCCGTAATGACATTAGTCATCATAGCGGTATTAATCTTTGGGTAGTTGCTGATAATGTTCGCAAAGGAGCGGCAACCAATGCTGTGCAGATTGCAGAAGTATTAATTCGGGATTATTACTAACTCAACAAATTGATACTAGTCTTTGTCTTAGGCAATTACCGTAGCAAAGCCTGACGTTCGCGTGAGGCTTTTTTAATCTAATTTCCAAATTTAGCCACAGATTAATACGAATATGGCGCCAGCCACACATTTTTTAGCTATGCGTCTATAGTTTTAGCGTGTTTATCCGATATATTTAACAGATCATTACAGTAAAATTTATTAAGCACATAGCTGAGCCTTCTATGCTTCGAATTTTTAAGTGTCTATTGCTGCCTTTTTTATTGGCAGTCGTGACTCAGTCATCGACTGTTAGTGCCGAGAGCATTCGTCTTACGGGACCAGATAGTGAGCTTCGGGCTACATCGAGATATTCCGACCTTACTTCAGGTCAAAGACGCAATGTTAATGAGCCTTCACGGTTCTATGGGCCAACTACATCTCAAGAAACTCTCTGGTCTATTGCCAGCCGTTTACGTCCTTCGGCTAGTATCACTGTTCAGCAAACGCTATTTGCTATATATCAACTTAATCCCCAAGCTTTTGCCAATCAAAACATTCACGAGTTGATCCCTGGTAGTACGCTTCGTATACCCTCTCTTGCGCAGGCTCAAGGTGTCTCAACTCAAGAAGCTGTCAATATTATGGCTGCTCACCAAGCTCGCTTGTCGGGCACTGCTGCACCAACAGTTCGCCGACCACAATCTCAGGCCACTGTATCCCCTCAAGTGGTGGAGGCTGAAGCTAAAGAACTTCAACAAGATACCATGGCGAAAGAACCCATGGTCGAAGAAAGTTCAGAAAAACCAAAAAGTAGCTTAGAGAAAATTGTCCAAAGAGAGCACAAGAATCAAGTTACATCGCTTGAGAAACAGCTTGAAAACTCAGAGGACGAATTATTAGCTCTGGAAGAAAAAAATCATAAGCTGAGGTTAATGCTGGCTGATGTCCAATCTGAAGTCGATGTACTTAAAGATGAGCTTGGAGATGAGTCGCGCATTCGTAGTGAAGTTGAAAAGCTTATCGAAGCAGAACGAGAGAGGTTAGCTGAGGAGCAAAGACTTAAACCTACGGCCTTGGACGATTTACTCTCTAGCACGGCTTTTGTCGCGGCTATGGCCATTATACCAGGACTGCTCATCGGATTGGTTCTTATGACGCTTCTTGGTCGTCGTAAGAAAGATGCTGCAGAGCAGCCACAAGCCGCGGCTTCAGCAGAACCAGCTCCAGAGCCGACTGCACCTGTCGCTCCTCCTCCTATTGACGATGATGTGGAAGATGATCTGTTACTCGACGACGATTTGTTTGGAGAGTCTTCAGATGAGGAGCAGTTATTCTCTGATGAGCTTGAAGAGGGAGCTTCAGATGAAGAGGATGTCTTTGCCGACCTAGAAGAAAATGATCTCGACTTTAACCTAGAAGGTGAAGATGGTGAAGATCCATTTGCAGGTATTGGTGATGATGGAGAGTTAGATGAATCTCTTGCAGAGCTGGATGAAACTACTGATGGTCTAGGTGGAGATGAAGAGTTAGGCCTTGACGAAATGGAGCGGGCACTCGATGACGTGGTTGCTGATGGAGATGAATCTGATGATGCATTTGATTTATCTGAAGAGAGCGATGACATAGCTCAGGATGAATTGGACTCATTGTTGGCCGCCGACGGTGAGTCAGAAGATTTAGGAACCGATGAGTTAGATCAATCTTTGTTAGATGACCTATTTAGTGAGAGTGATTCTGGGGATGACTTAGATTTTGATTCCTTAGTTGATGAACCTGAGGACTCCGATTCTGAATCTAGCGATGACGTGACAGATACATTGGATGAACTCCTAGATGAAGGTGGAGATACAGAGCAACCCGGTGAAACGGATCTTCTAGATGAAGCTCTTAGCGAAGAGTCTGTAGACGTTTCAGACGATAGCACGGATTTGCTGGATGAGCTTATCGATGAAGGTGGAGATACAGAGCTACCCGGTGAAACGGATCTTCTAGATGAAGCTCTTAGCGAAGGGTCTGTAGACGTTTCAGACGATAGCACGGATTTGCTGGATGAGCTTATCGATGAA
>NZ_JAYQDQ010000001.1:176781-177434 GCF_038138445.1 Vibrio sp.
GGTGGAGATACAGAGTTACCCGGTGAGACGGATCTTCTTGATGAGGCTCTTAGTGAAGAGTCTATAGATGTTTCAGACGATAGCACGGATTTGTTGGATGAGCTTATCGACGAAGGTGGAGATACAGAGCTACCCGGTGAAACGGATCTTCTAGATGAGGCTCTTGATGGTGATGACTATAGTCTTGATACGATAGATAATATTGACGACGGTGCGTTTGATGAGCTAATCGCTGATGATGGCGGCGATCTTGATGTTGATTCAACGGAAACTCTCGACGAACTGCTGGTGGATGAGCAAGAAGGGTCGTTAACTGAAGAGCTCGGTGATGACGCTACCAACCTGTTTGAAGAGCTCGCAGATATTGATAGTCAGGGCGACGACAGCTTAGGAAACGATCTGGATAACGAAGCAGATAACAGCACTGCAGATTCTGCAATAGTCGAAGACGACTTTTCCAGTGAAGACTTTATGGATGACATGTTAAGTGCAGCGCCAGAAGGTGACCCTTTACTGGATGAACTTGACCTTGACGTGTCATCTGATGATGAAGATTCTCAAGAAAATATTGTTAATCAATCTGAGCTTGAAATAAGCTCTGAAGAGCCAGAGCCAGAGCCAGAGCCAGAGCCAGAGCCAGAGCCAGAGCCAGA
>NZ_JAYQDQ010000002.1:0-175319 GCF_038138445.1 Vibrio sp.
AGCCGATACCCCAGAAAAAACAATGCCGCTCACCTTAAGTGAACGGCATTAGAGTGATTAGCTCTCTCTTGCTGTTTGTTATTTGAAGCGCATTGACAGATCGAGTGCTTTGATATGCTTGGTGAGAGCCCCCACTGAAATATAATCTACACCCGTCTCGGCATACTCTCGTAGTGTCTCAAGAGTCACGTTACCTGAGTTTTCCAGCGCTGCGCGCCCTGCGTTGATTTTGACCGCTTCACGCATCATATCTGTGGTAAAGTTGTCCAACATAATAATATCAGCACCAGCGTCAATTGCTTCGGTTAGCTCTTGTAGGTTTTCTGTTTCAACCTCAATAGGTTTGCCCGGGTGAAGCTGTTTTGCAGTGAGTATGGTTTGAGTAATGCCACCATTGGCGATAATGTGGTTTTCTTTGATCAGGTAAGCATCAAATACACCAATACGGTGGTTAAAGCCTCCTCCACATGCAACTGCATACTTTAAAGCACTGCGCAAGCCAGGAATGGTTTTACGAGTATCGAGAAGACGGCAGTTGGTCCCTTCTAACTGCTTTGCGTACTGGGCGGTAGTGGTTGCACAACCAGATAATGTTTGGATAAAGTTCATCGCATTACGCTCACCAGTGAGTAGAGCTCGTGATGGGCCTGAAAGGTCACAAAGGACTTGGTTTGGCTCGACTTTATCACCGTCTTTAACATACCATTTAATGTTTACTTCACCGCCCAGCTGTTTGAAAACTTCATTGGCCCATTCGCTACCGCAAAATATTCCATGTTCCCGAGTAATGATACTTGCTTCATTATGCGCGTTTACCGGAATTAAACTCGCGGTAATATCTGCGGCAGGATCAAGTGTACCACCTAAATCTTCTTTGATTGCTTCAGTCACTGAGCGAGAAATTTCTTTTGGTAGCTGTTGTTTCAAATACTCGAGGCGTTCGTTGCTGTTGTGGGTGTTTTTCATCACAAATTTAATAGGCAGTTTTACATGAGTGGATGCATAATACGATGACTAGCAGGGAAATTCAGCCATTATTCTGGTATTTAGTGCTCGAAGTTCTAAAATCAATAACTTAACAATAGACTAGGTGATAGAGATGATAGATGGCAGTGGTTGGTACAAAGGAGCGCGGCATGTTCCATCTCCATTTTCTGATTCTAGGCCGGATGTTGAAGATATCTCATTGTTGGTGATCCACAATATTAGCTTGCCTCCGGGGCAGTTTGGTGGTCCTTTTATTGAACAGCTTTTCACAGGTCGACTGCAGCCGACTGCGCATCCTTTTTTTGCTGCGATATATCAAAGTAAGGTATCGGCTCATTGTTTGATTAGACGAGATGGTGAAGTGGTCCAGTTTGTTCCATTTACCTCTAGAGCTTGGCATGCTGGCATTTCAAGCTTTGCGCAGCGAGACAAATGTAACGACTATTCGATTGGTATTGAACTTGAGGGCAGTGATTTTGTTTGTTATACCGATGAGCAGTATCAGGCATTGAGTGTTTTGACAAAATGCATACAAACCCGTTTTCCCCAAATTACGCTACCTAGAATTACGGGACATCAATATATTGCACCCATGCGCAAAACCGACCCTGGGTTGGTTTTTGACTGGCAACGCTATCGTAATGGCTTAAAGCGCTAAGGTTTTCTCTAGCGATAAGAATCAATGAGATAAGCCCTCATTTAGGTAAGGCAGGCTGATGTTCTAACACCAACCTTTATGACGTAGTTAAAGAGTATCTTGATACTCTACCAAAACTTGCTCAATCCAAGTGGCTATTCGCTCATCGCTGAGCTCGTATTGAGAATCTTCATCCAAAGCCAGGCCAACAAATTGCTTTTGATCTGCTGTAAGTGCTTTAGATGCGTCGAATTGGTAGCTTTCATCATTTGGCCAATAACCAATAAAATTAGCGCCTACTTTTTCTAATTGTTCGTAAAGCATACCCATCGCATCTAGATACCATTCACCGTACCCTTCTTGATCACCCAATCCAAATAAGGCAATGGTTTTGCCACTAAGCGATAAGCTAGCAATATCATTCCAAACTTCATCCCAATCTTCTTGAATCTCGCCAAAGTCCCACGTCGATATGCCAAGAATGAGCAAATCATAGTTTGCCATTTCAGCCAGAGGAGTTTGCTTGACATTGAAGATGTCGACTAAGTCCTCACCTAAAATAGCTCGCATTTTTTCTGCAGCCATTTCTGTATAGCAGGTGGTTGAACCGTAAAACAGGCCAATTTTCATCGCTTTCTTTTTCACTTATTCCAATTAATAGCGAATTCTAACCATAAAATGGCGAGCTTTGCAGCGAATATGCAGAATAAAAAGCAATTTTTATGGCTTTATTATCTCACGCCACTTACATTGAGCACATATCTTACAGGTGAGGATTAATGTGTCAGACAAGATTTCTTTCGAACAGGGTATGATTGAACAGTTTCTTGATGCGATGTGGATGGAAAGAGGACTGTCTGAAAATACTTTGGCATCTTATCGCAATGATTTGTCTAAGTTGACGAAGTGGATGCTAGATAATAACTATCGGCTTGATTTTATAAGCTTATCTGGGCTGCAGGACTATCAGAGTTGGTTAATGGAGCAGGGGTATAAACAGACCTCCCGTGCGAGGATGTTGTCCGCAATTCGGCGTTTATTTCAGTATCTTCATCGTGAAAAAGTTCGAGGTGATGATCCGAGTGCACTTTTGGTCAGTCCCAAATTACCTAAACGTTTGCCCAAAGATTTGAGCGAAGAGCAAGTCGAAGCATTATTAAATGCTCCTGACCCTAATAATGCGATGGAACTAAGAGATAAAGCCATGCTTGAGTTACTCTATGCAACTGGCCTTAGGGTGACTGAGCTTGTTAGCCTGACCATGGAAAATATTAGCCTGAGACAAGGTGTTGTTCGTGTCACAGGTAAGGGTGGAAAAGAGCGCTTGGTTCCTATGGGAGAAAATGCGGTTGAATGGATTGAAACTTTTATGCAAGATGGGCGGTCTGAATTGCTAGGGGAAACAACGTCTGATGTGGTGTTTCCCAGTAAGAGAGCGCGTCAAATGACACGTCAAACATTTTGGCATCGGATCAAGCATTATGCCATTATGGCCGGAATTGATACCGAGTTGTTATCGCCACATGTACTGCGTCATGCCTTTGCGACTCATTTGCTTAATTACGGTGCAGATCTTAGGGTTGTACAAATGTTATTAGGACATAGCGATCTCTCGACAACACAAATTTATACTCACGTGGCAACAGAACGACTAAAACAGTTACACAGTGAGCATCATCCAAGAGCATGAGGGAATGCCCTTTTGCAGTAAATTATAAGGTGAATTCAATGAGCGTATTACGCCGAATGACTCTACTTAGCCTTCCTTTGTTAGTCGCTGCTCAGGTAGTGTCTGCGGCAGAGACAAAAGTAGATAAAGCCCAGCTTGAAAAGCGATTCTCTAAGCTAGGATTAGAAATCAACAAGGTAGCGCCTGCTGATATCAAAGGCTTAGTTGAGGTGCAAACCAGTGGTGGGGTTCTGTTTGCTTCGCCAGATGGTGAATACTTTTTAGCTGGGACTTTGTACAAGTTAGACAAAGACGGCCAGTATGAAGATGTACTTGCTAAGCGTCAGGCTCCTATCAATGCCGCTAAGATCAACAAGTTCCAAGACAGCATGATTGAATTCAAAGCTAAGGATGAGAAATATGTTGTCACTGTATTTACCGATATTACCTGTGGTTACTGTGTTCGTCTGCACAATCAGATGAAGGACTATAACAATTTAGGTATTACTATTCGCTATATGGCCTATCCGCGCCAAGGTGGAACTGGTTCAGTTGCTGACCAAATGGCAAGTATTTGGGGAGCGAAGAACCCTCAAGAGGCAATGCATGATGGAAAGGTGAAGCGTGAATTCCCTGAAAAGAGCAAAGACTTTGCCAAATATCAAAATATCATCAAGAAGCAGTATGCTTTGGGTCGAGAATTAGGTATCAGTGGAACTCCTGCGATATTCTTACCTGGTGGCGAAATGGTTGGTGGTTATCTTCCGCCAGAGCAAATGCTAAAACGTTTACAACAGACTGAAAAATCATAATCTACTGTTGTCTTACTAAAAAGTAGTGAATCACCTCAATGATAGATGGATTCATTGAGGTGGTTATTTTCTGAAGCTTTTTATCTCGCCATAAAATATCTACTCAATGAAACATTTATGATAGAAATCCAACGTCGTCCAGAAGTGGATCCTGCATTGCTTGAGGCAGACATAGCGCCTCTTCTCAAACGTATCTATATTTCGCGTGGCATTACTCGCCAAGAGCAACTAGATACCGCAGCGCGATCTCTACACTCCTTTCAAAAGTTAGACGGTATTGAAATAGCTGTAGGGATCTTGCATCAGGCAATTATAGAAAATAAACGCATTATTGTGGTTGGTGATTTTGATGCCGATGGAGCAACCAGTTCGGCGTTATCTGTGCTTGCGCTGCGAATGCTTGGCTCAACAAATGTGGATTATTTAGTGCCCAATCGCTTTGAAGATGGGTATGGACTTAGTCCTGAAGTGGTCGTTCAGGCGATTGAGATCGGTGCTGAAGTTATCATGACGGTTGATAATGGGGTGTCCTCTATTGAAGGAGTGCGATATGCCAAGTCACAAGGCTTAACTGTACTGGTGACCGATCATCACCTGCCTGGGAACGAACTTCCTATCGCTGATGCCATGGTTAACCCGAATCTTGAATCTTGCGCCTTTCCATCAAAAGCTTTGGCTGGAGTAGGAGTTGCATTTTATTTGATGATGGCGTTGTGCGTTCATATGCGCAATTTAGGCTGGTTTTCCCAACAGGGTATGACAGAGCCAAAATTAATGGAATTGCTGGATCTGGTTGCTCTTGGCACTGTTGCTGATGTTGTCCCTCTGGATGAAAACAATCGAATTCTAGTTCATCAGGGATTACAACGCATACGAGCGGGCAAGGCTAGGCCGGGAATTCAGGCGTTAATAGAAGTGGCAAAGCGTGATGCGAGAAGGTTGGTCGCTGCCGACTTTGGCTTTGCTTTAGGTCCACGTATTAATGCAGCGGGACGTTTGGATGACATGTCATTTGGCGTGGAGCTTTTACTTACCGATAATATTCATGCCGCGCGGAGAATGGCGAGCGAATTAGATGGCCTCAATCAAACCCGCAAAGAAATTGAAGAAGGGATGAAGCAGGAGGCGATGGCATTTTGCGAGCGTTTACAGTTTAGTGATGATGCTATGCCCTATGGATTAGTGTTATTTCAACGCGACTGGCATCAAGGTGTGATTGGTATTTTGGCATCTCGAATCAAAGAAAAATTTCACCGTCCTGTGATCGCATTTGCCGATGGTGGTGAGGGTACGTTGAAAGGTTCGTGCCGCTCCATTCCCGGTTTACATATGCGTGATGCACTCGATCGTATTGATACACAAAACCCTGGTTTGATTATTAAATTTGGTGGTCATGCGATGGCTGCGGGCTTAACCATTTTAGAGCAGGATTTTGAGCGCTTTTCGCAATTGTTTGATGCTGGAGTAAAAGTAGAACTTGATGAAGCGGCATTAAAAGGTGTTATTCTTTCTGATGGAGAGCTTAAACCCGAAGAATTTTCAATGCATACCGCTGAATTACTTCGCTCTGCTGGACCTTGGGGACAAGCATTTCCAGAACCAGTTTTTGATGGAGAGTTTAAACTGCTCCATCAAAAACTGGTGGGGGAAAAGCATCTAAAGCTTATGTTGGAGCCGCTGCATAAAGGCCATCCAACCAATATCATGTTGGATGGAATTGCTTTTAATGTTGACTTACGCCGTTGGCCAGACGCATCAGTCAAAACGGTTCGTTTAGCATTCAAACTCGATATTAATGAATTTCGAGGTAATCAATCATTGCAGGTAATGATTGACCACCTTGAAGCAAAGTAAAGACTAGGTCCCTATACCTATCTAGGTTGGTTTGAATGAGATCTTCCAATCAAAACTGAACTGGTTTTAACTCAAGTCAGTTCAGTAACTTCCCTTTTCACTTCTTCACATTGAGTTGTCAATTTTGATAAACAAATCCTGCTTATCAATTGAAACTTAACTTATATATCTTGCTCTAAAATTGAGTTGTGGCGTCGTTTAAGATTTATATGTTTATTTTTTGTAATTGGTCTGACCAATTGAGTTGTTGTTTTAATCAGCTATTGTTATCAAAGTGTTGATGGTTATCCAGTTCAATGATGTGGGTCAATTTATAACTGGAACTTGCGTTTTAATTATGTTAATTTCGTCGCCAATATGAAATTGGTAATACCAATTGACTGCAAAGAGTAGAAGAACAAAAAATATGGCTTATCAAAGGATTCGTCAGCCGAAACTTTCCGATGTTATTGAACAAGAGTTAGAGAGGCTGATTGTGGAAGGAACCTTATCTCCTGGACAGCAGTTGCCTCCAGAGAGAGAACTGGCAAAACAGTTTGATGTTTCTCGCCCCTCAATCCGAGAAGCCATTCAGCGTTTAGAAGCCAAACGTCTTCTCACACGTCGCCAAGGTGGCGGGACTTTTGTTAGCGAGAAAATTTGGACGAGTTTCTCCGATCCTCTGCTAAATTTATTGTCTAGCCACTCGGAAACACAGTTGGATTTGCTTGAAACGCGTCATGCGATGGAAGGTATTTCCGCTTACTTTGCAGCAGTTCGTGGAACCGAACAGGACTTTACTCGCATTCAAGCTTGCTTGAAGCACATTAGCGAAGAACAAACGAAGAAGAATGTTGAGGCGGAAGCAACTGCGGTTATGCAGTTTCTCATCGCTTTAACTGAAGCGGCTCATAATGTGGTTTTATTGCACATTGTGCGCAGTTTGGCGCCGTTATTGGAGCAAAATGTCCTGCAAAACCTCAAACTCTTACATCGCCGCGATGATGTGGTTGAAAAAGTAAGTAAACACCGAGCTAATATTGTAGATGCGATTGTTTCAGGTAAGCCTGAGAAAGCGCGTGAAATGTCACATTCACATTTAGCTTATATTGAAGAAACATTGTTGGATTTGAGCCGTGAAGAGTCCCGGCGCGAGCGTTCTTTACGTCGAATTCAGCAGGGTAACGATTCATAAAGTCGTTACTTAAAATAAGTAGATCCAACCAACAGAAGGATAGATCGCCATGTCTGATATGAAGCATGACGTAGATGCACTCGAAACTCAAGAATGGTTACAGGCCCTTGAGTCAGTGGTACGTGAAGAAGGTGTAGAGCGTGCTCAGTTCCTACTAGAGCAAGTTCTAGACAAAGCACGTCTAGACGGTGTTGACATGCCAACTGGAGTCACAACGAATTACATCAATACGATTCCAGCAGATCAAGAACCCGCTTACCCAGGTGACACAACCATTGAGCGTCGTATTCGTTCCATAATTCGCTGGAATGCAATCATGATCGTTTTGCGTGCATCGAAGAAAGACCTTGACCTAGGTGGTCATATGGCGTCTTTCCAGTCTTCTGCTGCATTCTACGAAACATGTTTCAACCACTTTTTCCGTGCACCTAACGAGAAAGATGGTGGTGATTTGGTTTATTACCAAGGCCATATCTCTCCGGGGATCTATGCGCGTGCTTTTGTTGAAGGCCGCTTGACTGAAGAGCAACTTGATAACTTCCGTCAGGAAGTCGATGGGAAAGGCATTCCTTCTTACCCACACCCTAAACTCATGCCTGAATTCTGGCAGTTCCCAACGGTTTCTATGGGACTTGGCCCTATATCTGCTATCTATCAGGCTCGCTTCCTTAAATACTTAGATGGTCGTGGTCTTAAAGATACTTCTGAGCAGCGCGTTTATGCCTTCCTAGGTGATGGTGAGATGGATGAGCCAGAATCACGTGGTGCTATCTCTTTTGCAGCTCGTGAAAAGTTGGATAACCTTTGCTTCCTTATCAACTGTAACTTACAGCGTTTAGATGGCCCTGTAATGGGTAACGGTAAGATCATTCAAGAGCTTGAAGGTCTGTTCAAAGGTGCTGGCTGGAACGTTGTCAAAGTTATTTGGGGTAACAACTGGGACTCTTTACTGGCTAAAGATACCACAGGCAAGTTGCTTCAATTAATGAACGAAACAATTGATGGTGATTACCAAACGTTCAAAGCTAAAGATGGCGCGTACGTTCGTGAGCACTTCTTTGGCAAGTACCCAGAGACAGCGGCACTTGTTGCTGACATGACAGATGATGAAATCTTTGCGCTTAAACGAGGCGGTCATGAATCATCTAAGCTTTACGCGGCGTACAAAAATGCTGAGCAGACCAAAGGTCGTCCAACTGTCATTTTAGCTAAGACAGTTAAGGGCTACGGTATGGGTGATGCGGCTGAAGGTAAGAACATTGCTCACCAGGTTAAGAAAATGGACATGACTCATGTTCTGCATATGCGTGACCGTTTAGGCCTACAAGATCTATTGACTGACGAAGCTGTTAAAGATTTGCCATATCTGAAGCTAGATGAAGGCTCAAAAGAATACGAATATCTGCATGCTCGTCGTAAAGAACTTAAAGGTTATACACCTCAGCGTCTGCCTAAATTTACTCAAGAACTCGCGTTACCTGAACTCGAAGAGTTTGGTCCTCTGTTGAGTGAACAAAAGCGTGAAATCTCTACCACAATGGCCTACGTTCGTACCTTAAATATTCTATTGAAGAATAAGGGCATTGGTAAGAACATTGTTCCAATCATATGTGATGAAGCTCGTACTTTTGGTATGGAAGGTCTATTCCGTCAAATCGGTATTTATAACCCACACGGTCAGGAATACACGCCTGAAGACCGTGGTGTTGTTTCTTATTATAAAGAAGCAACCTCGGGTCAAGTACTACAAGAAGGTATTAATGAGCTAGGCTCTATGGCTTCTTGGGTGGCTGCTGCAACCTCATACAGCACTAACGATCTGCCAATGATCCCATTCTATATTTACTACTCAATGTTTGGTTTCCAACGAGTAGGTGATATGGCATGGATGGCTGGTGACCAACAATCACGTGGCTTCTTGCTTGGTGCGACCGCCGGTCGTACAACACTTAACGGTGAAGGCTTACAGCACGAAGATGGTCACTCACACATTATGGCAAATACGGTACCTAACTGTATTTCTTACGACCCAACTTTCGCTTACGAAGTTGCAGTCATCATGCAAGATGGTATTCGTCGCATGTACGGTTCAGAGCAAGAAAACGTGTTCTATTACCTGACGCTGATGAATGAAAACTACGCAATGCCAGCAATGCCAGAAGGTGCGGAAGAAGGTATCCGTAAGGGTATCTACAAACTTGAAAGCTATTCAGGTAAGCGTGGTAAAGGTAAAGTTCAATTAATGAGCTCTGGTACCATAATGAATGAAGTGCGCAAAGCGGCGCAAATCTTGAGCGATGATTACGGTATTGCTTCTGATGTTTACTCAGTAACGTCTTTCAATGAAGTAACTCGTGATGGTCAAGCAGCAGAGCGCTTTAACATGCTGCACCCTGAAGCAAAAGCTCAAGTACCTTACATTACCAAGCTAATGGGTAAAGAGCCTGCAATTGCTGCAACTGACTACATGAAGAACTATGCAGAGCAAGTTCGAGCATTTATGCCTTCTGAATCATTCAAAGTTCTTGGTACTGATGGTTTCGGTCGTTCGGATAGCCGTGAAAACCTTCGTCGTCACTTTGAAGTGAATGCAGGCTATGTTGTAGTGGCAGCACTAACAGAACTTGAGAAGCAGGGTAAAGTTGATAAGTCAGCGATCACTGAAGCGATCAAAAAGTTCGATATCGATACTGAGAAAACTAACCCGTTGTATGCTTAATTAGAAAGGTAGATAAGAAATGGCAATCGAAATTAATGTACCAGATATCGGTGCGGATGAGGTTGAAGTTACTGAAATTCTTGTAAGCGTTGGCGACAAGGTTGAAGAAGAACAGTCTCTAATTACTGTTGAAGGTGACAAAGCTTCTATGGAAGTTCCAGCATCGGCAGCGGGTATTGTTAAAGAAATTAAAGTCGCTGAGGGTGACAAGGTATCGACTGGCTCGCTGATCATGGTATTTGATGCCGATGAGGGTGCAGCAGACGTTGCCCCTGCAGCTGTTGCCGAAGCGCCAGCGGCTGCTCCAGCATCATCTGAACTGAAAGAAGTTCATGTACCTGATATTGGCGGTGATGAAGTTGAAGTAACTGAAATCATGGTTGCCGTTGGTGATAGCATTGAAGAAGAGCAATCTCTTCTGACTGTTGAAGGTGACAAAGCTTCGATGGAAGTACCTGCACCATGTGCTGGTACTCTAAAAGAGATCAAGGTTGCAACCGGTGATAAGGTTACAACGGGTTCTCTGATTATGGTGTTTGAGGTCGCAGGTTCTGGTGCAGTATCAGCGCCAGTCGTGGCAGATACGCCAGTTGCTGCAGCACCGACAGCTTCTGCAGTAAAAGAAGTGAATGTTCCAGATATTGGTGGCGATGAAGTTGAAGTAACTGAAATCATGGTTGCTGTTGGTGATACAGTGGAAGAAGAGCAATCTCTTATCACTGTTGAAGGCGATAAAGCTTCTATGGAAGTGCCTGCTCCATTTGCAGGGACTATCAAAGAAATCAAAATCTCAACCGGTGATAAAGTATCGACGGGTTCTCTGATCATGGTCTTTGAGGTTGCTGGCGCAGCACCTGTAGCCGCTACTACTTCAGCTCCAGCTCCAGCTCCAACCCCAGCGGCAGCACCTGCTCCAAAAGTAGAGTCTCCGGCTGCAGCTCCAGCCGCAACAGGTGACTTCCAAGAAAATAATGAGTATGCGCATGCATCTCCTGTCGTTCGTCGTCTTGCTCGTGAGTTTGGCGTTAACCTAGCTAAGGTTAAGGGAACTGGTCGTAAGAGTCGCATCCTCAAAGAAGATGTGCAGTCTTATGTGAAAGATGCGCTCAAGCGCCTTGACTCTGGTGCTGCATCAGGCCAAGGTGATGGCTCTGCACTTGGCCTATTACCATGGCCAAAAGTCGACTTTAGCAAGTTTGGTGAAACTGAAGTACAGAAGCTCTCGAAGATTAAGAAGATCTCAGGTGCAAACCTACATCGTAACTGGGTGATGATCCCTCATGTTACACAGTGGGACAATGCTGATATCACCGAGCTAGAAGCCTTCCGTAAAGAACAAAATGCGATCGAAGCGAAGAAAGACTCGGGAATGAAGATCACTCCTCTAGTCTTCATCATGAAAGCTGCCGCGAAAGCGTTAGAAGCTTTCCCTGCGTTTAACTCTTCATTATCTGAGGATGGTGAAAGCATCATTCTTAAGAAGTATGTCAACATAGGTATTGCAGTCGATACGCCAAACGGTCTTGTTGTGCCAGTATTTAAAGACGTGAACAAGAAAGGCATTTACGAGCTGTCTGAAGAGCTAATGGTAGTGTCTAAGAAAGCACGTGCAGGTAAGTTGACTGCTGGTGACATGCAAGGTGGGTGTTTCACTATCTCTAGCCTTGGTGGTATCGGTGGTACTGCGTTTACCCCAATCGTAAATGCGCCAGAAGTGGGTATCCTAGGTGTGTCTAAGTCTGAGATGAAGCCTGTATGGAACGGTAAAGATTTCGAACCGCGCCTGCAGTTACCTTTATCACTATCGTACGATCACCGCGTCATCGATGGTGCAGAGGGCGCCCGCTTTATCACTTACTTGAACGCTTGTCTGTCAGACATTCGTCGTTTAGTTCTTTAACCAAAATTTGTTACCTAGAGGCGGCTGTTTAAGCCGCCTCTGTTACTTAAAACATCTGGCAGTTAAGTGAGGCAAGAGGTTTTCCTCGCTGAATTGTCGGCTAGCTCACAGGCTAAATGGAATTGCTTTTCACACCATTAACATCTCTGTAAACTGTTGGCGGTCTGAAAATAACTGTTTAAAACTAACCACTCTTAAACATAAGAATCAATACCCACTCGCCTGTTAGGGATAATGACTACAAGAGGTCAAAATGAGCAAAGAAATTAAAGCCCAAGTTGTTGTACTTGGTTCTGGTCCTGCTGGTTACTCCGCTGCATTCCGTTGTGCAGATTTAGGTCTAGAAACCGTACTTATCGAGCGTTACAGCACTCTTGGCGGTGTATGTTTAAACGTGGGTTGTATCCCATCGAAAGCACTTCTTCACGTTTCTAAAGTGATTGAAGAAGCAAAAGCGATGGCAGATCACGGCGTTGTATTTGGTGAGCCACAAACGGACATCAATAAAATCCGTATTTGGAAAGAAAAAGTCGTTAACCAGTTAACTGGTGGTCTTAGTGGTATGGCTAAGATGCGTAATGTAACGGTTGTTAGCGGCTATGGTAAATTTACTGGCCCGAACTCAATTCAGGTTGAAGGTGAGGGTGAATCAACGGTTGTTAATTTTGACAACGCAATTATTGCAGCGGGCTCTCGTCCAATCAAATTGCCGTTTATTCCACATGAAGACCCACGTATTTGGGACTCTACTGACGCATTAGAATTAAAAGAAGTTCCAGAGAAACTGCTTATTATGGGCGGTGGTATCATAGGCCTAGAGATGGGCACTGTTTATCAATCTCTTGGCTCTAAGGTTGATGTTGTCGAGATGTTTGATCAGGTTATTCCTGCGGCAGATAAAGACATAGTAAAAGTCTACACCAAGCGTGTTAAAGATAAATTCAACTTAATGCTTGAAACTAAAGTGACAGCAGTTGAAGCGAAAGACGATGGCATCTATGTGTCGATGGAAGGCAAGAAAGCTCCAGCGGATGCTGAGCGCTACGATGCTGTTCTAGTTGCAATCGGTCGTGTACCAAACGGTTTGTCACTTGATGCTGAGAAAGCAGGTGTTGAAGTTGATGAGCGTGGTTTTATTAATGTCGATAAGCAGCTTCGCACCAATGTTCCTCATATTTTTGCTATTGGTGATATTGTTGGTCAGCCAATGCTGGCTCACAAAGGCGTGCATGAAGGTCACGTAGCGGCAGAAGTTATTGCTGGTAAGAAACACTACTTTGACCCTAAAGTTATTCCTTCAATTGCTTACACTGAGCCTGAAGTTGCTTGGGTTGGTAAAACAGAGAAAGAAGCGAAGGAAGAAGGTATCAAGTACGAAGTGGCGACCTTCCCATGGGCTGCTTCTGGCCGTGCAATTGCTTCTGATTGCTCGGATGGTATGACTAAGCTTATCTTTGATAAAGAAACTCACCGTGTTATTGGTGGTGCAATTGTGGGTACCAACGGTGGAGAGCTACTTGGCGAGATAGGTCTAGCAATTGAAATGGGCTGTGATGCTGAAGATATTGCTCTTACCATTCACGCTCACCCGACGCTACATGAGTCTGTTGGTCTAGCGGCTGAAGTTTTTGAAGGTTCAATCACTGATCTACCAAATAAAAAAGCAGTCAAAAAGAAGAAATAACTTTCTTCTAGCCAAAACAGTATAGCCGCTGAAGTATCAGCGGCTTTTTTGTATCTGATGAGCCAAAGATACAAAAAAAGCCGAGTATCGTTAGAGACTCGGCTTGGACTTCAGTTAACGCTTATTTATAGATACAAAGCATATCTAGGTAGCTTTGTGTTAAGCGGTTTACTGAGTCATCATCCTGTGTACGATTTGCCTGTACAAACAGTGAGTAACAAATGCCATGGAATAGCGTCGCTAGATCCGCAGGATCATGGGTATCGCAGACTTCGCCTCTTTCGATTGCTTTAACAAACATATTTTGAACTAACAGTTGGTTAGTACGGTTTGTTGACACGAACAGTGGCCAAACTTCATCGCGTGTTGAAGCGCTCCACTCGAACCAGACTTTTAGCCAGTGGCAGTCGTTAACCACTAGATCAACCATTGCAGAAGTTAGGTTGCGAAGGTTTTCTTTAGCATGAATGTCTAGATCGATATTATCTGATAGGAAGTTTGAGAACTGACGTACAACATAATTTAATACATCATCGACCAAATCTTCACGGGTCGGAAAGTAGTTAAATACTGTTGCGACAGAAACTTGAGCAATTTCTGCGATGTCTGCGTGACCACCACGGCCAATGCCACGACGAGCGAACACTTCTAATGCGATTTCCATTAGTTGTTGCTTGCGTTTTTGTGGAGAAAGGCGCGTACGCGGTCTTTTAGCTATAGAATCCATAGTTATATTTCCTTGCCAATTGAGTTGTATATATGGGCTTATGTCCTAATTAGAATATTATTATTGCTTTCGCAGGTATGAGTGTAATGGTGCATATCAATTAAGTCAACGATTTCAGTTTATTTAATAATCATTTTTATTAATAACGTGCTTGAGATCATGTAGTTGCATATATTTATTGCAGCCTTTAATCAGGCAAACGTTTTACCTGTGGCATAGTGATGATAAAATATGTGTCTAAATCTTGGGTTAGTGCCGAATTCCTCGCCTAATAAATTTCCATTAAATGAAAAATGAGATTGATATGAAGCATACAGTAGAAGTAATGATTTCTGAACAAGAGGTTCAACAGCGGGTAAGTGAATTAGGAAGAGAGATCACGGCACATTACCAAGGGAGTGAAAATTTGGTGTTAATCGGTTTACTACGAGGCTCATTTGTCTTTATGGCTGATTTGGCTAGAAAAATTGAATTAACCCATCAAGTCGATTTTATGACAGCCTCTAGCTACGGCAATAGTATGGAAAGCTCTCGTGATGTAAGAATACTCAAAGATCTTGATGATGATATCAAAGGCAAGGATATCTTAATTATCGAAGATATTATCGACACAGGTAACACACTCAATAAAATACACGAGATATTGTCTCTACGTGAACCTAAATCCATTTCTATTTGCACTCTTTTAGACAAACCCTCTCGCCGTGAAGTTGAAGTCCCTGTTGATTGGGTAGGTTTTGCTATTCCTGATGAGTTTGTCGTGGGGGTTGGTATTGACTATGCACAAAATTATCGTCATTTGCCGTACATAGGAAAAGTGGTCCCCCAAGAATAAATTGATTCATTTTAGACCAACAATAAAGCCCTGCTTATAAATAGGCAGGGCTTTATTGTTGCCAAAGCAAGCTTAGCCAAGCACAGGCGAAGCTAAAATCTTATTTAAGGCTTCTTGGTGCCCAGACTCGAGAGATTCGCGACTAGAGCAGCGAACACCTAAGTCTTGTAGCTTACCATTACCTATACCATATACAACGCCATGGATCTCGATCTCTTGGCCTCGCTCCCAGGCTCCTTGCAATATGGTTGAGTTGCCTAGGTTATAGACTTGCTCTGCGACATTAATTTCACACAGCTTATCTCCCCACTGCTCGCGTGGTAGGGATTCAATATGAGCCTTGTATTTGTGGTAATTATCACGAATATGGAGTAACCAGTTATTGATGAGTCCCAATTGAGGATTGTCAATGGCAGCGTTGACGCCACCGCACCCATAGTGACCACATACAATGATGTGTTTTACCTTAAGAACTTCAACTGCGTATTGCACTACAGATAAACAGTTAAGATCAGTGTGAATGACTTGGTTAGCTACATTTCTATGTACGAAGAGCTCACCAGAATACAACCCAGTAAGGCGTTCGGCTGGAACTCGACTGTCGGCGCAGCCAATCCAGAGAAAATCAGGACTCTGTCCTTCTTTTAATTTTGCAAAGTACTCTGGTCGTTCAGCCTTAATGGATTCAGACCACTTTGAGTTGTTGTCAAAAAGCTGTTTTATTTCCGGCATTTTACAATTATTCCTTAACGAACCTTGCACCACTATACACAATGTCTGGTTTCCCTTCTCGTTAAATTGTAGTCATCGCTTACTCATCTGATGTCTCTATAACCCCTGTATTTAGAGGGTTTAAGCGGTTTTTCCTTGCTTTTAGGGTTATTTTTCTAATAGATTCTATATTTCTAATCGAATCGAAATAATGGTTGTATATGCAGGAATTCAGCGATAAACTCAGTTGCAGCTGTGGTGATTAGGAAATCTTCGGCCACTCTTTTTGTCGGTTTACTTTTCCAATACTTCTACCACAAGACACATGACCTTTTATTAGCAGTGAATACTATGTACGCATTAGAAATAGAACAGCTTCGCAAAACATATTCGGGTGGGTTTGAGGCGCTGAAAGGCATTAGTCTCAATGTGGCTGAAGGAGACTTCTATGCTCTTCTTGGTCCAAATGGCGCTGGAAAATCAACCACTATTGGTGTGATTTCATCTTTGGTCAATAAAACATCCGGTAAGGTGAGAGTATTCGGTTATGATATTGAACAAAACCTTGAGTTAGCCAAGCAGAATTTGGGTCTAGTGCCTCAAGAGTTTAATTTCAATCCGTTTGAAACCGTAGAACAGATTCTCCTGCAACAAGCGGGGTATTACGGTGTTCCTCGTGCGCTTGCCAAAGAAAGAGCGCAGAAATACTTAACTCAGCTTGAGTTATGGGACAAGCGAAATGAACGTGCTCGCCATTTGTCGGGAGGCATGAAAAGGCGATTGATGATTGCAAGAGCTTTAATTCATGAGCCTAAGTTATTGATTCTAGACGAGCCTACCGCTGGCGTAGATATCGAGCTTCGTCGTTCTATGTGGGAGTTCCTTAAGAAAATTAATCAGCAAGGCATCACTATTATTCTCACCACTCACTACCTTGAAGAAGCAGAAATGCTATGTCGAAATATTGGCATTATCAATAAAGGTGAGCTGATTGAAAACACCACAATGAAGGACTTATTGAGCAAGCTTGATGTGGAAACATTTATTCTTGATTTAGAAGAAGGTACAGGAGAGCCAAGACTGGAAGGAGTTATTAGTCAACGCATACAAAATGGGTCGTTAGAAATTGAAATAGAGAAGAGCCAGGGTTTAAACAGAATTTTCAGTCAGTTAACAGATCAGGGAATTAAGGTCCTATCGATGAGAAATAAAGCCAACCGTCTCGAAGAGCTTTTTGTCAATATTGTTCAGCAGGGAGAGCAGTAGTATGTATCGTCTATATTGGACCGCTTTTTGTAGCCTTTTGGGCAAAGAGGTACATAGATTTACTCGAATCTGGGTTCAGACACTGGTTCCTCCTGCTATCACTATGAGTTTGTATTTTATTATTTTTGGTAGCTTAATAGGCTCGCGAATTGGTGAAATGAATGGCTTTAGCTATATGGAGTATATTGTTCCGGGCCTTATTATGATGTCAGTGATCACCAATTCTTATTCCAATGTCGCTTCGTCATTTTTTAGCGCCAAACTTCAAAAAAATATTGAAGAACTTCTGGTCGCGCCTGTGCCCAATTATGTGATTATATTTGGCTATGTGATGGGAGGGGTTACTAGGGGACTATTGGTTGGTTTTATCGTCACCTTGGTTTCACTGCTATTTGTTGATCTTCAAGTCGATCATTGGGGAATTATCTTTCTTACCGTATTAATGACGTCGATTGTTTTTGCTCTTGGTGGCCTAATTAATGCTGTATACGCGAAAACATTTGATGATATCTCGATTATCCCAACTTTTGTTTTGACCCCACTTACGTATCTAGGCGGTGTGTTTTATTCGATCAGCTTGTTGCCTGAGTTTTGGCAGGGAGTATCGAAAATTAATCCGATAGTGTATATGGTTAATGCCTTTCGTTATGGATTTTTGGGTATTTCCGATGTAGGTATTGTAGAGTCATTCAGCGTTTTAGCTGTATTTGTGATTCTACTTTACTCTGTTGCCCACTACTTAGTCACCAAGGGAATTGGACTAAGAAGTTAGCTTTATGTGTCAAATAAAAAGGCTGGGATATTCACCCAGCCTTTAAAAGAATTTAATCCGTTTTATTCATGTTACTCGGCGCTTTCGGAGGGCGATTCTACATTAGTTTCTTCTTTCGTATCAGTTGCTAGATCGACAACTTGATTATCTATCAGGCGAGCTTGCCCCAAAAATGCTGACATTAAAATAACGACTTGAGTCGTCTCTGTACTTACCACACCTAGACTATTGGCATCGCGAATAAATATTTCGTCAGGTTGGAGCCCTGCGGCGCGAAGCTGATCACTTGCATCTTCGATAATTGAGGCATAGTCGTCACGCCCACCACGTATTGCACTGCTTATCCAGCGCATGGTGCGAGCTAAAACAGGTGCACGCTGGCGCTCATCCATGGTTAATAGATTATTGCGAGAGCTCATGGCAAGGCCATCCATTTCGCGAACGGTCGGCACGTTGACAATTTTTATGTCCATTGCCAAATCTTCGGTCATCTTTTGAATAACAGCGAGCTGCTGGAAATCTTTTTCACCAAAACATGCAACTTCGGGCTGAATAATGTTGAACAACTTGGTCACTACAGTTGCAACACCGCGAAAATGCCCCGGTCGAGAAACGCCTTCGAGGATGTTTGACAGCCCTGGTACATCGATAAAAGACTGTTTGTCTGTTCCGTTTGGGTAAATGACATCAGGTGTAGGCGTAAAGACAACTTCTATGCCCTCATTAGCTAACTTGCTTAGATCATCTTCGAGTGTTCTAGGATAGTTGTTCAAGTCGTCACTACGCTCAAACTGCATAGGATTAACAAAAATACTCGCGACAACAATGTCAGCATGCTCCCGAGCCTTGCGCATCAGAGCTAAGTGCCCTTCATGCAAATTACCCATGGTTGGCACAAAGGCAATACTACGGCCATCGCGTTTGTACTGCTTGATTTGCTCACGAAGTGTGGCAATCTCAGCAAAAGTTTGCATTAGTTAACTCCTTACGCAATGGTGTGGGCATGACTTGGGAAAGCACCACGTTCAACTTCGTCTTTGTACATGGCGACCGCTTTACGCAGGTCTCCAGTTTCAGCAAGGAAGTTCTTTGAAAACTTAGGCATGTAGTTTGCCGAGATACCGAACATATCATGCATAACTAGGATTTGTCCGTCTGTGGCATTACCTGCACCAATACCGATAACAGGGACATCACAGATATCTGTGATACGAGCCGCTAGCTCTCTAGGAACGCATTCCAATAGAATAATTTGAGCCCCGGCTTCTTGTAGTGCAATGGCATCACGAACTATTCGCTCAGCTTTATCTTGCTCACGCCCTTGTACTTTAAATCCACCAAAAATGTGGACTGATTGTGGTGTTAACCCTAAATGAGCACACACAGGTACCGCACGTTGTGTTAAGACTTTTACTGTCTCGACTAGCCAATCTCCCCCTTCAATTTTGACCATGTTGGCTCCGGCTCGCATTAGCTTAGCTGCACTATCGCATGCTTGCTCAGGCGTTGCGTAGCTCATAAAGGGCATATCAGCCATTAACAGACAGTTTGGGCTGCCCGCTCGCACACTGCGAGTATGATAGGCCACATCTTCGACGGTAACTGGCAATGTATCAGGAGCGCCTTGCAAAACCATGCCTAAGGAATCGCCGACCAGAAGAACGGGCATTTCTTCACTTTCAAACAGCTGGGCGAAGCTCGCATCATAGGCGGTGGAAGTAGCAAATTTATGACCTTCCTGCTTCCACTTCATCAGATCAGATATGGTAACTTTTTTCATGATTTTTCCTTTCAGGGCTTGGCTACGATTGCCAAACACGCAGACCGTTTTTCGAGACAACTGATAGCAAGTCATCTAGTCTGGTCCCACATGGGAGAGTGATACTTGGGGCAATTTCAGCCAGTGGGTAGAGTACAAACTCGCGTTCTTTCATTCCGTAATGAGGAATAGTTAAGCGCTCAGAATCAATCACCTCATTGCCGTAAAGAATGATGTCTAAATCCAGGGTGCGAGGTCCCCAGCGCTCATCTTTACGAACACGTCCTTGCTCTAGCTCAATTGCTTGTGTGCAGTCGAGCAATTGTATTGGCGTTAATTGTGTCTGGATTTTGACTACTGCGTTGATGTAATCAGGTTGATCTTGTGGACCCATTGGTGAGCTAGTGTATAGCAAAGAGCTACTGATAAACTCAGATTCTGGTAATTCTTTAAGCGCGTTAATTGCATTGTTTGCTTGAGCTACTGGGTCAGATAAATTGCTCCCAACAGCGATGTAGACCGTAGTCATGAAGATGAAACCTTGTTTTTTTTGTTACGATATGGCTTACGACGACGCTTTTTGCCTTGCTCTGGCGCATCTGATTCTAAATCAGAGACCATAGCTTGTCTCATTTCACGTCCCGCATTTTGGAATGTTTGCCACCATTTGGCGAGTTGTTCTGTGTCGCCAGTTTCGACTTCTCCTCTCATTTCGAGAAAATCAAAGCCTGCTCTAAACTTGTTGAGCTCCATTAAACGAAAAGCTCGCTTACCGTTTCTTCGTGGTAGACGAAGCTGTAATTGCCATATTTCTCGAATCGTTGCTGTATGACGACGAGGTATGGCAATGGTACGTACTTGTTCGTCGAGAATATAATTGCTTGCTTCCATAATAGCGTCGTATTCCGACAGCTTACGTTTGGCCATGAGTATGTCAGCGCGTGCGAGAAGTGGGTACCAAAGCATAGCGGCGAACATGAAAGCAGGGTTTATACGCTTGCCTTGTTCTATTCGTATATCGGTAGAATCTAGGACTAAATCCAACATTTGTTCAGTTTTTGATGAATAGTCTTGAGTAAAGTCATTGGCAATTAAGGGAAATAGTTGTTGGAATAGGTTGTACTCACGCATTAGGTGGTAGGTTTCTAGTCCATAACCAGACTGCAACATTTTGAGAGATTCTTCATATAAACGTGCTGCGGGTATGTCTTGCAGGAGGTGCGACATGCCTTCAATTGGTGCTGCTGTATCTTCTTCAATATCGAAATCCAGCTTCACGGCAAAGCGAATCGCACGCAGCATACGAACAGGGTCTTCACGATAGCGGGTTTGTGGTTCGCCAATCAAGCGTACCAGTCGCTCCTCAAGGTCTTCATGTCCACCTGCGTAATCATGAATGGAATAATCACCTATGTTGTAATACATAGCGTTAATTGTAAAATCGCGACGCTCTGCATCTTCATCTATGGTGCCATAAACATTGTCGCGTAAAAGCATGCCTTCTTTGGACTGCTGAGAGACATTTTTTGTGCTTTCCTGATGGTGACCACGGAAAGTGGCCACTTCAATAATGTCTCTGCCAAACATAATGTGGGCGAGTCGAAAGCGGCGACCGATAAGACGGCAATTTTTAAATAGTTGGCGTATCTCTTCAGGCGTTGCATTGGTGGCGATATCAAAGTCTTTAGGCCTTTGATCCAATAATAAATCTCGAACACCACCACCGACCAGAAAGGCTTCAAAACCAGCACCATGAAGTCGGTATAATACCTTGAGGGCGTTATCACTAATATGTTTACGAGAAATATTATGTTCTTGGCGTGTGATGACGTTCAGAGATAACTCTGGATAGACGTCGCTTTTATTTGGTATTTGGTCGTTTTTATTCATCTGCATCAATTACTCGTATTTCTGGCGGCTCTCATCACCAGTACTCGAGTGCGCCTATTTGGGCCTGGCTTATGGTTCCGTTTACGCTGTTAGGGCTAATTTCGCGGCTAATAATAGCCTACAGCGAGCTATTTGAGAATCGCGGTGTTAATTCGGTTGCATCTGGTAGTTGATCAATTCTCCAGTTTGCTATGCCCCAATCAATGATCCCTCTCACATTACTCTGTTTAATTTCTTTATTTAATTCAAAACCTAAAAATTGCATGGCATCAATTAAAGCGGGTTTAGGTTGCTTTAGGTCAATGGCCGGTGCGTGATTTTGTTTGGACAGTTTTTGACCAGAGTTATCCAAGGCTAAAGGTAGATGTACGTAGTTGACGGGAGAGTGATTCAGAATATGATATAAACTGATCTGCCTGCCCGTTGGTTCAATTAAATCAGCGCCGCGCACCACTTCAGTTACACCTTGAGCAATGTCATCAATCACAACTGCTAAATTATAGGCAAATAGACCGTCTCTGCGCTTAACAATAAAATCCTCTTGTGCAAGCTCGCGAGGTACAGAAAATTGGCCATGTTTTCGGTCATTAAAGCTTTCAACTGGGTGTGTCATACGCAATCTAACCGCGCAATTACCATTTTCTGTTAACTTTCTATCACGGCAAGTTCCATTATAAAATCCACCCATCGCTTTGACTTGTTTGCGCGTACATCCGCAATAATAAGCCTGGTCGGAACTTAACCAGCTCTCCAATTGTGCTTGATAAATGGCATGACGATTACTTTGATAAACAACGTCATCATCCCAATCTAAGTGATAAGCTTCCAAAGTACGTAAAATAAGATCTGCCGCGCCTTTGACTTCTCTTGGAGGGTCGAGATCTTCAATACGCACCAACCATTTTCCTCGTTGAGATCTTGCCTGAAAGTAGCTTCCTAGTGCAGCGACAAGGGATCCAAAGTGCAGTGGACCTGAAGGTGAAGGAGCAAAACGGCCAATATAAGTCATCTTGATATTCTTTTCTAACAAATCAAAAAGGGAGCAATTGCTCCCTCTATTACTCGTATCGATTACACTGCTAGCCTTGCATTTGCTTCTCTTTAATTTCTGCAAGCGTTTTGCAGTCAATGCATAAATCAGCTGTGGGTCGAGCTTCTAAGCGACGAATACCGATTTCGACTCCACAAGATTCGCAAAAACCAAAGTCATCTTCCTCAATTTTATTGAGTGTTTTTTCAATCTTTTTAATAAGTCGACGTTCTCTGTCTCGATTACGAAGCTCTAGACTGAATTCCTCTTCTTGAGATGCACGATCAACGGGATCTGGGAAGTTCGCCGCTTCGTCTTGCATGTGGTGCACAGTGCGATCAACTTCTTCCCTAAGCTGGTTTCGCCATGCGGTCAAAATTTTTGTGAAATGAGCCAACTGCTCTGGTGACATGTATTCTTCACCAGCTTTCTCTGTATATGGCTCAACCCCTGCAATGGCTAGGATGCCTAGCGCTTTTTTCTTTGATTCTGGCATGCAGCATCTCCTACTTACACCTGATCCACTGCGCTCGCAGTTAGATTTTAAGGCGGCTATCTATAGCAAAAAGAACAAAGTGAGGCAAACACTCTAGAGTAAACTTGCTGTCAATGTGAAGACGACACCATTTTTTCTCTTAACCAATGAAACGAATAGGTTTTACTAGTTTCATTTCAGTATTTGATAGCTGTGCTGCGTAACACAGTATTTCAACGCCTTGTTCTTGTGCGCTCTTCAATAAATTTGAATATTGTGGGTCTATATGGTGTGCAGGAGAGACTTTTTCAATACCAGAATGCAAAACTGTGAATAAAAGTACTGCTCTGTATCCATTTTGGACCATTTTTGTGAGCTCTCTCAGGTGTTTCTGTCCGCGAGTGGTTACAGCATCGGGAAAGAACCCCTGACCCTGATGTACTTCATCAAGTAATGTCACGCTTTTCACTTCTATATAGCAGCTTGGGTGCTCGCTTGACATGAGCAGGATATCAATTCGACTATTTTCATCTCCATATCGAACCTCTGTTTTGAGTTGTTCGTAGCCTGTAAGCTCGCTAATTACTCCTGCTTCTATCGCTTCTACTGCCAGTTGATTGGCTCGAGCCGTATTCACACAAATTGTGTTGCCTTTATTGGTTTGGGTTAGCTCCCAGCTATGCGGGTATTTACGCTTGGTATTGCTAGAAGTTGAATACCAAATGGTATCTCCAGTTGTTGCACAGCCTGTCATGGCACCAGTATTTGCGCAGTGTATGGTAATCTCTTCATTACTGGGTAAACGGATGTCAGCAAGGAAACGTTTGTAGCGTTTAATCAATATCGCAGGTTGTAATTGAGGTTCAAACTTCATTTGAGACTGGATTTATGTACAATATTTATATTATTACATCATAAGGTTTAACCCTTGTCACAGCTTCCCATAGAGAGCGTGATGCCAGAGTTATTGTCTGCCATCAAAACTCACTCCCAAGTTATTCTTAAAGCCGCACCAGGTGCAGGTAAGTCGACCCACTTCCCATTAAAGCTATTAACCGAAAATGTGGTTGATGGAAAGATCATTGTGTTAGAGCCTAGGCGTCTAGCTGCACGTAACATCGCCTACTATCTTGCTCAGCAGCTTGGAGAAAGTATTGGTCAGCGTGTTGGTTATCGAGTGAAAGGGGAGTCTAGGGTTAGCAACAACACGCAACTAGAGATTGTAACTGAAGGTATTTTAACCCGAATGATCCAAACGGATCCTGAACTGACTGGTATCTCCTTGGTCATTTTTGACGAATTAGTGAACGTAGTATTCATGCAGATACCGCTCTCGCGTTTTCTCTAGAAATTCAGGATGTACTGCGAGAGGATCTTAAGTTAGTGGTCATGTCAGCAACCCTAGAGCATGAGTCTATTAGTCAACTGATGCCTGATGCTAAGTATGTTGAATCTCAGGGCCGAAGCTTTCCCGTTGAATATCGCTATCACCCTTTAAGACCAAATCAGGGATATGAGCAGGCGGTGGTGGCACAAATTCAAAGCTTAATTGGTAAGGAAACAGGATCACTATTGGCGTTTTTACCTAGCATGGCAGCCATTAAACGAGTTGCTGAGGGTTTAACGAGCTTGCCCAATGATGTGGCTATTTTCCCCTTATACGGACAGTTGAATTTTCAACAGCAGCAGGCAGCGATTCAAGCTCCTAGCGAAGGACAGCGTAAAGTGGTTCTTGCGACCAATATTGCTGAAACTTCTTTGACCATCGAAGGCATACGTATAGTTCTCGATTCAGGTTTACAGCGCACTGCGAGGTTTGATGTTAAAAATGGGGTAACTAAGCTTGAGCAAGTTCGTATTGCCCAATCGTCAGCAGAGCAAAGAGCGGGGCGAGCAGGGCGATTGGAGCCGGGTATTTGTATAAGGCTATACTCTGAAAGTTCGTTAAATCAGCAGCCCAATGTGCCTCCCGCCGAGATACTGTCCTCAGATTTATCCAGTTTAGCGATAGAGCTTGCCCAATGGGGTGCTTCTGAACCATCAGAATTAAAGTGGCTGGATATTCCTCCGCAAGCAAGCTTTTTACAATCCAAACAGTTGCTGGTTAAACTGGGTTTATTGGATAATAAACACCAATTAACAAGCCGAGGAAAAACAGCTTGTGAACTCGGAGTAGAGCCAAGAATTGCAGCTATGTTAACCCATTCAAATAGCCCCGCATGGCTTTCCACAGCACCTGCAGTGGCGGCGTTATTGGAATCACCTGAGCGTAATATTGCCAACTTTACACATTCGGTTGATAGCTTCAAGCGAGGAAAACATTCTCAGCAACAAATGGTGTATCAACGAGGTATGGCTTTATCTCGCAAGCTTAATATGAGCTTTTCTACTGACTCTATTGACGAATCTTTGGTAGCCGTCATGTTAGCCGCCGCTTTTCCAGACCGAGTAGCTCAGTTGCGTAGTGGAAAAGCAGGGAAGTTTTTGCTTGCCAATGGGCATGGGGCTGAATTGGCGGAAGAGGAAAAGTTATCGACTTCAGAATATCTAGTTATTGCAGATCTTATGCGAACCCACTCAGGCTCTTCTCGAATCTTTTTGGCTGCGGAGCTAGAATTATCATCTGTCAAACAGTGGCTTCCTGAACTCATTAACAGCAATGATAATCTTGATTGGGATGATGACAAAGGACGACTGATCGCAGAATCTCAACAGTGTATTGGACGTTTGGTTGTTGAACGAACACCTTTACCAGCACCTCCCCCTGAAAAAATCACGAAAGCTTTACTCAACTATGTAAGACGCAAGGGACTGGCTGTATTAAACTGGTCGGAGAACAGCAAGCAATTACTTGAGCGCATCCGCTGCGCTGCTGATTGGCTACCTGAAGAGCTATGGCCAGAAACGTCGGAAGCAGAATTATTGAAAAACCTTGAACACTGGTTGGAGCCATACTTAACTGGAGTTAACTCATTGCAAGCAATGAAAAAAATTGATCTTGAACCCGTATTAATGTCCTATCTTTCTTGGCCACTTAATCAGAACATAGATAAATGGTTACCCGCTTACTATTTTTTGCCCACTGGGACCAAGAAAAAGATTCGTTACAAACAAGGTCAAGATCCTGTTTTGTCTGTACGAATGCAGGAAATGTTTGGTCAACAAGTGTCGCCTCAGATAGCACAGGGAAGAAAAAAATTGTTGGTGGAATTGCTTTCTCCAGCGCAGCGCCCATTACAAATAACAAGCGACTTGGCTAGCTTTTGGGCGAGTGGGTATAAAGAAGTACAAAAAGAAATGAAAGGGCGTTACCCCAAGCATGTATGGCCTGATGATCCAGCTAATCATGTGGCGACGACGAAAACTAAGCGACAACTGAACTCATGAGCAAGAAAACAACCTCTAAAAGTAAACAACCTAAAACCGCGAAAAGGCCATCTCCTAGGAAGAAGAGCTCAAAGAA
The DNA here is from genome assembly GCF_038138445.1 of Vibrio sp. GTDB lineage: Bacteria > Pseudomonadota > Gammaproteobacteria > Enterobacterales > Vibrionaceae > Vibrio. The sequence goes on from NZ_JAYQDQ010000002.1 coordinate 26,365, forward strand.
GAATCAACGCAACTGGCTACAAATAGTTTGGAGTGTAGCTTGGAAAGCAAGTCTTGCTGGCTTAGTCGTGATTGTCTTTATTGGTGTGTATCTTGATAGCGTGGTAAGGCAGCGCTTCGAAGGTCAGTTATTTGATTTACCTACTGTCGTGTATGCGCGAATTTTAAATCTTGCTCCTGGGGACAGTATTTCAATACAAGAAGTGCGCAATGAGTTAGATGTACTCAATTATCGTAAAGTTCGACATCCTCGCTACCCTGGGGAATATTCATCCTCTTCGACCAAAATTGAATTGTTTCGTCGTCCTTTTGAGTTCACCAATGGTCCTGAACCTGATCGTCATGTGATGCTTCATTTCGATGCTACAAGCTTAAAGCGGATTGAGTCATTGGAGAAAGCAGGTGATCTTGGCTATCTGCGTATTGAGCCCAAAATGCTGGGGATGCTAGAAAAGGATCATGACGAGCAGCGCTTATTTCTCAGGCGAGATCAATTTCCTGAGATCATGGTTGATGCGCTACTTGCAACCGAAGATAGAGACTTTTATCAGCACGATGGTGTTTCCCCGCTTGCTATCGCTAGAGCTATGGTTGCAAACCTGAAAGCCGGTAGAACGGTTCAGGGTGGAAGTACTCTTACTCAGCAGCTCGCGAAAAATATATTTCTTTCCAGCGATCGAACATTGTGGCGCAAGCTGCGTGAAGCTTATATGGCTCTGATTATTGATTACCGATATAGCAAAGATCGTATTTTAGAAGGTTATCTCAATGAAGTTTACCTAGGCCAAAGCCGAGGAGAAGCGATTCACGGATTCGGCCTAGCCTCCCGGTTGTATTTTGGTCAACCGATTCAGGAACTGCGAATAGACCAGCTTGCTCTCTTGGTCGGTATGGTAAAAGGCCCTTCTTATTACAATCCGATTCGTTATCCAGAAAGAGCGAAAGAGCGACGAGATCTGGTGCTACGCTTGATGATGCAACAGGATGTGTTGAGTGCAAGCCAGTACGAAACGGCAGTAAATCGTCCATTGGACATACAAGACAACCCCCGTATTGCAAGTCGCCAGCCTGCTTATTTCCAGCAACTTAAAATCGAGCTTAAAGACAAAGTGGGTGGGGTATTTCAGTCAGATTTGGGGCTTAGGGTATTTACTTCTCTCGATCCTGTTTCACAGCAAGAACTAGAACAAGCGATTGCCAGAAAGATTCCTCAGTTAAGCCAAGTTGCAGGGAAATCTTTGGAAGGTGCTGCGATTGCTGTTGATCGTCATACTGGTGAAATACGCGCTATGGTTGGAGGAAAACGTACTGGTTATGATGGCTTTAATCGAGCCTTGAATGCCAGCCGTCAAATCGGTTCACTGGTTAAGCCTGCTGTGTATTTAACAGCTTTAGAACAGCCCCAAAATTATAACCTTGCAACCACTTTACATGATAAGCCGATCAGTTTAAAAGGCTCAAAAGGGAGCGTTTGGTCGCCACGAAATTATGACAGAAAATTCAGAGGTGATGTGCCACTGTATTTGGCATTAGCTAAATCGCTCAATGTTCCGACTGTGGAGTTAGGCATGCAGTTGGGCATTCCTAAAGTTATTAATACACTCGAAAAATTAGGTGTGGATCCTGATGAAATTAGGCCTGTGCCTTCGATGTTCCTCGGTTCTTTCACTTTGACGCCTTTTCAAGTTGCTCAAATGTATCAAACCCTAACTAATTCTGGTAAGCGTTCGCCATTATCAGCATTGCGTTCAGTGGTTGATAAAGAAGGTAAGGTGTTATTCCAGTCTTTACCTAGAACATCTCAGACCATAGATCAGCAAGCCGCTTGGCTGACTACTTATGCTATGAAACGTGGTGTTTTGGAGGGAACAGGGCGATACCTCAATAGCAAATTTGGCTGGGCTGCATTAGCGGGAAAAACGGGCACAAGTAATGATACTCGTGACAGTTGGTTTGTTGGAGTCGATGGCCGTGAAGTGACGACTATCTGGCTTGGTCGAGATGACAATCAGCCAACCAAACTTACCGGTTCAAGTGGTGCACTTAGAGTGTATGCGGAATACCTAAATCATCGTATTCCTGAAACCTTATCCTTACCTTGGCCTAAAGGTATTAGTACTTTAGGTTTTGCTTATACTGATAATGGTAGCCTTGAATTGGATTGTGGTAATACCTTTAAACTTCCTATGTGGGATATAGACAATCAGTTGAAAAGCCAGTGTGACAGTCAGCCTGCTCAGTGGATAAAAAAATTATTTAGCTGGTAGAAGCGTGTTGAGCTCAGTGAAGGTATTACGATAAGGGAACGGGATAGTGAAGAAGTTATTGTGCTTTTTACTTGTCTATATGGCTGGGCTTCAAAACGCGATGTCAGCAGAAGAACCAGAACAGCCGAAAGAAGTAGAGCGGCCTAAGATCGCAGTAGTACTTGCTGGCGGAGGAGCAAAAGGTGCAGCGCACATTGGTGTGTTAAAAGCGCTAGAAGAGCTCAGGATTCCGGTGGACTACATCACTGGAACCAGTATGGGAGCCTATGTTGGCGGTTTGTATTCAACAGGTATGAGCGCCGATGAAATAGAAAGTTTTATTACTACTGTTGATTGGAACAGCGGCTATCGTGACAGAGTTGATCGTAGTGAACGCCGCGTGCGAGACAAAGACTATGAGGACAGATACCAACTGACGACCGATTTGGGCCTTCGTTGGGGAGAGATCCATGCAGCGCGTGGTATTGTACAAGGTCAAGGGATGCTCAAGATCTTACGTGAGACCTCTGGTAATCTGCCTCCCTTTACTTCATTTGATGATCTAGCAATTCCTTATCGCTCAGTTGCCACTGACATTATAGAGCTAAAACCTGTAGTGATTGGTAATGGATATTTAGTTGACGCCATGATGGCGAGTATGTCGGTTCCTGGCGCTTTACCTCCTTATGAGCTTAATGGCCAACTGTTAGTTGATGGTGGTGTTACTAACAATATGCCAGTTGATGTGGCAAGAGCCCTAGGTGCTGATATTGTTATTGCTGTTGATATAAGTACTGACTACAGAGAAGAAGAGGAGTTTACCACTTTATTCACAGTCGCTGACCAACTGTCAAATTATTTAGTCCGAAGTACTACAAATCGTCAAGCCAAGACATTGACAGACAAAGACGTTTTCCTTCAACCCAAAGTGGGCGATATGGAAACGACGGAATTTGACAAAATGCCGTTTGCTTTTCAAAAAGGCTATCAAGCTGCAATTGCCAATAAAGCACAGCTTAAGCGATACAGTGTGTCATCATCCGAATATCAAGATTACATTGATCATAAAGAAGATGCTCGGCGCAAGCTTCGTTACGGTGATGAAATAACAATTCAACAGATCGTTATTCATAATCACAGTCACTATAGCGAAGAAACGCTAAAAACATACCTCAAACTTGAGCCTGACCAACGCTATTCAACGGCTGAGATTGAAGCAAGTGTCCAGAGCCTTTATGCGCTAGACCGGTTTGAACTTATCACCTATCGATATGAAGAAATTGATAATCAAAATACCTTAGTGCTCAATATTAGAGAAAAGTCTTGGGGGCCAAATTATGTCAACTTTCGATTTTTTCTAGAAGATGATTTTGAAACAGACAGTCAATACTCTATTGGTGTATCAACTAACTTTACGGATTTAAATTCTCAGGGGGCTGAATTTAGGCTCAATGTAGAGATGGGCTCGGACAAACTTGTTTTGGGAGAGTTGTATAGTCCGCACCTTTTTAACACAGATCTCTTTACTACAGTTATTGGCTCGTATAGTAGTGAAAAAGTCAATATTCCTAGCGGAGGAATGACAGATACTTCATTAAGTGCGAGTCGAGATTATATTCCTGTGTCCTTCAATGAATGGGGAGCGGAATGGGCACTTGGTTATCAAAATGCGCTGTGGAGTCGGGTCAAGTTTGGGGTTCGATACACAGATGGTACTGGAGAGCTCACTTCCCTTCCTTCTCTGGGCAATTCGTCATATAAGCGTGTTGGTGGCTTTATTAACTATCGAATTGATACCTTAGATAACTATAGTTTACCTAGTAAGGGCTGGTATTTGGACTTAGATTATTTGGTATCACATGATGATAGCGTTGGTGTTACAGGTAGTGTTTTCGAGGGGCATAATGAAGATACGGCTTTCGAATATGGGGCTAAAGCAATCTATGCACATAGCTTTTTCCGTCATACCGTAGTTGCCAATGTAGATGTTGGAGTGGTGGAGAGTAAAAATTCTACGCTCATTATTAACCCTAAAGAACTGGGCGGTTTTTTAAACTTATCTGGTATCCCTCGTAACAGTCTTATTGGGCAGAATAAAATCTTTGGCAGTTTAGTTTATCGTTATCGCTGGTTTGATAATGACTTTGGCTTATTTTCATCACCTTTCTATCTTGGAGGCTCATTGGAATATGGAGGAGTTTGGTCAGATCCCAGCATTAGTGCTGATAAAGCGCCTCTCTATGGTGCTGGGTCTGTATTCTTAGGAGTGGATTCTCCTGTCGGGCCAATTATGGTTGGTTATGGAAGGACAGAACAAAATTATGACTCTTTCTATCTTATTATTGGAACCAGTTTTAAATAATTATCCCATAATAAGTAATATGAATTATTAATGGACAGGGTGAGCGAACTGGGAAACAAAGTAAAGAAAATCATGGGACTTTAGTTATAACTTGCTATGTTGGTCAAGATGATGAGATTTTAATTGATCGTTAAATTTGCTATCCTAGCGCCCAAAGTTTGGTCTTTTTGATATAAGTTCTAAGCTAAGAACATAATTATCGAGAACCAAGTTTCCAAGGATGTTTACTTCGTTAATTTTGAATAATAGTAATAATAACGAAGAAACCGCAATGAGAGGAAAAAGTCGTGCTTGAAGCCTATCGTAAACACGTCGCAGAGCGTGCTGCTGAAGGAGTTGTTCCAAAACCACTAGATGCTGAACAAGTTGCTGGTCTTGTCGAACTTCTTAAAAATCCGCCTAAAGGTGAAGAAGCCGTACTTCTTGACCTTCTAGAGAATCGTATTCCTCCTGGTGTTGATGAAGCAGCTTATGTTAAAGCCGGTTTCTTAACCGCAGTGACTAAAGGTGAAGTGGCATCTCCGTTAGTCAGCCGTGAAAAAGCAGCGCAGCTGCTTGGAACTATGCAAGGTGGGTATAATATCGCGCCCCTTGTCGACCTTCTTGATGATGATGCTTTGGCTCCAATAGCGATGAAAGCTTTGTCTCATACTTTGCTGATGTTTGATGCTTTCTACGATGTAGAAGAGAAAGCTAAAGCAGGCAATACTCATGCTCAAAAAGTCATGCAGTCTTGGGCTGATGCCGAATGGTTTTTATCCAAACCAGAGCTTGAGAAAAAAATCACCTTAACCGTGTTTAAGGTAACGGGTGAAACCAATACCGATGACCTGTCTCCCGCTCCTGATGCATGGTCTCGTCCGGATATTCCAGTTCACGCTCTTGCTATGCTGAAAAACGAGCGCGATGGCATTACTCCAGATCAGCAAGGCAGTATCGGCCCTATCGCTCAGATAGAAGACCTGAAGAAAAAAGGTCATCAGCTTGTCTACGTAGGCGATGTGGTCGGAACAGGCTCGTCACGTAAATCAGCAACTAACTCAGTACTTTGGTTTATGGGTGATGACATTCCCAATGTGCCAAATAAACGTGCTGGTGGTTATGTTCTGGGTGGGAAAATTGCACCTATCTTCTTCAATACCATGGAAGATGCGGGTGCTTTGCCAATTGAAGTTGATGTATCCAAGCTCAACATGGGAGACGTGATTGACGTTTACCCTTATGAAGGTAAAGTTTGTAACCATGCAACGGGTGAGACTCTTGCTGAGTTTGGCTTGAAAACCGATGTTTTGATCGATGAAGTTCGTGCTGGTGGCCGAATCCCGCTCATTATTGGGCGAGGTTTGACAGATAAAGCCCGTCAATCTCTCGGTCTTGAGTCATCTGATATTTTCCGCAAGCCAGGCGCTGTTGCTGATTCAGGTAAAGGCTATTCTTTGGCTCAAAAGATGGTTGGTAAAGCGTGTGGTGTTGAAGGAATTCGCCCTGGCACTTACTGTGAGCCTAAGATGACTACAGTCGGCTCTCAAGACACCACAGGTCCAATGACGCGCGATGAATTGAAAGACTTGGCGTGTTTGGGCTTCTCTGCTGATTTGGTGATGCAGTCTTTCTGTCATACTTCAGCGTATCCAAAGCCAGTTGACGTTAATACTCATCATACACTGCCTGATTTTATTATGAATCGTGGTGGGGTGTCTCTTCGTCCTGGTGATGGCGTGATTCACTCTTGGCTTAATAGAATGCTTCTTCCCGATACAGTAGGAACTGGTGGTGATTCTCATACCCGTTTCCCGCTTGGAATCTCTTTCCCAGCAGGTTCAGGCTTGGTAGCCTTCGCCGCTGCAACGGGCGTGATGCCCCTGGATATGCCTGAATCGATTTTGGTTCGTTTCAAAGGTAAAATGCAGCCGGGCATTACACTTAGAGATCTTGTTCATGCCATTCCGTATTACGGTATTAAGCAAGGCCTCCTAACGGTTGAGAAAGCAGGTAAGATTAATGAGTTTTCTGGTCGTGTGCTGGAAATCGAAGGGGTTGAGCACCTAACCGTTGAACAAGCATTTGAACTGTCTGACGCATCAGCGGAGCGCTCAGCTGCAGGCTGTACCGTTAAGCTTTCTCAAGCTTCGATCGAAGAGTATCTCAATTCCAACATTGTTATGCTCAAGTGGATGATTTCTGAGGGCTATGGCGATCGTCGTACTATAGAGCGTCGTATCGCAGCAATGGAAGAGTGGCTTGCAAATCCTGAATTAATGGAAGCGGATGCCGATGCAGAATATGCCCATGTGATTGATATTGATCTTGCTGAAATCACAGAACCGATCCTCTGTGCTCCAAATGATCCAGACGATGCTCGCTTGCTATCTGATGTTCAAGGCACACAAATTGATGAAGTCTTTATTGGCTCTTGTATGACTAACATTGGACACTTCCGAGCAGCAGGTAAATTGCTTGAGCAATACGGTGGACAGCTGGATACTCGTCTTTGGGTTGCTCCGCCAACTAAAATGGACAGAGATCAGCTCACTGCAGAAGGATACTACGGAATCTATGGCCGAGCTGGTGTTCGTATCGAGACTCCAGGGTGTTCCTTGTGTATGGGTAACCAAGCTCGAGTTGCAGACAAAGCGACAGTGATGTCGACGTCTACGCGTAACTTCCCTAACCGTCTTGGTAATGGAGCGAATGTATTTCTATCCTCTGCTGAATTGGCCGCTGTTGGCGCTATTCTCGGTAAAATCCCAACTAAGGATGAATACTTAGAGTATGCTAAGCAAATTGACTCCACAGCCGCTGATACGTATCGCTATCTAAACTTCCACAAGATGGAAGAATACACCAAGAAAGCCGATACCGTGATTTTCCAAGAGCCAGTGTGAATCAAGAATAGCATTGAGAATATGAGCGCCTGGTAGCAACAGGCGCTTTTTTTTGTGCTTTTTGAACGGTATCTATATACTTTGCCTTCCTTTTTGCACACGGCAGTAATGATGGAATTTGAATTTATTCGCAATACCCTAATGGGCGAATACTATGTGAAGCCAAGCATGGGCCACGAAGTTCTCGGCCGCTGGCTTGAAGAAGAAATTGGTAAAGACAAGCAAAAAATACAGCAAGTAGAAGCACTGTTAGAGGCTGTAAAGCACTCTCCGCTGATAGAGCATAACTACTCAGGATGTGAAATCTCACTCACTATTCAGGGTGATGAAGTAACAGTAGAAGAAAATGTATTGAGCCATGGAGAATCTATACCGGAAGGTAGTGAATTCGATTATTACAACAGTGAAAGCAAAGCATCTTGTGGACTGGATGACTTTGTGTCTGTATTTGAGCAGTGGAAAGCGTTTTTGCAGCAAAAATAAGCATATTTGTTTTCACTTTTAACACTTAAAAAAGGACCCATTGTAGTGGGCCCTTTTTATTTTATTATTATTTCATTCCGTTTATCATTTTGGACATGCTTGTATATTTTCCTGCTTCTTTTTTCATATTAAAAGAGCTATTTCCTGCTGATTTTTTTACTTCTTTTCCAAATTGATAGTCCATCGCGTTTTTAGCTTCTTTTTTACCTACGGAAAAACTGCCATTTTTAAACTTTCCTAATGGCTTTTCTGTATAAGAAGGCTTGTAACCTGAACTTCCGCCAGAAACTTCAGATAGGATGTCTAATTTTAAACTTTTCATATTATGATACCATTTTTATTATTTCAAATTAAATTTTTCACTATAATTTCAATAGTGTTAATAAGGTAATTAACTTAATAAATAATCATTAAACCCCTAGCTCTAAGAGCTAGGGAAAGGAAAGAAGAATTTCATATTTTCTTTAGTTTTTTAATACTGTTAAATTAGTACTTTTTCCAGTTGTTAGTTGGATTTTTTCCGTTGCTTTGAGTGTTTTTTGTATTCTTATTGGTTGACATATTACTTTCAAGTCTTCCTTTAATTCTATTTCTAGCCTCATTAAATCTAATTTCACTTTTCTTTTTCTCAATCAAAGAGACAGGTTTATTTCCACCAGCACCAGAAACTGTAGATAGTATATCCAAATTTAAATCTTTCATATTATATCACCATGTTAAACATTTTAAATTAATATTAACACTAAATGGAAAGTGTTATATCTAATGATTAATTTACTATTTAATTAGTAAGTGTAAAAATTACCATCACGCATAGCTTTTATTTCAGTCGGAGTGTGATATTTTGACTTCATATGTACTCCTACTTTTTTAGGCTGCTGCTGAGTGTTGTTACTTTTAATGTTTTTTGAACTTGAAAAAGCTCCTATGGCCTTTGAAAACGGCGATGACTTGGATTTTTGATTGTCATTACCACCAGCACCAGAGACTGTAGATAGTATATCCAAATTTAAATCTTTCATTTTTAATTCCTAACTAAATCAATATAGGATTATGTTTAAATCCGTAATCGATACTAGTTCATTAAAATAAATTTTAGAAATTAAAGTTTTTTATTTTTACCGTTAACTTATAAACTATTGTTATTACTTTTTGTTAAACCTATTATTTTTATGTTGTTTAATTTTTAATTCAAAGTGTTTTTACTATTAATTAATAATCTACTATTTTATTTCAAATTCCTCCATTGATTTTTTTTATTATTTGTTTTTATTTATAACGATTATTTTGTTGTTTTTAACTTGTTTCTTATTAATTATATTGATAAGAAATAGATAGTGTGTACTGTTATGCTTTTTAGAAAAGAAGCTCTTGATTATCAAAAAAACACCAATATTGGTGGTGTTTTTCTTAAGCATCCAAGAGCTTATAAAATGCTTTATTTTTGTTTATTTGTTGTTTTTATTATTATGGTTTTTTTTATTGCTTTTGGAAAAGTAAGTAAAAAGGCAAAAGTTCATGGTTACTTAGAGCCATCTTCGGGGATCATGCGTTACACAACACCACTTCAAGGCCAAATTCAACAAATTCTAGTTGAAGAGCAGCAATGGGTAGAAAAGGGCACGCCATTGTTGGAAGTTGTTAACGAGCATGCTTTAAACCATGATAATGAGCTGCATCAAGGGCGGCTAGTTGAACTCAATACAATCCTTGACTCTATTGAATCTTTACTGAAGCTCTCTGAGAAAGAGTTTCATGAAAAGCAGCAACAATTACAAGTTGAATCAGTTGCCGTTAGTGAGCAACTCACTCGGTTATCGAAGGCAAAAAAAGTAGCAGAAAAGCAACTCACTATTGCTAAGCACAAGCTCAATAATATGAGTGAACTGCTGTCGAAAAACTTAGTGGCAAGATCAGATGTAGAGCAGCAAGAATCTCAGTTACTTGATTTTCAAGGCAACATTAACCGCTTGTTGCTCAACGAGTCTGAATTGGCTTCTAGAAAGCAATCTTTAGAGATGCAAGCAGCCAGTTTACCTATTGAATATCAACAGCGAAATCAAGAGCTCAAAGTTGAGAGAAGTCGCCTCAAGCATGAGAAAATCGAGTATGAAAGTCTACAACGATACTGGGTAGTGGCGACACGGTCTGGAACTGTGACTCGAATACATCATAAGTTAGGTGAGCAGATAAGCGAACATGAGCCGCTTGTACATTTGCTTCCTAAAGAGAGTCAATTAGAGGCTGTTCTACTTGTTCCTTCTGAATCCATTGGTTTTATTCGAGTTAACCAAATGGCAAAAATTAAATTGGATGCTTTTCCCTACCAAAGATTTGGTTTTCAAATGTCGACCATAACTAAAGTGTCGAACCATGTCCTGCTTCCCCAAGATTTAAATGCTCTGGTAGTGACTGAATCGCCAGTCTACCGAGTGACTGCTGAACTTCCAGAGGCTCGTCCTCAATTACACGGTAAGGATGTACTGCTAAAACCCGGCATGACTTTTTCAGCTGATATCATTCTTGACCGCCAAACCATATGGAATTGGCTGCTTGAGCCTTTATTGAGTAACAAAAAATGACCAATGAAAACATAGAATTTACCTCGAAAAAGCGCATTCAACCTCTGTTACAAGCGGAAGCGGCTGAATGTGGTCTAGCTTGTTTGGGCATGATGTTAAATTACTACCATGGCGATACAGATATCGTCAGTTTGAGGCAGAAATTTAGTTTGTCGATAAAAGGCTGCACTATGGCAGATATTTTATCTATGGCCGAGCATGTAGGTATGGCAGGGCGTGGGGTAAAGGTTGAGTTGGATGAGCTTTCCCAATTACAAACTCCCTGCATCCTTCATTGGGAAATGACACATTTTGTCGTTCTTGAAAAAGTAGGCAAAGACAGAATTACTATTCTTGACCCTGCCTGCGGGAGAGTCACAATGAGTATGTCACAAGTTAGTGAGCGCTTTACTGGCGTGGCTTTAGAGCTCACTCCTACACACTCTTTTAAAGCCCCTAAAATCAAACAAACCATCCAATTAGGTGATTTTTGGAAAAGCATGGTTGGTGCCCGAGGGTTTGTTGTTAGCTTGATTGGTTTAGCCTTAATTCTGCAATTACTAGGGTTAATATCCCCGTTTGGGATGCAGATAATAACAGATAACATCATAGCTAGTAATGATTTACATATGCTTAACGTGGTAATTATGGGGCTGGCGCTAATCGTGCTGTTGGAGCTATTTACAGGATGGTTAAGAGACTTTGTTACTCAGCGGTTCGGCCACCAACTTAGTTTTCAGATGCAGGCCAACATGCTCAATCATCTGCTTCGTTTACCAATGAGCTTTTTTGAAAATCGTCATCTTGGCGATATTCTCTCGAAAATTGAGTCTCTTACTCCTGTTCAGACTTTGTTGGCATTTACTATTCCTGAACAGATGTTAAACGCCTTGTTTGGCATTGTGACTAGCGTGGTATTGCTAATATATTCTCCTATGCTATTCGCTGTGATCGCTACCGCTTTATTGTCATATGTAGTGGTACGCCGTTTTTTTTATCCTGCTCAACGTCAGTTAGCGATGGAAAGCCTTATCGCAGAAGCTAAGAAAGAATCGAATTTGATGGAAACCCTGCGTTCTATGCAGGCAATCAAGCTTTATGGCAAAGAAGTCCAGAGACAAGGTTTGTGGCAAAATCTGGCGATAAAAAGTATCAATTTAGAGATAAAAAATGAGCGATTAGATTTTTGGCAAGCTAAGGCTAATGAGTTCATTTTTGGAGCTGAACGTTTAATCATCCTATATGTCGGCGCTTCACTGGTAATTAAAGGGCAATTCACACTCGGTATGTTTATGGCTTTTGTGTCGTATCGAGAGATGTTTGTTACACACGTTACTAGCTTGATTGATTTTATGTTTGAATATCGAATGATCAGTGTTCATTTAGAACGTATTTCGGAAGTACTGTTGAGTGAAAAAGAGATGATGAGTAAAGATAAAACATTTTGCTCAAACACTTCGTTATCAAGCATTACCGGAAACATCGAACTTAAAAATATTCAATTTCAGCATTCTGATTTCTCTGACCCCGTTTTTCGTAGTCTCTCACTTAATATCAATGCGGGTGAATCCGTGGCAATTATTGGACCTAGTGGTGTTGGAAAAACGACATTATTGAAACTAATGATAGGGTTACTCTCACCTCAAAAAGGTGAGGTCCTGATCGATGGGAAAAATATCATTGATTACGATATCAACAATCTACGATCTCAAATAGCTACTGTTATGCAAGATGAGCAACTATTTATGGGGACATTAGCTGAAAATATTCATTTCTTTTCTGAAGAACCAGATATGGAATTTGTTAAGCAATGTGCTGATTTTGCTGGACTACATCAGGATATTAACAATATGCCAATGGGTTACAATACTCTAGTAGGCGAAATGGGATCAGCACTAAGTGGTGGTCAGAAACAGCGTTTAGTGCTAGCTCGTGCGCTTTATAAACGTCCTGTGATGATGTTTTTGGATGAAGCGACGAGTCATTTGGATGTGAAACTGGAAAAAGAAATCAATAAGACAATTTCAAACATGAAGATCACTAGAGTCATTATTGCTCATCGTCCAGAGACAATTGCTAGTGCTGATAGAGTAATAGACTTAAATCTAGCCCATTAATAATAAAGCTTTTGATAATTTTAGTACTAGGTGTAGGGATGGGCTCAAGAAGTTGTAGATGTAATAGCAGTGCTTTATAAACACCTACGAGGCAGTCTGATTTTAGAACTTGCCTCATAGTAGTGAAAAGGGCGCACCAATATGGTGCGCCCTTTGTGTTTCTAATTCTTTAAAAAATACCAAGTCAATATATATCAAACACTTAATAAGTTGGCATGTAGCTTGGATTAATGGATGTAATTATATCAGCCTCGAGAGGATAAGATGAAAATCATTAATGCGATTATAAAGCCATTTAAATTGGATGATGTACGAGAAGCTTTAGCAGATGTTGGTATAGAAGGAATGACAGTATCAGAGGTGAAAGGCTTTGGGCGGCAAAAAGGTCACACCGAGCTTTATCGTGGTGCTGAATATCAAGTCGATTTTTTGCCTAAAGTGAAGCTCGAAATTGCAACCCATGCGGACAATGTTGAGCCTGTTGTTGAGGCTATCTCTAAAGCGGCTCATACCGGAAAAATAGGCGATGGAAAAATATTTGTTTACGACCTAAACCAAGCAGTACGCATACGTACTGGTGAAATGGACGAAGAAGCACTCTAAGCACGATAGGATTGGAGAATACCAAATGGAACTTACATCAACAGCTGTTGAATTACGTTACGCTCTAGACACTTTTTTCTTTTTGATTTCAGGTGCACTTGTCATGTGGATGGCGGCTGGATTCGCTATGTTAGAAGCAGGTTTAGTGCGCTCGAAAAATACTACTGAGATATTAACCAAGAATGTTTGTCTTTATGCGATTGCCTGTACTACGTATCTGGTTGTTGGCTACAACATTATGTATGTCGATAATATTGAGGGAGGCTGGTTACCATCAATCGGGGCTCTAATCGGATCGCAAAGTACTGGTGCTGATCACTCTTTAGAGTCTGACTTTTTCTTTCAGGTTGTATTTGTTGCTACTGCCATGTCCGTTGTCTCTGGCGCGGTTGCTGAACGAATGAAACTTTGGTCATTTCTTATTTTATCGGCGGTGTTGACCTCATTTATTTATCCAATGGAAGGATATTGGACATGGGGTGGTGGCTTTTTAGCACAAGCGGGCTTTAGTGATTTTGCAGGCTCTGGGATAGTGCATATGGCGGGAGCGGCGGCAGCGCTTGCTGGAGTGTTACTGCTAGGTGCGCGCTGTGGTAAGTATGGTAAAAATGGCGAAATCTACCCAATTCCGGGTTCAAATATGCCACTTGCCACCTTAGGCACATTTATTTTGTGGTTTGGTTGGTTTGGCTTTAATGGTGGCTCTCAACTAATGGTGTCTGATTTCGAAAATGCCACCGCAGTAGGAAAAATTTTTCTTAACACCAACGCGGCTGCCGCTGCTGGGGCATTTGCTGCGCTCTTAGTATGCAAAACGACTTGGGGCAAAGCCGACTTGACCATGGTGCTTAATGGAGCTTTGGCTGGTTTAGTTGCAATTACTGCCGATCCTTTATCTCCGTCTCCTATCTATTCGGTAGCGATCGGCGCAGTTTCTGGCGTTTTGGTCGTCTTTAGCATCATAGCGTTGGATAAACTCAAAATAGATGATCCGGTTGGTGCTATTTCTGTTCATGGAGTATGTGGCTTTTTTGGTTTGATGGTGGTGCCTTTGAGTAATAGTGAGGCCAGTGTTGGCGCGCAGCTACTTGGTGCTGTCACTATTTTCTCTTGGGTATTTATCAGCAGTTTAATTGTATGGTCGGTACTTAAGGCGACTCTTGGCATTCGCGTTTCTGAAGAAGAGGAGCTAGAAGGGATGGATATGCATGATTGCGGTGTTGGTGCCTACCCAGAGTTTGTGAGCGTTAAATAAGTCATAAGCTGTTACAAATAAAAAACTCAAAAACCTGCCAGCTATGGCAGGTTTTGTTGTTTCGATCATTGTGTTCTAGATCGTGATACATATAATAACGCAACTGATAAACGTTATCATTACGAAATTAAAGGACTGAACCAATGAAAAAAGTGCTGACTCTTTCGGCTTTGGTATGTGCTACTTTGGCGCCAACCGTTATGGCTGCTGAAGAAGTAAATGTTTACTCATACCGTCAACCATTCTTAGTTGAGCCTATGTTTAATGAGTTCACCAAAGAGACTGGCATTAAAGTAAACGTAAAGTTTGCTAAAAAGGGTTTAGCAGAGAAGCTGGCTCAAGAAGGCGAATATAGCCCTGCTGATGTTATTCTAACGGTTGACATCAGTCGTCTTTCTGAGCTGACAGACAAAGGCTTGGTTCAGTCTGTTGATAGTGATGTACTAGAGAAAAATATTCCAGTTCAGTATCAAGATGAGAATAATGAGTGGTTTGCGTTAACCACGCGAACGCGCAGCGTTTATTCATCTCGTGATCGTGTTGGCAAACTAGGTGATGACTTTACTTACGAGGATCTTGCTAAGCCTGAGTTTAAAGGCAAGATTTGTACTCGTAGCGGTAAACACCCTTACAATGTTTCGCTGGTTTCTTCAATGATCGCCCATCAAGGTGAGGCAGAAACGAAGAAGTGGCTGGAAGGCGTTAAAGCTAATCTAGCGCGTAAGCCCCAAGGTAATGACCGTGCTCAAGTAAAAGCAATCAAAGAAGGTCTTTGCGATGTATCTCTGGGTAACAGCTACTATCTAGGGAAAATGTATAATGATAAAGAGCAGAAAGCATGGGCTGATGCGGTTTACATTAATTTCCCTGATCAGAAGACTACGGGTACCCATGTTAATATCTCTGGTATGGCAATGGCCAAATATTCACCAAATAAAGACAATGCAATTAAGCTGATGGAGTTTTTGTCTGGTGATAAAGCTCAGAGCATGTATGCAGAGGTCAATTATGAGTATCCTGTTAAAAATGGCGTGAAGCGCTCGGCGCTGGTCGCATCTTGGGGAGACTTTAAGGCAGACACTATCTCTTTAGACGAAATCGCTGATCATCACTCATCTGCAATTAAACTACTCGACGAAGTAAAATTCGACCTGTAATTGCTGATCATTGCAATTATTTAGCCTCAAGTTGCTGTTGTTATTGGCGCGACTTGAGGTTGTTGCTATATAAGGGTATAAAATACTCTTAGTGTGATAGAGATGCATGACTCATATGCATCTATGATTGTTAGGCAATGAAAGAAAAATTATACCTATGGAAAACCAGTAGTGGGATGCTAGCCTTGCTACTGGTTTTGCCGATCTTGGCAATATTTATGACGTCAATTGGTGAGACAGATGAACTCTTTTCTCATCTTTTATCGACCGTAATGCCAACTTATACTCTCAATACTGTCGCTTTAGCTGCTGGGACTATGCTGCTGTCTGCCGTTTTTGGTATACCCTCCGCTTGGATAATGGCAATGTGTAAAATCCCAAGCGAAAGGGTTTTACAATGGGCATTGGTCCTTCCTCTGGCTATGCCAAGTTATATTGTGGGATATATTTTTACCGACTGGCTTGATTTTGCAGGCCCAATCCAAATATTTCTTCGTGACGTTATGGGGTGGCAAGCAGGAGATTATTGGTTTCCTGACATTCGAACCCTGCCGGGCGCCATTTTTGTGTTGGCATTGGTCTTATACCCATATGTGTATTTACTCTGCCGCGCCTCCTTTATGGAGCAAAATGTCTCTTTATTGCAGTCGGCACGCTTGCTCAAATGTTCACCATGGGAAAGCTTTCTCCGGATATCATTGCCACTTGCCAGACCCTCTATTGCCATAGGGCTCTCCTTGGTTGCGATGGAAACCATCGGTGATTTTGGCACAGTCAGTTACTTTGCTGTAAATACTTTAACCACGGCAGTGTATGACACTTGGCTCGGTTATTCGAGCCTAACTGCTGCCGCAAAAATATCGGCAATTATGCTGATATTTGTTGTCTTATTGCTCAGCACCGAGCGTTATAGCCGCCGCAGACAAAAGTTGTTTCAAAACCAGTTTAATAGCAGTGAAGACTTTAGATATCAGCTACAGGGCTGGAAAAAATGGTTAGCCTTATTTTGGTGCTGGGGCTTGGTCGTTATCGCGTTTGCATTTCCTTTAATGCAGTTGATTGTTTATGCATATCAATATTTTTCTCAAAGTTGGACCCCAGAATTTCGTCAATACGCTTTGAATAGTTTGTATGTATCATTTTCAGCAGCCTTAATTGGCGTTTTTGTTGCTGTCGTGGTGAATTTTTATCATCGTTTGGTCGGAAATAGCCAAAGCTTGGCCTTCATGCGTTTATCTTCGTTGGGCTATGCTGTTCCCGGCACTGTACTAGCTATTGGGGTTATGGTCCCGGTTCTTTTCATGGATCATTTGGTCAATGATGTGGCAAAAGCGATCAATGTTGCTCAGCCAGGCTTGATATTTTCAGGCTCTATGTTTGCGTTGATCTTTGCCTTAACGGTGAGGTTTTCTGCAGTGGCTATTGGTAGTGTTGAGAGCAGTCTTAACAAAGTGTCTCCCTCACTTGATATGGCCTCACGTACTATGGGGTGTAATTCCAACCAGATGCTTTGGCGTGTTCATTTTCCTCTGATTCGACGAGGTGCGTTAATTGCGGGGCTACTGGTATTTATTGAATCAATGAAAGAGCTCAATGCCGCTCTGCTACTTCGGCCGTTTAATTTTGAAACCTTGGCAACTTATGTGTATAACTTTGCCTCCGATGAGCAGCTTGAGTTAGCAGCGTTACCCGCAGTACTTTTGGTATTAGTCGGATTGATTCCACTTGTATTAGTTAATCGTTCACTGGAGCACTCTCACTGATGAGCAACGCGCTATCTATCACTAATTTAACATGTCAATATGATCTGCAAACAACCGTGCTTGAGTCCTTGTCTTTGGATGTAAACCAAGGTGAAATCGTGTGTTTGCTTGGTGCGAGTGGTTGTGGAAAAACAACCTTGTTAAAAGCGATCGCAGGTCTACTGCCGCTAAGCTCAGGGGCAATGCGTCTCAACGGCAAGCTAATAGATAACGGCAGCTGCTGGCAGCCACCAGAGCAGCGAAATATTGGCATGATATTTCAAGATTACGCACTTTTTCCTCATTTAACAGTGGAAGAAAATGTGGCTTTTGGTTTAAAAGCATTTAGCAAACATGATAAATCGCTCAAGGTTGCGGAAATGTTGGCGTTGGTGCATCTCATAGGATACGAGAAGCGTTACCCACATCAGTTATCAGGTGGGCAACAGCAACGTGTCGCTATCGCTCGTTCTTTGGCGTACAACCCTGACTTACTATTGTTAGACGAGCCTTTTTCTAACATTGACACTCAGGTTCGCCACGAATTGATCGGTGAAATTCGTAAAATCTTTAAGCAGCAGGGTGTGACTGCGATCTTTGTAACTCACAGTCGTGAAGAAGCTTTTGCCTTTGCTGATAAGATGGCGGTGATGAATCATGGCGTTATAGAGCAATATGGAACCGCGAGTGAATTATATTATCAACCATCAAGTAAATTTGTTGCAGACTTCTTAGGTGGCGGCAGCTACCTGAACGCAAAACGGGTATCGGAACGAGAGTTTGAAACTGAGCTTGGCCTTGTCGAAGCTAAGGCGCAGCAAGATATCCATATTGATGCCAAGTGTGAATTGTTACTGCGCCCACAGCACATCCAAATTAGTGCGACTGAACAAAGCAGCGTCATGGTACTTGAGCAGCAATTCATGGGAGACCACTGCCGTTATGTCATTGATGCCAACGGTAGCCGATTATTAGCTAGTTCATCGGAACCATTAAACATTGGTCAGCCAGTTTCGGTCAAAGTAGAAACACACGGTGTTTTGGCATTCTAATTCTACCTTGATCTGACGTTATTAAGTTTTTGTCTTCCATGGGTATCGGTATTGGATATTTTGCTTATCCATTAGCTGCTGATGCTGCTTTAGGCGAGATAAATAATCTTGCCAATTGCGCCTAGAGCTGTCTGTCCAGCAAACTTCAGCAAATGCAGTCAACCTTGGGAAAAGCATATAATCAACCTTGGTCTGCTCTATGGTGTTTTCGCACCATAGAGCGCACTGAAGCCCTGATATCTTCTGATGTATATTGCTCTGTGCTGATATTTTTTCAAGTGGCTGGTAACGGTAAGCTTTTTCTAAAGTAAGTACTCCTGCCCAATCGGAGCCGAGTTCATTAGGCGTGTAGTCTTGTACTAAATCAAAGTAGGTATATTGGGCTGGTTGGAGAATCACATTGAAACCTTGTTCAGCGCTATTTATGGCGGCGTTCTCACTGGTCCAAGCAACTATGACAGTATTTGAACTAACTTTATTCCCATTTTTGACTTCTTCCCAGCCAAGCATACGTTTTCCAAGTGATTTAAGTTTGTTCTCTGCATAGCGGAGAATATGACCTTGAAGCTCATCTGTGCTTTGGTAGTGATTGACTTTCATGAGTGTCTGACAAGCTTGACTGTTTTTCCATACACCAGAGGGGACTTCGTCACCGCCCATATGTATCCAAGATGAAGGAAAAAGATCCGCAATTTCTTCTAGCACTTTGTCGATGAAAAGATAAGTGCCGTCGAGGGCAGGGGAAAGAGTGTTATCGTGATAGTTTTGGACACTTAGATAGCAAGATGAGTCTTCGTCATCAGTAAGTAGATGAGGGAGAGATTTTATCGCTGCTCTACAATGCCCAGGGATATCAATCTCTGGTATCACAATAATCGAGCGATCAGCGGCATAAGCGATGATTTCTCGTATCTGCTCTTTGCTATAATAACCTTCATGACTTGAGGTAAGATGGCTCAATTGTGGCTCTAAATCGTACTGACTGCCACGTTTTGCACCTATTTGAGTGAGTTGTGGAAAAGCATCGATCTCCACTCTCCATCCTTCATCATCGGTTAAATGCCAGTGAAAATGGTTAAACTTGTAATACGCCAATTGATTAATCAATCTTTTGATTGTACTCACGGAGTGAAAATGACGAGCGCAGTCGAGCATCAATCCACGATAAGTAAATCGAGGATGATCGGTGATCTTAACCTTAGGAACGACGAATTTACCATCTAAGCTTTTAATTAGCTGCAATAAGGTAGCACTGGCGTGGGTAAAACCATTTATAGAGTTAGCCTCTAATTTAATACACTCCGTCTCCACCTCTAAATTATAGTGTCCGTCCTCTAGGGAAGAATTGAGCACAAAGAGTATACCGCTGTTACTTTTTCCCAAATGAATGCCAAACATGGTATTCATTTCTTGCTCTAGCCATGTGGCCGCTTTCTCTGCCATAGAAGTTTGGATGGAGATATTGACTTTGTCAGTCAGAGTGATCTCTCCCTCTCGATATTCGATTTTGTTGGGATGAGGGATAAGCCCGATGCAAGATGTTTCTGGAGGTGTCAAGCAAGCGTCTATTTCATGGGCTTTGGCAAGCATCATTGGCTCAATGGCGACTGGCAGTTTCTGGTTTGTGTCTAGGTTAACAACTACGGCCTCTTTTATGCCATGAGCATAGAAGCGAATAGGTGGTGACTTAACAATAAATTCGCAGTAATACTGTTTATCTGTAGCTAAGTTGTCGATATCTGGCGTGATTGTACAAAAACTTCCTACTTGCTTGACTTTGCCATGATTGATGCTGTCGAGCTTAATATTACGTTCGAAAATAAACTGTAAACCCCAGCGTGGGAGTGTGAATTCAGAGACGTTGTGCAGTGTTAAGCTGACCAAGCTCTGCTCGGGCTCTTCAGAAATCACTGCCAGTTGGAGTTGATAGCTCATGCATCCTCTCTTTTAAATAAATTATGTTCTGGCTTTCCTGCAAACATCAAAGCACCTTCGAGTGCATCATACTCAGGTGTAACCAGCCATTGATGAGTACTTGGGGTAAGCCAATCACCAATGCGCTCTGCGATACCGCCCATAAGACAAACTCTCTCAGCGCCTTTTTTAACTAAGGCTTGAACTAACATTTCAATGTCATGTGCGGTTTCTTTTAGCAGCCATATCGCAAGACGATCGTTTTGATTTGCATGATCAAATATCAGAGGACAGAACTGAGCATAATCTCGGGGTAGAGCGGTTTTAGACCAAGTAACAATTTCACTGATGTCATGGTTAAAATGTTGGAAAATGTGCTGACAAAGTGGTGTTTTTGCACGCATGTCATCTGCTGCAAGAAGAACTTGTTGTAGTAACTTGAGGCCCATGATGGCGCCACTACCTTGATCTGAAATAGGAAACTCGTGTCCTCCCACTACATATTGTTTGGTTCCAGACAAATAAAGACCGCATGATCCTGTTCCCGCAATGACAATGGCACCTCTGTCTCCGTTATGCGCACCAAGGCAAGCACCGTAGGCATCGGTATTCAAGACTAAAGAAGCAAAAGGGTGTGGTTGTGATATGAACTCGAACCATGCACTTTTATGTTCTGCGCCAGCAAGCGCTAATCCAAGGTGCATGAAAGCGAATTGGGAATGATCAAGCTTTGCACTTTGCGCTGCTTTGGATACGGTTTCAATTACAGACTGGAGCGCAAGATCGACTCCGAGTAGGATATTAGCGCTGCCGCCTTTTGCTTCGCCAAGTAATCTTCCTTGATGATCTCTTATTCTTGCTCGGCAACTGGTTCCTCCGCCGTCAATACCGACATAATATTGAATCATTCTAACTCTCCTCCTTGTTATTAAAATGATGTGATTGCGCGATGATCGCTAGAAGGAACCATGCGCTGTGAGGTAACCATTGTTCTCCCCATCGCCAATTTTGCGCCATATCATCTTTATGAGGTGAGGGGTTAAATGCTATGCCATGCGGCTCACTTACTCCCGCAGTAATGCCATTACAAATACCTCCTTTGGCATTAAAAAAACCAAGTTGAGGTAAATAATCAGGGTTATTGTGTCCATGTCCATCGAGCATACACATGTCATAGGGGTTAAGGCCTAGTATCCAGTCTATGGCATCTTGAGCATATTGAATTAAGCCATTTTTTAGGGTGATATCCTTGATATAAGGCTGCGCGAAATACCCCATCACAGCCAGTGATGATAAGCGTGCATTCTCGCCTTGCCACCAATAACCTGTCTCATTATCTTGCGCGATGAAGAAAGCTTCTCGTTTGTCATGATGCAGATCTTTAACGTATTGGCGTGGATAGCCAAATGGATTGAATACCTTGTGAGTGATTGACAGTTCAAATTGACAGGATTGAACTAGAGTCTTTAAAACGGCTTCACTGAGATTATCTTGTTTATCTATGCTGAGATACTCGCATAGTGCGATTGCAGGAAGGCCTGCTTCTGCCGCGTGAAAATAAGGTCGAGAGCCATCGTCATTGGCTGACCAATAGTGACTTACATTAGCATCCGATTGCTGACGGCTTGTAAGCCTTTTTGCCCATGTGCGTGCTTCCTCTAAGTAACAAGTTTGATGGGTTGATTTGTATAACTCGACGCTAGCAATAAGAGCGCAATACTCATCAATAATATTTTCTTGATTGTCGTTTAGATAATAGTGGTTGTGCTCTTTAAGATGTGCGTAGCCTAAAACTGCCGCTTTGAGGTACTCCTCAGCCGTATAGTCCCTGTCCTTGTTGAGTCTTGCTGCTGCTGCCAATGCGGCGATAGCAAGGCCGCCGCCTTGACGAAAGCCTGCTTGGTAGTCGTCTGACTTTTGTCCCTGCTGGGTTGAGTAGGAACATATTTCTCTTTCTTGAGGATTTTTGGACCACTTATCAAATACTGTGGTATAGAAATATCCGCTGCTGTGCTGCATTCTGAGCAAAAAATCAGCCCCGAACAAAGCTTCATCTAACATCCTTTGATAGATAAAGTCGGGCAGACTGCGCTGAGTCATTTCAATCCCTTTGACCATATTCCATACCACAATGGGCGTTTGCTGTGGGTTGAAATAGTTAGCATAGGAAAGATGAGATAAGTACTTACTTACATCTCCAGATGCGTCGTACCAGCCACCGTGCACATCAACATAGGTTTGACTATTGAGTAAGCGAACGTGTTTATCTTTCCTATCAAATAGCCCATCGCAGCGTTGGGATTTGAAATAATGGATCAGATCGGAAAGTGTTGATTGGCACAGCTGCTTATTTGAAATAGTAATTGATTTGGATTGGCAGTACTGAAATCGCAAATAATAGCTGCCGGATACTTGATGTGCGGAAAAGTCGATATGACTGAAATATCCGTGATGCCATTTTTCCACTCGCGCAATCTGCGCTAATGGAAAATGGCCGACACATTGCTTGTTATCTGCATTGATGAGTTCCACCTGAGAGCTTGGCAGTAAAGAATCCTCATCGAGCATCAAAATGGCCTTTTTAGGACCAAGTCTTTCATAACCAATATGGTTGGTCAGTATCTGCATTCGAACCTCTAGGTAGATATTCTCAATGTGATGATTTGGCTGATGTTTATTATTGGTGTAAGTAACAGCGAACAAAGTGGTTGCTTGATAGTTGTGTGATCTCCGGCAGCTGTTGTTGGCATTTTTGAGTCGAATGAGGACATCGAGCTGCAAATGGGCAGCCTGAAGAACTCGGCGTCCAAAGGGGAATTTCTCCTTTGCTACCGTCTAATTGGGTATGAATCGATTTACTTGGATCAGGTACGGCAGAGATAAGTAATTGGGTATAGGGGTGCTGAGGCTGGTGGATAACTTCTTCTGTATCCCCCCATTCGACCATATGACCGACATACATAACCGCAATGTCTTCAGCAATATAACGCGCTGTTGCTATATCATGGGTGATATAAAGTAGTGACATTTTTTTCTCAAACTTCATTTCCTCCATGAGATTTAGCACCCCTGCTCGAATAGACACATCAAGCATTGAAGTTGGCTCATCGGCCAATACCACTTCTGCTTCTACTGCTATATTGCGCGCAAGATTCACTCTTTGTCGTTGCCCTCCTGAAAGTTGATGAGGGAATTTATTGGCTGTTTCTTTCGCTGGAATTAAGCCAACTTGCTCTAACAGTGCATACACGCGATCCTGCAATTCTTTCTTGTTATTTGTTGCGACTTTTTTATGAATCAATAGAGGGCGGGCTAGATGATGAAAAATGTTGTGTGTTGGGTTGAGAGAACTAAAGGGGTCTTGCCATACCATTTGTACCCCTTTTCGATAGCTCTTTAGCTCAGAGCGGGAGCGAAAAGAGGCGAGATCTTTGCCTTTATAGTGAATTGAGCCTGAGTTTGGCGCATACATTTTGGCGATCATCTTGGCGGTGGTTGATTTACCAGAGCCAGACTCTCCCACTACGGAAAGACCACGACTCTTATACATTTTGAAGGATACGTCATTAATCGCGCGCATCATTGGCTGTTTTAATGCGTTACTATTAATCGGAAAGTCTTTGATAAGGTTTTTCCCTTCAACCAGTAGCTGTCCATATTCATCGCTCATTATCGCCTCCTGTTTATTGGTCTTTATCGTCTCAATCTAACACTTGATTTGAGTGATAGGCTCACCGTAGAGGTGGCAGTTAGAAAAATGCTTCGGCTCTATTTGGGTTAGTTTTGTGCTTTTTTGACGGCAAATGTCCTTAACTTGATGACAACGTGCTTGAAACCTGCAGCCAGATGGGATGTCTAATAGATTGAGAGGGCTACCCGGAATTCCAGTGAGTTTTGTTTTAGGCCCAGTTAGTGAAGGAAAAGAGCTGCCTAAGCCTTCAGTGTAAGGGTGGTAGGGAGCATTGAGAATCTTGTGTGATGGGGCAATTTCAACTAACTCGCCTGAATACATAACACCAATACGGTCAGAAAACTCAACCATGAGTGAAAGATCATGTGTGATAAATAAGATGGCAAAGCCAAACTCTTCTTTTAAAGCGTAAATCTTTTGCAAGATCTCCCTTTGTACCACGACATCTAAAGCCGTTGTTGGCTCATCCATAATGATCATTTTGGGATTCAGGGCTAGAGCAATGGCAATCACAAGACGCTGACGCATACCGCCAGAAAATTGATGGGGATAATCATTTAAGCGGCTAGGGTGAATATCGACAATCTCAAGCAGTCCCTCAGCTCTTTTTCGCGCTTGATTTCGAGTCATATTGGTATGGCACATAATCACATCGCAAAATTGCTCTTCCATGGTTAATACAGGGTTTAAGGCGTTCATCGCACTTTGAAAAACCATAGACATTTCCTTCCAGCGGAATGTCTGCATACGTTCATCGCTATATTTGAGTATGTCGTCACCGTTAAACCGAATTTCACCTGCGCTGATGTAAGCGGGCGGTTTGTGTAGTCGCATGAGTGAAAAAGCCACGGTCGATTTTCCGCATCCAGACTCTCCGGCCAAACCAAATACTTCTCCCGCTGCAATATCAAAGCTGACATTGCTGCATGCTCTTACATCTCCTGCATCGGTAATATAGTCAACACATAGGTTGCGGATAGAAACGAGAGGACTAGTCATAGTAATTTTTCTCCGCTGCAAAGTGGGGTTTGTGGTTTGAATTCTTGCAAGGGCTTTTGCTGCTGACGGGATAACTTCTGCCAACGTTTTAGGCCTTTATGCGATCGCAACTGAGGGTTTGCTATTTCGTCTACGGCAAAATTTAGTAAAGCAAGTCCAGTAACAAGAAGAATGAGTGCGGCGCATGGAGCCAATAACTCCCACCAAGCACCTATCAACATAGAGGAGGAGGTTTGTACGTTATAAAGCATGATTCCCCAACTGACAGTATTGGGATCGCCAAGGCCAAGAAAAGAAATCGTTGCTTCCATCATAATGGCGTACATAACAGAACCGATGAAGCTTGCTCCAACAATAGGGATTAGATTAGGTAAGATCTCGACGAAAATGATTCGCCATCGAGATTCGCCTAAAACTTCTGCGGCTTTAACAAACTCTTTTTCACGTAATGCTAGAGTTTGAGCACGAATAACTCTTGCACCCCACGCCCAGGCGGTAAAGCCTATGATAAGTGCAATGGTGAGCGGGCCAGCCTCCCCGATAAATGCGGCTAAAACAAATAACAGAGGATATTGAGGTATCACCAGCATTATATTCATTGCTGCGGTTAATATATCGTCAATACGACCACCGAAATATCCAGCCGAGATACCAATAACTGTGGCAAACAAGCACACACTTAAACCTGCTCCAAATCCAACGCTTAGGGAAACTCGTGCGCCATGGACAAATTGAGACCATACGTCTCGTCCCATGCGTGTTGTACCCAATATATGGTCGGCTTTTTTTGACATGATCAAGGTGCGCCTATCTGTCGCAAGGTTTTTGGCTATCCATCCATCAGGGTGAGATTGGGCTGACTTTACGATAATTGAAGGGTATTCATGTGGGTTACCAGTTCGTTTGTTTGGTGCATGTTTGGTTAGTAGCGGTGCAGCTAATGCAATGACAAGAAAGATACCGATAATTAAGCTACCGACAAGAGCTAAGCGGTTTCCCCAGATAAGTCTTAGTAGTGTTTTTATCATGAATGACCTCCTTGGCGCAGGCGTGGATCAAGGGCGACGTATAAGATGTCAGCCAAGAGATTAAAAAACAGCATAAACAAAGTCATAATAAGAAGCTGTCCTTGCAACACCTGGTAGTCGCGGGCTTTTATTGCGTTAAATAAAACAGAGCCTAAGCCCGGATAGTTAAAAATGATTTCTATGATCAACTGCCCACCGATAGCCATACCGATAGCCATAGATAAAGCAGTGACACTTGGAAGCAGTGCATTACGAGCAGCATAGTTAAATATCACTCGCTGCTGACTGAGGCCTTTACCTTTGGCCATCGTAATATAATCTTCTGCCAGCAAGTTGATCATGTTATTACGCATATTGACCAAGAAGCCGCCAATCTGAACAATTGAGGCGCAAAATAGGGGAAGTACAGCGTGATAGGCGACATCTTTTATAAAACCCCAACTGGTCCAATCAGGCGTTTTTCCTGCCGTATACGCATAACTGGTGGGAAACCACTTCAAACCAATCGCAAAGACAAACATAGCAATCATAGCGATGACAACCTGTGGCACAGCTTGGATGACAAGCATGCCAGGAGTAATGAAGGCATCGTATTTACTGCCGCGTTTCCAAGCTGCGTAGATGCCCAAAATAGAGCCTAGAGAGAAAGAGAGAACCACTGCACTACCAGCGAGAAAGAGAGACCAGCCAAAAGCGCCACCAAGTAATTCACTGACAGGCAGCGGGTAAAACTGGATTGATGTGCCTAGCTCCCAGCTCAGGATATTTTTCATGTAGGCAATATATTGAACAAACAGTCCGCCATCGACAAATCCTAGAAGCTCTTTCATTGCCGCAATTCGCTCGGGGGTCACCTGCACTGAAGCATTGGCAAACATCATAGTGACAGGATCGCCTGGCATGGCTCTTGGTATAATAAAATTTAGGGTTGCAGCAACCAAAAGTGCCACGCAGTAAAATGATAACCGCCTTAAGAAATAACCCATTACCTAGCTCCTTGCTCGATTTATCTAAGCGCTTTTTGTGAGTCATCGATAAAGTTCAAGATGCAACCTGTCCTGACGACATGCGCCATATACTAATAACTCAAGTTATATATAGAAACGAAAGCAGCGTCTTGAATTTGAGGCGCTGCTATGGTGTTGTTTTATTGAATGGGCTTTAAATCTAATACATGAAGAAGGCGCTCAGAAATACCTGCCCAGATATTGGGGCGACCTTTTGGATTATCTTCGTTCCACCAGCCAGTAAAGCGCGTGGTATTATATTGATACATGTAGGCACCAGATAAAATGGGAATCGTTACCTGATCTGTGGCAATGATCTTTTGTATACCGTGGGCGATATCCAGTTGCTCTTTTCTATTAGCCGTTTTGTAAAAGCTATTGAGCAGGTTATCTAGTTTGTCATTTTGGTAAAAGTGCATGGCAAAACGGGGCATACCTTCACCAGATTGAAGTGCTGAGTTATAAGCACTATTCCAATAGGTGTAAGGGTCAGCACCATGAAAATAATTGGTGTAGGCAACATCGTATTTTGCCTCGAGCATAGCTTGATTATAAACGGAGAAGTCTGGGGTACGTGCTTTAGCTTTTATGCCAACCTCCGCGAGTTGCTCAACGGCTAACTGAACTGTATTGTTAAAATCAGTCCAACCGTTAGGGGATTGAATCAATAGTTCAAATGCTTGGCCCGAAGGGGTCTCAACAAAGCCATCTTGATTGATATCTTTAAATCCGGCTTGAGCCAGTAAGTCTTTTGAGCCTTTAACATTATATGTGTTATAGGCCTTGTATTTATTATGGATGCTTTCGTCTGACCAAGACTCAAAAGCATAACCTAGACCAGAAGCAAAATCATTCACTGTACCGCCGCCATAGAAAGCAATATCTATAATGGTCTGTCTATCGAGGGCCATAGAAAATGCCCGTCTAAAATCGACATTGGTTAGAGCCTCACGTTTGGCAGGATCAGGGTTTTTGAAGTTAATAACGAAAGCTTGAGTGCCCGACGGTGGATACCAGTAGTGGTGATTGGGGTTAGAAGCCGCATAGGTACGATCGATATCTGGAATAAATGATGATGTCCAGTCGAGTTCGCCATTGACGACTTTACCTAAGAACTGGTCATTGTTCGCAATCTGTGGAACCCTCAAGCAATCTACCTCGAGGTTTTTGGAGTCCCAATAATTAGGATTGCGACATTGAATATAGAGCTGGGATGTAAAAGTGTCGATCTCTGTAAAAGGTCCGGATCCAACAGGGTTTTTGTTTGAAAAGGTGGAAGGATCTTTAACATTTTTCCAAATGTGCTCTGGCACAATAGGAACTTTGACTATCTCATAAGGTGCATTAGAGTTAGCTTCTGTAAGCTCAAATCTAACTCGGTAGTCGTTGATTTTTATTACATTGGAAACCCATGAATTGATACCACTTTGGTCAAGCTCCGGGTTATTTTTCACTAGTCCAAAGGAGTACACCACGTCATTTGCGTCAAAGGCTTGCCCGTCAGACCAATTTACATCTTGGCGTAAGTCAAATGTGACATTGGTAAGATCTTTTGAGAGTGAGTAGCTGCTCGCTAAGCGAAAAACAGGCTTATTAGCATGCATTTCATTGAATACAACCAAAGGCTCATAGATGAAATCCCATGTAGTATGTAGATGAGTAGCGCCTAAATAGGGGTTAAAGTTACGCACGAATGTGGAAAATTCTTTGGGATGGATGGTTAGCTCACTGCGCTCAGTTGCCACAGCTACGGGACTGAGCCCCGCAGCTGCGATAACTGTGGCTAGTACTGTTTTCGTTATATTGGTAAGCATAGCTGTTCCTTACTTTTTGCTTTCATGTCACATAGAGAATCACGTGTTTTCAACGATAAGCACTTCCTAGCAACTACCTCAATATTACTGACTTTAAAATGTCATTTGACTAATAAGAGTGGCCTGTAGACACTAGGTCAATTAAGCAAACACTCTATTGTTTAATTAGGCAATTCTATTTCTCGTTAAAAGCGTTAAAAGTCCTGTGATTATCGTTAATGACGTTAAATGCTAAGTATTAAGATTTGTATCTCTAGGCTTACAATAGGTTTTGTAAGCTAAATTTTTAAAGTTAAAATAAGTTTATGTGAGTGTTCACTTACCCTCTTTCGCAGAGTAAAACTTGAGTGTTTGGGTGTTAGTTACTTTATGAGATCATTATCACTAGTGTAATTCTTGGCACTATTAATGTTTTGGATAAATTCTGCCGTCTTGTTGTGATTACGCTCTCAAACTGATGACTTTATGCCAGTTTATCCAATTAATATTGCAAGCTAAGCCAGATTATAGCTTGATGTATATTGCTTTTAATTCACAAATCCCTAACGCATATTGATGCATATCTTGTGGTATAGGGAATACTTAATAGTTATCAATATCTAGTTTGTTAGTAAATGCTGCAGTTTGTCATGCAAATTTTCAATGTGGCTGCGCTCTGGAGTCATTTCTTTGCAGTGTTCTAGAATGTATTCCAATGAACTTAATACGGTTCTCCAACGCGGTGTTTTAGGTAATGTTTCTACTCTCAAATATTTATCCAGGGTCCGAGTTTGTAATGTACTGCGATCTAGATAGACTCGCCATAAACCACTTTGTTCAGCAAAATCAAATTTACTCAGGCCTGTTACATTTTCCCAATATGTAAGGCCGCTGGTCATTGAATCAACCAGTATTTCACGCATGATGTCTTGTTTTGACTTGTCACTATGAGCGCCTCTTTCGACAAGATCGCTAAATTCATCTCCAAGTTCTTTGAGCTCTAGAAGTTTCGTTTTATCGCCTTCAAATGCGTAACTAGAGAGGGCTTCTACCGCTGTTTCTAAATGATTCAAGCGAGTAGTATTAATCCCTCCACCAATGTCAAAAATATACATGGATTTGAGTCCAGAGTTGGTCGGGAGACTAACAATATCTGCAGAGAAAGATTGGCGAACTTCATTTACGTAGACATCGATAGGTCCACAATAATGAGGTTTTTTTATTTCTAGGAATTTGCGAGAGATAAGCTCATCCGCTTTCGAGCGCTTAAGCTGCTCTGAAGTACGTTTAAAGAGTAAAGAAGCCGCTTCATTGGTGAAGCGAATTTTATTGTCATCTCTGATACATATAATGGCTTCCGGCGCAGATTCAAGTTGCTCTAGTAGACGCCCTTGGGTTTCAAGTAAGCTCGCTTCGACTCTAGCTCTTTGCTGTATTTCACCTTTGAGTTGTTGATTCTCAACTCTACGCTGCTCCGCTTTACTTGCTGTCAGGTGCGCTTTGATTCTAGCCGCAAGCTCTTGTTTATTGAATGGTTTGGATAAATAATCATTAGCACCAGCTTCAAATCCTCTAACTCTGTCATCTGGCTGGTTCAAAGCGGTTAACATAATAATGGGGAGCTGAGCATGATCGAATTGCGTGCGTATGGTTTGGCAAACCTGATAGCCACTGACACTAGGCATCATAATATCTAACAGCATTAGAGCCGGCCTTTCATCATGAATAGCTTTTATTGCCTCTTCTCCATTTTGAGCTGTTCTTATTCGGTATCCTTCAACCCTCAAGAAACTGTCTAGAATTCGTAAGTTTACTGGCTCATCATCAACTAGCAGAAGCAAGGGAGCTGACGCATCTTCGGTAGTTGCTATACTTTCAAAAGGCTCAATATCAATAACCTCAGGGGCTTTAAAGTGAGGATTGTCACCATGGCGAGTTTGATCTATTTGAGTTGCCGATGCTATCGGAAGAGTAAAACTGAAGGTCGTTCCTACCATAGGTTGGCTGCTGACATATAAATGCCCCTTCATCAAGTCGATCAACTGACGGCAGATTGAGAGGCCAAGGCCAGCCCCTTGCTGATAACGCCCATTATCACTGTTTGCTTGAGTCAGAGGCTCAAATATATGCTCTAACTGACCAGCAGGTATACCTTGCCCCGTATCGACTACTTGAACACGAATATTATCGTCTATTTGACATGCTGAGATGACAATTTTGCCTTCACTAGTATACTTGATTGCGTTACCAATTAGGTTGTAGAGAACCTGCTCTAGACGCTGTGGATCGGCGCATACCCATAAGGGCTCGTCAGGAACTTGATTAATCACTCGAATGGGTTTGTTACCAATTAAGTGGGAAGAAAGTTCCATGACTAAACGCGTTGCTCCGGAAACATCAACGGCTCTAGTCTCTATATCGAGCTTTCCGTAGCGCATTTTATGATAATCAAGTAAGTCATCAACTAGGTTTGCTAGGCGTTGTCCACTATTGAT
This sequence comes from Vibrio sp., assembly GCF_038138445.1. GTDB lineage: Bacteria > Pseudomonadota > Gammaproteobacteria > Enterobacterales > Vibrionaceae > Vibrio. The sequence goes on from NZ_JAYQDQ010000002.1 coordinate 57,754, forward strand.
GATAATGTCTAATTGGTACTTATGATCGGCGGTTACTGGACCGTTTGCACCTGATATCAGTGCTTCAGCAATCCCTACCATGCCGTGAAGCGGGGTTCTCAGCTCATGAGATGTGGTTGCTAGAAACTCATCCTTAAGTCTGTTCGTAATTTGCAGCTCTTCATTTTGTTTCTGGATCAATTGAAGGTTTTTCTCAAGCTCTGTGTTTTGTTTTTCAATTAATAGTATTTTGTCACGAATTGAACGCTGCATGCGTTCGAAGCTAATTGCAAGCCGTCCAATTTCATCTTTTCTCTGAGTATTTACTATGTCTGTATCGAGATTTCCAGCTGATACCTTTTCAGCAGCCCAAGTTAATTTTAACAGGGGGGCCGTAATAAATTGAGAAAGATAATGGGATGCAAGAATCACCAGTACGATGGCAACTAGCATAGCCAAAATAAAGATGGTCTCGAGCTGATGAACGCGCGCGAAGGCTTCCTTTTCTGGAACTTCAACAATAATCGCCCAATTAATGCCGTTAAAAGAAATCGGGCTATAGGCTGCAATAATACTGTCACCTGACTTATTTATATAGGTGCCTACAGCTGTATCACCACTTAGAGCCTTGCCAACGACTTGATAGCTATTATCAATGTCTTGTTGTTGTATCGCTAGGGTCCTAGAAAGATGATCTTGACCCACAAGTAAGGTTCTCATCTCAGTAGTTTCATTGTGGTCGGTGATAAACTTGGTTATTGCGTTATTGGGTAAGCGGAACATAGCGTAGCTATGCAGATAACCCTGCTGAATAATAGGCGCGCCTAGCCAAGCAACTTGTTTGCTGCCCTCGACTTTGAAATCAGAGATGATAACGGGTGTGTACTCTTCATTGCTTTGACGCTCTCTGACTACTTCAGTCATGAGTTTTTGGAATGTGTGAGCAAGATGGGTATCTTTATGGCGTCCTGTGAGCAGGTTTGTACCAAAGTTGTCATATTTGAAAGTAGAATAAGTCACATTACCTTCCAAATCGACCAACAGAATATCATCAAAGTCAGAGCGTTTTAAAAGCTCAATATATGCCCTATGATAACGCTTATGAAGCAAACGATATCTCTCAGTACCGTTATACAAACTAGATTGAGGAAGGATGGACGTTTTTACTTGATCTCCTGAGCCTTTGATATAGCGCTGCTGTGCATATTCCCGAGCTTGCTCTATATCTAATCCTAAACTTCGAAAGGCGTTTACTAAACCATAAAAACGTCCACCACTGGCATAAGCTAATTCTGACCGGACAAAACCCATTACTTCAGATTGTTTAGCTGTCATATAATCTAACAGTTGCTGGTGCTTATTGTCGCGCACCGACACTAAATGCGACGTACTTTGCTCTTCAAGATCCTTACTGTGAGAGTGCAAAAAGAATAGTGCGACAAGAGTAAGAGGCGTAATACTCAGTATCATAAAGGCGAGCATCAGAGTGTGTTTTAGTCGCTTAAATCTTTGTTTTCTATATAACTTAAACATAAGCTTGGCTTAACTTTCCCTAGTGTAGGCTGGCATTTAAATGCTCAAGCAAAAACGTAAACTGCTTAGAATGACAAAATTAACGAGTTTTTTTACTTTGACAAGTAAGTTAGATGCAAAGCGTGGAATCAACCTGAATTTTTTGTCACAAGGCGGGTTTAAGCTCAATAGTCGAGTGGTATTGAGCTTATTATTTATTTTTTTGCGTGATAAATTGCAAATTTGTTGGTCTTATTTATCTTCTCACAATTACCAAATGCATCACTAATAATTGGTGGGTATTTGAGAAAACTATTCGCTACGATAAATAACTGGCCCTCTGCTGTTTGGTATTTTGGAGCTTGGGCAAGAAGAGATTCTGTCGCATTATAACTCGTCTCTAATCCAGAGTGAAAAGGTGGATTACTGATGATAAATTGGTAATCCTGGCTGGTATTAGAGTAAACATCAGAAGCAAAAACTCTTCCATTTAGGCCGTTGGCAGCTAATGTTGCTATGCTTGACTCTACTGCTAGTGCATTGATATCACACATTTCTAACTCTATGTCAGGATTCATACTTGCCATGACACAGCCAATCACACCGGCTCCGCAGCCAAAATCAAGTACCTTACCATTGAGGGTAGGTAGGCTGTCTAATAACAACTGGCTCCCTACATCAAATTGTCCATGACTAAATACACCGGGCAAACTTTTAATTACAAGCTGCTGATTTTTGTAGTTAACCGTATATTCTTTAAACCAGTCATTGAGAGAAAAGTGTGTTGGTGGTTGGGTACACTTTCCCCAATAAAAAGAACAGCGTCTTGCTGAATCAAACTTGCCAATGGAGCCAAAAGGCTTAAACATCTTTTCGGCACTTTTAATGCCAGAGCGATTTTCTCCAACGATAACAACTTCAGTATCAACGCCTAGTTTGCAAAGTAGCATAGTCAATAAAAACTCTGCTTCCTCTTTGGCTTTTGGCCAGTAAAGCAAAATCATATCGGCTTTGGTTTCTTTATCGAACTCTGAGCCAAATACAGTAGATAGCTGCTCATAAGGCTCAAGCTGGCGGTAATAACTGTAGTTAGTAGTAAAAACAGTGACGGACTCACAGTATTTCGTAAGTTCTATCGGAAACAAATCTTCTAGCTCACCAGCAACAATAAGGTTTTTACCTGCGAAATAGTCGAGTTGTCTCTGTGCAATTTGGCTCGGGGCGATATAGGCAGACATAATAGGCTCTGGAAAAAAAAGATGGGGGATTTTCTCACAATCCCCCTCATTCTTGAAGCCTACTCTTTACTGAACTTAGTTCTGATCTTGTTCGTCGAGGAACTCTTTGAACTCTTCTTCATAAATATTAAACAGCACCATTGTGATAGCAAAGATTAGCGGTCCGTATATAAGTCCTATTAATCCAAACAAATGAAGCCCTCCGAGCAAGGAGAAAAAAATCATTAATGTGTTCATTCCTGCGCTGCCTTGCATCAAAAATGGTCTGAGTAAGTTATCGATAGAACCAACCACAGCAATACTCCATATTGTCAGGAATATTCCCCATGTTGTATCACCGGTTAAAAATAGGTAAATAGCCGCAGGTATCCAAATTAATGCGGTACCTACCACAGGGATAAATGAAGCGAATCCCATCATGGTTCCCCAGAAAAGACCTTGAAAGCCAGCTAGCCACATACCTATGCCTCCGGCAAAGCCTTGTGCAATCGCAGTTAGAAAAGATCCCATCACGGCTGACTTTGATACTTTTTCTACTTCTTCAAGTAGTTTGTCTTCTTGGCTTCTAGACAGTGGGAGGATATGACGTATCGCTGCAATAATTGTGTCGTGGTCACGAAGCAAGAAAAATAACACAAATAGCATTAAAAAGAAGTTGAGCAGAAAACTGGTGGCATCACCAAGGATCTTGGCGCTAATTCCTACTAAATTGGTGCCAAATGATGTTGCAAACTGAGCGATTTTTTGACCAACTTCTTGTGGTTTAATTTCGTCAAATGGGAGGTAAGTATTGATTATAGATAGAACTTTTACTATCCATGGGTGCTCAAATAAGGCCTGAATACCACCTTGTGTAACCCACTGATACACATTCTGTGAAAAAGTAGAACCTTGTTGAACAATTGCGGCAAAAACAAACAGAAGTGGTAAGACAATGATAACAGAGAGTAGCGTGCAAGAAAGCAATGAGGCTAAGTTTCTATGACTGCCCAAGCGTGTTTCGATCTTATCATGAATGGGAAACATCAAAAGCGATATGATGAAGGCCATGACAATTGAGTTTATATAGGGTTCCACCAACAAGAAGCAGGCGAAACCTGCAGCGAGAAGAGCAACCACGATCACCCAATGGCTGGATGTGATTTTTAATTTTCCTGACACGTTTGCGATCCAATTATTCACTTAGATGTAGGTATAATGGCCATAATCTGCTGAATCTTCAACGTAAAACCAAAGTGTTATATCTAGAGGGGAGTTTAATGGGGTGTTGTAATGAGGAAAAATCTTGCTGTAATAATGTTCAAGCCAAGCGAAAAATACCTTGGTTTTGGTTAATGGTTAGCTTGCTGAGTGTACTGGTTATTCTCTATTGGAACTAATATCAATTAGGAACCACCTAAAACTTTGGTGATCCCTAATTGGTGGAAGGTTATCAGACTTGGTTCGCTAAAAGGGCAAAACAGCGGTCGGCAGCTTCTAGTGTTGCGTCAATTTCTTTGCTTCCATGAGCTAGCGAAGTAAAGCTGGCTTCAAATGCTGAAGGAGCAAGGTAGACACCGTGCTCAAGCATTAAATGGAAGAAGCGTTTAAATCGCTCGATGTCACATTTAGCAACGTCTTCATAGCATGTGACTTGTGTTTGCTCTGTGAAGAAAAAGCCAAACATTCCGCCCACTTGATTGACTACAAGAGGAATTCCATGCTGTTCTGCCAGTGACTTAAAGCCCATGGCGAGCTGTTGTGTTCTAGTTGCTAAAGTTTGCTCGTTACCGTCTTCTTTGAGTAGATTCAGGCATGCATACCCGGCGGCCATTGCAATTGGATTTCCTGATAGAGTGCCAGCCTGATAAACAGGGCCTGTTGGTGCGATATGCTGCATTATTTCTTTTTTACCACCAAAGGCACCCACAGGCATGCCGCCACCAATGACTTTTCCTAATGTTGTTATATCAGGGGTTATCTTGTAGTAACCCTGAGCTCCGCCTAAAGCAACCCGAAAGCCTGTCATAACTTCATCAAAGATAAGTAGAGCACCTTCTTGATCACAGATTTCACGCAGTCCCTCATGGAACCCTTTAACAGGTGGAATACAGTTCATGTTTCCAGCCACTGGCTCGACAATAATACAGGCTATATCGCCTTTGTTTGCTGCAAAAAGCTCACGTACAGAATCTAAATCGTTGAAGGTTGCAGTTAGGGTATGCTTAGCGAAATCTGCGGGTACACCTGGTGAACTTGGCTGACCAAGAGTAAGCGCGCCAGATCCTGCTTTTACTAGTAAGCTATCAGCGTGGCCATGGTAACAGCCTTCAAACTTAACAATTTTATCTCGTCCGGTGTAACCACGGGCTAGGCGAATTGCACTCATCGTTGCTTCAGTGCCTGAGCTTACCATACGAACTTGTTCCATAGATGGAACTAACTCGGATACTAGCTCTGCCATTTTTATTTCCATTTCCGTTGGAGCACCAAAGCTAAGGCCTCTTTGAGCAGCGTCAATCACAGCTTCACGCACGACGGCATGATTATGCCCAAGGATCATAGGTCCCCAAGAACCTACGTAATCGATATACGCTTTTCCATCAGCATCAAAAATTAACGGACCGTCAGCTCGCTCGACAAAAATAGGTGCTCCACCTACACCATTAAAAGCACGCACAGGAGAATTAACCCCTCCGGGAATCGTTTGTTGGGCTTTCTCGTAAAGCTCTGCTGATTTGGTCATGGATATACCCTCATTTTGATTACTTCGGACCAATTTAGGCGCACATTGTACATGGTCACCTTTATACATGAAACATTTTGCAGTCTGATGTGTGTGTTTTTTCGGCATTAAGGCAGTGACTTAACGAAAAAAAATCGACATGGATGGTGAATACTTGAACGGATAACTCAGGTATTAGATAATAGGGAGATTAGAATATGAATGATGTATCCGATACTGAGCAGGCTATTGGATCGAAATGTGAGAGAGGTCATCGTGAGTGAAGTCAATATTCCACTAACTTTTTCAGATGCTGCCGCCAAACGGGTGGGAGTGTTAATTGCTGAAGAAGAAAACCCAAATCTCAAGCTGCGTGTCTATATTACCGGTGGTGGTTGTAGTGGCTTTCAATACGGCTTTACATTCGATGAGAATGTAAACGAGGGTGACACGACGATAGTGAATAGTGGTGTCACTTTAGTTGTTGACCCCATGAGTTTACAATACTTAGTTGGCGGTGAAGTTGATTATACAGAAGGGCTTGAAGGCTCACGCTTTTTTGTGAGTAACCCCAATGCAACAACGACGTGTGGTTGCGGCGCTTCGTTTAGCGTGTGAAAACTTAACAAGCCGCGCATTGTCGCGGCTGTTATTAATCTGCATTCCCGCTCATTCACCTTTTAAACCTTAGATACCCGCCTTATTTAATTTTAGAATGTCACAAACTCTCACTGCCTAAAGTTAATAACTGAGACCTTGACTAAATTACTGGTTACGCGTGTTTTATTTTTGATTGGTTCATTTATATCCTGAGTTGATAAAACTTGATGTGTATACTCGGCAAAGGATTGTTATGAGCAGACTGTCATTCTTCCAACTTCTTTCTACAAGACCCTATATTTTGTCACTGGCTATTATTTTTGCTCTATCGGTTTGGTTGGGGCTAGGGACTCTTATTGCTGAAGAAAATACTATGCCGAATACTGTAAGTGATATGCCTAAAGCAAAGGTTAGCTTTCAGACATACACGGCTCAAAAAATTCAAAAGTCGATAGATTTATATGGAAGAACTGCACCTGATAAGCAAGCCAAATTGGGCGCGGAAATAGCGGGTAAGATTGTAGAACTGGCGGTGAGTAAAGGAGATGCTGTCAATAAAGGGCAAGTGATTGCCCACATCGATAAAGGTGATTTGGACATTCAGGTAGAACGAGCCAGTGCATTACTTATCGTCAGGGAAAAGGAGTACAAGGCAGTTCAATCATTAAAAAACAAAGGATTACAAGGAGAAGTTGCTTTTAGTAAGGCTCAAGCAGATCTAATCGAAGCAAAAGCAGGTCTGCGTAATGCAAAAATTGCACTCGCAAATACAGCGGTTAAAGCGCCATTTAGCGGCGTTATTGAGCGCTTATACATAGAGCTTGGTGATTTTGTTGGTGTTGGCGATCCAGTTGCGACCTTAATTGACCTTCGCCAAATAGTCATAGAAGCCGATGTGAGTGAGCGACATATTCAAGATCTGACGCTCCAGCAACCCGCCTGGATAACCTTTATTGATGGCCACAAAATTGAAGGTAAAGTCAGCTATATTTCCAGAGTTTCATCCCCTGAGACTAATACTTTTCCAATCGAAATTCTTTTGCCCAATCCTCAACAAAAAATCCCTGCCGGAGTGAGTGCTGAAGTTGAATTAAATCTTCGCGAGCAGTTGGCGATTAAAGTGACACCAGCAATGCTTGCACTGGATGAATCTGGCAATCTAGGGGTAAAAGCTTTGAATCGTGATCAGGTTAATTTTATCCCGATTAAACTAGTCAAAGCTGAACAAGACGGTGTTTGGCTTACGGGGTTGGGGGAGCAAGTAAGTATCATTACTACTGGCCAAGGTTTTGTGCGGCATGGCGATACGGTTATTGCTGTTGAGCAAAACAAGTGAGGATAAGTTATGTATGCCTTAATTGATGCTGCACTATCTAGAGTCAGAACAATGCTAGTTTTACTGGCTTTTATTTTGGTTGCTGGGGTGTCGACTTATTTTACTGTGCCTAAAGAATCTAGCCCAGATATCACAATCCCTATCATTTATGTTTCGGTTGGCCACCAAGGTATTTCTCCAACTGATTCAGAGCGACTGCTCGTTCGGCCAATTGAGCAGGAACTTCGCTCCATAGAAGGGGTGAAAGAAATGACGTCTACAGCCTCTGAAGGGCACGCTTCAGTGATGCTTGAATTTAGTGTTGGGATTGATTTGAATAAAGCCATGGCTGATGTTCGTGAAGCTGTCGATTTAGCCAAGCCGAGACTACCTGAAGATAGTGATGAACCGACAGTAAATGAAGTCACTTTTGCGTCTCAAGAGCCAGCACTGACGGTTGTGCTTTATGGTGGGGTCCCAGAGAGAACCGTAGTAAAAATTGCTCGCCAGTTGAGGGACAAGCTCGAAAGTTTTCGTCAAGTTCTTGAAGTAGATATCGCTGGAGACAGAGAGGATATCGTTGAAATCATCGTTGATCCGTTATTGATGGAAAGTTATGGCCTCGATCAAGCCGATATCTATAATTTGATCGCTTTAAATAATCGTGTCGTCGCGGCAGGCTTTGTTGATACAGGCTATGGTCGATTCTCGGTCAAAGTGCCTTCGGTATTCGATTCGATCAAAGATGTATTAGAGTTGCCAGTTAAAGTTGATGGCAAGCAGGTGATTACGTTTGGAGATGTTGCAAAGGTTAGGCGGGCTTTTCGAGACCCTGAAAGTTATGCGCGTTTAGATGGACAATCAGCAATCGTTCTGGATGTAAAGAAACGTGCGGGTGAAAACATCATTGAAACCGTCGCTCTCATCAAGCAAGTACTTATGGAAGCGCAGAAGTATCAAGAGTGGCCAAATAACCTGCAGGTCAAATATACTTGGGATCAGTCTAAAGATGTCAAAATGATGCTTAATGATCTGCAGAATAATATTTTGTCTGCCATTATTCTTGTCGTCGTTGTGATCATAGCAATTCTTGGCGTCCGCACTGCATTTCTTGTCGGTGTATCAATTCCTGGTTCTTTTTTAACTGGTTTGCTGGTTCTGGCTGTGTTCGGTTTAACAATTAATATTGTTGTATTGTTCTCATTGATCATGGCGGTCGGCATGCTTGTTGATGGTGCAATTGTAGTGACTGAATATGCAGATAGGAGAATGCAAGAAGGACTAGGCCGAAGAGAAGCATATCGAGAAGCGGCCAAACGTATGGCATGGCCTATTACTGCTTCAACTTCGACTACTTTGGCAGCTTTTGCACCATTACTTTTCTGGCCTAATATCACAGGCGAATTTATGCAGTATCTTCCCCTTACTTTGATTGCTACCTTGTCGGCATCATTGGCGATGGCGCTCTTGTTTGTGCCTGTTATGGGGAGTTTATTTGGTAAACCTCAACAGGCCACGGAGCGTCAAGGTGAAATAATGCTTGCGCTTGATCATGGGGACTTTTCCAAAGCCAAAGGGTTAACCAAACACTATTACCAAATTTTAAATGTTGCACTTAACTACCCACTTAGAATTCTAATCAGCGCTATTTTACTAGCAATTCTTGTTGGCTGGGCGTATGCAAAATCAGGCCTAGGCGCAGAGTTTTTTCCAGAGGTGGATCCGCCGTTTTTTACTGTCAAAGTGCGCTCTCATGGTGACTTATCACTGGATGAAAAAGATGTGATCATGCGAGATATTGAATCAGTGATGCTTGGCCATCAAGAGTTTGAAAGTGTGTATACCAAAACAGGAGGGGATGACGAGCTAGGTCAGATTCAAATTACTCCTGTTGATTGGCAATATAGACGCAAAATAAAAACAATTATCGAAGAGTTGAAACGCTCAACAGACCAATATGCTGGTGTTGAGATTGAATACAAATTTCCTGATGCAGGTCCACCAGTAGAGCATGATTTAGTTATTGAACTTTCTTCTCGAATACACGATCAACTTGATGTTGGAGCCAACTTAGTTCGTCATTGGGCTGATGGATATCCAGGCTTTACTAATATCAGTGATACTTCGAGTAAAGGGGGAATTGATTGGCAGATAGACATACGCCGAGATGATGCATCTCGTTTTCTTGCCGATGCGACTTTGGTCGGAAATACTGTCCAGTTTGTAACGAATGGACTTAAATTAGGTGACTACTTACCAGATGATGCGACTGAGGAAGTCGATATCCTTGTCCGCTACCCAGAAGAGAAGAGAGATATTGGTCGTTTTGATCAGTTGAGAGTTAAGACAGCAGCGGGCATGGTACCAATTACTAACTTTGCCAATATCATTCCTAGTCCAAAGCAAGATACAATTCGCCGCATTGATGGCAGCCGAGTGATTAACGTTTTCGCAGATATGAAAGAGGGGTATAACCTCACACTTGAACTGCCAAAGATTGAGCATGCATTAGCCCAGTTGTCACTGCCCGATGGCGTCGAGTTTAAAATACGTGGTCAGAATGAAGAGCAGGAGAACTCGTCAGCATTTCTACAGAAAGCTTTTATGATAGCTTTGGTTGCAATGGCACTTATTCTGTTAACTCAGTTCAACAGTTTTTATCAAGCATTTTTAATTCTCAGTGCGGTATTGTTCTCAACGGTTGGTGTATTGGTTGGTCTGTTAATTTTCCAAAAGCCTTTTGGTGTCATTATGTCTGGGATAGGTGTTATTGCGCTGGCTGGTATTGTCGTTAATAACAACATTGTTTTGATTGATACTTACAATCAGCTAATTCAACGTGGTGTTGAAAAGCGTGATGCTATTTTACGCACTGGTGTGCAACGTTTGAGGCCTGTTTTGTTGACCACGGTAACTACTATTCTTGGTCTACTGCCTATGGTCTTGGAAATGAATATTGATCTGATTAATCAAAAAATAGAGTTTGGTGCTCCTAGTACTCAGTGGTGGTCACAGCTTGCGACAGCAGTGGCTGGGGGACTAGCATTTGCAACATTACTAACATTGATTCTTACTCCCTGCCTTTTGATGTTGAGCCGAGAAAGCAAAATAAACACTTATGTTCAAGAGAGTGCTCTAACTTCCCCGAAGTTAGACGATTAACTTCGAGGAAGAGAAGTTAGTCTATTGAGTGGCGAGCAACTGACCATAGCGGTTGAGTTTATCTAATCTCAGCTTAGCATTAGCGATAAAAGTCGTTTTATCTTTTCCTCTGAGGGATTTAGCTTGTGGTAATTTTACGGTTCTCGGGTTTTTGTGAACACCATGTACCAAAAATTCATAATGAAGGTGTGGGCCCGTTACTCGGCCTGTACCTCCAAGTGTCCCTATTGTTTGGCCTTGCTTAACTCTTTGTCCTGTTTTTACTTTACGTTTAGTTAGGTGAAGATATTTGGTAACGTAAGTATTGCTATGTCTGATGAAAACGTAGTTGCCGTTAAATTTGTTGTAGCTGGATTTTTGTACAACGCCATCTCCAGCGGCCCAGATAGGAGTGCCCACTGGTGCCACATAATCTGTTCCTCTATGTGCTTTAACTCTGCCAGTTACAGGGTGAAGTCGGCGAGGATTAAAATTTGAAGAAACGCGACGAAAATCTACCGGTGAGCGCAAAAATGCTTTTCGCATTGCTCGACCATTTTCATCATAGTAGTTGCCATCTTTATCGTTCAAAATAGCTTTAAAGGTATCCCCTTGATTGGTAAAAATGGCGGCAATGATTTTGCCTTGGCCAACAACTTCACCCTCAACAATTTTGTCTTGGTAGAGAATTTCAAAATGGTCGCCTTTTCGAATATCGAGCGCAAAGTCTATATCCCAGCCAAATATACCTGCTAATTCCATAATTTGGTTGGCAGTTAGCCCAGCACCAACTCCCGCGTTCCAGAAGTTTGAGGCAATGTCAGCTTCAGCATAATTATATTGATAGTGAACTTCTTTTTTCTCTAGCTTGGAGGTAAATCCTGTTGTGGAGCGTGTGATCAAAAAAGTTTCATAGGCACTGATTTTACGAGAGATTTGTACAAGTTGGCTGTCGACGTCAAAGCCAAATAAGAAGGTATCCCCAGGGCGTATGCGAGTCAGCTGCCTTTTTATGTCTTTATTGGTTGTTGTGAGCTCATGTAGCAGCCGAGCAGATAATCCAGCTCTTTGGAAAAGGAGAGCCATGGTATCACCAGAACCTACGGTGTGTTTTTCCCAGCGTAATGCTGCACTTTTATTGTCTGAGTCAAAAACCGTTAATGATCGATTATCTATATCAATTGGATAGTATTCTCCGAGCTGATAGAGCTTTTTCTCAGAGCTTAAATCTCGGGGTGAAGGGAGCAGTAGCGCAATGATAATTAATGCACCAAATAAAACAATAAACGCTCTGTGTATAGCTGGGAGCTGGTTGAAAATAGACAGCATCTTAGTGTTCGTTCTAAAAAATCAGTAAATATAGTTACCTGTTTAGTCTAACTGGTTTCAAAAATCCTCGCTATTCAAGTAATATGGTAAATTACTAAATTTTTGCCAAATCTGTGGGAGTGAACAAGAATGGCGAGTATTGAAGCTGCACTGGCCGAGATTAAGCGCGGTGTTGAAGAGCTGATTCCTGAAGAAGAGCTGATAGCAAAGCTAAAAGAGAAGCGTCCTCTACGTATCAAGTTAGGCGCTGATCCTACGGCTCCGGATATTCACCTTGGTCATACGGTTATTTTCAATAAGCTGCGTTTGTTCCAAGAGCTAGGTCATGATGTTACGTTCCTTATTGGAGACTTCACGGCCATGGTAGGTGACCCTACAGGTAAGAACACCACACGACCACCTTTGAGTCGTGAAGATGTTGTTCGTAATGCTGAGACGTACAAGGAGCAAGTGTTTAAAATCCTTGATCCAGCTAAAACTAAGGTGCAGTTCAACTCTGAATGGTTATCTGAGCTTGGTGCTGAAGGTATGATTCGTTTGGCTGCTAATCAGACTGTTGCACGAATGCTGGAGCGTGATGATTTCAAAAAACGCTATGCAGGTGGTCAACCTATTGCTATCCACGAGTTTATGTATCCTCTTCTTCAAGGATGGGATTCGGTTGCAATGGAAACGGATGTTGAACTAGGGGGAACCGATCAGAAGTTTAACTTGCTGATGGGGCGTGAACTGCAAAAAGCAAATGGGCAAAAACCACAGGTTGTGTTGATGATGCCGCTTCTTGTCGGCCTTGATGGTGAGAAGAAAATGTCTAAATCTGCCAATAACTATATTGGTATTAGTGAATCACCGAGCGAGATGTTCGGTAAGATCATGTCTATATCGGATGACTTGATGTGGAGCTACTATGATTTACTGTCTTTCCGTCCGCTGGAGCAAATCGCTCAGTTCAAGGCAAGTATTGCTCAAGGTGAGAACCCTCGTAATATAAAAGTGTTACTTGCCAAAGAAATCATTGCGCGTTTCCACAGCGAAGCGGAAGCGGATGCTGCCGAGCAAGAATTTGTTAATCGATTTGCTAAAAATCAAATTCCAGATGAAATGCCAGAATTTACATTTGATGCGGGGCTGCCTGTAAGTAATTTGTTAAAAGAAGCTGGTTTATGTGCCTCTACTTCTGAAGCTATGCGAATGGTTAAACAAGGCGCAGCAAAAATAGACAGTGAAAAAGTCTCAGACGCTAAGCACACTCCTCTTGCTGGAACCTACGTTTTTCAGGTCGGTAAGCGTAAGTTTGCTCGAATCAAGATAAGCTAATCAATGTAATTAAAAAAGCGTCTTAATGGCGCTTTTTTAATAAGCTTTGTTAGCACTGGGGTATTTACGCAGAATTAACTGTAGTAAATCGTATTTTTTGTTATCATCCGATCGCCGTCAGTTTTGATGGTTTATTTGGAGACTTTTATGAACAACATCGACCATCCCCCTAGTATGGAGGGAGAAAAATAAACCTGCATCGGTGTTGACTATTTGCGTCTCTGCCATGTGGTAGAGAACCTCTTTTCCCAAGTACTTCTCAAATTTTTCTCCTTCCTTTCTAGAGTTTAAGTTCCTACTAGCTAATGATATGTAGTGTCATAGCTTGGTGGCTTGATGGTCGTTACCTATTGCCAGTCGGGAGATTCGCCATGAAGGTAATGAACAACATATATATTAAAAACAACGCTTATTTTTCTGAGCAGGAAATTGGTGCGGCTCGTAATGCTTTTTTGCAGTACGAACAAGATCAGCAAGTGGATCTGCTATCTGTTATGCCTATTGAAGAAGCTATAGCCATTTTGCGCTACTGCTCGCTTGGTTATGTACAGCAATTAATTGCCCTGCTAGAGAACAAAGGTGAAGATAAATTGGCACGCCATTATGCTCACCGGTTGGGCTTTATTCATTCCGAGGCAGAAACCACGGGCAGTTATTTGAGAACCTCAGTACTGGGGCATGTGAAACAGCGTATTGGTTGGATTATATCCTTAGCCTTACTTGGTATCGTGTCAGGGCTCATTATTGCTCAATATGAAGACACTTTGAGTCAGCTCGTTTTATTAGCGGTTTATATGCCTGTGATTGCGGCGGCAGGAGGTAATACCGGAACTCAGGCTGCGACCTTAGTAATAAGAGCATTAGCAACAGGGGAGCTTAGAAAGCGCCAATGGCTTGCGGTTTTTTGGAAAGAGAGTCGTGTTGCTGTTTGCTTGGCGATTGCGATTGCTACAGTGATTGTTGCTCGTGTGATGCTATTTAGTGGCCATGCTTCGACAGGAGGCTTTCCGCTCAGTGGTATTGCTACTGCAATAGCCATCGCATTGTTTATTCAAGTGATTTTATCGACGGTTTTGGGGGGGCTGCTACCCATATTAGCGAGAATGTGCAAACTGGACCCAGCCGTTCTTGTCAGCCCAGTATTAGCATCGATTGTTGATATCTCAGGTATGTGGATTTTCTTTAATGTTGTTAATCATTTTTTAGGTCTTACCTGACTAAACTTGACGACATCTTTATAGAAAGCCTCTTCAAATTGGGTAATTGGAGCGACGGTTGGAGGACTGTCGCTTTTCTTCTTTTCAGGAAAGTAGTCGGAGACAAACTGTACAAACAATGTAGAAGGTTTGCCTGAATTGTCTAAGCCAAAACCTGCCATGTTATGACTGCCATATAAGGAGCCACTTTTGGCTATGATTTGCCCTTTTACCGGGTCTTTGCGCATGCTACGTCTATATTTTAGCGTTCCAGACTCTCCAGAACTTGGCATTAATTCGATCATGTTGAGACTTTCATCGTTTAGCCATATATGACGTAGAATTTGAGCCATGGTTTTGCTCGAAAAGCGGTTGTTGCGTGAGAGTCCAGATCCATCAGCCATAGGTACATCGCGTAAATCTATTCCTGTGTGTGCAAAAATGATTTGCTTGATGGCTTTGGTTCCATTATTGAAACTACCCGGTTGAATATAGAATTTAGCACCTAAGGTTTTGGTGAGGTTATCGGCAATCAAATTGTCTGACTCGACGATCATAGTCCCTAAAAAGTGCGAAAGTGGCAATGAGTAGTGAGTTGCAAGTAGAGAGATTGTCTTAGAGCTCTCTTTAGGTACTCCTATCTTTATTGAGCCAGAAAAGGAGATGTTCATTTGACTTAGCAAGTTGTTTAGCATCCGCTGCGCATATAGCCCAGGATCCTGGACTGCAAACTTAAGTGGTAAAGGTTTGTTACGTTTTATCAAGCAGCCTTGTAGCTGGTAATGATTGTTAGGAGATGTGAGTAGTTCGAGATTACACTGAGTGCTTTCTTGATGATCTTTTGAAACACTTAATGCCTGTGTTGTGACATAAACTGGGAAATGCTCAGGCACATAGACTCTAGTTCGTCCATCATCCTGACTGTATATTGATGCTTGGACACAATTTCCATCGAGTGTAATTGCCGTTGCTGGAGCGCTATAGCAAACACCTAGGATATCCCATGGCCAGCCCACAGCGCGATCATAGCCAGTAAATGCACTATCATCCAGCCAGATATTGCCTTCAATATTCGTTAGTCCATTTCTTTTTGCAACGAGCAATAGCTGTTTTAAATCTTCGGTGGTTAAGGTGGGGTCTCCAGAAAAGCGGATAGTGAGATCTTTACCTATTTTTTCAAGTCTTGTTTCGTAGCGAAAATCATCACCAAGCTCCAACTTGGCCGCTAATGCAGTTACTAGTTTTAGAGTGCTGGCTGGTGGAAAGTAGACATCTGTATTTTGTGTATCAAGGATGGTTTTTTGTTGGTTGAGAGACTCAATGAGAAGACTAGCTTGTGTCCCTTTTGGAAGTTGTTCGGTAGTGCTATTAGCGAGAGTAGACGAAGAGATACAACAAATAAATAAAGCCAACAACAAGTTAGAGGTTTGCATAGAATTACGTCACATGACTTAGAAGATGAAAAACCAGTATAACCAGTAAAAAATACGCCCGCTAGAAGCGGGCGTGATTAGACTGTAATATTTAGTCGTAAATTAGAAGTCGTAACGTAGGCCAAGTGCTACTTCGTCTTCTGCATCTGCTTTAGTGATACCTTGTGTTGCATCTTCATCAAGTAGGTTGAAGTTGTATGAGATGTAACCGCGGAAGTTAGGCTTGAAGTAGTATGTTGCATCGACTGCTACGTTGTCAGCTTCGTCTTTTTTCGTACCAGACTTATCGCTTTCTAGGTAGTTGTATGTAGTCGTAAAGACAGTTTTGCCTACAGTATAAGCAGCAGCAAATTCATAGCCAGTCAGATCTGTGGTATCGCTTTCACCAACAATTTGATCTTCGCCATCAACGAAAGTACCCGCGAAATAAAGGTCATTGATAGTGTAAGATGCCGCTAGCATATACTGAGTGCGATCGAGCAGCTTTCCTGTCGGCTTATTGTCGCTGTCCACTTCTACCTCATTACCATCAGCATAGCCAGCACCTAGCTTAAGACCTGTCTCGCCGATTGCATAAGTTGCAGATAGTGAGTAGCCATCAGCATCATTATCAGTGTAGCCATTATTTCCGTCTGCTGAGCTATCAGCAAAACGGTAGCTGCCTTTTAGGCCTAGGTTATTGAATTGACCTTTGTATGAGACCATGTTGTCTGAGCGATCTGCGATAGCAATTTTGTATGCAGCAGAGTTACCGTGATAAGCCATGATATCGGTAAAGTCAGTGATTACGCCAAGTGCACCATCGTTTTTACCATAAGTCACTTCACCAAATGCACCACCAATACCACCGTATAGGTAACGGTTGGTAAGATCTGAGTCTCCACTGTCGGTAGATTGACCATTTTCGTTAGTGGTAAATTCGCCTTCGTAGAAACCAATGCCGTATAGGCCATCTGTAATTTTTGCTTTACCTAGGAAATTCAAACGTACACGAGAGTTATCTTCCGCTTTACCATCTTTTAGAGCTAGACGAGCTTCTGCACGGCCACCTAGTTCGATAGAGTTACCGTCTTGGTTGTATATTTCTGCTGCATTTGCACCAGTAGTAACAGCGGCAGCCGAAACGGCTAGAGCGATCAGAGTTTTGTTCATCTTATTGGTCCTAATTTACTGTCCATACATATTTTTTGAAAGAGTTGACCCTTTCCGTTTTCTTCCGTTCTATGGTTCTGACTGCATAGGTTGGTAAGCAAGCTTAAGCACGCAACTAGAGCCATAGAGGTCTTGCTGGCTTTTGTTTTAACGCCAAAGTTCCACTCTGAGTTAGTAAAAAGATATAAATATGAATTTTGTACGCCGTTTTATTTTTGGTAAAAAATACTCAAGTTCATGTTTTTTAATGGTAAAAATAGTTTTTCAATATGGTTTTTACTTATGAGGTTGTTTAGTTTTTTTTATGCTTGAAGGGTGCATCTAAAGAGCTTTAAACTGCGGATTTAGTTCACAAAATTATTTTATTTATAAGGCTAGGAATCCTAGAGATGAATTCAGGTGATTTAGTCGTGAA
The DNA here is from genome assembly GCF_038138445.1 of Vibrio sp. GTDB lineage: Bacteria > Pseudomonadota > Gammaproteobacteria > Enterobacterales > Vibrionaceae > Vibrio. The sequence goes on from NZ_JAYQDQ010000002.1 coordinate 75,085, forward strand.
CTTTGTTTACACTAGAGGAAAAATAGCCAAGTAATTCTCTACCCAGTCTATCCGATTGGGTGGTTTCGTTTTGTCCAAAGATAGCTTTGGCAATGAGGTAAAACATGGAAAAAGTCCCAATGACAGTCCGCGGTGAACAAATGCTGCGTAAAGAATTAGACCGCTTACTCAAGCTTCGCCCTCAAATATCTGAAGCTATTGCAGAAGCACGCGAACTCGGTGATCTTAAGGAAAACGCAGAATATCATGCTGCTCGTGAAGAACAGGGTATCTGTGAAGCTCAGATTAGAGATATCGAGTATAAGTTATCTGTTGCTCAGGTGATTGATGTGTCGAAAATAGATAACACAGGAAAGGTTATCTTTGGTTCGACTGTAACTGTCATCGATTGCGATACCGAGGATGAAAAAACTTATCAGATTGTTGGTGATGATGAGGCTGATATCAAAGCGGGTCGTATCTCTGTAAGCTCCCCCATTGCTCGAGGCCTGATCGGTAAAATGGAAGGCGACGAAGTAGTGATATCCACTCCTGGCGGTGATCGTGACTTTGAAATTGATAGTGTAGAATATCGATAGTTTTTCGGTCGCTTATACTCACTGTGTTCTTTTGAATTTATTCGATATTCAGTAGATATGAAAAAGGTCGCTTAATGCGACCTTTTTGATGTTTTGCATAATATTATGCGTCATTATTTGCGTGGTAATTCAATTTTACGCTCTTCGCTTTGTTTGTAGAGCACAAGAGTTTTACCTATCACCTGTACATTTTCAGCACCTGTTTCACGCACAATAGCTTCAACAATCAGGTTTTTCGTTTCACGATCTTCGCTGGCTATCTTAACTTTTATCAGTTCATGATGATTAAGAGCGATCTCGATTTCCGCCAGAACAGCTTCAGTAAGTCCATTTGCGCCCATAAGCACAACGGGTTTTAAACCATGTGCTAGGCCTTTAAGGTGCTGCTTTTGTTTTGTGCTTAAGTTCATTACGCGGCCAATTTTCTTTACTATAAGGGTTGAAAAATACCATTTTAACGCCATCTATCCCTGAAGACTATAATTTATTGGCTATTGTGGCCCTTTGTTTAATTAGGATTTGGATGAGCAAACAAAAACATTCAGCCAGTTCAGGACGTTGGCTGAAAGAGCATTTTGACGACAAATTCGCCAATGAAGCTCGCAAGAAGGGCTATCGTTCTCGTGCTTACTTTAAGATCGAAGAAATCCAAAATAAGGATAAGCTTCTCAAACCGGGAATGGTCGTCGTTGATTTAGGGGCTGCTCCCGGTGGATGGTCTCAATATGCTGCTAAGCTAGTAGGTGATGAGGGGAAAATTATCGCGTGTGATTTGCTTCCCATGGACCCAATTGCAGGGGTGAGTTTCCTTCAAGGGGACTTTCGAGAAGACACTGTATTGGAAGCTTTGTTAGATAAAATTCAACCATCTATGGTGAATGTTGTTATGTCTGATATGGCTCCTAACATTGCGGGTAATAACTCTGTTGATCAGCCCAGAGCCATGTATTTAGTTGAATTGGCTTTAGATATGTGTCGACAAGTTCTAGCCCCAAATGGTAGTTTTGTTGTGAAAGTATTTCAGGGCGAAGGTTTCGATCAATACGTTAAAGATGTTCGCGAGATGTTTAAAGTCGTGAAAATCCGCAAACCTGATTCTTCTAGGGCTCGTTCCCGAGAAGTGTTTATTGTAGCCACTGGTTACAAAGGTTAACTATTTGCTTTATAAAGCACAGGTTAACACTGTAGCTACAGTTTACAAACTGTAGTACCCTACCTTTAATTACAATTATTTATCGCGAGGCTTACACCTTGAGTGATATGGCAAAAAATTTAATTCTATGGCTTGTAATCGCTGTCGTGTTGATGTCGGTTTTCCAGAGCTTTGGCCCGGGAGATAGCAGTGGCAGAGCAGTTGATTACACCACGTTTGTAAAAGAAGTTGGCCAAGGCCAGATTCAAGATGCGACTTTCAAAGGTGAAGAAATTACGTTCACTCGTCGCGGTGGTGGTTCGCGTTATGTGACCTATATGCCTGTGTATGACCAAAAACTTCTGGATGATATGATTAACCAGAATGTGAAGGTACAAGGGACACCACCAGAAGAGCAAAGCTTGCTAGGGACCATCTTTATTTCTTGGTTCCCGATGATCTTGTTAATTGGTGTGTGGATATTCTTCATGCGCCAAATGCAAGGTGGTGGCGGTAAAGGCGCTATGTCATTTGGTAAGAGTAAAGCTCGAATGATGAGCGAAGAACAGATTAAAACCACATTTGGAGATGTGGCTGGATGTGATGAAGCGAAAGAAGATGTCAAAGAATTAGTTGATTATCTTCGTGATCCAAGTCGATTCCAGAAACTAGGTGGTAAAATCCCTACTGGTGTATTGATGGTTGGTCCTCCAGGTACGGGTAAAACTTTGCTTGCTAAAGCCATCGCGGGCGAAGCTAAAGTACCTTTTTTCACTATTTCTGGTTCTGACTTCGTTGAAATGTTCGTTGGTGTCGGTGCTTCGCGTGTCCGTGACATGTTTGAACAGGCAAAGAAAGCAGCCCCATGTATCATCTTTATCGATGAAATTGATGCAGTTGGCCGCCAACGCGGTGCAGGTGTCGGTGGTGGACATGATGAGCGTGAGCAAACATTGAACCAAATGCTGGTAGAAATGGATGGTTTTGAAGGCAATGAAGGAATTATCGTCATTGCGGCAACAAACAGGCCAGATGTCCTAGATCCAGCTTTACTTCGCCCAGGTCGATTTGATCGACAAGTTGTCGTTGGTTTACCAGATGTACGTGGCCGTGAACAGATTCTTAAAGTTCATATGCGTAAAGTTCCACTGGCAGGAGATGTTGAGCCTTCTCTAATTGCACGTGGTACACCGGGCTTCTCTGGGGCTGATCTTGCTAACTTAGTTAACGAAGCTGCCTTATTCGCCGCTCGCGGTAATAAGCGTAATGTTTCTATGGTTGAGTTTGAGTTGGCTAAAGATAAAATTATGATGGGGGCGGAGCGCCGTTCCATGGTGATGTCTGAGGAGACTAAAGAGTCAACAGCGTATCACGAGGCAGGTCATGCCATTGTTGGCCGACTAGTTCCTGAGCATGATCCTGTATATAAAGTTTCGATTATTCCACGCGGCCGTGCTCTTGGGGTGACTATGTACCTTCCAGAGCAAGATCGAGTGAGTATGTCTCGTCAGCACCTTGAGTCTATGGTCTCAAGTCTATATGGCGGTAGGTTAGCTGAAGAGCTTATTTACGGGGCAGAAAAAGTATCGACTGGTGCTTCAAATGATATTGAACGTGCTACGGATATAGCTCGTAAGATGGTCACTCAGTGGGGATTCTCTGACAAACTCGGTCCTCTTCTTTATGCAGAAGAAGAAGGAGAAGTATTCCTTGGACGCAGTGTTACTCAGACCAAGCATATGTCAGATGATACAGCGAAGCTCATTGATGATGAAATACGTAAAATTATCGACCGAAACTATGCTCGTGCTAAGCAGATCCTCGAAGACAACATGGACATTATGCATTCCATGAAAGATGCGTTGATGAAATATGAAACTATCGATGCAGGTCAGATTGATGATTTGATGGAGCGCAAAGCGGATATTAGAGAACCTGCGGGTTGGGGGGACAACTCCGATAAGCCAGCGGCTAAAGACTCAGTCCAAGATGAGCCTAAACCAGAATCAAATCAAGAAGAAATGACTTCTTCAGCAGAGGCTGTTGAAGAGCAAGTTTCTGAAAAAAAAGACACTGAATAAACAAAAGTAGCTAAATAAACCCCGAGTGACTCGGGGTTTTTGTATTTTTATGATAATTAAATCAAATAATAAATTGTTAGACTTATCGGTACCTCATGTAATGGGTATCCTGAATGTGACGCCTGACTCTTTTTCTGATGGGGGTAAATATAACTCACTTGAGCTTGCTATTCAGCAAGCGAAGAAAATGATAGAAGCGGGTGTTAGTATTATTGACATTGGTGGTGAGTCCACAAGACCTGGCGCTCCAGATGTTGATCTACAAGAAGAACTCGCGCGAGTGATCCCGGTTATTAAGGCTATTCGTTCACAGTTTGATGTGTGGATTTCCATTGATACCAGTAAAGCGGAAGTTATGCGTCAAGCTGTAGAAGCTGGAGCAGATATGATTAATGATGTTCGCGCTTTACAAGAGCCTGGCGCATTAGAAGTTGCAGCGGCATCTGGTGTGGCAATATGTTTAATGCATATGCAAGGTCAGCCACGCACAATGCAGGTTAATCCTCAATATCAAAACTTGCTCCAAGATATAGCTAAGTTTTTGCAGCAACGTGTACAAGCTTGTCAGGAGATGGGAATTAATAGAAACCAGCTAGTACTGGATCCTGGTTTTGGCTTTGGCAAGACTCTTGAACATAACTACCATATATTGGCGAATCTTGAAAACCTTCATCAACTTGGCTTCCCTATTCTTGCAGGTATGTCGCGCAAATCTATGCTGTTTAAACCGCTTGATAGATCTCCTGCAGAATGTGTTGCAGCGAGTATCAGTTGTGCGGCCATCGCCGCGATGAAAGGTGCCCAAATTATTCGAGTTCACGATTTTGAGCAAACGCTTGATGCGATGAAGATTGTCTCAATGGTGAAAGCCAATATTAGTTTAGAGTGTGGAAAGGAATAAATATGTCTGAGAAAAGACGTTATTTTGGTACTGATGGTGTTCGTGGCCATGTTGGACAGTATCCAATTACCCCTGATTTTGTGTTGAAGCTGGGCTGGGCTGCTGGAAGAGTCTTAGCTAAACAAGGAACGAAAAAAGTTATCATCGGCAAAGATACGAGGATATCCGGTTATATGCTTGAATCTGCTCTTGAAGCAGGCCTTGCGGCTGCTGGGTTAAATGCGACTTTAACTGGGCCTATGCCAACGCCTGCTGTTGCCTATTTAACACAGACCTTTCGCGCGGAAGCAGGAATAGTCATTTCAGCATCACATAATCCTTATCATGATAACGGGATTAAGTTTTTTTCTTCCGAAGGGACTAAGCTCCCAGATGATATTGAGCTTGCGATTGAAGCTGAACTGGACAAAGACATTGAGTGCGTAGAGTCAGCTTTACTGGGCAAAGCTGCGCGCCTCAATGATGCTGCGGGCCGCTATATTGAATTTTGTAAGAGTACTTATCCTTCAGATTTAAGTCTTTCAGGATTAAAAATAGTCGTAGATTGCGCACATGGAGCCACTTATCATATTGCTCCTTCTGTTTTTACTGAGCTAGGTGCGGAAGTTGTGGCTATGGGTGTTGAACCCAATGGCACCAATATTAACCATCAAGTCGGAGCAACAGATGTGAATGCTCTTCAAAAAAGAGTTGTCGATGAGCAAGCCGACTTGGGGTTAGCATTTGATGGGGATGGAGACCGACTTATTATGGTCGATCACCTCGGTAATAAAGTCGATGGTGATCAAATCGCTTATATTATTGCTCGAGATGCGATGCGCCGTGGAGAGCTAAAAGGTGGAGTTGTTGGTACTCTGATGACTAACCTAGGGATGGAAAATGGTCTCAAAGAGCTAGGTATTCCTTTTGTGCGTGCAGCTGTTGGTGATAGGTATGTCATGGAGCAGTTGTTGGAAAAAGACTGGAAAATCGGTGCTGAAAATTCCGGTCACATTATATTGCTTGATAAAGTCACAACTGGAGACGCAATTGTCGCTGCATTGCAAGTACTGGCTTCGGTTGTTGGAAATGAAATGTCCCTTGAGCAACTAACCCAAGGAATGACCTTGTACCCCCAAGTATTAGAGAATGTCCGTTTTTCTGGTGACTCTAATCCTATGGAATCGATAGAAGTGAAGTCATCGGTTGAAGAAGTAGAGGCTGAGCTTGGTAGTAAAGGGAGAGTTCTTTTACGTAAATCGGGTACTGAACCTTTGATTCGAGTTATGGTTGAAGGAGAAGATGCTGCTTTAGTTCAAGCCTCCGCACTTAAAATAGCGGAAGCAGTTAAAGCAAGCTTTTAGAACTGTGGCCCTTTAGCTAAGGGCCAATATTTTTCGAATTGCCGCAAATTGTTATAATAAATTGCGGCTCTCTTCTAGTGAGTTTTACATCGAGTCTATGCTGAACAACCAACATATGTATTTGCATGAAATGGGCATTCAAGCTTATGAAATGCAAGATATTGATTTGCTAAAGGGATATAAAGCAAAACCTGTAAGTTTACCAGAAACATGCAAGCTTTTATTTGTGTCAGACAAGTATCCTACAGGGGATGATGTGGAGTTGTTTGAAAAGGTCTTGCGCAGTATGGATCTTACCCTAGCAGAAGCACGACATATTTACCCACAATATATTAGCCTTGTATCAAGTCAAAGTCAGGCTTGGATCTGGTTTGCCGGATGTCAGATAGAGCCAAGAATTCAAGCTAAAGTGTTGAGCTCACCAAGCTTATCTAGTGTTAAGGGCAACTCTCGATATAGGCGGGATTTATGGCAACAAATTTGTGAGAATCGATAATAACTTATGTCTCTAACTGTTTTTCCCCTAAAGCATGCGCACCTCAAAGAAGTTTTTGCTATTGAAACACAAGCTCACAGCCACCCATGGTCTTTTAGTCTGATTGAAGCCATTAATGGGCGAGGTGCTTGCCATCGAGTTTTGATCGGTGAAGATGAAAAGGTCATTGGGTATTTTTATGCTCAGAATATTCTCGGTGAGGTTACTTTACTTAATATTGCAGTAAAGCCAGAACTTCATGGGCAAGGCTATGGCAAATTTCTGATAGAGTCATTTGTAGAGATGTGCGCGAGCGACAAGGCAGAGAGTGCATGGTTAGAAGTCAGGTCGAGTAATCATAAAGCTTATCGCTTATATGAAGCCGCAGGGTTTAATGAGGTGGATAGAAGAAAGGATTACTACCCCAAGAATAACGGCAGAGAAGATGCCATTATCATGAGTTACCTTTTCTTCTAAACTTTATTTGTGCACTACTTTGGCAATTGAAGACCCTTCAATTGGATAGAAGTTGGCTTCGAACCGAGAAGGCAGCTCCGACGCAGGTAAGGGTTTGTCAAAAATATAGCCTTGGAACTGGTCACAGCCTAAATCTCTCAAAATATTGAGTTCTTCTACTTCTTCTACACCTTCAGCAATGACCTCTAAGTTCAATCTTTGAGCTGTCATTATGATGGTATCTACTATCGCCTGATCGCTTTCGTCTAAGTGAACTTGGGTGACAAATGAACGGTCAATTTTGAGTACATCAGCGGCTAAATGTTTTAAGTATCTGAGTGATGAGTATCCAGTACCGAAGTCATCAATGGAAATTTTGAGGTTGAATTCTTTCAACTTACTCATTTTCTCTATCGCGTCTTCTACATTTTCAAGCAGTAGATTCTCCGTAATTTCGAGTTCTATGTGATCACCGTTAACGCCTGCCTGAGCGAGTGCATCATGAATGTATTCTACGAAACTATTCTGTCCAAACTGAAGTGGGCTGATATTGATGGCGAGTCGTTTAAAGGTGTCAGGTAACACCCCTTGTTTGAGCCAGACGGAATATTGGTGTAAAGCTTGTTCAATAATCCAGTTACCAATTTGTAATATTTGCCCTGTCTCCTCCGCAATGGGCATAAATACGCCAGGAGGGAGTAGACCTTTTTCCGGGTGATTCCAGCGGATAAGAGCTTCGACACCTACGATTTGCTGTTTACCACTCACTTGTGGTTGATAATAAAGTTCCAGCTGGCCTTTATTGATCGCTTCATGGAGACCTTTCTCTATCTCTAGGAAGGATTCTACCTGAGCTTGCATTTCAGGCTCGTAGAACATGTACTTATTTCTTCCCGCCACTTTTGCGCGGTATAACGCGGTATCAGCTTGACGCAATACATCGATATTCGTGCTATTCACTGAGGGGAATACAGATATACCCACACTGGTCGTACAATAAAGCAAGTGATCATCTATTGAGTATGGGTTTGAGATTAATGCGAGTAGCTGCTGAGCTGTTTCATGTGCTTTATCTGGATGTATAGAAGGCATAAGAATGGCGAACTCATCACCACCTATCCGCGCGGCTGTATAATCATCTTCAAGCCATGCTTCCATGCGTTTCGCTATTGCTTTTATCAAGTGGTCGCCGATAGTGTGTCCCAACGAATCGTTAATGGTTTTAAATCTGTCCAAATCAAGATAAAAAAGAACCCCAGCAGTATTATCTTTTTGCGCTTTTTCAATTACCTCTTCAAGTGTTTGAAGCAATAAACTTCTGTTCGCTAGGCCAGTCAGTGAATCGTAGTAGGCTAATTGATTAAGCTTAGCTTCTGCCGCTTCTCTATCTTTCCATAAATTGTGGAAAGTGGTTGCCAATTGTCCTAGTTCATCATCTCGATGAAGATTTGGCATTGAGACTTCTGTTTCTTTGTTTTGTAGCGATCTAACCCACTCGATAAGTGTCACCAGTGGCTTTGAGAGTTTTTGATAAAAAAACAGCAGTAGAATCGTTGTAAGTAGAATGTTTCTAAACAGATCGAATAACAGTATTTGACTTGTTTTGGCGATAAAATTCTTGGCGATGTTAGCCCCATTGACGGAAAAGCTTAGCATACCTACTACAACATGAGAGTTGGGTTGGTGAAGTTCTGTTTCATAAATAGGTGTATTTGGAGTGAGGTAATGTGAAAGCGCTTCGGTGAATGAGCTTTCCATCGCAACGTTTCTTTCTTGCTCGGTCAGCACGTCGCCAAAGTCGTCAACGATAGCAACCTGATAGATCGCACTATCCATCAGTAAGCTTGAGGCGACTTGCTCGGCCAGCAACTGATTCAAATGGTAAGCAGCTTGACTGGCATTGCTGTAGTTTTGCAATAGCTTGAATTGGTAGTGCTCTTCTATCCGCTTATGCTCCTGATGGAGGTCGACCAGAATTTGGTACAGGCTAAAAATAATCCCCAGTATCACAGATACTAGGAAAACGGTTTTTGCTTGTCGGAATGCTAATGAATTTATTCTTTTGCTCGCAGGCATAATCGTAACTGGTTCCTTCTACTCCTTTAGTTATAGACCAAATTTATTGATATTTTAATTTGTAGTGCATTTCAAGCAGAATTATTTGTCTTGGTTGCTCCTAAAGCCAATATAAGCGAAAATACCGCGCATACAGAATTAATAAGCTAGTGAAGAAATCATGACGTGCTCTGATGTGTACTAGCGCCAGAAATTTAAGAAGAATCTTTGATGTCAAATTCAGCATTTTTAGGCGAAGTTTCCAAACGTAGGACGTTCGCTATTATTTCCCACCCCGATGCGGGTAAAACTACGATTACGGAGAAGGTACTGCTGTTTGGACGTGCAATTCAAACCGCTGGTACGGTAAAAGGAAGAGGCTCAGCTCAACACGCCAAATCAGATTGGATGGAGATGGAAAAAGAGCGTGGTATTTCGGTGACCACCTCAGTTATGCAGTTTCCTTACAATGATTGTCTTGTTAATTTGTTAGATACGCCGGGGCACGAAGACTTCTCAGAAGATACTTATCGGACTTTGACTGCGGTTGACTCATGCTTAATGGTGATCGATGCAGCCAAAGGTGTCGAAGACCGTACGCGCAAGTTAATGGAAGTCACTCGTCTGCGTGATACGCCGATTGTGACTTTTATGAATAAACTTGACCGCGATATTCGTGATCCTATGGAGCTGCTGGATGAAGTTGAAAGCGAACTGAATATTGCCTGTGCCCCTATTACCTGGCCAATTGGTTGCGGAAAAGAATTTAAAGGTGTTTACCATATACATCGCAATGAAACGATTCTTTATGCGACGGGCCAAGGGCATACGATTCAAGACATGCGCATTGTTAAAGGCTTGGACAACCCAGAACTTGATGAAGCGGTCGGAGGTGAACTTGCAGAGCAATTGCGCGAAGAGCTTGAGCTGGTGATAGGCGCGTGCCCTGAGTTTGATCAAGAGCTTTTCCTTGCCGGAGAACTCACTCCTGTCTATTTTGGTACAGCGTTAGGTAACTTTGGTGTTGACCATATGCTTGATGGTTTGACTAAGTGGGCTCCGGCTCCGATGCCACGTCAGGCGAATGAACGTCAAGTGGAAGCGAGTGAAGATAAGTTCTCAGGTTTTGTATTTAAAATCCAAGCGAACATGGATCCTAAACACAGAGATAGAATTGCTTTCATGCGCATCGTGTCAGGAACTTATAAGCAGGGCATGAAGATGAATCATGTCCGCCTTGGTAAGCAAATCAATATATCTGATGCTGTGACTTTTATGGCGGGAGATCGCTCAAGGGCCGAGGATGCGTGCGCTGGAGATATTATAGGTTTGCACAACCACGGGACCATCCAAATTGGTGATACCTTTACCCAAGGAGAAGCCCTAAAGTTTTCCGGGATCCCTAATTTTGCACCAGAGCTTTTTCGTCGTATTCGTCTCAAAGATCCACTCAAGCAGAAACAGTTATTGAAAGGTTTAGTCCAGCTTTCAGAAGAAGGTGCGGTACAAGTATTTCGTCCACTACAAAATAATGATCTTATTGTAGGTGCGGTAGGTGTGCTCCAGTTTGATGTAGTCGTTGCTCGATTAAAAGCTGAATATAACGTAGAGGCTATTTATGAGAGTGTTAACGTAGCAACGGCGCGCTGGGTAGAGTGTGCAGATGGTAAAAAGCTTGATGAGTTCCAGCGTAAGAACCAAGTCAACTTAGCACTTGATGGCGGCGATAATCTTACTTACATCGCTCCGACTATGGTTAACCTCAACTTAGCAAAAGAGCGTTTCCCTGACGTCGATTTCAGAGCAACTCGTGAGCACTGATCACCTCAATACTTGAACTTAGTTATGATAAAGGGCTAGCACTTAATGACTAGCCCTTTATTATGTCTATGATAATTATTTTTTCTTCTTAGTAGTTTTCTTCTTATTTTTGGACTGCGCGGATTTTTTGTCGTCCTTTTTCTTTTTCTTGAATACAGGTTTTTTATGCTTTGGACGAAGCTCTTTAATAAACCGCTCTTTAATCTCTTCTTTTACGTAACGAGCAACACGCTCCATCATAGGTTGATCATGTGCTTCGATAAGTGAGATAGCATTGCCTTTTTTTCCTGCACGGGCAGTACGGCCAATTCGATGCAGATATACGTCAGCACTGCGAGGCATATCATAGTTGATGACATGGCTTATATCGGGTAAATCAATGCCGCGAGCTGCGACATCTGTTGCAATAAGTATGTTAACAGTCCCATCCCTAAAACGTGAAATCGCATTATTGCGCCTATCTTGTGGCATTTCACCTTGAATCCAAGCGCAAGGGATCTGTTCCCTTTCTAGCTCTGAACGCAGTTCTGCCAACCGATCGCGAGTTTTCACAAAGATAATGGTGCGTTCAGCTTGTTCTGTAAGTATATTTTTGAGTAGGGCAAGCTTATGAGCTAAGTCATCCGCTCTGTGATACCACTGAGAGATTTTTTTTCTCTCTCTGCGTGAAGGCTCTGCATCGATATGAGCGGGCTCTTTTAATAGGTCAGCGGTGAAACCTTCTACCCCTTTTCCTTCCAAGGTTGCTGAGAATAGGAGAGTTTGTTTACGCCAGCGGCATTCTGACGATAGACGATCAACCGTCGGTCCAAAGCCCATATCGAGCATACGATCAGCTTCGTCCAAAATTAGCCATTCTATTGCTCGGCAGTCAAAGCGTTCAGCCTCAATATATTCTATAAGTCTGCCCGGAGTCGCAACCACAATATCTTGTGTTGTTGAGAGAATATCTGCGTGCTCTTGGTACTGGACGCCACCGGTAATGGTAAAAATGTTCAAGTTGGTATGTTTGGCTAAGGCTCTCGCTTGCTCGGCTACCTGCATGGCCAATTCTCGTGTCGGCGTTAGGATTAATATACGAGCAGGGCCTGGCTTTCTGCGCGGAAAGTCTTGCAGATATTGCAGTGCTGGAAGAGCAAAAGCGGCTGTCTTACCAGTACCTGTAGGGGCTGATGCGAGAATATCTTTGCCATCCAAGGCTTGTGGAATAGATTCAGCCTGAATTTGAGTTGGGCGGCTATAGCCCATTTCTTCTATTGCGTTGAGCAGGTTTGGATCGAGCTCTAGATCAGCAAAACTTTTGATCACTCTGGTATCTCCACAAGCAGGTAAGTGAGAACAATAAAATTGAGGACACGTATTATAGAGGCTTCGGTGATAAGGATCACACCTTAATTTTCACATCTTGAGGTAAAAGTCTTTGGTCAAAGCGATAAAGTCTTCTGTATAGGCGTTATTTTTCTGAATAATAATCTGCTGACATGTCAGCTCGACTTCATATGGGGTGAGTTGTATCAACAGCCTATTGGTGGATTTTTTATCCGTAGGTCTAACTTCACACAATTTGGTTAGATACCAACCAAGGTTTTCGGCCTGTTTAATAAATGTTCTTCCTTCTGCTTCTGGAAGAACAAAACATGCTTTACCATCTTCGGTAATCACATTAAGCGTTTTTTTCAAAAGTACTTCATGTTCTAGTGTTAGAGTGTGCCTTGCTATTGCTCGTGCTTTTATCTGAGAGGTTTCTCCGCTATTAAAATAAGGAGGATTACAGATAACAGTGTCATATTTATGTTTAAATGAAAAAGTCGAAACGTCACCAGGCAGCAAGCAAATACGAGTATGCCAAGGAGATACTAAAAAGTTACTTTTGGCGATTAGACAAGCTTGTGCATCAATTTCAATCGCATCAATAAAGCAATTGTGATTCCTTTGGGCACACATTAAAGCGAGCAATCCGGTCCCTGTGCCTATGTCTAAAATTTTTTTTGACTGGCTAATGTCACTCCAAGCGCCCAATAAGACGCCATCTGTACTGACTGGCATACCTGCGTGCCCACCCTTCACTTTAAATTGTTTGAAGGCAAAACTTTTGCTTCCGGTATCACTTTTTTTCATTGTTTACAGCCATAAATAAAGGAGCTTTTGTTTCGGGTTTGTTTAAAATTTGTATTTATTGTGTTAAGTTTGTTTTTGTGTGTGAGTGAAATTATTATCTTATTTTCATTTGAATCCTAGTCAATAATTCTATCAATTGACCTTTTCTATAAATTTATATGGTGTTCTTTAAGCTAGGGTTGCGGATAAGAGAGTGTTTCGTCATTATTCGCCTCCAAATTTATAGACTGAGTCGCCTGTTTGGATAGCTCAGCATACACAACATCAATCTCAGATAGTTAAAGGGTCTCTTGTGAATCAGACTTTAAAATTAACAGATATTATCGCGTTAGGCTTTATGCTTTTCGCTTTCTTCTTAGGCGCTGGCAATATTATTTTCCCTCCACTGGCAGGTCAGTTAGCCGGTGAAAATATGATGCCTGCAATGATAGGTTTTCTCGTAACTGCAGTAGGTCTTCCTCTAATTACAATCGTTGCTATTGCGGTATCTGGTGGCTCATGGGAGCACCTTACTAAAGATTTACCTAAACGTTCTGCAACCTTAATGGCCGTATTAATTTTTATCATTATTGGCCCAGCTTTTGCGGTACCTAGAACTGGGCTGGTTGCTTATGAGATGGCAATTAAGCCACTTTTTGTAGAAACAACAGATGCGCATCTTGCGCTCTTTTCTGTGCTGTTTTTTACCATCGCAATGTTTTTTGCGTGGTCTCAGGGTAAATTAATTGATGTGATAGGTAAGGTTTTAACACCAGCCTTATTTATCGGACTGATTATTCTGGCATTTGCGGTGTTTTATGATCCTCAAGGTTCAATGCTATTTGCTCAAGATGAATACTTAAGCCATCCATTGCAAAAAGGTTTTCTTGATGGTTACAACACCATGGACACCTTTGGCTCGCTGATGTTTGGTGTTTTGATTGTTGATGCGCTTCGTAAAAAAGGCATTACTGAACAAAAAGCAACGGCTCGATATCTCATCAGTGCCGCTTGTATAGCAGCCGTTGGACTGGCTTTTGTTTATATTTCGCTTTTCTATTTGGGAGCAACGAGTTCTGCGGTTGCATCTGGTGCCGACAATGGTGGTGTGATCCTTAGCTTGTATGTTCAGTCTCTGTTCGGTTCATACGGTCAAACTGTGTTGTCAGTTATCGTATTGCTTGCCTGTTTGACAACCGCGATAGGCCTTATTTCTGCCTGTGCAGACTACTTTAGTTCTTTGACTTCGATATCTTACAAAAACTGGGTCATCATAATCGGCGTGGCTTGTGCTGTGGTCGCAAATGTTGGCTTGTCCCAGTTGATTTCATTGTCAGTACCTGTGCTTTTCGCTCTTTATCCGGTGGCGATTGCTCTTGTAGGGCTTACATTTATTCGCAAGTTTTTACCGAACCCTAAGTTAGCTTATAGAGTAGTGCTTAGTGTATCTCTTATTTTTGCATTGATTGATGCAGCAAAAGTGGCTGGTGTTGATGTGTCTGCTCTAAGCATCCTACCTATGTTTGATATCGGTATGGGCTGGTTACTTCCAACTCTTGCTGCCATGGTGTGCATGTCCTTCATTGGTAAATCAGAGCAACCTAGCTTAAACAAAGAAGCAGCATAACCTCGTTATCTATATAGGTTCACATCCCTCTGCTTGGCCTAGTTCATCAGAGGGATTTTTGTATCCAGATTCGTGATTCACTTCTAAAAAAAATCTGTATCTTCATCACACTTTTCAGTACAATCTTTCGGTTAAATTCTACTCATAAATGTTGAGCAAACATGTTTGAAATCAATCCAATTAAAAATCGCCTTAAGGACGTGTCTGAGCGCACGAATGTCCTGAGGGGGTACCTTTGACTATGACGCTAAACAAGAGCGTTTAGAAGAAGTCAACGCAGAACTAGAACAACCGGATGTGTGGAACGAACCTGAACGTGCACAAGCGCTGGGTAAAGAACGTTCTGCTCTAGAAGCAGTTGTGGCAACGATTGACCAACTTGAGCAAGGTGTTGAGGACGTTGATGGTCTTCTTGAGCTAGCGGTTGAGGAAGAAGATCAAGAAACTTTCGATGAGATTGAACCAGAGCTTGCAGAACTTGAAGCTAAGCTCGAAAAGCTGGAATTTCGTCGTATGTTCTCTGGCGATCATGATGAATCAGACTGTTATATTGACTTACAGTCAGGTTCTGGTGGTACAGAAGCGCAAGATTGGACCTCGATGATGCTGCGCATGTACTTGCGTTGGGCTGAAGCTAAAGGCTTTAAGACTGAAGTAATTGAAGTCTCTGAAGGTGAAGTTGCTGGTCTTAAAGGTGCAACGGTCAAAATCTCCGGTGAGTATGCTTACGGTTGGCTACGTACTGAAACAGGTGTTCATCGCTTGGTTCGTAAATCGCCATTTGACTCTAGTGGCCGTCGTCACACATCGTTTGCTTCTGCGTTTATCTACCCAGAGATTGATGACAACATCGACATCGACATTAATCCTTCTGATCTGCGTATTGACGTATATCGTGCGTCAGGTGCGGGTGGTCAGCACGTCAACACGACGGAATCTGCGGTACGTATTACGCACGTTCCAACCAATACAGTGGTTCAGTGTCAGAATGATCGTTCTCAGCACAAGAACAAAGATCAGGCGATGAAACAGCTTCGTGCGAAGTTATTTGAATTAGAGATTCAAAAGCAAAATGCTGAGAAGCAAGCCAATGAAGATGCGAAGTCAGACATAGGTTGGGGTAGTCAGATTCGTTCATACGTACTGGATGACTCACGCATCAAAGATTTGCGTACTAGCGTTGAAAATCGCAACACTCAAGCGGTTCTTGATGGCGACCTAGACAAATTTATCGAAGCTAGCCTGAAATCAGGTCTGTAAGCTTTTCACCGAAAAACTATTTTCATAAAGAAAGACAGGATACATCAAAATGACTGATGCTGTTCAAAACGACAATGTACAAGAAGAGAATAAGCTGATTGCTGAGCGCCGTGCGAAACTGGATCACATCCGTCAGAACTGCAAAGCAAACGGCCACCCAAATGACTTTCGTCGTGAGCACCTAGCTGGCGATCTACAAGCGGAATTCGGTGAAAAGACGAAGGAAGAGCTAGAAGAGCTAAACCATGTTGTGGCGATCGCTGGTCGTGTCATGGCTAAACGTGGTCCATTCTTAGCGATTCAAGAAACCTCTGGTCGTATCCAAGCCTACGCTGCAAAAGATGTTCAAAAAGAGCTGAAAGAGAAGTACCAAGGCTTAGATATCGGTGACATCATAGGTGTGAAAGGTGCGCTTCACAAATCGGGTAAAGGCGACCTATATGTGAACATGGAGTCTTACGAGTTGCTAACGAAAGCACTTCGTCCACTTCCAGAGAAATTCCATGGTTTGACTGACCAAGAGATGCGTTACCGTCAGCGCTACGTGGACTTGATTGTTAATGAAGACTCTCGTCAAGCGTTTATTGTTCGTTCAAAGCTAGTATCATCTATTCGCAACTTCATGAGTGCGAAAGGTTATCTAGAAGTTGAAACGCCTATGATGCACGTTATCCCAGGTGGTGCAACGGCGCGCCCATTTATTACTCACCACAACGCACTTGACATCGACATGTACCTACGTGTTGCTCCAGAACTTTACCTGAAACGTCTAGTAGTCGGTGGTTTTGACCGAGTGTTTGAGATCAACCGTAACTTCCGCAACGAAGGTCTATCGCCACGTCACAATCCAGAATTCACAATGATGGAATTCTACCAAGCATACTCTGACTACAAAGACCTAATGGATCTGACCGAAGAGATGCTAAGTACAGTGGCAATGGACGTTCTGGGTTCAACGTCTATGCCCTACGGCGATGAAACCGTTGAGTTTGGTGGTAAGTACGCTCGTATGAGTATGTTTGAAGCAATCAAACATTACAACCCAGAGCACGCTGAGATCCAAGCGCTAACAGAACAAGATCTTACTGACCGTGACAAGATGGTTGCTATCGCAAAATCGGTACACGTGGAAGTCGAAACATTTTGGACATGCGGTCAGCTTTTAGAAGAGATCTTTGGTGAGACTGCTGAACCTCAGCTAATTCAACCAACCTTCATCACTGGTTACCCAGCGGATATTTCTCCTCTTGCTCGTCGCAGCGATGACAACCCATTCTTCACTGACCGTTTCGAGTTCTTCATCGGTGGGCGTGAAGTCGCGAATGGTTTCTCAGAGCTTAACGACGCTGAAGATCAGGATGCTCGCTTTAAAGCACAGGTTGATGCTAAAGATGCTGGTGATGATGAGGCTATGTACTATGACGCAGATTATATTACCGCTTTAGAACACGGTTTACCACCAACGGCAGGGCAAGGCATAGGTATTGATCGCCTCGCTATGCTGTTTACCAATACACATACAATTCGGGATGTCATTTTGTTCCCTGCTATGCGTCCACAATCGCAGTAAACTTAATCGATAGATCTGAATAATCTAGTTTATAAGGCCGCTATATGTTGGCCTTTTTTATTGTTTGGCGCTTCTGTGCTGAGTAAAAAGTTGTTCTACTTCGTGCTTTGGGTAGGGGTGGAAAAAGTGAAAGCCTTGGATAGAATGGCAATTTAAGTTCGATACTAGTGCTGCTTGTTGCTTTGTTTCAACTCCTTCTGCTACTACATTGAGGTTTAGAGATTGACCGAGGTTGATGATATTTTCTACTACTGTAATTTGCTTTGGTATATTGTTGATATCTTTTATAAAAGCTCGGTCTATCTTTAGCTCATCAACCGGAAAGCGTGCCAGATAGGACAATGAAGAATAACCAGTACCAAAGTCGTCGATAGACAAAGTAAACCCCAATTTTTTGATGGCATTTAGCATTTTCAGTGTGTGTACGCTGTTACTCATGACGGTACTTTCTGTTAGCTCAAAAGTAATACAGCTAGGGTTAATTCCAGTGTGCAGTAGAAGCTTCTCTATATTTGTTATCAGGTTTGGATTACAAAACTGTTCGGCAGAAAGGTTGACAGCAATTTGGCCAGGCAAGATATCTTGCTCCTCCCACTGCTTTACAGCATTGAATACTTCCTGCATTACAATTTGACCTAGATTCTCAATCAACCCTGAGCGTTCCGCTACAGGTATAAAGGAGCTCGGACTTATATAGCCTTCGATGGGGTGTTTCCAGCGCAGTAAAGCCTCTGCACCGTTAATACCATAGCTTTGGGCGTTAACTTTAGGTTGGTACCACACTTCTAGGCCATTTTGTTTTAAAGCCTTTTCTAATTCAATTTCTAACCAAAGCCGCATGCGAGCGTTTTTGTTGATTGTTTTGCTGAACTTAATTAAGCGGTTTCTACCCCGCTCCTTGGCCTCATACATAGCGGTATCGGCATTTTGGATCAAAAGCTGTGCATTAGTACCATCTTTTGGATATCTGGCGCTGCCAATAGAGCAAGATAACCCTTTACTGAAGTGATGCAAATCAAAGGGCTTGTTCATTAGCGAAATAATACGTTTGGCCCAAATATCAGCTGCATGCGGGGTGTTAGGTTTAGTAATTATAATGCCAAACTCATCACTGCCTAAGTACCCGACTTTAGCCTGGCTAGGCAAAAGTTCAATAAGGCGAGATGAAACTTCAGCCAGCACTTTGTCACCAATATTGCGCCCTAAAGAATCATTAATGCTTTTGAAGTTATCAATATCAAGGTAGAGAATTAGCAGTGAAACTTCATCATAAACAAGTTGGTTAAGGTTTTGGATGAATTCGAGCCGAGTTAGAGCATCACTGTGCAGGAAGTTTAAAGTGGCATGCGGAGATGAACGATCCGAAGTTATTCTTTTCAACCAGTATTGTAGTTGTTGCGACAGCATCAAGGATGTTACCGACTCTCCCGAGAGTAATACAGAGTATAGATACTGCTATATAGGTCAGACTATAACTGCGATGTTTATTTGATTAAGAGGATTGAAAATAGAGGTTCATTAGCAAACTGTAGAAATTACACCATGACCATATTTCAAATATATGTCTTTATCTACAAATTAACGGATTGCTACCTCGGTTAACAAGATCTTGCTCCTTGAGATGTCTCTTTATATGTCGATTTTGGGACATTCAATCCAGTTATTTTTGTTTTCTGGCCAAATACTGATCAAATTTTTTTGTAAATAACATCTGGGTATGGGGTGGCTTGTAGGAGAACTGAAGTGAATTATGGCGTAATGAAAAGTGTTTCACTCGTTGCAAACTTTTTTGATTCGTGTGGCGCTTCGTGGTGATTGAGGGGTACAATTAAACACACATAATAGAGAGGTAGTTAATGCTTATTCGAACAGAAGCACCGGCAGATATCCTGACCGTTGATAAATTAATTAAATCAGCTTTTGACACAGAATCTGAAGCTAACCTTGTAATGAAGCTTAGAGAAAATGGTCATAGAACCTTATCACTTGTTGTAAGTAATGATGAGGGTGAAATTATAGGTTATGTGATGTTTAGCCCTGTGACATTAGATGGTGAAGACTTGAATTGGCAAGGGCTTGCTCCATTGGCTATTCAAAAAGAATACCGATGCCAAGGGCTGGCTGCTGAACTTGTTAAAGAGGGCTTAGCTTCTCTCAAAGAGTTTGGCTATCCCGTGTGTGTTGTGCTAGGAGACCCAAACTATTATTCACGTTTCGGGTTTGAAGCAAGTGAGAAATATGGTTTTTCGTGTCAGTGGGATGTTCCTAGTGGTGCATTTCAAGTATTAGAGCTTAGCGACAATGAATTTGCTAATCGCTCAGGAATTATTGAATACAGTTCTGAGTTTTCAGAACTTTAAGTCATATCTAGGTTCGAAGAATAAGAAATGCTCTGTTTGTCCTTTTTTTGAACGCTTAGTGCCTTTAAAGTCATTTTTTTTTAAATTCTTCTTGTCAGCGTAATCACCTTTCGTTAGTATTGCTCGGCCTTCAATAAGGGGGCGCTAGCCTTGTTCAGAAAGTGATTTCGAGCGGCGCTGGCTCAACAATTTGGAACATAGGTGGAAGCAATGTTTACAGTTCTACTTGTGATTTACCTGTTGGCAGCGATTGGTGTAATCGGACTCGTGTTGATTCAACAAGGTAAAGGCGCAGATATGGGAGCCTCATTCGGTGCAGGCGCATCAAACACAGTGTTTGGCGCAAGCGGCTCAGGAAACTTCCTAACCCGAATGACTGCAATTTTTGCAACAGTATTTTTTGCACTCAGCTTAACGCTAGGTAATATGTCAACACACAAAACTGAATCTCAGTGGGTTGACCCGAATCAAGGTCAAGTTATTCAGCAGGCTGATGATGCCGCGAGTGAAGTTCCAGCACCAACAGGTGATGAAATTCCTCAATAAGCTAAAGATTTAGCTGCCGAGATGGTGAAATTGGTAGACACGCTAGCATGAGGTGCTAGTGCCTTAGGTGTGAGGGTTCGAGTCCCTCTCTCGGCACCATTTTTTACAAACTTGTAAAACAACTTAGAGAGCGTATAATGCTCGACAAGTCGGACGCGGGGTGGAGCAGCTTGGTAGCTCGTCGGGCTCATAACCCGAAGGTCGTCGGTTCAAATCCGGCCCCCGCAACCAATCCTTTTGGAGTGGGCAAGTTTGCACAGTAGCGACTAAGTTGCTGTGGTTAGGCAATACTTATTGTCTAGCATATAAGGGTCCAGCATAAAAAACCCCGACTAATCGGGGTTTTTTGTTATCTAAATATCCGAGTTTGGGATAGTTAGAAGTTGCTTGGAATTTAAATTGGGCTATAAGCCCTTTTTTTGTTTCTGGAGTGGTTTAAATG
Source organism: Vibrio sp. (assembly GCF_038138445.1). Taxonomy (GTDB): domain Bacteria; phylum Pseudomonadota; class Gammaproteobacteria; order Enterobacterales; family Vibrionaceae; genus Vibrio. Next base: position 95,829 of record NZ_JAYQDQ010000002.1, read on the forward strand.
ACTGGTTTAGAAAGACAACTTACTGAAATGCTTGAAGCTCCAGTTGTGGCATTAGGCTATGAGTTAGTTGGATTAGAGTTTATTCGCGCAGGCGAACACTCAACGTTACGTATCTTTATTGACCATGAAAATGGCATTACAGTGGATGATTGTGCAGAAGTAAGTCGTCAGGTCAGCGCAGTTATGGACGTCGAAGATCCAATCACAGTGGCTTACAACCTCGAAGTGTCTTCTCCAGGTTTAGAGAGACCACTTTTCAAAGCAGCACATTATGAACAATTTATTGGTCACGAGGTCAGCATTGTTTTGAAAATGGCTGTGGGTAATCGTCGTAAGTGGAAAGGTACTATCCATTCTGTCGATGGTGAAACAGTCGCAGTTAATATTGACGGCAATGAAGAAGAGTTTGCTTTGAGCAATATTTCAAAAGCTAACCTGATCCCTAAATTTTAATCAAGGTCTTAGAGGCTATTTAAAATGAGTAAAGAAATTTTAGCGGTAGCAGAAGCGGTATCGAATGAAAAAGGGGTACCTCGTGAACGTATTTTTGAAGCGCTAGAGATCGCTTTAGCGACATCGACTAAGAAAAAGCACGAAATTGAGATTGATGTACGTGTAGAGATTGACCGTAAAACAGGCGAATTTGATACATTCCGCCGTTGGCTTGTGGTTGAAGAAGTAGAAAATCCAACTAAGGAAATTTCTCTAGAAGCGGCTCAGTATGAAGACGACTCAATTGAACTTGGTGCTTTTGTAGAAGATGAGATCGAGTCAGTTACTTTTGATCGAATCACTACTCAAACCGCAAAGCAAGTTATTGTACAGAAAGTACGTGAAGCAGAGCGTGCACAAATTGTAGAACAGTTCATTGATAATGAGGGTGAGCTGGTAACTGGTGTGGTTAAAAAGGTTAACCGAGACACCATTATTCTTGATTTGGGCAATAATGCTGAAGCGGTAATCCTGCGTGATGACCAACTTCCGCGCGAGAACCATCGTCCAGGTGACCGTGTTCGTGGATTATTGTACCGTGTAGCACCAGATGCCCGTGGCTTTCAGCTATTTATTACTCGCTCAAAGCCAGAAATGCTTGCAGAGCTTTTCCGAGTTGAAGTACCGGAAATTGCTGAAGAGATTATCGAGCTTAAAGGTGCTGCTCGCGATCCTGGCTCTCGTGCAAAGATTGCGGTTAAGACCAATGATAAACGCATCGACCCAGTGGGAGCCTGTGTAGGTATGCGTGGTGCTCGTGTTCAAGCCGTATCAGGCGAGCTTGGTGGAGAGCGCATCGATATCGTGCTTTGGGACGATAATCCAGCACAATTCGTTATCAATGCAATGGCACCTGCAGATGTTGCTTCGATCATTGTTGATGAAGACGCTCATGCTATGGACATTGCCGTTGAAGCCGATAACTTGGCACAAGCGATTGGTCGTAACGGTCAGAATGTACGTTTGGCATCTCAGCTTACTGGTTGGGAACTGAATGTGATGACAGTTGAAGACCTGCATAAGAAACACACAGAAGAGTCTCAGGCAGCGATTGAGAACTTCATGAAGTACCTCGATATTGAAGAAGACTTTGCTCAATTACTGGTTGAAGAGGGTTTCTCTTCACTGGAAGAAGTAGCTTATGTTCCAGTCAACGAGTTGTTGGAAGTTGATGGTTTGGATGAGGACTTGGTTGAAGAACTGCGTAATCGAGCTAAAGATGCTCTGACTACCTTGGCTCTTGCCCAAGAGGAATCTTTTGATGGTTTAGAGCCAGCTGAAGACTTGCTAGCGTTAGAAGGTTTAGAGCGTGAGCTTGCTTTCAAACTTGCAGCAAAAGGAGTGGTGACACTTGAAGATCTTGCTGACCAAGGTATTGACGATCTCGAAGGTGTAGAAGGTCTTACCGAAGAACGTGCTGGTGAGCTTATCATGGCAGCACGTAATATTTGTTGGTTCGGTGAAGAAGAATAATTTCAGCAAGGAGGAAGCGCATGACACAAATTACTGTTAAAGCTCTGAGTGAAGAGATCGGCACACCAGTTGATCGCTTATTGGAGCAACTTGCTGATGCTGGTATGGCAAAGGCAAGCGCAGACCAGGTGAGTGAAGAAGAAAAACAAAAGCTTCTTACCCACCTTAAAAAAGAGCATGGTGACACTTCTGGCGAAGCCGAACCGACTCGTTTGACTCTACAAAGAAAAACTCGCAGCACCCTTAGTGTGAATGCAGGTGGAGGCAAGAGTAAAGATGTTCAAATCGAAGTTCGCAAGAAACGAACTTATGTGAAGCGCAGCATTATCGAAGACGACGCAAATCGCGAAGCTGAGGAAGCAGCAAAGCGTGAAGCCGAAGAGCTTGCGAAGCGTGAGGCTGAAGAAGCAGCAAAACGTGAAGCTGCAGAGAAAGCAAAGCGCGAGGCTGAAGAAAAAGCGAAACGAGAAGCGGATGCAAAACGTGAAGCTGAAGAAAAAGCCAAACGCGTACAAGCTGATAAGGCTAAAAAAGACATGAATGCAAAAAGTGCCGAATTGACCGCGCAAGCGAAAAAAGAAGCAGACGATCTAAAACGTCGTCAAGAAGAAGAAGCTCAGCGTAAAGCAGAGCAAGAAGCGGCAAAATTAGTCGAAGAAGCTCGTAAACTTGCTGAAGAAAATGAAGCACGTTGGAGCGAAGAAGAACAAAAGAAAAAAGAACTGGAAAATTCTGATTACCATGTGACAACCTCGTCTTACGCACGTGAAGCTGAAGATGCTGCTGACCGTCGTGAAGAGGGTGGCCGTCGTAAGAAGAAGAAAAAAGCTTCTGGTTCTAGTAATGAAGAACAAAGCCGTAATAGTCGCAGCCCACGTGGCGGCAAAGGTCGTAATAAAGGTAAACTGGCTAAACCTGCTTCAATGCAGCAGGGCTTTGATAAAACAGCGACTGTTGCCAAAGCGGATGTTGTTATCGGTGAGACGATTGTTGTTTCTGAGCTGGCAAGCAAGATGTCAGTGAAAGGCACTGAAGTCATCAAAGTGATGATGAAAATGGGTGCGATGGCAACGATTAACCAAGTGATTGACCAAGAAACTGCACAGCTTGTTGCAGAAGAAATGGGCCATAAAGTTATTCTTCGCAAAGAGAATGAACTGGAAGAAGCCGTTCTATCTGATCGTGATAGCAACGCAGAAGCGGTTCCTCGTGCTCCTGTTGTCACTATTATGGGTCACGTAGACCATGGTAAAACGTCAACACTTGACTATATCCGTAAGGCTCACGTTGCTTCAGGTGAAGCTGGTGGTATTACACAGCATATTGGTGCGTACCACGTTGAAACTGACAACGGTATGATTACTTTCCTTGATACTCCTGGACACGCAGCGTTTACTGCAATGCGTGCTCGTGGTGCTCAAGCGACTGATATCGTTGTACTTGTTGTGGCAGCAGATGATGGCGTGATGCCGCAAACTATCGAAGCGATTCAGCACGCTAAAGCTGCTGGTGTACCTTTGATTGTTGCTGTTAACAAGATTGATAAAGAAGACGCTAACCCAGACAATGTTAAGAATGAGCTTTCTCAGTATGACGTGATCCCTGAAGAGTGGGGTGGTGAGAACATGTTTGTTCACATCTCGGCTAAACAGGGCACTAATATTGAAGGCTTGCTTGAAACTATCTTGCTTCAGTCAGAAGTTCTTGAACTGACAGCTGTAGAAGAAGGCATGGCTTCTGGTGTTGTTGTTGAATCTCGCTTGGATAAAGGACGTGGCCCAGTTGCAACGGTTCTTGTACAGTCTGGTACTTTGAACAAAGGTGATATCCTTCTTTGTGGTCAAGAATATGGCCGTGTTCGTGCAATGCGCGATGAAAATGGTCAAGAGATCTTTACAGCTGGTCCTTCTATTCCAGTCGAGATCATCGGCTTGTCTGGTGTTCCTGCATCAGGTGATGAAGCAACGGTTGTACGTGATGAACGTAAAGCTCGTGAAGTTGCAAACTACCGTCAAGGTAAATTCCGTGATGTTAAACTCGCTCGCCAGCAGAAAGCTAAGCTTGAGAATATGTTCTCTAATATGGCGGCAGGTGAAGTTGCTGAACTTAATGTTGTGCTTAAAGCGGACGTTCAAGGCTCTGTCGAAGCTATTGCTGACTCACTGCTGAAACTTTCTACTGATGAAGTGAAGGTCAACATCGTTGGTTCTGGTGTTGGTGGAATCACTGAAACTGACGCAGTGTTAGCGGCTGCTTCTAACGCAATTATTCTTGGCTTTAACGTGCGTGCCGATGCAACAGCACGTCGCGCAGTGGAAACTGAAAACCTAGACTTGCGTTACTACTCAATCATTTATCAATTGATTGATGAAGTGAAACAGGCTATGGGTGGTATGTTAGCGCCTGAATTTAAGCAAGAAATCATTGGTCTTGCTGAAGTACGTGATGTGTTTAAGTCGCCTAAGCTTGGTGCGATTGCTGGCTGTATGGTGACTGAGGGGCTTATCAAGCGTAACAACCCAATCCGTGTTCTACGTGATAATGTTGTTATTTACGAAGGCGAACTTGAATCACTTCGTCGCTTTAAAGATGATGTTCAAGAAGTTAAGAGCGGCTACGAATGTGGTATCGGCGTTAAGAACTATAATGATGTTCGCGTTGGTGACCAAATTGAAGTATTCGAAATCGTTGAAGTAAAACGTACTCTTGATTAATTGACTAAAAAGCTTTGAAAAATAAGCGGTAATTGGTTGTTGAATACGCCATGGGGGGCTGGTTATAACCATCCCCCCATTCTTTCTAATAAGAGAAAAGATATGTCAAAAGAATTTAGCCGTACGCAGCGTGTTGCACAGCAGCTGCAAAAAGAATTGGCGATGATCTTACAAAGAGAAATCCGTGATTCACGTTTAGGCATGGTTACGATTTCTGATGTTGAAGTATCACGAGATCTTGCCTACGCAAAAGTATTTGTCACCTTCTTGTGTGTTGGTGAGCAAACACCTGAAACGTGCTTGACAGCATTGCGTGAGCATGAGGTTCATATTCGTATGATGCTGGGTAAACGTATTCGCTTACGTTTAACACCAGAAATTCGTTTCCACTATGATAATACGCTTGTCGAGGGTATGCGTATGTCAAACTTGGTCAGCGAAGTCATTAGTGAAGACAAACGCAAGCAGAAAGATGCAGGTCGTGAAGATAGTAATCCAGAAGAGGGGACGGCTTAATGGGTCGTTGTCGTAAAGGCCGGCCAATCAATGGTGTCGTCCTTTTGGATAAACCTACTGGCATTTCATCTAATGACGCACTGCAGAAAGTAAAGCGTATCTATTTTGCAGAAAAAGCCGGTCATACGGGAGCTCTGGATCCTCTGGCAACGGGTATGTTACCTATTTGCTTGGGCGAGGCGACTAAGTTTTCTCAGTTTTTGCTCGATTCTGATAAACGTTATCGAGTGATTGCCAAGCTTGGTCAACGGACAGATACTTCAGATTCAGACGGTGAGGTTGTCGAAACTCGCCCTGTTAATGTTTCTCATGAGACATTAGAAGCCTGCATTGATAAGTTTCGTGGTGAATCCGATCAAATTCCTTCGATGTTTTCAGCATTAAAATATCAAGGTAAGCCACTATACGAATATGCACGACAAGGTATAGAAGTACCGCGTGAAGCTCGTAAAATAAAGGTATACGAAATTCTTCTTCATCGCTTTGAAGGTAGTGAAGTTGAAATGGAAGTGCACTGTTCGAAAGGCACTTATATTCGCACTATAGTTGATGATCTTGGTGAGATGCTTGGCTGTGGCGCGCACGTTACTATGCTTCGTCGAACGGGTGTTGCTAATTATCCATACGACAAAATGGTGACACTAGAGCAGCTTAATGAGCTGCTGGATCAAGCGCATCGTGACGAAGTGGCTCCCAAAGAGCTTCTCGATCCTTTGCTTTTGCCTATGGATACGGCAGTGGAAGATTTGCCTGAGGTGAATCTGAACGCTGAATTGACCGACTTAGTCCAGCACGGTATGCCTGTTCAGGTTTTTGGTGTACCTGACGCTCCAGCTCTGCGAATGACATCGGGTGAAGAACGCACTTTTATCGGTGTTGCTGAGCTTAATGATGATGGCAAGGTTGCGCCCAAAAGATTGGTCGTATTTCGTGATGAAGTGAACTAGTTCATAGTAGAATATCTAGGCCGAAGCTAGAATGCTTCGGCTTTTTTATGTCTAATTTATTGAATGAGTTTCTCTGCTTGAAGCTGTTTTCTTAGCTGCTCTGCTCGCTTTCTGTTTACGCCAAAGTCTGAATAACCTATTCGTGACTCTGAGCGCACGAGTAAAGCATTACCGTCTATTCGTAACTCCAAGTCATCGACAAAACGCATGATCTTTGACGTGCACTCGATACGTAAATAATCGTCTCTCTTTTCAGCAAGTTTTGCTCCGGGCAATTCTAGGGCGGCTTGCTCAATCGCATTGATATTGGCTTGCTCTGTCAAAATGAAGGGTTCTATATTGTGCTCATTTCTGGAGTCTTGCGTAGATACACAATTAGGTTTATCACCGCAAGGTAGTAAGGTTCTGTCAGTCATTGTTTGAACTCCTTGGCTACAAGCCGAAATCATCAGTAGTGATAAAGTCAAAAAGACGGCTCTTATCATTCGAATTATCCTAGCTAGATAAGGTTTTAGTCATGACTATAAAAAAGGGTTGACGCAAATTGGTCAACCCTTTTTATACGTTTATGCCAAGTTATACATCGAGGTAATCAAGGATGCCTTGCGCAGCTTTTCGGCCTTCATCTATAGCAGTGACTACAAGATCAGAGCCTCGCACAACATCACCGCCTGCAAAAATCTTTTCATTTGTGGTTTGATATTGAAACTCTTGGTCTTTAGAGGCTTTGATACGCCCCCATTGATCAAGCTCGACCTCAAAGGGGGTTAACCAATCCATCTTATGTGGCTGAAAACCAAAAGCCATGATAACGGCGTCTGCAGGCAATATATGCTCAGAGCCTTCAATAGGTTCTGGTCTGCGTCGCCCTGCATCATCTGCGATGCCCAGCTGCGTTTTTACCACTCTAACCCCAGAAACTTTACCAGAAGCATCAACCTCTATACCAAGAGGCTGAAGATTAAATTGGAATTTAACGCCTTCTTCTTTGGCATTTTTAACTTCGCGTCTTGAGCCTGGCATGTTTTGTTCATCTCGCCGATAGGCACAAGTGACATTCGATGCTCCTTGTCTGATGGATGTACGGACGCAATCCATCGCAGTATCACCACCTCCGAGCACGACTACTTTCTTTCCTGCCATATCGATAAAAGATGGGCTGCTCTCAAACTCCATCACTTTGTAAGTGTTAGAAATTAGGAAAGGCAGCGCGTCGTATACCCCTTGAGCTTCTTCATTATCAAGACTGGCTCGCATACTTTTATAGGTACCAACACCGAGAAAAACGGCATCATAATCAGCCAGTAATTGCTCCATTTTGATGTCTTGCCCAACCTCTAAATTAAGGTGAAACTCAACACCCATGTCAGAAAAAATTTGGCGGCGATTTTCCATCACGCCTTTTTCCAGCTTAAAAGAAGGTATACCAAAGGTGAGTAAGCCCCCTATCTCTGGATAGCGGTCAAATACCACAGGCTTTACACCATTACGAACCAGGATGTCGGCAGCGGCAAGTCCCGCAGGTCCAGCGCCAATGATAGCCACTTTTTTATCTGTCCATTCGACTTGTGACATATCAGGCTTCCAACCCATTTCAAATGCCTTGTCGGTAATATACTTTTCGATATTTCCTATTGTGACCGCGCCAAAATCATCATTTAGGGTGCAAGAACCTTCGCACAGGCGGTCTTGTGGGCATACTCGGCCACAAACTTCTGGTAAACTATTGGTTTGATGTGATAGCTCCGCGGCTTCAATAATTCGCCCTTCATTGGCAAGTTTTAACCACTGCGGTATGTAATTGTGTACTGGACACTTCCATTCGCAATAAGGGTTACCGCAATCTAAGCATCGATCTGCTTGTGCTGTTGCTTGCTGTTTTGTGAAAGGTTCATAGATTTCTACGAACTCTATTTTTCTCACTTTCAGCGATTTTTTTGCAGGATCTACACGGTTTACGTCAATAAATTGGTATACGTTCTGGCTCATGATTCAGACATCCTCCTTGATTACTGTGCTTGAACGCGCAGCTCTGCTGCACTGCGACTTTGATGACCGAGCAAGGTGCGAAGATCCGCTGCTTTAGGTTTAACTAAATAAAATTTAGGGATCCATTCATCAAAGTTGGCCAGAATATCTTCAGCGTGTGTAGAGGCTGTTTCTTCTAAGTGCTCTGCGATAAGGCCACGCAGATGTTCTTGGTGTATGTAGAGGTCTGATAGAGACAATGCTTCAACCGACTCATTATTGACTCGACCGGTAAAATCTTGGTTTTGGTCTAAAACGTACGCGAATCCACCAGTCATCCCTGCACCAAAGTTGACGCCTGTGGCACCTAATATGGCAACTATACCGCCCGTCATATACTCACAGGCGTTGTCACCGGCACCTTCAACCACAGTTATGGTTCCTGAATTACGCACACCGAATCGCTCTCCAGCTTTGCCAGCAGCGAACAGTTTACCTCCTGTTGCCCCATACAGGCAGGTATTGCCAATAATGGTTGCTTCGTTAGAGCGAAATGCACTACCAAGGTGCGGTTTGATAACTAATTTACCTCCAGCCATCCCTTTTCCAACATAGTCATTAGCATCCCCGGTGAGATACTGCTCGACGCCTCCAGCATTCCAAACACCAAAAGATTGCCCAGCGGTACCTTCTAGGTGAAGCTTAATAGGAGAGGCGGCCATTCCTTGGTTACCATAGCGTTTTGCGATTTCACCAGAAATACGAGCGCCAATTGAGCGGTCAGTATTAATGACGTTATAGAAAAAACTTGCCGATTGACGCTTTTCAATCGAGGTGGCTGCATCATCTAGAATTTTCTGATTGAGATCGCCTTTATCAAACGGTGTATTGGGCTCTGTCCAAAATAGTGGATGTTTATCAGGTGAAACTGGCGCCTCTAAAATATGAGTTAAATCTAGCTTAGACTGCTTGGCTGATAAGCCTTCCACCGCTTGCAAGAGGTCGGTTCGGCCAATAAGGTCAGTTAGTTTCTCTACGCCTAATTCAGCCAGTAGTGTGCGCACTTCATCAGCAAGGCCGACGAAGTAATTCATTACTTGTTCTGGCAATCCTTTAAAGAACTCTTTACGTAGGGTCTCATCTTGAGTAGCAACGCCTGTCGCGCAATTGTTTAAGTGGCATATCCGCAGGAATTTACAACCCATAGCGACCATTGGAGCAGTACCAAAACCAAAACTTTCGGCACCTAATATGGCTGCTTTTACCACATCCAGACCTGTTTTCAAGCCACCATCGACCTGAAGACGAATTTTATGCCTTAGTCCATTTGCCACTAGTGCTTGCTGAGTTTCTGCCAGTCCCAGCTCCCAGGGGCAGCCAGCATACTTTACTGAAGTCAAAGGACTAGCCGCTGTTCCCCCATCGTATCCTGAGATGGTGATAAGGTCGGCATAAGCCTTTGCCACTCCAGTCGCTATAGTGCCTACACCAGGTTCACTGACCAATTTGACAGAAACCAGTGCTTTAGGGTTAACCTGTTTCAAATCAAAGATTAATTGAGCAAGATCCTCAATCGAATAAATATCATGATGTGGAGGAGGAGATATCAGCGTCACGCCTTGTACTGAGTACCGAAGTTTCGCTATCTCTGCGGTCACTTTATGCCCAGGAAGTTGTCCCCCTTCCCCAGGCTTTGCTCCTTGAGCTACCTTTATTTGCAGTACATCAGCATTAGTTAGGTAATGTGGCGTTACTCCAAATCGCCCTGAGGCAATTTGTTTAATACGAGAGTTACGCTCAGTGCCAAAACGACGCGGATCCTCACCACCTTCGCCTGAATTTGAGTATCCGCCTAGGCGATTCATTGCTGCGGCTAAAGCTTCATGAGCTTCAGGGCTTAGAGCACCAATTGACATAGCGGCCGAATCAAAGCGCTTAAAAAGCTCGTTACTTGGCTCTATCCGATCAAGTGGTAGTGGTGCATCGGACTTTCTGAGCGTCATCAAGTCTCTTAGAGTGGCCACGGGTCTAAGATTGACTTGTTGGGAGAAACTTTCATAATCTCCAGTGCTTCCTGAACGTACTGCTTGCTGCAGAGTACTAACTACATCGGGGTTATAAGCGTGGTATTCACCACCGTGAACGTATTTAAGTAAGCCACCATGGTCAATCTCTTTTCGCTTTGCCCATGCTCTTTTTGACAAGTTGAATAAATCTTGTTGGAAGTCTGCAAAGCTTGCACCTTGGATGCGAGTCGTGACGCCCTCAAAACACAGGTCTACGATATCAGAGCTGATGCCAACCGCTTCGAATAATTGAGAACAGCGATACGAAGCAACCGTCGAAATTCCCATTTTCGACATGATTTTATATAGCCCTTTATTGATCCCGTATTGGTAGTTTTGCATCACATCGCGATAATTTTTCTGCAATACACCATCATCAATTAGCTTGCCTAAGGATTCATAGGCTAGATATGGGTATATAGCGGTCGCGCCAAAGCCGAGCAGAACTGCGAACTGGTGCGGGTCTCTCGCTGTTGCGGTTTCAACAAGTATATTGGCATCGCAGCGAAGGCTTTCTGCTATCAATCTACGCTGAACGGCTCCTACAGCCATGGCAGCTGGAATAGGAATCTTTCCTTTTGTTATCGCTCTGTCTGATAGTACAACTAATACAGTACCAGCTTTTACACACTTAACGGCTTGTTCGCACAAGTCTTCAATTGCTTGTTTGAGGTCTTTGCTATCAGGGTCGTAATTAATATCGATCACTGTATTGCGGTAATGCTCATCGGAAAGCTTAAGTAGTTGCTGCATATCTGAGTGAAGCAATACAGGGGACTCAAAAGTGACTCTGTGAGCATGCCCGTCGGTTTCGCAAAACACATTCATCTCTTGGCCTACACTGGTTGCCAAAGACATAACATGCTTTTCACGCAATGGATCGATCGGTGGATTAGTGACCTGAGCAAATTTCTGTCTAAAATAGTCAGTGACCAAGCGCTCTTTTGAAGACAGTACTGCCATTGGGGTGTCATCCCCCATGGATCCTACTGCTTCTTGGCCCATATCACCAAGAATTCTCAGTACTTGATCGACTTCCTCATTGCTCATAGCAAATTGTTTTTGGTAAGTCTTGAGAAGAAGATTATCGAATTGACGTTGACCAACTTGGTTATCAGGTAGCTTAGAAAATGGAGTGAGTTTATGGACGTTATTATCCATCCATTCTTTATAAGGGTGACGGCTTTTTAAATCATTGTCGATATCACTAGATTGCCAGAGCTTTCCATGACGGGTATCGACGACAAATAACTCGCCGGGACCGACTCGACCTTTTTCAGCAACTTCATCAGGTGCGTAATCCCAAATTCCTACTTCTGATGCCAAAGTAATAAGTTGGTCTTTGGTTATCACATAGCGTGCAGGACGTAAGCCATTACGATCAAGGTTGCAAGCTGCATAGCGGCCATCGGATAGAACTATGCCAGCTGGCCCATCCCAAGGCTCCATATGCTTGGAGTTAAAGTCGTAAAATGCACGTAAATCAGGGTCCATATCAGGATGATTTTGCCAAGCAGGTGGAACCAGCATTCGCATGGCACGAAACACATCCATACCTCCCGCCAAAAATAGGTCGAGCATATTATCTAAACTGGATGAGTCCGATCCTGTTTCATTAACAAATGGCGCAGCAGTTTGTAAGTCAGGCAGTAAAGGGGAGGCGAATTTATATGCACGAGCTCGAGCCCATTGTCGGTTGCCTTCAATGGTATTTATTTCACCATTATGGGCAAGATAACGGAATGGTTGAGCAAGGGGCCACCTTGGTTGGGTATTGGTTGAAAAACGCTGATGGAATAAACAAATAGCTGATTCCATACGTAAATCAGCAAGATCGAGATAAAATCGTGGCAAATCAGCCGGCATGCACAGCCCTTTGTAGACCAATACCTGGGTAGATAAGCTGCATATATAAAAATCTTTATCGTTAGTTATTTGCTTTTCTATACGTCTGCGGGCGATATAAAGGCGACGCTCGATGTCGCGTTCACGCCAGCCTGCGGGAGCTGATATAAAGACTTGTTGAATGTTAGGCAAGGATTCATGAGCAATTGGCCCAAGAACATCAGGGTTGGTTGGAACTTCTCTCCAGCCTGCGATAGATAAGGTTTCTTGGGTTAGCTCTTTATTGATAATGTCCTTCGATGACTGAGCTTTTATAGGGTCTTGACTGAAGAACACCATGCCGATGGCGTATTGTTTACCAAGCTTAAAACTATTTTCTTCGGCAATAAGGCGCAGATAAGAATCAGGCTTTTGCAGCAGTAAGCCGCATCCATCACCCGTTTTACCATCTGCTGCAATACCGCCGCGGTGGGTCATACGATCAAGCGCTGAAATGGCAGTACGAACCAGTTTGTGGCTTGGGTTCCCCTCCATATGTGCGATTAAACCAAATCCACAGTTGTCTTTTTCAAGGCTTGGGTCATATAAAGCCATTGCAATTCTCCCTTTGCTTCTCTGTCTTCCAGACAGTGTTGCCCACATAATGAAATTTAATGCTGGCGATTTTTTATGCATCTATAGGGTATTAACCTACATAAAAATGTATATTAAACCTCTTATTATTTTTTTCATTATGATGAAATCATTTTCATCTATTCCAACAACCTAAATCTTATGATGTGAAAGGTCAAGCTTTTGATTAAATGTAGCTCTAAAGGCTTATTTCGTGGAGACTTACCTTTAAATTTCTTTATTTTCAGCATCTTACGTTTTTAATTGTTACATTTTCGCAACAATTTAATTTAAAAGGAATTAAAAAACATTAGAACAATATACTGACTTAAAGATAAATTTTGGAAGGATTGAGTAGTTATTCGTCTTATTGCTAGAACCATTCATTATTATTTAACCAAATGCCCCCTTGCTAGGTAAAAAAGGGGAGTGAAGTAGAGAAAAATCAGCAGTCAACTGATATTTTTTGTAGTCTTATATAAGTGGTAGTTGAAGGTAGAGAAATACGAATGGAGCAGGTGTTTTACTGGTTGTGGGATACGTCTCATGGGCATGGTCTTGACCTCGTAGTGATTCTATTCTTTATTCTATTGTCGGTTGCGCTTTATTCCCGCGTTCAAAAACACATTGAACTTTTAGTCCAAGACGCCCCATCGGCTCTTATTCTAGTTGAAGCAAAGTCAGGTAAGCTTTTGCTTTCCAATAAGAATGCGATGCAGTTACTGGGTATTCGTCGCGTTGGTAAATCATTTTTATTTCCCGATTCTGTTTCTCGAGATTTCTTAATGTCAACCGTGGGGCTTTTTGCTGGAGAAGGCTTTAAGTGTTTTCCTATTGAGTGGAAGGTTTCCAAAAACAATCGAATTAAAGTTGAGATTAGTGGGCGAAGAACCATATACCGAGGTCGTATTGCTTGGCTACTCTATCTCTCATCTCATCAGGCCTCACATGCAGAGATGGTGCGTGAAATAGAGTCACTATCAGTAGTACGCAGTGCTTTAGATAACCTGTCTGAGCTCGTGTTTATCAAAAATAATGAAGGTGAGCTTATATCGACGAACAAAGCCTTTGAGCGTTTTTGGGGAGAGCGCCAGCTCGAGGGGTGTGCTGATATCAAAGGGGTCGTTAAAGGTCGAGCCAATAAACGTCGGTGGACGACAGATGAAGAGGGACGCAGTTGTTTATTGGAAACCTATCAAAATATTTTGATTTCTTCGTCTGGTGAAAAAATAGGCACCATTGGAATTAGTCACGACGTTACGGATTGGCATAATGTGCAGAAGAGTCTGCGTGATGAAATGGATAGACGTCGAGATACTGAGGTCGCGCTCGCACAGCGTGACACCATTTTGCAAAACATACTTGAATCTAGCCCAGATGCCATAGGTATTTTTAATGAAAACATGGTATATCAAGCTTGTAACAAGCCCTTTATTAGAGCGTTAGGAATTTCAGATGTTAATGAATTAATCGGCAAGCGTCTTCAAGATATTATACCTAATGAGGTATATAGCCGTTTATCAGAAACGGATCAGAAAGTGCTGTATGAAGGAAAATCACTGCGTTACATTGATCAGTTGGTTGACAGTAAAGGGAACTTCACTTGGTATGATGTAGTGAAATCTCCTTTTCGTGATCCTGCCTCAGGTACGAACGGTGTATTAATCATGGCTAGAGATGTTTCTGAACGTTATCTAGCGGCGCAAAAACTTGAAGAGGCTAATCAAGAGTTGGAGCGCCTTAGTCTAGTCGATAGCTTAACTCAAATAGGTAATCGACGCTTCTTTGATGAGCAACTGACGACTTTGTGGTCCTTGCATACTCGAGAGCAAAAACCTTTAGCTGTTATGTTATGTGATATTGATTATTTTAAGGGATTTAATGATCATTATGGCCACCAAGCTGGAGATGATGCGCTAGTTAAGGTTGCTGAAGCTTTTAACTCAGTGTTGCACCGTGGTAGTGATTGTGTTGCTCGTTACGGTGGTGAAGAGTTCGCATTTATCTTGCCCAACTCTACTTCTGAAGGTGCTTATCAAGTCGCAGAAACCATTCATTTGCAAGTGAGGCAGTTGAAGCTCGAACATAGCGCTTCAAAAGTTTGCCCAATTCTTACCGTCAGTATAGGTATTGCAAGCATAGTTCCTGAACCATCTGACAAAAGTGAAGACATAGTAGCACTTGCTGATAGCGCTTTGTATCAGGCCAAAGCTAACGGCCGAAATCAAACTTGTGTTCATCACACATCCGAAAACTAGAGTAACTTAAGTATCATAATTCTTAGCCGTGTGAGGTCAAAAAAGGTAAAATTTCACTATCTTTTTGCACGGAGCGCCCAATGAAGCCTATAAAAAACCTCGCTCAGTATTATGTCGATCTTCTAGTAAAGCTCGGTATTTTGCGTTTTTCTATTCTTCTCGCATTAGCGATCGTGGCTTTGGCCGTGGTTGTTCAAGTTGGTATCACATTGGTTCTTAGTGGGCGTGTCGATGATATTGATATTGTCCGATCAGTGTTTTTTGGGCTCTTAATTACTCCTTGGGCTGTCTACTTTTTGTCTGTTGTGGTTGATCAGCTTGAGGAGTCGAGACAAAGACTGTCTAAGCTGGTTTCTAAACTGCGAGATATGCGTTCACGGGATCAAGACTTAAACCATAAGCTTCATCAAAATATCTCTAAATTGAATCTTGAAATAGAAGAAAGAATTAAGGCTGAAGAAGCGAGAGAAGAAGCGATGAAAGATCTCGAAAATGAGGTCTACCAAAGAGAGCGTACTCAGTTAGAGCTGGCTGAAAGAACGGCACTTTTGCGCTCTTTTATTGACGCTTCACCTGATCTTATTTACTACCGTAATGCTGATGGCGTATTTTCTGGGTGCAACCGTGCCATGGAAGAGCTTACTGGCAAAAAAGAGAACCAGTTGGTCGGCCTGACTCCATGGGATGTATATCGCAAAGAAGTCGCTCAACAGATTGTTGATACGGACCAAAAAGTTTTTTCTGATAATAAGGCTTTAACTTACGAGCAATGGCTGGAGTACCCTGATGGCCGTAAGAGTTTTTTTGAACTGCGCAAGGTCCCTTTTTATAGCAAAGATGGACGCCATTTAGGTTTAGTTGGGTTTGGGCGTGATATTACAGAACGTAAACGGCATCAAGAGTCACTAGAAAAAGCGAGCCGAGATAAGACAACTTTTATTTCAACGATTAGTCATGAATTGCGTACACCACTCAACGGAATAGTTGGGCTAAGTCGTATGTTGCTTGATACCAAACTTAATGATGAGCAGCGTCATCAAATGCAAACCATTAATGTCAGCGCAATAACTTTGGGGAACATATTTAACGATATCATTGATATGGATAAATTCGATCGCCGTAAGCTTGAACTGTTTCCTGCCAGCTTAAATTTTGAAGAATTTGTCGCAGAAATGGAAAGTATCTCAGCTTTAATGGCTTCACAGAAAAATCTGCGCTTTGACTTAGAGCGTCTAACTGAATTGCCTACTGCTATTGAAGTTGATGCCACTCGACTTAGACAAGTCCTATGGAATTTGATTAGTAACGCAATGAAGTTCACCAAAGAAGGTGGCGTTGTCATGACGGTAGAAGCTGAAATTAGAGACGCTCTAGCGAATATAACGATTGAAGTGGAAGATAGCGGAGTTGGCATTCCAGAATCTGAAGTAGATAAAATTTTTGCTATGTATTACCAAGTAAAGTCGGGTAAAGATAACCTTCATGCTGTGGGCACAGGTATTGGTTTGGCTGTTTCTAAGCAGCTAATCAAGATGATGGGAGGAGATATTAGTGTTAGTAGTGAAGAAGGGTTTGGTAGCACCTTCACTGTCACACTTAGTGCCCCGCTATCCGTTACTAGCGAAATTTCAGAATATTCTGAAATTGTCCAAACAGACTTAAATATCTTCATGGTAGAGGATATTGAACTTAATGTTACCGTCGCTCGCTCATTGTTTGAAAGTATGGGGCATGAGGTTACAGTTGCAATGACAGGCCAAGATGCCATTGATATGTTTGATCCCGAGCTTTATGACCTTGTTTTTCTGGATATTCAACTTCCTGATATGACAGGGTTTGATGTGGCCAGTTTTTATCGCCAAACTTATAAAGACTTACCGCCTCTAATAGCTTTAACGGCTAATGTACTCAAGAATAAAGATGAATACTTACAAAACGGCATGGATGAAGCGATAAGTAAACCTTTGTCGGTTAAAGCAGTACAGGAAGTCATCGCCCAATTTACTTCTAATGATATACAAGAGCCTTTGCAGTCTATCAAGTCTCAAAATCTAGGCGAGAAGAGTGAGCTGTACCATAAAGTTTTAGACCTAGATATGCTTGAGTCTTATGTCGATATTGTTGGTACAAAGCCCGTTATCGAGAGCATTACTATGTTTGAAAACATGATGCCTGATTATATAAAAGTGCTTGATTCTAATATGACAGCAAAAGATCAGCAGGGTATTGTTGAGGAAGCTCATAAGATTAAAGGAGCTGCAGGTTCTATAGGTTTAAAACATATTCAGCTCGTGGCTCAAAAAGCACAATCGCCAGAACGACCTGCATGGTGGAAAAATATTGATGATTGGGTCGAAGAGATAAAAAATGAATATCAGAGTGATATTGCGACGTTAAGAGAATGGCTTGATCAACGAGATTGAGTAGAGAAGGATGAAACGTATTTCATCCTTCTATTTTGATTACTATTAACTTTTGGCTTTTTTGCTCGCCACTTTTAGCCCTGCATTGATATCAAGAATATCCTGTTCATTCAGTGTTCCTACCGCTTCACGCAGTTGAAGAACACTTAATATGTAGTCGTAGCGGGCATTTGAGAGGTTTTTATTCGCATCGTACAAATTTCTTGTTGAGTCTAAAACATCAACAATGGTACGAGTTCCCACGTCAAACCCTGCTTCAGTTGCTTCTAAGGCTGATTTAGCCGAAACCACGGTCTGCTCATAGGCGCGCAGTGCACCGATAGAGGCATTAATGTTGTTATTAAAAGCTCGTACATCTTTGACGACACTTCGATAAGACGCTTCAAGATCTTGGCTTGCGGCTACAAAATCAAACTCAGCTTGTTTGGTTAACGATGACGTTGCGCCGCCACTATAGATTGGCACAGAGAGATTGAGTCCGATGTTAAAATTGTCGGATTCAAAATCTTGGCCTGCAATATCACTGTTCTTTTGTTCTGCAAGCGTATAGCCGCCATCTAACGTAAGTGAAGGAAGGTGGCCAGAGCTTTGCAATGAAATATTGTCTTTGGCAATATCTTTAGTAATACGAGATGAGAGTAGAGTTAAATTCTTTTGCTCTGCCTCTTTTAGTAGGCTGTCGACAGGTGTTTTGGTTTTGGTTGCTGAAAAACGCTCAATATCTAGGATATTGAGGTTTGAATGTTCAACGCCAGTTATCTCACGTAGGCCTTCATAGCTGTTGATTAGCGAATTTTCAGCTAAGACTTCATCTGCGAGAACAGAATCATATTGAGCTTGGGCGTCATGAACATCAGTGATTGCTGATAAACCAACTTCAAAACGCTGTTTTGTTTGCTCTAGTTGGCGGCCAACGGCAGCTTTTTCTGCTTGGACAAACTCTAAGTTATCTTGAGCTCTTAGCACGTCAAAATAGGCGGTAGAGACTCTAAGAATGAGTGATTGCTGTGCAGCGGCATAGGCGGCATCCGCTTTACGAGCGGATTTTTCTGCTGTATCTAAAGTTATCCAGCTTGAGCGCTTATAAAGCTCCTGTGAGAAGCCTAGAGTCGCGTTCCACACATCGGAATCGTTGCCATTATCATTTTGACCTGAAAAAGGTGGATTTTTCTCACCACGATTAATGTCATAAGATGCGGTTAGATTGATTTGAGGAAGTAAGGTTGCACGGCTCGAATTAATTGCTTCAAAAGCCGAATCTTTTGAGGCTTTTGCACTTAGTAGAGTAGGATCGTTTGTGGTTGCTTGATTATAAATTTCCGTTAGTGTGTCTGCGAAAGCATTCGCGCTTAGGCTGCCTAGTGCTGCACTTATCACCAGTGGAAGCAGTTTTCTCATCGGTTTTATCCCTGCCAAAATATGAAAAAGGTAACTCGTCGAGAGTTTACCTCAACTTTGATGCAAATTTACGCAAATTTTTGTAAATTTTTACACTTAGTTATCTAAAAAACCTCATTGGAAAGCTGTCGAATTTAACTCAGAATATAAAATTTGCATAAAAAGTTTATCTAGACCCTTGGAAGTTAAGCTTTTGTCTGAGTAAACTATAAAATTAACTTATGAGGTAGCTAATGTCACACAGTGAAGAGCAACAGCACGAATTTACTTCCCAAGATGTAGAGATACTCTCAAAAGAAACTGTGTTCTCGGGTTTCTTTAATATGGTGAAATATCGTTTTAGACACAAGTTGTTTAATGGTGGCTGGAGTGAAGTCATTGAGCGAGAAATGTTTGAAAGAGGTAATGCCGCTGCTGTACTTCCATATGATCCTATTACGGATAGAGTGGTTTTGGTTGAACAAATTCGAGTTGGAGCCTTGACTCATGCTAACCCATGGCAGTTTGAAATTGTGGCTGGTATTATTGATAAAGATGAAAGTTCTGAAAGTGTTGCTCGCCGTGAAGCAATCGAGGAAGCTAATGTTTCTATTGATGATCTTATGAAAGTAACTTCATATTACCCATCTTCAGGAGGGTGCTCTGAGAGGTTAGATGTGTACATTGGCAAGGTTGATGCATCAAACGCAAGTGGCATTCATGGTTTAGACTATGAAGGAGAGGACATTAAAGTTCATGTCGTAAACCGAGAGGCTGCTTATCAATGGGTAGTCGAAGGTAAGTTTGAAAATGGTGCTTCTATCATTGCGTTGCAATGGTTGCAGTTGAATTACCAGTCCGTAAGAGAGCAATGGCAAATTTAGCAGTAAAAAAAACGTATCATGTAGATTTGGCAGATCTGATGCGAACATATGAAACCAATTATGCCAAGTTAAATGCTTTGTTGCCAAACAAGGCTAAGGTGGGTGATGTGCGTTGTTACCAAGCTGCCCATATGACTTACCAAATTCAAGTGGCAGAAATCACAAAGTACACAACTTTGGTTGATATTTGTCAAAGCGATGATATTCCAGTGTTTCCTTTGCCAAAAATGTCTGTCAGGCTTTACCATGATGCTCGAGTAGCAGAGGTTTGCGAGTGTGCACATCTGAAACGAGTGAGAGCACGTTACGATTACCCCAATGATAAAATGGTTCAACAAGACGAAAAATTACAGCGCAACCGCTTTTTAGGGGATTGGTTATCTTTTTGTTTAAGGCATGGTATTAGTCGAACGCCACTCAATATTTAGGTTCTTATTTTGAAAGTAACATCTAGTTCTGTGGATGGAAGCATCAGGCTGCTTCAAATTACAGATACTCATCTGTTTGAAGCCGATGATGGTAGTCTTCTTAGTGTTAACACGAGTGATAGCTTTGACGCTGTCGTTAATGCGATCGCTGAACAAAATATCAATTATGAAGCCATTGTCGCTACTGGAGATATTTCACAAGATCATAGTGCAGTATCTTACCAGCGTTTTGAAGCAGGCATTTCCAAACTCAACAAGATTTGCTTTTGGTTACCCGGCAACCACGACTTTAGGCCCAGTATGGATTCTGTCCTTCCATCGCCACAGATCCAATACCTCGAACACCTCCTACTTGGTGATCACTGGCAAATGATAGTATTAGATTCTCAAGTGGTCGGTGTACCACATGGGCGTCTTAGCGAAGAGCAATTATCAATGCTTGAAGATAAGTTAAACCTATACTCTGATCGTTATACCTTGGTTTTATTGCACCATCACCCTGTCCCCATCGGCAGTGCTTGGCTGGATCAGCATTCGCTCAAAGAGTCAGAAACTTTTTGGAAAGTGATAGAAAACCATTCCAACGTAAAGGCGGTATTGTGTGGCCATGTACATCAAGATATGGATAGATATCGAGATGATGTCAGAGTAATGGCGACGCCATCGACATGTGTGCAATTTAAACCGCTCAGTGATGATTTTGCTGTTGATAATCAATCTCCTGGTTGGCGTGAACTTGTGTTAAATCCAAATGGAAATTTGACTACAGAAGTTAAGCGTTTGTCTGTGGGTAGCTTCTTGCCTGATTTTAACTCTTCTGGCTATTAATTTTCACTGCGTTATTATTTTCACAGGATACATGATGAAACCTTCTTTACTCTTATATATCCATGGTTTTAACAGCTCTCCTTTATCACAAAAAGCGACCTTGATGAGAGAATACTGTGCATTACACAGGCCTGATATTAAAGTTGTGGTTCCTCAGCTTCCATGTTTTCCTCAACAAGCAGCGGATTGCCTACTGACAATCGTTGAACAATATAAAGATGATTATCGTATTGGACTTGTCGGTAGCTCTCTTGGTGGATATCTCTCAGTGTGGCTGAATGCTCGTTTTGGTTATAGAGCTGTGGTTGTAAACCCTGCGGTAAGGCCCTATGAATTGCTAAAAGATTATCTGGGGGAGCAAGAAAATCCATATACAGGTCAGCACTATGTTCTATCTGACATTCATATTGATGAACTAAAATCTTTAGATATAGCGAGCATCGATAACCCTGAGCAATTCTGGCTTTTGCAACAAACTCATGACGAGGTACTTGACTTTCGTCAAGCTGTTGAGAGGTTTTCAATGGCTAAGCAGACTGTAGAAGAGGGGGGAAATCACAGTTTTGTCAGTTTTGAACGCCATCTAGAACCAATCATCGAATTCCTTCAGCTATAGTTTTCATTGAGGGAAAAGTCATAAATTTAGTGGTTAGTTAATTATCTCACTTGACATAGGTCCTTCTCTTCCAGACTATGTTTCTCCTGTACTGAGCTGGATACAAAACAATGAGAGTTTGATCGTTTTTATAGTCTATATGCAACTTAATTGACCATAAAAGCTGATTAGCTCAGTTATTCATTATTTTCTACAAACGATATTCCGTATTATGACTGAACAATATAATGCTGGAGCCATTGAGGTTCTTAATGGCTTGGAGCCGGTAAAACGCCGACCCGGGATGTATACGGATACTGCGCGGCCTAATCATTTAGGGCAAGAAGTCATCGATAACAGTGTCGATGAAGCGCTAGCCGGACACGCTTCCAAGGTTCAAGTAATTTTGCATGCCGACCAATCTCTCGAAGTGATCGATGATGGACGGGGTATGCCTGTTGATATTCATCCAGAAGAAAAAGTATCTGGGGTCGAACTTATATTATGTAAGCTTCATGCTGGTGGTAAGTTCTCAAACAAAAACTACCAATTCTCCGGAGGCTTACACGGAGTCGGTATTTCAGTAGTCAATGCTTTATCAAAGCGTGTCGAAGTCACTGTGAGAAGAGATGGGCAAGTGTATGAAATTGCATTTGAACACGGTGATAAAGTTTCCGATCTGACAGTAACAGGGACATGTGGTCGACGCAATAAGGGTACGAGTGTTCACTTCTGGCCTGATGCAAAGTATTTCGACTCAGCCAATTTTTCCGTTGCTCGTTTGGTGAATAACCTTCGAGCTAAAGCGGTATTATGCCCTGGACTTGAAATTACCTTCACAGATAAGGTAAATGGCAATGAACACAAATGGTTATATGAAGATGGTTTAAAAGATTATCTTGCTGAGGGTGTCAAAGGTTATACCGTATTGCCTGAAGCGCCTTTTACTGGCGAATTCTCAGCTGAAACTGAAGCGGCTACTTGGGCTGTTATTTGGCAGCCAGAAGGCGGCGAAATGATCACCGAAAGCTACGTTAACTTGATTCCAACTGCGCAGGGAGGTACTCATGTTAATGGTTTACGTCAAGGTTTACTTGATGCAATGCGAGAGTTTTGTGAGTTTCGAAACCTTTTACCACGAGGCGTTAAATTAACAGGGGATGATGTATTTGACCGCTGTTCTTATGTGTTATCGGTTAAGATGCAAGACCCGCAGTTTGCTGGTCAAACTAAAGAGCGTCTTTCATCCCGCCAGACCGCTGCTTTTGTATCGGGTGTTGTAAAAGATGCGTTCAGTTTATGGCTAAACGAAAAGCCTCAATTAGCTGAACAGCTAGCAGAAGTATGTATTGCTAATGCTCACCGTCGTATGCGCGCGAGTAAAAAAGTCGTACGTAAGAAAGTTGCATCGGGGCCTGCATTACCGGGTAAATTGACTGACTGCTCATTGCAAGATTTAAGTCGTACTGAAATTTTCTTTGTCGAAGGAGACTCGGCTGGTGGTTCGGCTAAGCAGGCCCGGGATAGAGAGTTCCAAGCGGTTATGCCACTTAGAGGGAAGATCCTTAATACTTGGGAAGTTTCTGCTGACCAAGTGCTTGCCTCTCAGGAGGTACATGATATATCCGTTGCGCTAGGAATTGACCCTGATAGTGAGAATCTTGAAGGTTTGCGGTATGGCAAAATTTGTATTTTAGCGGATGCCGATTCTGATGGTTTACATATCGCGACCTTACTCTGTGCCTTATTTACCCGTCACTTTAGATCCTTAGTCGAGGCTGGACATATTTATGTCGCTATGCCGCCACTTTATCGTATTGATTGCGGTAAGGAGGTTTTCTACGCCTTGGATGATGACGAAAAAGAGGGGGTTTTAGAACGCCTATCGAAAAAGAAAGCCAAGATTAACGTGCAGCGATTTAAGGGGCTTGGCGAAATGAATCCATTGCAATTACGTGAAACGACAATGGATCCAAATACCCGACGTCTTGTTCAATTAACGATTGACGATTCAGAAGCGACGATAGAAATGATGGATATGTTGCTTGGTAAGAAACGGGCAGATGATCGCCGTTCTTGGTTGCAAAATAACGGTGATTTGGCAGAGGTTTAACGAATGTCGACAGAAATTACATATGATGGCGTTGAACAGCTGCCAATGCGCAAGTTCACTGAAGACGCTTACTTAAATTATTCTATGTACGTCATCATGGACAGAGCCTTGCCTTATATTGGTGACGGTTTAAAGCCTGTTCAGAGACGTATCATTTATGCTATGTCTGAACTTGGGCTTTCTGCTGCCGCAAAGTATAAGAAATCTGCTCGCACTGTTGGTGATGTGTTAGGTAAATATCACCCTCATGGTGATTCAGCATGTTATGAAGCCATGGTCTTAATGGCTCAGCCATTCTCTTATCGTTATCCATTGGTCGATGGGCAAGGGAACTGGGGTGCACCAGATGACCCTAAATCATTTGCAGCTATGCGTTATACCGAAGCAAAACTGTCTAAGTTTGCTGAAGTTTTGCTAGGTGAGTTAGGACAAGGAACGGTTGAGTGGCAACCAAACTTTGATGGCACAATGAAAGAGCCACAAATGTTGCCAGCACGCTTGCCACATATCTTGCTTAATGGGGTAACGGGTATCGCAGTTGGTATGGCGACCGATATTCCTCCTCACAACGTAAGAGAGGTAGCAGATGCAGCAATTCATTTGATCGACAGCCCTAAATCAGAGCTGTCTGACATAATGAATTTTGTTCAAGGCCCAGACTATCCTACTGAAGCTGAAATCATTTCCCCTAGAGCTGATTTAGAGAAGATCTATCGTACAGGGCGCGGTAGTATTAAAATGCGCGCAGTTTGGCATAAAGATGGTGGAGAGATAGTCATTACTTCTTTGCCTCATCAAGTCTCAGGTGCAAAGTTACTTGAACAGATCGCCAATCAAATGAGGGCAAAGAAATTGCCCATGGTTGATGATTTGCGAGACGAGTCCGATCATGAAAACCCCACTCGTATTGTGATAGTTCCTCGCTCTAATCGAATTGATTGTGAACAGTTAATGGATCACTTGTTTGCTTCAACGGATCTAGAGAAAAACTTCCGTGTGAACCTTAACATGATTGGTCTTGATAACCGTCCTCAAGTCAAAGGGTTAGTACAGATTCTTACCGAGTGGATTGAGTATCGCCGCACGACAGTTCGTCGTCGTTTGCAATATCGTCTCGATAAAGTTCTTGCTCGATTGCATATCTTAGAAGGTTTGTTGGTTGCTTACCTTAACTTGGACGAAGTGATAGAGATCATTCGTACTGAAGACGATCCTAAAGCTGTATTGATGGCAAGGTTTGGCATCACTGACATTCAAGCTGATGCGATTTTGGATACCAAACTTCGTCACCTTGCCAAATTGGAAGAAATGAAAATTCGTGGTGAGCAAGAAGAGCTTGAGAAAGAAAGGGAAAAACTTGAGCTACTGCTGGGTTCAGAGCGTCGTCTAAACACATTGATCAAAAAAGAAATTAAAGCCGATGCGGAAAAGTATGGTGATGATCGCCGCTCGCCACTTGTTGAACGTTCTGAAGCGAAAGCATTGACAGAGCGTGATCTTGTGCCAAGTGAGCCAATCACAGTTGTCCTCTCGGACAAGGGATGGATCCGTCATGCTAAAGGCCACGATGTTGACCCAGAGGGGCTGAACTATAAGTCGGGTGATAAATATCTTGCTCATGCAAGGGGCAAAAGTAGCCAGCAGTCT
Source organism: Vibrio sp. (assembly GCF_038138445.1). GTDB lineage: Bacteria > Pseudomonadota > Gammaproteobacteria > Enterobacterales > Vibrionaceae > Vibrio. Next base: position 121,015 of record NZ_JAYQDQ010000002.1, read on the forward strand.
GTGTTCCTTGGTAGTGATGGCCGAAGCTACTCGCTTGAGTCGCACTCTCTTCCATCTGCACGTAGCCAAGGAGAGCCAATTACAGGCCGACTGAATATTAATGCCGGGACAAGTATTCGTCATGTCGTCATGGGCGAAGAAGAACAGCTATGGCTAGTTGGCTCAGATGCTGGTTATGGCTTTGTTTGTAAGGGAACTGATTTACTGTCTAAAAATCGCAGCGGTAAAGCCTTGGTGACCTTGCCACAAAACTCTGAAGTTATGGTGCCACACAGCATAAGTAATTTAGATCACGATGAAATTCTTGCGATCACAAATCAGGGACGGATGTTGTTATTCCCAATAAAAGATTTACCCCAATTGGGTAAAGGCAAGGGTAATAAGATCATTAATATTCCTGCTGCAAAAGCAAAAGAGCGGGAGGAGTTAGTGTCTCATTTGATTGCATTACCTCAAGGAGCTTCGATAACCCTGTATGCAGGTAAACGCAAACTCGGCTTGAAACCCTCTGATCTGGATAACTTCCGAGGGGAACGTGGTCGACGAGGAAGTTTATTACCAAGAGGTTTGCAGAGAGTCACGCGAATCGAGGTTGAAACCTCCGAGCCACAAGAAAGCGAATAGAATGAAAACCCCCATGGAGTCATGGGGGGTTTTTAATAGATTAGATTTCTCTCGTGTCTTCGGCAATGGTTACTTTTATTGTTTGTTCCTCACCTTTTCTTAGGATGAGCACATCTACAACGGTCCCAGGCCTGAGTTCAGTTACAATGTCCATGACACTTTGTCGACCATTAATTTTGTTGCCGTCAATTTTAAGAATAATGTCTTGTGGTTCAAACCCAGCCTCTTCCCCTGGGCCGTTGGGATCGACACCAAGTACGACAATTCCTCCCATATGCTCATTGCCTAAAAGGCGAGAAGTAACAGAAGTAATATCTTGTCCATCAATTCCAATGTAACCTCGAATTACTCGGCCATCAGCAATGATCTTTTGCATAATTTTGTTGGCTAATGCGTAGGGGATAGCAAAGGAAATACCGTAGGTTTCAAGTTCGGTAGCCTGTTGAAAAGAAGCAGTATTGATACCGACTAACTCTCCTCTGGTATTAACTAAAGCTCCTCCAGAGTTACCATCGTTGATTGCCGCATCGGTTTGGATAAATGCCTGGCGTCCTCCGGTACTGATTGATGATCGCCCGGTAGCGGAAATGATACCAAAGGTTGTTGTTTGACCTAAGTTATATGGGTTGCCAATTGCCAATACCACATCCCCAACGGTCGGTGAGTATTCAAGGTTTAATGGAATAACAGGCAAGTTGTTACCTTCTACACGTAGTATGGCAATATCTGTATGTTTGTCGGTACCCACTAGCTGGGCGAATGCGACTCGACCGTCTTGTAATGCAACAACCACTTGATCAGCCTGTGCCACTACATGGTAGTTAGTAATTATGTAGCCTTTATGGCTGACAATCACACCAGAACCTAGGCTCTGAGTTTGCAACTTTGAACGGTTACCTTCAGAATATTTCCTACTATAGATGTTCACCACCGCCGGAGCTGCTTTTCGAACAGCACTATTAAAAGAAATTTCTTGAGCCGATGTAATGCTATCTTTACCACTGAAATCATCATGAAGAATATTGCTTCTGAGGGATGGAATCGCTAACAGCAGTAAAAGTGCTGTTGCCAAGCCTAGCCCAATTGAACGCAACAGGAAATGCAGCATAGCCTCGCCACCACCCTATAATTGAGACAAGTGGCGAAAGAATAGCATTAGATGAGAGAATAATAAAAGGATGGCAGAAGATACTACCATCCTTTGACACAAAGAATAGCTATCTCTAGCGCACAACAAGGTAAATTGTACGTTCTCCTCGTTGAATATTGAGAGCTAGTACACCTGGTTGTTTATCAAGTACTTTTCTAAATTCAGCTATGTTCTTAACGCGTTTACGATTAACACCAATTATGATGTCGCCCTTCTGAAGTTGATAAGTTGCAGCTTGTGAGCCTTTTTCTACAGAAGCAACTTTAACTCCTTGAACAGAATCACTTGAGGTTGTGTTGGTCAACTCTGCGCCAGATAATCCTTCGTGAAGTTTATCTGCTGATGCTTTCATGTTTTGCTGTTCACCTAAGGTGACGTCATAATCCTCTTTCTTTCCATCACGAATTATACCAAGTGAGACTTTTTTACCTGCACCCAAAGTCGCCACTTTCGCTCGTAATTCGCTGAATGAGTTAATGTCTTTGCCGTTTACAGATACAATAACATCGCCAGCTTTTAGTCCAGCTTTATCGGCAGCACTGTCTGGTACCACCTGACTAACAAAAGCCCCTTTGCTTGATTCATAGCCTAAAGCATCCGCGAGTTCAGATGTAATTTCTCCTCCTTGAACACCCAACATGCCCCGTTTAACTTCGCCAAATTCTAGAATTTGATCGGTTAGGTTGGTCATCATATTAGAGGGGATCGCAAAACCAATACCGACGTTACCACCGCTAGGGCCCAAAATAGCCGTATTGATACCAATCAGCTCACCTTGCAAGTTAACCAAGGCTCCACCTGAGTTTCCGCTATTAATGGCAGCGTCTGTTTGAATAAAGTTTTCGAAGTTTTCGATATTAAGTCCACTACGTCCAAGAGCAGAAACAATCCCTGAGGTAACGGTCTGACCCAAACCGAAAGGGTTACCTATAGCAACAGCAAAATCACCGACTCGTAAAGAGTCTGAATCTGCAATCTTAATTTCCGTTAAGTTTTGCGCTTTTTCAAGTTTTAGAAGCGCAACATCAGACATTTTATCGCCGCCGACGAGTTCTGCGTCGTATTCTCTGCCATCATGGAGTTTGACGCGAATTTTTTCCGCTCCATTGATGACGTGATAGTTAGTGACAACATAAGCCTTATCTGCATTAATGATCACACCAGAACCTAACCCTCTAAATGGGCGTTCTTGCAGTTGTTCTGTTGGGAATTCTGGCCCAAAAAAGAAACGGAATTGCTCGGGAATACGCTGCTTAGCAACTTGAGTGCCTTCAACAGCAATGCTGACGACAGCTGGTGTTACTTCTTCCAGCATAGGGGCAAGACTGGGTAACTGCTGACCAGAAACGACAAGAGGAAGAGCTGCTGTTGCTGGTGTTGGGGTGATGAGTGAACTTAAGCTTAAGGAAAGAACGGATAAAGCAAGCAAAGGTTTTTTCATCTGATAACTCCTAGTTTTAGTTAAGGCCTGTGACTTAATATTTGTGTAAAAAATAAGAAATCAAACGACACTTACGGGAATTATGACTAAAAAACCTTTACAAAGTTCACTGTGGGTAGCTTGAACTTATGATGCTTCAGCCGCTATGGCCTGATCTGCGCTGAGTTGCTGTTTTTTTTCTTCCTTGAGTAGGCCCGTTGAACCTGAGGCATAATCTTTAGGTGCCTCACTTATGATGGAAGCTGTTTTTTCATTGGGTGCTTTTGTTGAAGCATCCGATTGCTCAGCTACCTTCTTACTAAACGGATTATCCTGTTCTGGAAGGCTAGGCAGTAACTCAGAAGATGTCTTAGCCATATGCTGGTATAGTTTGGTGTATTCTTTGCCTAAAGAATCCAACATATCAGCTGTTTGAGCAAAGTGGTCTGTGAGATCTTGTTTTTGTTGCTCAAGTTCGAACTTTGCACTTTCTAAATCTTTTTGGATGGTTTTTTGTTTTTTGTATCCCGGAGTAGTAATGCGCGAGATGATGATGCCTAAAACCGTACCAATAAGCAAACCTACGAGGGCGTAAATCCAAAGCATATTCGCTCCTTATCATTGTTATTTAACATGTTTTTCACCGAACGGTTACACATGCTCAGTGACATGTTACTATGAGAGGCCAAGACGATAAAGAAAAATGCGTGTGCACTGCCTAGCAGTTTGTCTTCTTTTAAAGCATTTGAGTAAAGTAATGACACCATTAGATATCTATACCCAAGACATTAAAAAACATGGGTTCCAGCAAGATGAAGCGCAGCTCAAGGCTGTTCAATCCTTAGACAAGCTTTTTCATGATTTTGTTCGCTATGTGGACAGCTCAGTAGTGAAAGAGACCGGATGGAAACGTTGGTTTAGTAAAGCTAACCCCCAGCCAGTAGTCCCTAAGGGACTGTATTTTTGGGGAGGTGTAGGACGTGGGAAAACGTATTTAATGGACACATTTTACGAAGCTTTACCCTGCGAAAAAAAGATGCGTGTCCATTTCCATCGCTTCATGTACCGAGTTCATGATGAGTTGAATTCTCTGGGGGATGTCAATGATCCGTTGGAACTTGTTGCAGATAAATTTAAATCTGAAGCGGATATTATTTGTTTTGATGAGTTTTTTGTATCGGACATCACAGATGCCATGATACTTGGTACTTTATTTCAGGCATTATTCCGACGTGGAGTTGTATTGGTAGCAACCTCTAATATTCCTCCTCAAGATCTTTATCGAAATGGTTTGCAACGAGCTCGCTTTTTACCCGCTATTGAACTCATTCAAAAAAATTGTCAGATACTCAATGTAGATAGTGGAATTGACTATCGTCTTAGAACCTTGGAGCAAGCTGAGATTTATCACTTCCCTCTTGATGAACAAGCAGGTATTAATCTTTGCCGCTACTTCGAGCAATTAGTCGGAGAGAATAAACAAGGAGAGACATGCATAGAAGTCAACCATCGTCAGATAGACATAATTAATTCTTATGAGGGTGTACTTCATGCAACCTTTGAGCAACTTTGCCAATCTGCGAGAAGCCAAAACGATTACATCGAGCTTTCACGACTCTACAATACAGTGCTGCTCGCAGATGTGAAGCAAATGGGACGGTTGAGTGATGATGCTGCACGACGCTTTATTGCATTAGTCGATGAATTTTACGAACGTAATGTTAAATTAATCATCTCAGCTGAAGTTGCTATGGAAGATTTATATACCCAAGGTCAATTGGAATTTGAATTTCAACGCTGTCAGTCACGTTTGATAGAAATGCAAAGCCATGATTACCTAGCGAAAGAGCATTTAGCATAAAGGAGTGAAGGTATTTGCTCTGGCAAGAAAAAAAATCGACTTTTTTGCTGAAAAGAGGTGATTTTTTCAACTGACTTCTCTATAATCCTGCGACCCACCGTTACTGCAGACCAAGTCCTAACGGATTTAGGGTCGAGAGTGCCAACCACTCGAAGGGGTGATGACTGGGCTCTTAGTCAGTGGGAGCAATGCTCCTTAAGTGTAAATTTTAATTAACGGGTTATTATTAGCATGAAAACTTTCGTTGCTAAACCAGAAACTGTAAAACGCGACTGGTACGTTGTAGACGCTGAAGGTAAAACTCTTGGTCGTCTAGCAAGTGAAATTGCATCTCGCCTACGTGGCAAACATAAAGCTGAATACACTCCACACGTTGACACTGGTGATTACATCATCGTTGTAAATGCGGAGAAAGTTACTGTAACAGGTAACAAGGCTAAAGGTAAGATCTACCACCGTCACACTGAGTTCCCTGGCGGCCTAAAATCAATCAGCTTCGAGAAGCTTATTGATCGCAAGCCAGAGATGGCGCTTGATCTAGCAGTTAAAGGTATGCTACCACGTGGTCCTCTAGGCCGTGCTATGTACCGTAAGCTGAAAGTTTACGCTGGTGCTGAGCACAACCATGTTGCTCAACAACCACAAGTACTAGACATCTAATCGGGGATTTCGAAAATGGCAGAGAATCAATACTACGGCACTGGCCGTCGCAAAAGCTCAGCTGCACGTGTTTTCATTAAACCAGGCAGCGGCAACATCGTAATCAACAAGCGTGGTCTTGATGAGTACTTCGGTCGTCCAACTTCTCGTATGGTTGTTAAGCAGCCTCTAGAGCTAGTTGAACTAACTGAAAAACTAGATCTATATGTTACTGTTAAAGGTGGCGGTATTTCTGGTCAAGCTGGTGCTATCCGTCACGGTATCACTCGCGCTCTAATGGAATACGATGAGTCTCTACGTCCAACTCTACGTGCAGCGGGTTACGTAACTCGTGATGCTCGTTGTGTTGAGCGTAAGAAAGTTGGTCTACGTAAAGCACGTCGTCGTCCACAGTTCTCCAAGCGTTAATCTTTCGTCAAAGATTATTCCCGGTGTATTCATCGGAACTTGGTACCCAAAGCCTGGCATTTTGTCAGGCTTTTTGTTTTCTAGTCATAAATACCTCTCTTTATATCCACCTCGATAACTTATTTTCTGCTAATCTTTCTTTTGTGAGCGAACGGGCTATTTACTTGACGCTTGTTGCAAAAAGGTACCTTTATCTTGTCAAAAAGTAGGGTTTTAATTATCATTTGCCGTCAAATACATACAACTAGATTCGTATTTTTTAGCCATGCTCTGTAATAGGAATAATAATAATCCAAAAGGAGCAACTGGGAGAATGTTTGGATGAGCAATGCGCCTTTAAATAACGGTCGCAGACGTTTCTTGACCGCTACAACTGCCGTTGTAGGGGGTCTCGGAGCTGCTGCTGTCGCCGTTCCTTTTATTAAATCTTGGAACCCAAGTGAGAAAGCAAAAGCTGCGGGTGCCCCTGTCGAAGTTGAAATCGGTAAGCTTGAAGAAGGGCAAATGGTTCGTGTCGAGTGGCGTGGTAAGCCCGTTTGGGTTGTTCGCCGAGCGCAGTCTATTGTTGACGGGCTAAAGAGTATCGATGGTCAACTTCGTGACCCATCATCGGGAGAAGAGCAGCAACCTAGTTATGCACAGAATGCTTATCGCTCCATCAAACCTGAGTACTTTGTTGCAGTGGGCATATGCACGCATTTAGGCTGTTCACCAACTTATTTACCGGACACTTTTAGTGAACAAGTCCAAGGTGTGAAGTCAGGATTCTTTTGCCCATGTCACGGCTCTAAATTTGATATGGCGGGGCGTGTTTTCCAAGGAGTGCCAGCTCCTTTGAATCTTGTTGTTCCGAAACATATGTATCTCACGGATACCAGAATTATTATCGGTGTTGATGAAGAAGGAGAAGCATGATGCAAGCTCTACTTGATTGGGTGGAAAAACGCATACCAGCGATGAATGCGTATAAAAAGCACCTCTCTGAATACCCGATGCCAAAAAACTTTAACTTCTGGTATCTATTTGGTTCATTGGCAATGTTGGTTCTGGTCAACCAACTTTTGACAGGTATCTGGCTAACGATGAACTATGAGCCATCTGGCGATGGTGCATTCGCTTCTATTGAATACATCATGCGTGATGTTGATTATGGCTGGTTGCTACGCTACATGCATTCAACGGGTGCCTCTGCGTTCTTTGTGGTTGTTTATCTGCATATGTTCCGTGGTTTGATCTATGGTTCCTACCAAAAGCCACGTGAACTGCTGTGGATCTTTGGTATGTTGATCTTCCTTGTATTGATGGCAGAAGCCTTTATGGGATACCTATTGCCTTGGGGGCAGATGTCGTATTGGGGAGCTCAGGTAATCATCTCTTTGTTTGGCGCGATTCCTGTGATTGGCGACGATCTGACGCTTTGGATTCGTGGTGACTATGTTATTTCGGGTGCAACGCTAAACCGTTTCTTCGCACTGCATGTGATTGCTCTGCCGATTGTGTTGTTGCTTCTTATTGTTTTACATGTTCTAGCTTTACACGAAGTAGGTTCGAATAACCCTGATGGTATTGAAACCAAATTGCCGAAAGGCACCATGGGTGATGATTATAAAACTCAGTTTAAATTCCACAATGATTACACGAAGAAATATGACATCATTGATAGCATCCCATTCCACCCATATGGAACGGTGAAAGACTTAATTGGGGTTGCCGGGTTCTTGTTTTTGTTCTGTTATGTGCTGTTCTTCAACCCTGAAATGGGAGGCTACTTTCTAGAGCCACCTAACTTTGAAGCTGCAAACCCTCTCAAAACACCAGAGCATATTGCCCCTGTTTGGTACTTTACACCTTTTTATGCCATCTTACGTGCTGTGCCAGACAAACTTATCGGTGTTATTGCCATGGGAGCATCCATTGCAGTGCTATTCGTTTTGCCTTGGTTAGACCGCTGTAGAGTTCGTTCTTATCGCTATCGTAGTAAGTTCCATTTATTCAATATCATCCAGTTTACAATCAGCTTTATTGCCTTGGGTATACTCGGTGCGCTTCCTGCGACCCCGACATACACTTTGCTAGCGCAGATTTTCAGCGTAGCTTACTTCATGTTCTTCGTATTGCTGTACTTCTACAGTAAGAATGAAGCGACTAAGCCACTACCAGAAAGGGTGAACTTCAAATGAAAAAATGGATTGTAACTTTATTTGCAATGCTGCCCTCTCTCGCGATAGCAGCAGGGGCTAATGTGCCTTTGGACAAGGCGAATAATGATTTGAGTGATCAAGCCTCGTTACAAAATGGTGCTAAGTTGTTTATGAACTACTGTTTTGGTTGCCACTCATCTCAGTATCAACGTTACGAGCGTGTAGCAAGAGATATAGGTATCCCAGTTGAACTACTTAAAGAAAACCTGATCTTTGATCCTAATGCTAAAGTTGGCGATCTTATGGAAAATGCTATTCCAGATAAGGCTGCGGCAAAATGGTTTGGAGCAACCCCTCCTGATCTAACCTTAGTCGCTCGTGTTCGTGGTGTTGACTGGTTATACACTTACCTTCGTTCATTTTATGAAGACCCTTCTAGGCCGTTTGGTGTCAATAATATAGTCTTCCCGAGTGTAGGTATGCCTCATGTATTAGAAGAGCTGCAAGGAATTCCTCGCCCTATTTATGAAACTAAAGTTGTTGATGGCCAAGAGCACAAAGTGGTTGTGGGCACTGAAAGTAATGGCAAAGGAGAACTTAATCAGGAAGAATATGATGACGCAGTTCGTGATCTGGTTAACTTCCTTGAATACTCTGGAGATCCGGTTAAATTAGAGCGTCATGCATTAGGGTGGTGGGTGATGGCCTTCTTGGTCATTTTCACCATTGTTGTCGTCTTGCTGAAGAAAGAATATTGGCGCGATGTCCATTAATTGTGCTAATATGCGGTGCTAATTCCAAATTTTATTGTTGATAATGGAGGCTTAGCCTCCATTATTTTTTATATCTGTATGTGTGCTGGAGGGCTCCATGGCTGTAGCTGCCAATAAACGTTCTGTGATGACTCTATTTTCAAGTGCATCTGATATGTATAGCCATCAGGTCCGTATCGTCCTGGCTGAAAAAGGTGTAAGTGTTGAAGTTGAATTAGTCGATGAAGCAAACCTTCCTGCTGAATTGATTGAACTAAACCCTTATAAATCAGTACCCACTCTAGTTGATCGAGAGCTAGCGCTATACGACTCAAAAATCATCATGGAATACTTAGATGAGCGATTTCCTCATCCACCATTGATGCCTGTTTATCCTGTTGCGAGAGGAAACAGTCGTTTGATGATTTACCGTATTGAGAAAAACTGGTATTCACTGGCAGATAAAATTGCTAGTGGTAATGCTGACGAAGCCGAAAATGCTCGTAATAAGTTGCGTAACGATCTACTGACTCTGGGGCCAGTTTTTGCTGAGTTTGAATATTTTATGAGTGAAGAGTTCAGCTTAATTGATTGTTATCTTGTTCCTCTGTTGTGGCGTTTACCTCAGTTAGGTATTGATCTCATCGGACCAGGCTCAAAAGAACTGAAAGTTTATATGAATCGTGTATTTGAACGTGATTCATTCTTAGCGTCTCTAACTGAAGCTGAGCGTGAAATGCGCCTGAGTCGCTAATTCTAACTAGGAAGCGAAATGGACATAGCAAACATGACGCCACGTCGACCATATATGCTAAGAGCATTTTATGATTGGTTAGTTGATAATGACTTGACCCCTCACCTAGTGGTTGCTGCTACCCTACCCGGAGTTCGTGTACCCACGGAGTTTATTCAAGATGGACAAATTATTTTGAATATCGCTCCTCGAGCAGTTGGTGATCTAGAATTGGGTAACGAGGCTATTACGTTCAATGCTCGCTTCTCTGGTCGCCCACATAGTGTGATTGTTCCTCTGTATGCAGTTCAAGCTATATATGCACGTGAAAACGGTGCTGGGACTATGTTTGAGCCAGAGGATGCTTATGACGATGAGGTAGTGGGACTTGATGAAGATTCGTTGTCAACTGAAGAGCATGATGGTGAAGGTTCAGGTCTTTCATTGGCGACAGAGGTTACTGATGACCCGACTCCTGATGATGAGCCTCCCAGACCTAAAGGGCGTCCAAGCCTTCGAGTAGTAAAATAATAAAAAAGCAGCGTAAGCTGCTTTTTTATTAGTTGTTAGTTTTAAATGCTTTGATTACTTGTTGTACACCGGAAACATTTCTAGCCACATCGACAGCAACGTCTGCTTGTTCTGGTGTGAGATAGCCAAGTAAAAAGACTTCTTTATCTTCAGTAATAACTTTTACTTTGACGCCATTAAGTTTTTCATTGGTAAGCAAGGCTGACTTTACTTTAGTTGTTATCCAACTGTCATGGCTAATCTGGCCAATAGACAGAGGCTCTTTTATCCGAACTTGATTGTGTATTTTCTTTACATCTTTTATCTTTTGAGCTTTAGAAATGAAGCTATTAAGAAGCTCAGAGTTACTTGCTTGGCCTATCAAAACAACGGTACCATCATAAGAACTGGCTGAAATTCTTACTTGATGCTGAAAAGGAGCTTTATTGGCGATGCCAGCAACCTCAAATTCGATATTGTTGTCATCCCAAATTTCTTGTGTAGTGCGAGTGTCTGTGACTATGTTGGCCGTCGTTGCTGCACCAGCGACAAAGAGGCCTGCACAGCCTGTAGTGCCGATTAGGGCGCTTATGAGTAATGCGCTTAAATACTTCATGAGTTATTCATCGTGAGCCGGAAATAGAACTTGATCGATAAGATCGCACAAGCAGTGAAGCGTCACCATATGCACTTCGTGAATTCTGGCTGTTCTGTGAGATGGAATCCTAATTTCGACATCATTATCACCTAATAGTCCGGCCATTTCACCACCATCTTTACCAGTAAAAGCAATGATCGTCATGTCACGGGTCACGGCAGCTTCCATCGCCTTGATGATGTTTTTGCTATTTCCGCTGGTTGATATTGCCAAAAGGATATCACCGGCCTGCCCAAATGCTCGGACTTGTTTTGAGAAGATTTCTTCGTAGTGGTAGTCGTTAGCGACGGCAGTGAGAGTGGTATTATCTGCCGTTAGAGCCATAGCAGGCAAGCTGGGGCGTTCAGTTTCAAATCGGTTGAGCAGGCAAGACACAAATTGCTGGGCATTGGAAGAAGAGCCTCCATTGCCACAACATAATATTTTATTGCCATTGAGTAAGCTAGCAACCATTGCTTGTGCTGCGTGAGTGATAGCATCAGGCAATGCTTCTGCTGCTGCAATTTGAATCTGAATACTTTCTGTAAAGCTATCTTTAATGCTGTCTAGCATTGATTATCCTTGAGTTATTGCGTTTTTTATCCATTCGATTTGCTGGCCGTGTTGGTGAATGGCTATAAGGTCAAATCGAAAGTCAGTAGTATGAACCGATTTACCCTGTTTCATCAACCATACATTGGCCGCTTTGATGAGTTTGAGCACTTTACTCTGGTTTACTGTTTCTGCTGCATGGCCAAAATATTGACTTGAGCGATAGCGCACTTCAACAAACACTATGCTAGGGCCATCTAGCATTATAAGATCGAGTTCACCTCCCTTTACATGGAAGTTCTTTTCGATACTAGTTAGCCCTTTGCCAATCAGAAACCGCTCAGCCAAAGCTTCATAATGTTCACCACTCTGGCGTTTACTCAGCTTGTCCATATTCAGCCCAACTGATTTCACGTTGCACTACACAACCTGAACTGAGGCTCAGTAATCCAGTATTGCCTTGCAGAGTATATCCATCAACCACTTTCATTTGCGGAAGTTGTTCCATTAATAAATATGCGTCCATACCAAGAGCTTGTAATCGCTTTTCTGAGTTTGAATCTTTGGGCCAAAGCTGATCCATTTGTGCTTCAAGTGTCTCATTAGGCTGAACAAGTAGTGGGATATCGCTGTACATTACCCCAGACAAATCTTCATATTGTTGGCGCCCGCTGTTACTGCGTGAATTAGAAAATAGCTTGGGTGGTACAGTGTCAGGGTTAACCGCAACCTCAATAAAAGGTTTGATTAAGGTAAGTTCAGCATTTCCAGCAACAATATAGACAGCGTCTATGTCACGTCTACTGCGAGGCTGGGTTTTGAGAGGGATGTTAAGCAGTGATTCCATTTGTGCGATATGCTGCTGGCTTTCCTGCAAACCAAATACTTTGTTGATGTCTTTTTGAAGCTGACGTTTATCTCCAAACAGATTCACCGCAACGTGATTATTACTGTGTTTTTTCCATTCTTGCTCAAAGGCTTCGACAACGCGCGTACCTAGGCTTCCCTGAGGCGCCAAAATCAGTGGGTAGCGGTAACCTTGTGAATATAAATGTTTTGCTGCCTGTGAAACCTCTTGCTCAGGAGAAAGAGCTAGATAACAAGTGTTATTCCCAGGCTCCAAGTTATCGGGAATGTTGAGTGCAAGTGTAGGTACAGGCTGTGAGAAACTAGATTGGGCTTGGGTGAGCTTGTCTATGTTGCTTTTGATCAATGGCCCCACTACAAAGTCGATACGCTTCTCTACCAGGGTTTGTTCTAGCTGTTCAACCGTAGTGTTATTGGTGTCAATAATGGTCAGGCTGGCATTTTCATCACGCTGGGTATCGTTCATCATCTCTAAAATGAAGCCGTCACGGATCAATTGTGCCTGTTTAGAAAACTTGCCTGATAGTGGTAGCAGTAGAGCAGTGTTTACAGGCTTAGTGACTTCTAGATTGAGAAGATCAATAATTCCTGACGGAGTATATAGCGCGGCAGGGTGGTTAGGGTTCTCTTCGAGCCATTTCTCAAGGGTATTCTTCAACTGAGAAAGGTTAGCAGATAAGGTTTTTGTATAGATACTTAATTGCAACCAACCATCTAAAACTTCTTCATCACGGTTAGCGGTAAACTCTGTGATCTGATATTGATTATATTGACTTAAGTTGTCCCAAATGTTCTGAGATATACCTTTTTGTTGCGCAGGTTGTGCGTATTTAGCCGAGGCAACCAGCTCCCGAGCAGCTTCAAAATACTTGGCCTGCTGGTTGAATAATTGAGCTCTAACTTGGTGATAGGCTTGCCACTGTACATCGGCTAACTTCCACGAAGCATTAAAGTTTAAGTTTTTTAAGGCTTCATCATAGTGAGCTTGTTTAATTAATAATTCTGTACGTGCTAGTTGCCACTCTGCTTGCTGCATGTGAGAAAGGTCTTGCCTAGCTAAGCGGCGGATGAGTAAATCACTTTGAGTGTAATCATTGGATTTTATCGCAGCTTTCAGTGCCATGATTAGCCAGTCATTTTGAATATTGCCTTGACTGCTGTCAGCCCGCATAAGGTAAGTTCGTGTTGATTGATTTGGAGAAAGAGTGATATCAACGTTTGTTTGCTTAGATGGTGCTGTAGAACAAGCTGTCAAAATGACAGCAAGGGCTACAGGAGTCAGTATGCGTGTTACACTGAGTCTCTTGTGGTTGTTCATAGCCATGAGTTATTAACTATTTCCGTACAAAATTTTATCTATATTAATCGTTGAAGTGATGGTAAACAAATGACAGATAAAAAAACCTTACCAACCGAGGTTCCAACTCTTTACATTGTCCCGACGCCAATTGGCAATTTAGGTGATATCACTCAACGGGCTCTTGATACATTAACCAATGTTGATCTTATCGCTGCCGAAGATACTCGCCACACTGGCAAGTTGTTATCGCACTTTGGTATTTCGACAAAAACCTTCGCTTTGCATGATCATAATGAGCAGCAAAAAGCGCAAGTTTTAGTTGAGAAACTGTTAGCTGGATACTCTATTGCACTTGTTTCTGATGCTGGTACCCCATTAATTAGCGATCCAGGATATCATTTAGTGACAAAGTGTCGTCAGGCTGGCGTTAAAGTTGTGCCGCTTCCTGGTGCATGTGCTGTTGTCACCGCCTTAAGTGCATCTGGTTTACCTTCCGATCGTTTTAGCTTTGAAGGCTTTTTGCCAGCCAAAAGCAAAGGACGAAAAGATAAGTTTCTTGAAATTGCTAAAGCTGAGCGTACCTGTATTTTCTATGAATCACCACATAGAATACTTGATTCCCTTCACGATATGTTAGAAATCCTAGGGCCTGAACGTGAAGTGGTTCTGGCTCGTGAGTTGACTAAAACCTTTGAAACGATTCAAGGCTTACCCTTAGCTAAGTTAGTTGATTGGGTTAAGTCAGATGACAATCAGCAAAGAGGGGAAATGGCATTGCTTATTCACGGGTATCGAGCTGTTAGCGATGACTCTTTGCCTGAAGAAGTAACACGAACACTGGCTATATTAAATAAAGAGTTACCTCTTAAAAAAGCTGCAGCTTTGGCAGCTGAGATATACAACTTAAAGAAAAACGCACTTTACAAATGGGGGCTTGAGCACCTTGAATGAAAGAATTAATCGAATGTATTTAGGTAACTTGAGATGATTTTTTCGCCGGTTGTTCGTTTGATTTCATCATATTTGTGATCTCACTAGACACTAGGTGTTAATGTCTATACAATCCGCCTCGGAGTTGACTGGGTAGTCGCTGCTTTATTGATGTCCTTTATCCATGTGGTAGGGGAGACTGATAAAGGGGAGGAAAGTCCGGGCTCCATAGAGCAGGGTGCCAGGTAACGCCTGGGGGGCGCAAGCCTACGACAAGTGCAGCAGAGAGAAGACCGCCGATGGCTCGTTAGAGTACAGGTAAGGGTGAAAGGGTGCGGTAAGAGCGCACCGGACGACTGGCAACAGTTCGTTGCAAGGTAAACTCCACCCGGAGCAAGACCAAATAGGCTTCCATATTGCGTTGCTCGCGTAAGGAGGCGGGTAGGTTGCTTGAGCCAGTGAGCGATTGCTGGCCTAGACGAATGGCTACCGCCGCGTATGCGGAACAGAACCCGGCTTATATGTCGGCTCCACCTATTCGAAACCCATCATAACACTAATGTTATGATGGGTTTTTTGCTTTTTATTGACGAACATACTGCCGTAAGCACTAAACTTAGCGCAATATCACGTGTACGATTTAGCATAGGTGGCGATCCTAGTCCAAATCAGTAAACTGGATAGTCTGAACGCATGGGTGCAAGAACGAGATACAAATACAATGACCGAAGAATTTAAGCACATTTCCGTACTACTGCACGAATCTATCGATGGTTTAGCAATTAAGCCTGATGGTATTTACATTGATGGAACTTTTGGTCGAGGTGGTCATAGTCGTCAGATACTCAGTCAGTTAGGGGAGGCTGGCCGCTTGTTCAGTATTGATCGTGATCCTCAAGCTATTGAGGAAGCTAAGACTATTAATGACGCACGGTTTAACATTATTCATGGCCCTTTCTCCGGTATGGCGGAATATGCAGAGCAGAGAGGTTTGGTTGGCAAAGTGGATGGCGTCTTACTTGACTTAGGTGTTTCTTCTCCTCAACTCGATGATGCTGAACGCGGCTTTAGTTTTATGAAAGATGGTCCTCTCGATATGAGAATGGATCCAACATCTGGTATCCCAGTCTCTCAATGGCTATTGGAGGCTGATCTTGATGACATCACTTGGGTTATTCGAGAATTTGGCGAAGACAAGCATGCTCGTCGTATTGCGAAAGCCATAGTTAACTATCGCGAAAATGAAGACAATGAGCCTTTGACACGAACCAGTCAGTTAGCAAAACTCATCTCAGATGCTGCTCCTAAGAGTTTCAAAGAAAAGAAACACCCAGCCACACGTACTTTTCAAGCATTTAGAATCTACATAAATAGTGAGTTAGAAGAAATTGATACTGCATTAAAATCGGCTGCTAGTATTCTTGCACCTAAAGGGCGTTTATCTGTGATCAGTTTTCACTCGTTGGAAGATAGGATGGTAAAGCGATTTATTCGTAAAGAAAGCAAAGGTCCAGAAGTTCCTCACGGTATTCCATTGACAGAAGAGCAAATCAGCGCACTGGGTAGGGCTAATTTAACACCTATTGGTAAAGCGATTAAACCCTCTAAACAAGAAGTTGATGTTAATACCCGATCTCGCAGCTCTGTGCTTCGAATTGCAGAAAAATTATAGGTAAACATGAACAAACCTGTTCCCAACCTGGCTAAGCTCATCGCATTAGATCTTGTTACTATCGGTCGAATACCTTTATTGGTTCTTGCTTTAATTTTCGCCTCTGCGATGGCTGTTGTGTTTACTACTCATCATACACGTCAAGCGATTACAGAAAAGGACTTGGCTCTGCAGGAACGTGAGCGTCTGGATAATGAATGGCGTAATTTATTGCTTGAAGAGACGGCATTAGCAGAACATAGCCGAGTACAAGAAATTGCAAAGGACGAATTGCAGATGAAGCGTCCAGATGCAGATAAAGAGGTGGTTATCGACCTACCATGAGCAAAAATAGACAGTCTTCTGCAGCAAAGAAAACATCCAATAAAGTATCGAAAAAAAAGCCTGCGCATACTGAGCAGCCAAGTCTAATACGCTGGCGTTTCTATCTAGTTCTAGTGGCTATGTTTGTCGCATTCTCAGCACTGATCGCTAGAATTGCTTATATCCAAATTGTTGAGCCAGACAATCTCATTCAACAAGGTGACTTACGTTCAGTGCGAGCTAAAACGATTCACTCTGCTCGTGGAATTATCTCAGATCGCAATGGTGAGCCACTTGCAGTCAGTGTTCCCGTTGAAGCTGTGTGGGCTGATCCTGTAACCATTTTTAAACGCGATGGTTTTAGCAATATGGATCGTTGGTATGCGCTTGCTGACGTGCTTGGCCTAGATCGTGAGAAAATGATTGAAAAAATTCGTCGTAGTAAGTCTCGCCGCTTTATTTATCTTCAGCGTCAAGTGAGCCCTGCGATGGCCAATTATATTCGAGAGTTAAAACTCGCGGGTGTTGGACTGAAAGCTGAATCGCGTCGCTATTACCCCACAGGCGAAGTGAGTGCCCATATTGTAGGCGTAACAGGTATCGATGGGCATGGTTTGGAGGGTGCTGAGCGCAGTTATGATAAATGGCTAACAGGGGAAGCAGGAAAACGCATTATCCGCAAAGACAGATATGGCCGAGTGGTTGAGAATATTTCCCTTGAAGAGAGGGAGCAAGGTAAGCCTTTAGACCTAACCATAGATCAGAGAATTCAAGCCATCGCTTATCGCTCTATTAAGCAGGCAGTCGCTGATTATAGAGCGACATCGGCAACAGCTGTTATCCTTGATGTTAAAACAGGTGCAGTGTTAGCCATGGTTAATGCGCCTTCATACAACCCCAACAATCGATCCGATCTCCAATCTGCCAAGATGCGCAACCGTGCTATAACCGATGCCTTTGAGCCAGGTTCTACAGTGAAACCCTTTGTCGTTTTGGCTGCTCTCGAAAATGGGGTAGCCGATAAAGATACTATTATTGACACAGGCAATGGCATTATGCCCATCGGTGGTCAGAAGGTGCGTGATGTCTCTAAAGTAGGTAAAGCAGACTTGACTACCATTTTGAAAAAGTCGAGTAATGTTGGTGTTGCTAAGCTTGCGCTAGATATGCCTCTTGAAGCCCTATTGGGTATGTACAGCTCAATAGGTTTTGGTGAGCTGTCAGGGCTAAATCTTGTTGGCGAGACGCAAGGCATTTTTCCTAACCGTCGCCGCTGGTCAAAGTTTGAAATCGCCACTTTGGCATTTGGATATGGATTATCCATAACCCCGTTGCAGTTGGCACATGCCTACGCAACTTTGGGTAATTACGGTAAATACCAACCAATTCATATTATCGAAAGTAATCAACAAGACTTGTCACGTCAGGTGATTAATAAAGAAAACGCTCGAGTCGTACTTGATATGCTCGAGACGGTAACACAACCAGGTGGTACTGCAACGAAAGCAGCGGTTCCTGGCTATCGTGTGGCTGCTAAAACAGGAACATCACGTAAGGCAATTGCGGGCGGTTATGGTGATGAGTATTTTGTCTACACTGCGGGAATTGCGCCAGTGAGTAACCCAAGAATTGCGGTTGTTGTACTTGTTAATGAGCCTCAAGGTGACAACTATTACGGAGGTTCGGTCGCAGGCCCTGTATTTTCTGAAATCACTAAAGGCACGTTACAAATTCTTAATGTTGCCCCTGATGAGAACCGATTTAAAAAAGATGAATAGAGAATCAAAATGGCCCAATCAATGACTCTTATTGAGCTACTTGCACCTTGGCTAGATATTTCGGCTGACAAAAGCCTTGATATTGTTGTTCATAAGCTTGAACTGGATAGTCGCCGGGTTAGCTCTGGATGCACTTTTGTAGCAGTGAAAGGGCACATGGTTGATGGTAGGGACTTTATCAACTCGGCGATCCACCAAGGGGCAAACGCAGTCATTGCTGAAACCGAAGAGCTAGACAGCCATGGTCAAATTGAGTGGCGTGGTAATGTGCCTGTGATTTATGTTGAGGGTTTAAATCAGTATCTTTCACATATCGCAAGCCGGTTGGTGCCGCTAAAGAATAATCGTTTGATTGCAGTGACAGGAACCAATGGTAAAACGACCATCACGCAGTTAATCGCTCAGTGGTTGGATCTTGTGGGGCAAAAGTGCGCGGTTCTTGGTACTACCGGTAATGGGTTTCTTGATGCTTTGCAGCCAGCGGCCAATACAACTGGCCATGCATTAGAAGTTCAGGATATTTTATCCGCACTAGAGCAGCAAGGCGCTCAGTATACCGCAATGGAAGTGTCGTCCCATGGTTTAGTGCAAGGCCGGGTTAAAGCACAGCAGTTCGCGGTAGGTGTCTTCTCCAATCTAAGCCGTGATCACATAGATTATCATGGCAGCATGGAGCAATACGCGTTAGCTAAACGTTCGCTTTTTACAGAGCATAACTGCGAACAGGCTGTCATTAATATCGATGATCCGGTAGGCGCTTCTTGGGTTAAAGGTGTTAAGCCTTATATTCCAGTATCTCTGTCGCCGATCGCATCTGGTCAAGGTATATATGCGACCAGTGTGAGATATGCATCAACGGGGATTGAACTGACCTTCTCTGGTCAATTTGGTGATGGACACATAAGCGTACCTTTAATTGGTGAGTTTAATGCTAGTAATATACTGCTTGCTTTGGCAACCCTGCTCTCGCTCGGAATTGAGAAGAAGAAACTACTAGATACCGTTAGTCAGTTGAAATCAGTTTTGGGTCGTATGGAGTTATTTCAAGTCGAAGGAAAGGCGAAGGTTATCGTTGATTACGCTCATACTCCTGACGCATTGGAAAAAGCATTGTTGGCACTAAAAAAGCACTGTAATGGCAGACTCTGGGTGCTTTTTGGCTGCGGCGGAGATAGAGACAAAGGTAAGCGACCTATGATGGCTTCTATAGGTGAAAAATTGGCAGATGAAGTGATCTTAACTGATGATAATCCTCGTAGCGAATCACCCAAAGAGATTGTGAAAGATATGCTGGCTGGAATGACATTTCCCGCAAAAGTAATTGTGGAACACGATCGCTATCAAGCTTTGGCTTACGCTCTGCGGCACAGTTGCGCAGACGATATTATCTTGTTAGCAGGTAAAGGTCATGAAGATTACCAAATCATAGCTGATAAAACTCTACACTACTCAGATCGTGAATCTGCGTTACAACTTTTGGAGCTAACACAATGATCCCTTTGACTCTGTCACAATTGGTAGAAGTGCTCGATGCTGAGCTTATCGGTGATGATGCCGTGGTGAAGGAGGTCTCGACGGATACTAGAGTCATTGAACCAGATGCACTATTCGTTGCTTTGGTAGGTGAGCGATTTGATGCTCATGACTTTGTTGTTCAAGCTGTCTCCTCAGGTGCGTCAGCTT
This sequence comes from Vibrio sp., assembly GCF_038138445.1. GTDB lineage: Bacteria > Pseudomonadota > Gammaproteobacteria > Enterobacterales > Vibrionaceae > Vibrio. The sequence goes on from NZ_JAYQDQ010000002.1 coordinate 140,996, forward strand.
TGCTCGTTAGTCGCTGCGTCGATGTGAAAGTTCCTCAGCTGTTGGTTAAAGATACTAAAGTAGCCTTGGGGACTTTAGGTCAGTTCGTTCATCAGATCTGCCAGACACCTACGGTGGCAATCACAGGTAGCTGTGGTAAGACAACGGTTAAGGAAATGGTAGCAAGCATTATGGCTCAAAAGGGGCGAGTGCTATACACCTCTGGTAATTTTAATAATGACATTGGCGTGCCACTAACCTTATTACGCTCTCGACTCGAAGATGATTTTGCTGTGATAGAGCTAGGTGCCAATCATATCGGTGAAATTGCTTACACTACCCAGTTAGTCAACCCAGACGTTGCCCTTGTTAATAATGTAGCAGCAGCACACTTGGAAGGGTTTGGTTCAATGGAAGGGGTCAAAAAAGCAAAGGGTGAAATTTTCCAGGGGCTAAAACCTGGTGCTGTTGCCATCGTTAACTTGGATAGTCAAGGTGGGGAGTTATGGGAAGGGGTGTTATCTGACAAAACAGTAAAGACATTCTCACTCTCTGATAACAGAGCGCAATATAAAGCACGTAATCTAACAATGGATGTCAATGGCATGGCTTCCTTTACCATTGATACACCGGATACTAGTTTTGATGTTTCGTTGGGGATTATTGGTCAACATAACGTCGCAAATGCGCTAGCCGCTACTGCCCTCTCTGTTGAGTTAGGTGCTTCATCTGAAATGGTTGCTTCAGGGCTGGAAGCGCTATCCAAGGTCAAAGGTCGAGTTGAAAGTATTGAGCTCAGCGAGAATATTAAACTGATTGACGATAGCTATAACGCTAGTGTACCTGCTATGAAAGCTGCTGCAGATTTGTTGGGCAGCTTTAATGGTGTACGATGGTTTATTTTGGGCAATATGGCTGAGTTAGGTGAGGAAAGCCTTGCACTTCATCGTCAAGTCGGTAAACATGCGGCCCCATTTAAATTTGAATATGTGCTTACTTATGGAGCAGATAGCATAGCAATCAGTGATGCATGCCATGGTAAGCACTTTGATACTCATGACAGCATGATTGAGTTTATTAGGCAGCATATTGCCCAGCATAACGGCTCCCAGACAATACTTGTTAAAGGGGCGAATAGTGCAGGAATGAATCGAATTGTTGCTGCTGTGAAGGAGATGTATACATGATTATTTGGCTTGCAGAGCTTCTACAGCCATACTTTTCATTTTTCCGTTTATTTGAATATTTGTCTTTTCGAGCCATCGTTAGTGTACTAACCGCTCTCGGTTTGTCGTTATGGATGGGGCCTCGCCTTATTAAGCGATTGCAAACATTGCAAATTGGCCAAGTAGTTCGTGATGAAGGCCCAGAATCTCACTTCAGTAAACGTGGTACCCCGACTATGGGGGGACTAATGATCTTAACGGCCATTATTACTACCGTCCTCGTTTGGGCTGATTTATCTAACCCTTACGTTTGGGCTGTACTCGCTGTATTGGCTGGGTATGGTACTGTCGGTTTTGTTGATGATTATCGTAAGGTTGTTAACAAAGACACTGATGGCCTTATTGCCCGTTGGAAATATTTCTGGCAATCAGCTATTGCTTTGGTGGTTTCTTTTGCCTTGTATGCTTACGGAAAAGATACCACAGCTACCCAGCTTGTAGTGCCTTTTTTCAAAGATGTTATGCCCCAGCTTGGGCTCTTCTATATCGTCCTTAGCTATTTTGTCATTGTTGGAACCAGTAACGCGGTTAACTTAACTGATGGTCTTGATGGATTGGCTATTCTGCCAACTGTGCTTGTCTCTGCCGGTTTTGCTGCGATTGCGTGGGCAACAGGTAACGTGAATTTTGCTAATTATCTCCACATTCCTTATGTCCCTCAGGCCTCTGAATTGGTTGTAGTATGTACCGCAATGGTTGGCGCAGGGTTGGGTTTTTTATGGTTCAACACCTACCCAGCACAAGTCTTTATGGGAGATGTCGGCTCACTTGCCTTAGGAGGGGCTTTAGGAACTATTGCGGTGCTCGTGCGCCAAGAGTTTGTCCTAGTTATTATGGGAGGAGTATTTGTTATGGAAACTCTCTCTGTAATACTCCAAGTCGGCTCATATAAAATTAGAGGTCAACGTATTTTTCGCATGGCCCCAATTCACCATCACTATGAGCTAAAAGGCTGGCCAGAGCCTCGTGTGATCGTACGTTTTTGGATCATCTCCATAGTGCTTGTTTTGGTTGGTTTAGCAACACTGAAAGTTCGTTAATGAAGCAGAGTTTGATTTTGGAACCTTGGCAAAATATTAATAGTGTTGTTGTTGTCGGTCTTGGTATGACAGGGGCTTCAGTCGTAAAGCACTTGTCAAACTTACCTAAAAAGTTAACGATTAAGGTGATAGACACGCGAGATCAGCCTCCGGGTATGGAGTCATTGCCCAAAAGTGTTGAGCTGTTTTGTGGTGGTTGGCCCCAAGATTGGATGACTGGTGTGGATCTCATAGTTGTTAACCCAGGTATTGCTTTAGCCACTCCTGAGCTTCAACAAGCTATTAATATTGGAATCCCTGTTATTGGAGATATAGAGCTTTTTGCTTGGCAAGTCGATAAACCTGTGATTGCCATTACAGGATCAAATGGTAAGAGTACGGTTACCGATCTCGCTGGTGTTGTGTCAAATGCATCAGGTATTAAGACGGCGATTGGTGGAAATATAGGGGTTCCGGCACTCGAGTTACTTGAGCAAAATGCTGATCTTTATATTTTAGAATTGTCGAGTTTTCAATTAGAAACGACGTCAAGTCTTTCTTTGGTTGCCGCCGCTTTCTTGAATCTTTCGGAAGATCATATGGACAGATATTCCGATATGGAAGCATATCGCCAAGCCAAGTTGCGTATTTTTACACATGCCCAAGTTGGTGTGGTGAATGCTGATGATTTAGCAACCTATCCAGAACAAAAAGATAGACGATTAATAGAGTTTAGTTTGGAGAAGCAAGCCGAGTATCATGTTGAATCATTAGATGGGCGAGAGTTTTTATGTCATAGAGATTCAGCAATATTAGCTGCCGATGAGCTTAGCTTGGTGGGGCGACACAATATGGCCAACGCTCTCGTTGTTCTGGCGTTGCTAAAGGAAGCAGGTGTAGATGTTGCTGAGGGGTTGGATGCATTAAAAGCTTACACTGGGCTGACTCACAGATGTCAGGTGGTATCTAATAAGCAAGGAGTTAAATGGGTAAATGACTCCAAGGCAACCAATGTTGCAAGCACTTTAGCCGCCTTATCTGGCTTGTCTCTTCCCGGTAAACTGTATTTACTTGTTGGAGGAGATGGTAAAGGCGCTGACTTTTCAGAGCTTGAGTCTGCTCTTAAACCCTTGGATGTTCAGCTATGTTGCTTTGGCCAAGATGGCAGATGCTTCATGCCACTTACAACCGATTCAAAGTATTTCGAAACGCTGGAAGATATTGTCCAGTGGGTGAGTTGTCGAGCCGAAAGTGGGGACATGGTTATGTTATCTCCAGCTTGTGCTAGCTTTGATCAGTTTGAAAATTTTATGGCTCGCGGTGATGCATTTACAGCGTTAGTCAGGCAACTAGTATAACTAAGCTATCGCCCATGCAAATAAGAGATCTATTAGCAAATATTAGACATTGGATGACCACCTCTTCTCCTGAGGTGTTATATGATCGTCAGTTAGTTTGGATTGCTTTAGGTTTAATGCTAGCAGGATTGGTTATGGTAACTTCTGCTTCATTTCCAATTAGCACACGTCTTACAGACCAACCATTTCATTTTATGTTTCGTCACGCAGTATTTCTTTTACTTGCGTTAACAACCGCCAGTATCGTACTTCAAGTCCCCTTGAGTAAATGGTCACAATATGGTTCTTTGTTGCTAGGCTTATCTTTTTTTCTTCTTATCGTTGTCTTAGTGGCGGGCAAATCTGTCAATGGAGCTTCTCGCTGGATACCTTTAGGTCTATTTAATTTACAGCCTGCGGAACTTGCCAAACTATCATTGTTTATCTTCATGTCCGGTTATCTGGTTCGTAAACACCAAGAAGTTCGTTCGAGCTTTTTTGGAGGGTTTATCAAGCCGATTATTGTGTTTGGCACACTGGCCAGTTTGCTCTTACTTCAGCCCGATTTAGGGACAGTAATCGTCATGCTGGTTACATTGTTTGGCATGTTATTTATTGCCGGAGCGAAATTAAGTCAATTTTTGGCACTTATGGCTGTGGGTGTTTTGTCTGTGGTTGCTCTTATATTATTGGAACCTTACCGAGTAAGACGTGTAACGTCTTTTCTTGACCCATGGGAAGATCCGTTTGGTAGTGGTTATCAGCTGACACAGTCTTTAATGGCATTCGGTCGAGGAGAGTGGCTAGGGCAAGGGCTAGGTAACTCAATTCAAAAGCTGGAATATTTGCCAGAAGCCCACACTGATTTTGTTTTTGCTGTACTTGCAGAGGAATTAGGCTTTATCGGCGTTGTCTTAGTTCTCATGCTGATTTTTAGCTTGGTTATTAAAGCGATTTTGATAGGACGTAAAGCGTTTGATAACGACTTGCTTTTTGGTGGCTACTTAGCGTTTGGTATTGGAATTTGGTTTGCTTTTCAAACCTTAGTCAATGTAGGAGCCGCAGCGGGTATGGTGCCCACAAAAGGATTAACCTTACCTTTGATTAGCTACGGGGGATCGAGCTTAATTATCATGACAGTTGCAGTGGCCATATTACTGAGAGTTGATTTTGAGTGCCGTATGAGTTCGTGGACCCCAAGACCTAAAAAGATAATAGATGATGAAAAAAAGTAAACGTTTGATGGTAATGGCTGGAGGTACAGGAGGACATGTATTTCCTGGTTTAGCTGTGGCTAAAAAACTTCAGCAACAAGGTTGGGATATTCGCTGGCTTGGCACTGCCGATAGAATGGAAGCCGAGCTGGTTCCCAAACATGGTATAGACATCGATTTTATTAAGGTTAAAGGCTTGCGTGGCCAAGGTATATTGAAGTTGATTCAAGCTCCTTTCCAGATATTTAATGCCGTTCTTCAAGCAAGAAAACACATTAAAGCTTGGCAGCCGGATGTGGTTCTTGGTATGGGAGGCTACGTTAGTGGTCCAGGGGGAGTAGCTGCAAGACTCCAAGGTGTCCCGGTTGTTTTACATGAACAAAATGCCGTTGCAGGATTAACTAATCAGTGGTTGTCACGAATTGCTTCTAAGGTTTTTCAGGCTTTTCCGGGTGCTTTCCCCGATGCTGAAGTTGTAGGTAACCCCGTTCGGGAAGACGTTGTCGCTATAAGAGAACCAGGTCATCGAATGGGGGAACGCCTCGGTGATATTCGCATCTTAGTCATGGGTGGAAGTCAAGGAGCGCAAATTCTTAATCGCACTATGCCGGAAGTCATGGCAAAATTAGGTTCTGGGTATGAGATACGCCATCAAGCGGGAAAGAGCCGAAAGACTGAGGTGGAATCTTTATACCAGCAGTTTCAGGTTGAGTCTGCGGATACAGTGGAATTCATTGACGATGTTGCAGAAGCATACGCTTGGGCTGATATACTTATTTGTCGATCTGGCGCGTTAACAGTATCTGAAGTCGCAGCAGCAGGTCTGGGCGCTATTTTTATCCCCTTTATGCATAAAGATAGGCAGCAAGCTTTGAATGCTGATCATCTGGTAGCATGTGGGGCAGCAAAAATGATAGAACAACCTGAGCTTACGGTAGATAAACTCGCTCAGCAAATACAACAACTCGATCGCTGTAAACTTGTTGAAATGGCAAACAATGCGCGTTCAGTAGCAAGGTTAGATGCAGATGATAAAGTGGCTAAGGCCATTATTGCTCTAACAAATTAACGAGAAATATCCATGACAATTCAACACACTCAAGATTTAGTTCAAATTCGTTCCATGGTACCAGAAATGCGACGTGTAAAGTGTATTCACTTTATTGGTATCGGTGGTGCTGGAATGAGTGGAATCGCCGAGGTTTTGCTTAACGAGGGTTATCAAATATCAGGTTCGGACCTTGCAGATAACCAAGTTACGGAACGTTTAGCACTGAAAGGGGCAAGAATCTTTATAGGTCACAATGAGTCTAATGTTCAGAAGGCTAGTGTTGTGGTGGTCTCGACTGCTGTAAGTGAAGATAACCCTGAGATTAAAGCGGCTCGAAAAGCTCGAATTCCAGTTGTACGCCGTGCTGAAATGCTTGCAGAACTGATGCGTTTTCGTCATGGCATTGCAGTGGCAGGAACACACGGTAAAACGACAACGACAGCTTTGGTTACTCAGATATATTCTGAGGCTGGTTTGGATCCAACCTTTGTCAATGGTGGTTTGGTTAAAAGTGCGGGCACTAATGCGCGCTTGGGTTCTAGTCGTATATTAATTGCAGAGGCTGATGAAAGTGATGCTTCATTTCTGCACTTGCAACCCATGGTGAGCATAGTTACCAATATAGAGTCTGATCACATGGACACTTATGGTGGTGACTTTGAAACTCTTAAGCAGACTTTTATTGATTTTTTACACAATTTGCCTTTTTATGGGCAGGCAATTGTTTGTATCGATGATCCAGTGGTGTGTGAATTAATTCCGAGAATTAGCCGGCAAGTGATTACCTATGGTTTCGACGAACAAGCCGATGTTCGTATTGAAAATTACTGCCAGCATGGTCAGCAAGGTAAATTCACAGTAGTACGAAATGGTCGTGCAGATTTGGAGATTACTTTAAACATTCCTGGTCGACATAACGCTCTTAATGCAGCGGCGGCAATAGCAGTGGCTACTGAGGATGAGATTGAAGATGATGCTATTTTGCGTGCAATGGCTTCGACTCAAGGAACTGGTCGTCGATTTGAGCATTTAGGCGAATTTGAAACCGGTAATGGTCTTGTGATGTTAGTTGATGACTACGGTCATCATCCAACGGAAGTGGATGTTACAATCCAAGCTGCTCGTAATGGATGGCAGGACAAGCGTTTGGTCATGATATTTCAGCCTCACCGCTATAGTCGAACACGAGACTTGTACGATGACTTTGCTAATGTTCTTGAACAGGTTGATGTATTACTTATGTTGGACGTTTACTCTGCAGGTGAAAAGCCGATAGCGGGGGCCGATGGTCGTTCATTATGTCGCACTATTCGTAGTCGAGGTAAACTTGATCCAATTTTTGTACCGGATATCAGTGCATTACCTTCGGTTTTAGCGAATGTCTTGCAGGATGGTGACTTGGTGTTAACTCAAGGAGCAGGTGATATTGGCAAGGTAGCTAAGCAGCTTGCGGCACTAGAATTACATTTAGAAAAAATGAACGCTGGTGATTGAAAAAAGTGAAAAGTCTATTATTTGAGACAAATGATAGAATTAAAGTGTTATTTCTCAATTTCTATGTTTGATACTTTAGGTGACGCCAGTATAATCCGAAGGTTAAAGCCAGTACTTTACCTTAGTATGACACACAGTTAATTGATAAGGTTAGGATTGAATGACAGGGTCAATAGCCTTGGTTGAAAGTACGAGCACAAAAAAGCGTCATTTAACCAAGCATCCGCTAGTAAAAAGGCATAGCCTAGGTGGGCTATTTTTATTACTTGTGGTGCTGTTGATTAGCTGGATTCTGTACTCTACGGTATCTTGGATGTGGGATGAAAAGCGTCTGCCTTTGTCGAATATCGTATTGGAAGGACAGCTGAAGTATGTATCATCCCTAGATGTTCAGCGTGCATTTGCAACTTTGCCACATGTGGGTACTTTTATGTCACAAGATGTCAAAGTTTTACAAGAAACAGTGGAAGATATTCCGTGGGTTGCGCATGCTTCGATAAGAAAACAGTGGCCAGATACAATTAAAGTGTTTTTAACCGAGTATGCAGCTGTTGCTATTTGGAATGGTACCGAGCTTCTTAATAAGCAGGGTAATGTTTTCAATGGTGATATTGATAAATTATCCGGTGAGCGTGTCAAACTATACGGCCCATTAGGAAGTAGCAAGGAAGTATTAGACGTGTGGCGGGACGTGAGTCCCAAATTCGCCGCTTTAAATCTCAATATTTCGTCTTTGCTACTCAATGATCGCCGTGCTTGGCAGATTATTCTGGATAATGGTATTAGGCTTGAGTTAGGTAAAGAATATTTACAAGAGAGGATTGAACGATTCCTCTCGCTATACAGAAACTTAGGTAGCGATTCGCAGAGAGTCAGCTATATTGACCTCAGGTATGATACGGGAGCTTCCGTAGGTTGGTTTCCCGGACAAGAGTTAGAACAAGAGAGCATAGATGACAAAGACCGCTGATGACAACATTATTGTTGGTCTTGATATAGGCACTGCAACCGTATCTGCTCTGGTTGGAGAAATACTGCCTGATGGTCAGATAAATATCATTGGTGCTGGTAGCAGCCCATCTCGTGGGATGGATAAAGGCGGGGTTAACGACCTAGAGTCTGTTGTGAAATCTGTCCAACGTGCTGTTGACCAAGCCGAGCTCATGGCTGAATGTCAAATCAGTAATGTGTTTATCTCTATATCGGGCCGGCATATTGCCAGTCGAATAGAAAAGGGTATGGGAACCATTTCTGATGAAGAGGTTTCTCAGGAAGATATGGATCGTGCGATTCATACTGCTAAATCTATCAAAATAGGTGACGAGCAACGCATTCTTCATGTAATTCCCCAAGAATTTACCATAGATTATCAAGAAGGGATAAAAAATCCGCTAGGGTTATCAGGAGTGCGGATGGAAGTCAGTGTTCATTTGATCTCATGCCATAATGATATGGCAAGAAATATCATCAAGGCTGTCGAGCGTTGTGGGTTGAGAGTCGAACACTTAGTTTATTCTGGCTTAGCGGCAAGTACTGCTGTAATAACTGAAGATGAGCGCGAGCTAGGTGTTTGTGTCGTCGATATCGGCGCTGGCACCATGGATGTTTCTATTTGGACTGGTGGTGCACTGAGACATACCGAGGTGTTTTCTTATGCCGGGAATGCCGTGACTAGTGATATCGCATTTGCATTTGGTACGCCAGTTAGCGATGCTGAAGAGATAAAAGTAAAATACGGTTGTGCTCTTAGTGAGTTAGTGAGCAAAGACGATACTGTTAATGTTCCTAGCGTCGGAGGAAGACCCTCACGCAGTTTGCAGAGACAGACTTTGTCTGAGGTCGTAGAGCCTAGATATACTGAATTGATGGGTTTGGTTAATCAAACAATAGATACGGTTCAGGAAAAGCTGCGAGAGGATGGAATAAAACATCACCTTGCAGCGGGCGTGGTTCTGACGGGTGGGGCTGCGCAGATTGAAGGATTAGTTGAATGTGCAGAGCGCGTATTCCGCAATCAAGTGAGAGTTGGAAAGCCTCTTCAAGTGAGTGGCTTAACAGATTATGTAAAAGAGCCGTATCATTCAACGGCTGTGGGTTTACTTCATTATGCAAGAGATAGCCAAATCAATGATGATACAGAGTATACTGAGCCTAAACGCCAGTCTGTAACGACGTTATTTGGCCGTTTGCGGAATTGGATACAAAAAGAATTTTAACCTGAGTGCAGGATAAACGGAGATAACACATGTTTGAACCGATGATGGAAATGTCTGACGACGCTGTCATTAAAGTCGTTGGAGTTGGTGGCGGTGGCGGTAATGCCGTTGAGCACATGGTACGTGAGTCCATCGAAGGCGTGGAGTTCATTAGCATTAATACCGATGCGCAGGCGCTTCGTAAAACAAGCGTTAATAGCGTTATCCAAATTGGTGGTGATATTACAAAAGGTCTTGGAGCAGGCGCTAACCCTCAAGTTGGGCGTGATGCAGCTCTCGAAGATCGCGATAGAATTAAAGAAGAGCTCGATGGTGCCGATATGGTATTTATCGCAGCTGGTATGGGTGGTGGAACAGGAACAGGTGCTGCTCCAGTGATTGCAGAAGTTGCAAAAGAGCTGGGGATTTTGACGGTAGCTGTCGTGACTAAGCCATTTAGCTTCGAAGGTAAGAAACGTTTAGCTTTTGCAGAGCAAGGAATTGAAGAGTTATCGAAACAAGTTGATAGCTTGATTACGATCCCAAATGAAAAGCTGTTGAAAGTATTAGGACGTGGAATTACTTTATTGGAAGCTTTTGCCAGTGCGAATGACGTACTTAAGAATGCAGTACAAGGTATCGCAGAGCTTATTACTCGTCCAGGTATGATTAACGTCGACTTTGCGGATGTTCGAACCGTGATGTCGGAAATGGGTCATGCAATGATGGGAAGTGGTGTGGCTAAAGGTGAAGACCGTGCAGAAGAAGCTGCAGAGATGGCAATCTCAAGCCCACTACTAGAAGATATAGATCTCGCTGGTGCTCGTGGTGTTCTAGTGAATATTACAGCTGGTCTTGATATGCGTCTGGATGAGTTTGAAACGGTTGGTAACACAGTTAAGGCATTTGCGTCAGATAATGCTACAGTTGTTATTGGTACTTCGTTAGATCCTGATATGGCTGATGAAATTCGTGTCACTGTTGTTGCTACTGGTATCGGTACAGAAAAGAAGCCTGATATCACTTTAGTTGCAGGTGGGAAGACAAAGGTATCTCCAGTTGCTCAACCACAAACTCAACCAGTTACGCCAGTTCAACAGCCTGCTGTCAATAAAGCAGAAGAAAAAGCGGCATCAAGTTTGCAGGAGAAACCTCAGGTAACTCCTCAGCCGACAAGTTCTGCTCCTTCAAGCTCAGGTGCTGGCCAACAAAGTGCTGCACCAAAAGCCGATAAGGACACTGGATATCTGGACATTCCAGCATTCCTTCGTCGTCAGGCTGACTAAACATAATTTGACACTGTTCAAAATTATAATTTGACACTGTTCAAAATTATGGTACGATTCTCGGTCGATATTGCTTATTGACCGTGTTTTGTAGCAATTTGTACTGAGGCAAGCAGATGATCAGACAACGTACTCTGAAAGAAATAGTGAAAACAACTGGGGTGGGACTTCACTCTGGACGTAAAGTCACATTAACTCTTCGCCCAGCGGCTGCAAATACTGGCGTTATTTATCGTCGAACGGATGTGAATCCACCTGTTGACTTCCCTGTTGATGCTCAGTCTGTTCGTGACACTATGCTTTGTACAGCATTAGTCAATGATGAAGGTGTGCGCATATCAACAGTTGAACACCTGAATGCAGCACTCGCAGGTATGGGGATTGACAATATTATTGTTGAGGTTGACGCTCCTGAAATCCCGATTATGGATGGCAGTGCAAGCCCGTTCGTATTTTTGCTTCAGCAAGCTGGCATTGAAGAGCAAAGCGTTGCTAAACGTTTTATTCGTATTAAAAAACCAGTGCGTTTCGAAGATGGTGATAAGTGGGCAGAATTCGTACCCTACAATGGTTTCCGCATGGATTTCGAGATTGAATTCAACCACCCTGCAATAGAATCAGATGAGCAACATCTACTATTTGATTTTTCATCACAAGGTTTTGTAAAAGATATCTCTAGGGCTCGAACTTTTGGCTTTATGCGTGATATTGAATACTTGCAGTCACAGAATTTATGTCTAGGCGGTAGTTTCGACTGTGCAATCGTACTAGACGAGTATCGCATTCTAAATGAAGAAGGTCTGCGATTTGACAATGAGTTTGTCACCCATAAAGTGCTTGATGCTATTGGTGACTTATATATGTGTGGGCATCCAATCATTGGTGAATTCCGTGCGTTTAAGTCTGGCCATGGATTGAATAACCAACTGTTACGCTCTGTGCTTGCTGATCAAGAAGCATGGGAGTGGGTAACATTTGAAGAGGAAGCAACATCCCCTGTTGCCTTCGCTAACGTTAACGCGTTAATTGTGTAACTATCATTGTTTCCTAAGAGCCAGGCAAAGAGCCTGGCTTTTTTGTTTGTAGCCGCGGCAAAATACTGCCTTGTTTAACAATCAAAGAGCTTAAACTAGTTTATTTAGGGGCTTTAAAAGAGGTTTACTGAATAAGTCGGCTCTTAAAGCGTACAAACATCCGCCATATAACCACTGAAAATAAAGAATGCTTCAAACAAATCACCTTGTTATTGGTCCTTAGTGGTAAAATTCCTTAAACTAAGCGCCACTTACGCCTTGAAATCCCATGTTCTCATCGCAATATCTGAATAACGTGATTTATCTCAGTATTCTTAGTTTAGAACTGTTAGAGACTGAAGGCATAGAATGTAGATCGGGCCCGATCTAAGTAAAGAGAGATGCATAGCAAATGATAACTAAGCTACTGACAAAGGTAATTGGTAGTCGCAACGACCGCACGTTACGTCGCCTTAGAAAGATTGTAAAAGAAATAAATAACTATGAACCGGGCTTAGAAGCACTTTCTGATGAAGAGCTGAAAGCAAAAACCGTTGAATTCCGTCAGCGTCTTGAACAAGGTGAAACCCTAGATGGACTGCTTCCTGAGGCATTTGCGACTGTACGTGAGGCTTCTAAGCGTGTATACGGCATGCGTCACTTTGATGTGCAGCTTATCGGCGGTATGGTGCTTAATGCTGGCCAAATTGCAGAAATGCGCACAGGTGAAGGTAAGACACTGACAGCGACACTGCCAGCATATCTAAATGCCCTTGCAGGTAAAGGCGTTCACGTCGTGACAGTAAATGACTATCTTGCCAAGCGTGATGCTGAAACAAACCGTCCTTTGTTTGAATTTTTGGGCATGACAGTTGGCGTCAATATTCCTAACATGCCGCCGCAAGAGAAAAAACAAGCCTACCTAGCAGACATTCTTTACGGGACTAATAACGAATTTGGTTTCGATTACTTGCGTGACAACATGGCGTTTCGCTCAGAAGATAGAGTTCAACGCGAGCGTTTCTTTGCTGTTGTCGATGAAGTCGATTCTATCTTGATCGATGAAGCCCGAACCCCCTTGATCATCTCAGGCCCAGCAGAAGACAGCTCAGAGCTGTACACTCGTATTAATACCTTAATTCCTCACCTTGAGAAGCAGGATCAAGAAGATTCAGAAGAATATCGTGGTGATGGCCACTACACAGTGGATGAGAAATCAAAACAAGTGCACTTGACCGAAAATGGTCAAGAGTATGTTGAAGAGTTGATGGTCAAAAATGGCTTAATGGAGGAAGGTGATACACTGTATTCTCCAACCAATATTAGTTTGCTACATCATGTCAATGCTGCATTACGAGCCCATGTTCTGTTTGAAAAAAATGTCGACTATATAGTTAACGAAGATGGCGAAGTCGTGATTGTTGACGAACATACTGGCCGTACTATGCCAGGGCGTCGCTGGTCTGAAGGTCTTCACCAAGCCGTGGAAGCGAAAGAAGGCGTTAAAATTCAAAATGAAAACCAGACATTAGCATCTATTACTTTCCAGAATTACTTCCGTCTATACGAAAAGCTTTCTGGTATGACAGGTACGGCAGATACTGAAGCATTTGAATTCCAGTCTATCTATGGGTTGGAAACTGTCGTTATCCCGACGAATAAGCCTATGGTTCGTAACGATATGCCAGATGTGGTGTACCGTACTGAGGCAGAAAAGTTTGCCGCTATTATTGAAGATATCAAGCAGCGAGTTGAAAAAGGCCAGCCTTCTTTGGTGGGTACTGTGTCGATAGAAAAGTCAGAGCTTTTATCTAATGCACTGAAAAAAGCCAAGATCAAACACAATGTCTTGAATGCTAAGTTTCATGAGCGAGAAGCTGAAATTGTTGCAGAAGCAGGTACACCGGGTGCTGTTACAATCGCGACTAACATGGCTGGTCGTGGTACAGATATCGTGCTTGGTGGCAGCTGGCAGGCTAAAATTGATGCTTTGGATAATCCGACTCAAGAACAGATTGAGGTGATCAAAGCAGATTGGAAAGAAGTGCACGATAAAGTGTTAGATGCAGGTGGTCTGCATATTATTGGTACGGAGCGTCATGAGTCTCGTCGTATTGATAATCAGCTGCGTGGTCGTTCTGGCCGTCAAGGTGATGCTGGTTCCTCACGTTTCTACCTTTCTATGGAAGACTCACTACTGCGTATCTTTACTTCTGATCGTATGGCTAGCCTTATTCAAAGTGGTATGGAAGAAGGGGAAGCGATTGAGTCTAAAATGCTATCTCGCTCAATTGAAAAAGCTCAGCGTAAAGTTGAAGGCCGAAACTTCGATATCCGTAAACAGCTTCTAGAATATGATGATGTGGCCAATGATCAGCGTAAAGTTGTTTATGAGCTGCGTGATGAACTGATGAATGTGGAAGACATCAGTGAAATGATTGAGCAAAACCGAGCGGATGTTATTACTGCTGTCATTGATGAATATATTCCACCTCAGTCTTTAGAAGATATGTGGGATGTCGAAGGGCTACAAGAACGTCTGAAAAACGATTTTGATCTCGATGCGCCAGTCAAGCAGTGGCTTGAAGATGACGATAAGCTTTATGAAGAAGCGCTGCGTGAGAAAATCTTAGAAACATCTGTAACAGTCTACAAAGAGAAAGAGACAGTAGTCGGTGAGCAGGTGCTGCGTAACTTTGAAAAATCAGTCATGCTGCAGACTCTTGATACTCTTTGGAAAGAGCACCTTGCAGCAATGGACCACTTGCGTCAGGGTATTCACCTACGTGGCTATGCGCAGAAAAACCCGAAACAGGAATATAAACGTGAGTCGTTTGAGTTGTTTGAAGGCTTGTTGGATGCACTAAAATCAGATGTGATTACCATTTTGTCTAAGGTTCGTGTTCAGCAACAAGAAGAAGTAGAGCGTATGGAAGCTCAGCGCAGAGCACAAGCTGAAGAAGCGGCGAGACGAGCTCAAGCACAGCATGCTTCAGCTGGTAACCAGCTAGCTGGTGAAAACCAAGAAGACCACTCTAACCAGCCTATGGTCCGTGAAGAGCGCAAAGTAGGACGTAATGAGCCTTGTCCTTGTGGTAGTGGCAAAAAGTACAAACAGTGCCATGGTCAGCTGAGTGGCTAAAAATAAATAGATTTTAAAACATCAAGAGTCGCATTAGCGGCTCTTTTTTTGAGGAAACTGATTGTGAAACGTATCCATATTGTCGCGGCTATCATTTTAAATGCTGAAAAAAGTGAAGTCTTTATCACCAAGCGCCCACAAGAAAAACATAAGGGTGGATTTTGGGAGTTTCCAGGAGGAAAAGTTGAAGACAAAGAAACCATAGCGCAAGCCATTAAACGCGAGTTAGATGAAGAGGTTGGTATTCAGGTGACACAACATAGCTTATTCGAGCATTTAGAATATGACTACACGGATAAGTCATTGAAGTTTGATTTTATTCTTGTCACCGATTTTGAAAACCAACCTTTTGGCAGAGAAGGGCAGCAAGGTAAGTGGGTACCGATCACCAAGCTAAGGGACTATGAATTTCCCGAAGCAAATAGAACAATCCTTGATAGAGTAGTTGATGAATACAGTTAGCTGTAAGAGTCATTAGTCAGGCTAAAGAAGATAGTGCTTTTCAGCCAAGTAGGAAAATTTCACTATCGAATGTATAGCCAGTCGTCTTTAATATTGGTAGTTTTAACTCAGTAGCATACAAAACGTGAATAATGGAGAAGTGCATGGTACGTATTGCAATTGCGGGAGCAGCTGGACGCATGGGGCGTAACCTAGTCAAAGCGACTCACCAGAACCCACTTGCCCAAGTTGGTACAGGCTCAGAAAGGCCTGAATCTTCTTTGGTTGGTGTTGATATTGGTGAGCTTTGTGGAGAGGGTAAGTTTGATGTTGTACTGACGGATGATTTGAGTAAACAAATCGACCAGTTTGACGTCATTATAGACTTTACTGCGCCAGCAAGTACCTTAGCAAACCTCGAGCTCTGTCAGAAGCATGGCAAAAGTATTGTCATTGGCACAACAGGCTTTACAGAGACAGAGCGCCAACAAATTGAAGAAATGGCAAGGAAAATGCCTATTGTTATGGCATCAAATTACTCTGTTGGCGTAAACCTTGTTTTCAAGCTACTTGAAAAAGCAGCCAAAGTAATGGGGGATTACTGCGATATCGAAGTAGTTGAAGCTCATCACCGCTATAAAGTAGATGCCCCTTCTGGAACCGCGCTTAGCATGGGTGAAGCAATTGCGGGTGCTATGGGTAACAAGCTGAGTGATGTTGCGGTTTATGCTCGTGAAGGGATTACTGGTGAACGATCCAAAGATGAGATTGGTTTTGCAACGATTCGAGCTGGCGATATTGTCGGCGAGCATACCGCGATGTTTGCTGATATTGGCGAACGAGTAGAAATCACTCATAAAGCCACTGATCGTATGACATTTGCTAATGGTGCGGTTAAAGCTGCGGTATGGTTAAAAGATAAACCCGCAGGTTTTTATAGCATGACAGATGTGCTTGGTTTAAACGATCTATAATTAAATAATTATGCGCCGAGCTTGCTCGGCGTTTTTAATCCCTTCCTCTGTTTTCACTATTTACATAACTTTAATCACTTAGTCATTTCTTGCGATCTTTTCTTTATTTTATAGGTGTGAGGCTGCTTTTTTTATCTGAAGTGTTTAAAAATAGTCTTTAATTAGGCAGTTTAACGTTTGCGTATTTCCATTGTCTTTTGATGGCATCCTCTTTTACTATCTTACCAAGTAAATTTATACGTTTTGTATTCAATGGCTAAAATTACCGGAGTAAACCTGATGTTTTAGCTGCTACAAGCGCTTATTTGCTTTAACTGTCCTAAAGTCTGAATTAATTTTTATGCTCCTGTTGACACATTTAATCTTCATCATTAGAATGCTGCCAATTTGTCTAAATAACCTGAAATCACTTATTCAAGGTGTAAAGGAAGGCAGATTTGCAGTTTAATTTATAATTTATGCATTTTTATTCTGGAGGTTGTCTTGAGTAAATCAGCACTGTTAGTCCTAGAAGATGGGACAGTGTTCCACGGAGTTTCCATTGGAGCAGATGGTTCATCCGTTGGTGAAGTCGTTTTTAATACCTCGATGACGGGGTACCAAGAAATCCTCACTGATCCTTCCTATTCTCAACAAATCGTCACTCTCACTTACCCACATATAGGCAATACCGGAACCAACTCCGAAGATGAAGAATCCTCTTCTATCCATGCACAAGGCCTTGTGATTCGCGACCTTCCCCTTATCGCTTCTAACTTCCGTAATGAACAAACCCTTTCTGATTACCTTAAGTCACAAAATATCGTAGGTATCGCTGATATCGATACGCGTAAGTTGACTCGTATTC
The DNA here is from genome assembly GCF_038138445.1 of Vibrio sp. Classification (GTDB taxonomy): domain Bacteria; phylum Pseudomonadota; class Gammaproteobacteria; order Enterobacterales; family Vibrionaceae; genus Vibrio. The sequence continues at coordinate 158,214 of NZ_JAYQDQ010000002.1, forward strand.
TGCGTGAAAAAGGTGCACAAAACGGTTGTATTGTTGCTGGCAACAATCTAGACGAAGCTTTAGCCTTGGCCAAAGCAAAAGAATTCCCTGGCTTAAAAGGTATGGACCTTGCGAAAGAAGTTACAACGAAAGAAGCGTATCAATGGAAACAAGGTTCGTGGACGCTCGAGGGTGGTCTTCCAGATGCGCAAGACAGCAGCGAGCTCCCATATCACGTTGTTGCCTATGACTTTGGAGCAAAGCGAAACATCTTGCGTATGCTCGTTGACAGAGGCTGCCGCTTAACAGTTGTGCCTGCTGAGACAACAGCAGAAGAAGTGTTGGTACTTAATCCTGACGGTGTATTCCTTTCAAATGGTCCTGGCGACCCTGAGCCATGTACTTATGCGATTGAAGCAACAAAAGCATTTTTAGACAAAGGATTACCAATCTTTGGTATCTGTTTAGGACATCAAATCTTGGCACTTGCATCGGGTGCTAAGACGGTGAAGATGAAATTTGGTCATCATGGCGCAAACCACCCAGTAAAGGATCTTGACCGCAATGTCGTTATGATTACTTCACAAAACCATGGGTTTGCGGCCGATGAAGACAGTTTGCCAGAGAATCTACGTGCTACTCACGTATCCTTGTTTGATGGGGCTCTTCAGGGTATTCATCGCACAGATAAACCAGCATTTAGTTTTCAAGGCCATCCAGAAGCGAGCCCAGGTCCTCACGACGCTGCGCCGTTATTTGATCACTTCATTGAACTTATTAAACAACACAGCGCTTAATTTGGAGTAGTAGAGAATGCCAAAACGTACTGACCTAAAAAGTATTCTAATTCTGGGTGCTGGTCCGATTGTTATCGGGCAAGCATGTGAGTTTGACTACTCTGGTGCTCAAGCGTGTAAAGCGCTTCGCGAAGAGGGATATCGAGTTATTCTGGTTAACTCTAACCCTGCGACGATTATGACTGACCCTGAGATGGCAGACGCTACCTACATTGAACCTATACAGTGGGAAGTGGTGCGTAAGATCATCGAAAAAGAGCGTCCCGATGCGGTTCTTCCTACCATGGGAGGCCAAACGGCTCTTAACTGCGCACTTGATTTAGAAAAACATGGCGTGCTTGAAGAGTTCGGTGTTGAGATGATAGGTGCAACTGCCGATGCGATTGATAAAGCGGAAGACCGTTCTCGTTTTGATAAAGCGATGAAGTCAATCGGCCTTGAATGTCCACGTGCTGATACTGCTAAGACTATGGAAGAAGCTTATCGCGTTCTTGATATGGTCGGTTTCCCATGTATTATTCGCCCTTCATTCACTATGGGTGGTACTGGTGGTGGTATTGCGTACAATAAAGAAGAATTTGAAGAAATTTGTCGCCGCGGTTTAGATCTTTCTCCCACTAATGAATTGCTTATCGATGAGTCTTTAATTGGCTGGAAAGAGTACGAAATGGAAGTGGTTCGCGATAAAGCGGACAACTGTATCATCGTTTGTTCGATTGAAAACTTCGATCCAATGGGTATTCACACTGGCGACTCGATCACAGTGGCTCCAGCACAAACATTGACGGATAAAGAATACCAATTGATGCGTAACGCCTCGCTTGCGGTACTGCGTGAAATTGGTGTTGAAACGGGTGGCTCAAACGTTCAGTTTGGTATTAACCCGAAAGATGGCCGCATGGTTATCATTGAGATGAACCCTCGCGTGTCACGTTCGTCAGCTCTAGCATCAAAAGCAACCGGTTTCCCTATTGCTAAAATCGCGGCCAAACTGGCGGTCGGTTTTACTCTTGATGAGCTACAAAATGATATAACAGGTGGTGCAACACCAGCATCATTTGAACCTACCATCGACTACGTTGTGACTAAGATCCCGCGCTTTAACTTTGAAAAATTTGCCGGTGCGAATGATCGCCTTACGACTCAGATGAAATCAGTGGGTGAGGTTATGGCGATTGGCCGTAATCAGCAAGAATCGTTGCAAAAAGCATTACGTGGCCTTGAAGTTGGTGCAAACGGCTTTGATGAAATGGTTGATCTCGATGCGCCAGACGCGCTAACAAAGATTCGCCATGAACTAAAAGAAGCAGGTGCTGAACGTATTTGGTATATTGCTGATGCGTTCCGTGCAGGCATGTCAGTCGACGGTGTGTTTAACCTTACTCAGATTGATCGCTGGTTCTTGGTGCAAATCGAGGAACTCATCAAGCTTGAAAATGAGGTTAAAGCAGGTGGCTTCGCCGGCCTGACTCAAGATGTGTTGCGCAAGATGAAGCGTAAAGGTTTCTCTGATGCTCGCCTGTCTTCAATCCTTGGCGTATCTGAGAATGAAATTCGTCGTCTACGTGACCAGTATGACATTCACCCAGTCTACAAACGTGTTGATACTTGTGCGGCTGAGTTCTCATCTGATACTGCTTACATGTACTCATCTTACGATGAAGAGTGTGAAGCGCAGCCAACCGACAGAGACAAAATCATGGTTCTGGGCGGCGGTCCAAACCGTATTGGTCAAGGTATCGAATTTGATTACTGTTGTGTACACGCTTCACTTGCACTGCGTGAAGATGGTTACGAAACTATCATGGTTAACTGTAACCCTGAGACGGTTTCTACCGACTATGATACGTCGGATCGTCTTTACTTTGAGCCTGTAACGTTAGAAGACGTACTTTCTATCGTGCGCGTTGAAAAGCCAAAAGGTGTGATTGTTCAATACGGTGGTCAAACACCACTGAAACTGGCTCGTGCGCTAGAAGCTGCTGGTGTACCTATTATTGGTACTAGCCCAGATGCGATTGACCGAGCAGAAGACCGAGAGCGCTTCCAAGCCGCTGTTGACCGTCTTGGCCTTCTACAGCCTGAGAACGCGACAGTAACAACTATCGAGCAAGCAGTTGATAAGTCAAAAGAGATTGGTTTCCCACTGGTTGTACGTCCATCATACGTACTTGGTGGTCGTGCGATGGAAATCGTATACGATGAGCAAGACCTGCGTCGCTACTTCAACGAAGCAGTTAGCGTATCAAACGAGTCGCCAGTACTTCTTGACCGTTTCCTAGATGACGCAACTGAAGTGGATATCGATGCTATCTGTGACGGTGAGAGAGTGGTGATCGGCGGTATCATGGAGCACATCGAGCAAGCAGGTGTTCACTCGGGTGACTCTGCATGTTCACTTCCTGCTTACACGCTAAGTCAAGAAATCCAAGACAAGATGCGCGAGCAAGTTGAGAAACTCGCATTTGAACTTGGTGTACGTGGTCTGATGAACACTCAGTTTGCGGTGAAAGACAACGAAGTTTACTTAATCGAAGTGAACCCTCGTGCCGCACGTACCGTACCGTTTGTTTCTAAAGCAACAGGTGCGCCGCTAGCGAAAATCGCTGCACGTGTAATGGCAGGTCAATCTCTAGATTCTCAGGGCTTTACCAAAGAGATCATCCCACCTTACTACTCAGTGAAAGAGGTTGTATTACCGTTCAACAAGTTCCCTGGTGTTGACCCACTATTAGGCCCAGAAATGCGCTCTACTGGTGAAGTTATGGGTGTGGGTGCAACCTTCGCAGAAGCTTACGCGAAAGCGGAACTAGGTTGTGGCAATGTTTACCCAGAAGGCGGCCGCGCACTACTGTCTGTTCGAGAAGGAGACAAGCAACGTGTTGTTGATCTCGCCTCTAAACTGACCAAATTGGGCTACCAGTTAGATGCGACTCATGGCACAGCGATCATCCTAGGTGAAGCAGGGATCAATCCTCGTCTTGTTAATAAGGTACATGAAGGTCGTCCACACATCCTAGACCGTATCAAGAACAACGAGTATACCTATATCGTGAATACGACGGCAGGTCGTCAGTCGATTGAAGATTCAAAAGTTCTTCGTCGCGGTGCCCTAGCAGAAAAAGTGAATTACACGACAACCCTCAATGCGGCATTTGCCACTTGTATGTCACATATGGCAGATGCCTGCGCGTCAGTGACTTCTGTACAAGAGTTACATGCAAAAGTAGCGAAAAGCCAAGCTTAAGTAGATAAGCTTTAAGCTGCATAGTGACTAAAAAGCCTGCTTATTTAAGCAGGCTTTTTAGTTGAGAAAACAGCTTATCTACTAGGTAGCGTCAAGCTTTTGAAGTTTCACTGTTCCATTACACATTATTGGTTGGGAGAATAGCCCAAAGGTTGAGTACCTTTTAGTCCGTTGAGTGCTACTGAATAGTGAGCACTGGATGATATGGTGATGAATAAAATCTTTTCTTTACTAATACTGGCTTGTATATAAAACCCAAGCGGCACGAAAACCAGTACATCATCTTCCTGAATCGCGAGCAGCATAGTGTAGTAGTAAGAGGACTTATTGGCAGATTCGCTGGACCAAAATATCCAAGCGCTGCTTTCGTGTCGGTAAAGGTTTACAAACCCATCAGACACGATATCCATAATTTTCGCTTTTAGATTAGCTGGAAAGGTGCCGCCGACCACTTCATCAAGCTGTACTTCAAGTTTTGAAATTGCACCTTGAGGAGAATCACTCGATATTACAGGCTGGATCGTCCTTTCGATATGGATGTTATTCTCTTGTGCTAATTGTTCAGCTTTAGAAACATTAAACTCCAATGATGAATTGAGCGCCTGTTGAAATACTCGAGTTGCCGCTATTGCTTGGCTGATGTATTCAGGCTCCAAAGAAAATAGCGTTTTGAATTTCAGATCTTGTTGATCGTCTGTTGCCAAAACCCTTGAATTTGGAGCTAAAGCATCGTTTTTTAAAATTGAGTCACCCAGTACAACGGGGCTATTTACTGGAGTAACCTTGACATCTCTGGTGATGTACATATTGGCTTACCTCTATGAAATTAGCTAAGTTGTCTGACTGCCTGCAGTCCTTTCAGTTTGATGTCTATCTTATCACTGTCTATCGTCAGCGCGTCCGGTTTATCTGGCTGACTAAAAATGCTGTGGCTGTTATTTTCTATCTCAACTTCTATTGAAAGTAGGCTGAGAGCCATAAGAGGGCCTGTGCGATCGCTTTGAGAAATAACGAGGAAATTGTACTGATAGTGGGCATGATTACCCTGATTTGTTTCAGTTTCTGAATAGCCAAACCAAGGTTGATCCTTTTGTTTATCGAGATCGCAAAATGCATGGGCTACTATGGTTTGGAGTCTCTGCTTATCGAAAATACCGAATGAATCTTGTGCAGTCAGTTGGCCTGCTATGTCTGAAGTAAGCATAGATAGGGCTTGATATTGTTTGTTTAGTTCTACGTTTAATGTTGCAATTATTGCCAACCCAGGCTCTGCTTTGATTTGTGCTTTGGCCAGTTCAAAGTCAATAATGCGGTTTTCATTTGAACAGTCAGTAAAGAGTTTGGATAGCTCATATGCTTGAGTCAGATATCGCTCATCCTCTACTTCTAAAAATACCTGATAAGGTAACTCTTTTTGTTTACAGGGCACGATTTCAATATTCATAAGTAACCTCTTAGAAGATGTAAGGTTTATATCAGCGTTCTAATGCTTCGGCTATGACCATACTTTTAAAGTTCATGGTTTGTGTGACTTTTGAACCTGCCACCAAAGACAATACGTTACTATCAGAGGACTTTAAGTGAATGTCGACGGATGTAAGTTGGCCAACCATAGTGGCACCTGTCGACTGATTTTGCACAATGTTAAACATATTGTACTGGTAGGACACTTCTTTTTCACTTTGACCAAATATCACAAAGTAACCGCCATTTTTCTGAGCATTGAGATCTAAAAAAGCTCGCGCAGCCATACCAAATGCAGCCCAATTTTCAGTCACCGCTCCTTGAACCATACCGATCAAATTTTGTAATTGATCTATCGCGACCCATGCTTGCATTGTTTGGGCGGTTTCGGCAACCGTCTTTGTGCCAACAACTGCCATGGTTTTATGGCTTTTAGCAATAGTAAGAGCTTGGTCAAAATCTATACCTTGTGTTGCGGTGTGCAGATTGTCAAAGGCACTTAACATATTTACCGCTTGGTCTAGATGTTCGAGATTGATGTTTAAGATGGGGCTAAAAATATCAGTTTTAATATCCGGTGCTATGGTTACCGATTCCATGACCTTTCCTTAGTTGATTATATTGCGAAGTAGGAGGTGGTAAATGGCCACCTCCGAGGTTTTTATGCCTGTAGCGCTTCAACGACAGTGATTGACTTAACGTTCACAGAGTAGTTGTGCTTATCTTTGGTTGTAATCCAAAGTACTTTCTCTTTGTCGACATCAACAGTGATGGTTAAGCCAATTGGAGCGGCTGCCATAACCGAGCCTGTATCTTTATTGGCCACAGCGAATAAGATGTTGTAGGTGTAGGTGGTCTTGTGCTCGCTTTCCTTACTCCAGAAAATCCAAGAACTTTCTTTTTGCTCATTGAGGTTCGTAAAGCCTTGCTCAATCGTATTTTTGAATTTTTCATAGGTTGGCGTTTCTTTGTCTAGGTAAACACCCACAACAGTATCAAGCAGGTTCATGACATCATCGACCATGGCCGATACTTGATTATCTTGCTTTACGATTGACTGGTTTATTGTGCCAGTGACCGCCATTTCTTTGTGCTCTTTGACAAGCTGTAGTGCTTGGTCAAAGTTAAACTCTAACGTGTCACCATTGATAGCGTCTTGAAAAACTTGTGCCATTTCAATTGCCTGATGAACATTCTCTGCTGGAACTTGAAACAGAGTATTGAAGTTAAGCTTGCTTTCACCTGCCTTTTTGATTACATCGTTACTGTCTAGAACGACAACGCTATCAAAAGTCATAATCTGATCTCCATGCTGTATTGGTTGGGAGTAAAGTTCATCCCAAGGTCTATATGCAGATAGTCTCATATGCAGGTTTGGTGTTTCATAATTGCGACACCATTCACACAGTAAATGGCTTGTTATGCGAATATGTTTTTTAAATTATTGATTAGTATTAATTTTACGATTGTTGAATCAATAGTGACCTGTACTGCGGATTTAGAGGGTTTGATTGATAGTATTCATTTATCTAAGACGATTAACAAATAATTATGTTGTTAATAAAAGGTCTGTTTTAAGTTCGGTTTTTTATTTTGCAGATAAACACCTAAGGCATAGAGTGGGGCAAGCGAAATAAATGGGAAATAGATATAGATATCAGGTTCATTAAAATGAGCCGTAAAGCTATCAGTAGATACATATAACATATAGGTTGAAAATATATTGATTAGGCAGAATAAATAGAGAAAGTTATGGTTTACTGTAAATTTTTCCAACAGGTAACAGCTTATTACACCAGACAATATGTAGAATATAGCGGTAACAATACAATCGATCGTCCAAAAGTAGCGATCTCCAATACCTATATACTGACACATAAAGAAAATTGTCAAGGTCATTCCTAAAGGCATAACTATTGTAGTAAAAAGGTTGGCTATCGAGATGAGAAAAATTTTAAAAGACATTGTTTTTATAGGTTTTATTTTTAGTCTTTATTATTGTTATCTATTTTATGTTGTCAATAGGGAAAGCAATATAGCCGACTACAAGTTTATTTTTTATAAAGAAGCGTTAAATTAATAACGCTCCTTTAATTATTTATTATTTAAAAATACAAGTGGTTCTAGTAAAAGCATCATCAAATGTTTGGTAAACCAATCCATTATCTAAATGATCGGATATATGTCCGTCATAGCCCATACTTGACCACTCATCTTGGTTTCTAAATAGCTTGTATGACATATCTTGATCTGATGTATACCAACCAGATTGATTTAAAGAAAAGCTTCCCCACTCTGAAAATAAATAACCAAACATTCTTGCGGTTGGGAAGAGTGCAATATCCTCAATCTTGGGTAAGCTGCCACCTAGTTTACTACAGTATTGCTCAGACTGAGAAAAGGTTCGGATCACATTGTCGGGTGTAGAGAAAAAACTTGGATTAAAAGAATAAGTGAAGCTTGAGCCTACAGAGTCAGAGATGAGCAATTTGATTTTTCCTTTCTCTCTAATGGTTAGGACATCTTCTTTAATATCTACATTACCTTCTGTTACTTCGACAGAGTAAGGTGCTACGCCGCCTATCATATTAAGCTTCATGGTTGCACCACTATAAGCGGTTTTAGGCAAGCCCGAAGTCGCGCCATTCAGAGCAAGTTCTTTTCTCATTGGAGTACCATAGCTCATCGTAATGGATTCAATGGATGGGGTGTTTTCATCTTTTGGTTGATAAAGCGCATTATCAGCGAAACACAGTTGGCTTGAAGCCAGTAAAGAGAAAACTAACGCTGTTTTTTTCATCGCAGGATTATCCTTTATGTTATTGGGTTATCAAGGCTTTTACATTTCGGATAATAGTGATTTAGTTCCCACTTGCTAGAAGAAGCAGCGAAAGCTTTGGCTCCATTCCATGCAATCAGTTTTGTATCTAGATGCTAGTCACTCAATATATTCTCTTTTGTTCAGTTTATCTAAACGATAATTAAGAATATCTAGATATTCTTAACTTTAATTATTAGATATCTTAGTTGAGTACTTTGACGGACATCAAAAACAGCTCGTTTTTCCTGCCCTTGTTGCTTCTTTGGCTGCTTACCCAAAGAAGAGAAATGATAAATGTCACTCATAGGTATCTGATATGAAAAAGCCTTTAAAAGCCTTGATACTGGCTATGGGGTTATCTCTTGGTTCAGTGAATAGTTACGCTCTTTCTCTAGAACCGCTCGATAAAAATTTTACTCTTCAACTGCTTGGATCTGGGGGACCTATTTCCGACGACCTTCGCGCTTCTTCCGGTGAACTTATCTGGTGGAAGGGAAAGTCACAAGTGATGATAGATGCTGGTGGCGGAGTTTACCTAAGGTTTGGTCAAGCTGGCGGTAAGCTTGAGGATCTCGATTTTCTCGGTCTAACTCATTTTCACACCGATCACGTTGCTGATGTACCAGCACTGCTTAAAGGTGGTTACTTTTTTGATCGCCAAGATCCTTTAGATATTGCTGGGCCTGAAGCCGGTTCTGCTTTTCCTAGTATGACTGGTTATATGAAAGCATTGTTCGATGGTGATAAAGGTGCTTACGCCTATCTCAATGGTTTGTTTGATGGTAGTGATGGCTTATTTCCTGTCACTATCACAGACGTACCCTACAAATCTTCACACGGAACCAAAGTTTACCAGCAAGATGGACTGACTATCTATGCGCTCGGCATTCCCCATGGTGATGTTCCTTGCCTAGCTTACCGTATTGAAAGCGAAGAGGGCGTGATGGTGATTTCCGCCGATCAAAATGGCAGTAATTCAGGTTTTGTCGAGTTTGCTAAAGGGGCTGATATTCTTTTGATGCCTTTAGCTATTCACGAACAAGCCGATGAAGTGTCGTCATTTTTGCATGCTAAGCCCTCAATCGTTGGCAAAATCGCCGCACAAGTTAACCCCAAACTTTTGGTCCTCAATCATTGGATGGGGCTAGGTCTTAAGCTCAAACCTGAATCGATCGAGATAGTGAAACAGTATTACAAAGGTCAGGTGATTGCTGGGCACGATTTATCTAGTTATCCCATGAGCGCTGCTAAGGAGTTATCCAATGAACAATAAACTCGTTCTATCTATTGCAATGACATCGGTTATTACTCTCAACTCAGGTATGGCTTTTGCTGATACTTCGCCGGAAGCTCCGGTTGAAGCCCAATCTAAATCAGAGCATGGCGGGAAATGTGCAGCGGGTAAATGTGGCACCGAAAAACGCTTTGAAAAGCAAGAATTAACAAGTAACCCACAAGGCCGCTTAGTGCGAGCCCGTGACGGTAAATGTGGTGTGACGGGAGAGGGGATTGATCCTTCTTCTGAAACCATCAAGTTAACTCAAAGCAAAATCACAGGTGGGATATGCGGACAATAACCAATACGTCAAAAGGATTAGGGCTGCGCAGTGAACATATTGATTTGCTGTGTCAGCTACCTGAACATCCTGATATTGATTTCCTTGAATTGGCGCCAGAGAATTGGATGAATATCGGCGGTTTGAAGCGCGAACAGTTGCAAGATATTGCGAAAAAATACCCTTTGGTTGCTCATGGGCTCAGCTTATCTATTGGCGATTGCCAGACTTTAAATGAACCTTTTATAAGAGATGTCGCGAATTTTCTCGATGAGTTTAATATCGAAATATACAGCGAGCATTTGAGTTTTTCTAGAGACAGTCAAGGCTATTTGTATGAGTTGCTGCCTATACCGAGACAAAAAGATAATATTGCCTATTTAGTTGAACGTATTCAGCGGGTCCAAGATTTAGTTCAGCGGCCGATTGCGCTGGAAAATATCTCTTATTACCACAGTTATAGTAACGAAATGCCCGAAGGAGAGTTTATCGCTGAGATCTGCGATAAAAGTGGCTGTGAGCTGTTGCTGGATATCAACAATGTGTTTGTAAACAGTCACAATCATGGTTATTGCCCTTACAACATGCTCAATAGCTTACCAAGTGAGGCAATACGTTATTGCCATATTGCTGGTCATCTTAAAGAAAAAGATGGTTTTTTGCTCGATACGCATGGAGCGCCAGTTCCTGATCAAGTATTGGATTTAGCTCGCTACACCTATGTTGTTCACGGTAGTAAACCTTTGCTTTTAGAGCGGGATCAAAATATGCCATCCCTGCTGGTACTCGCTGAGGAATTGCGCAGTATTCATGGCGAAATACAGGAATTTGGTCAAACGCTCGAAGGGCTGTGTAAGGGGGTAGTTAATGCTTAATCCTCCTAGCCAAATGCTGGCTCAAACCGAACGTTTATCGGCAATGATACGTTTGCCAAACGAGCAAAGAGACGACTGTCGATACAGCGAATTCATTCGCGATAATGTTTTTGGTGTGGTGACTAACACCTTCCCACTTTTTTCAGCGCAATTTTCTCATCTACAACTTGAGCAAATGATTAATAGCTTTGTGGCTAAACATGCTGCCTTTGAGGCCGAGTTTCACCAAATAGCAAGCGAATTTGTACAGTTTGTGCAGAAAAATGAAGGTGCCAGTTCGGGAGCTGTATCATTGCAACATTTAGCCTTGCTTGAATATGAATGGGTTTCTTTTTGTGTAGAGATCGACACTGTAAGCGACAATTTTGCTGAGTTTTCTCGAAAAGAAGTAACAGAAAGCGACAGCTTACAAATCAATCCAACCTTAAAACTCACTCAAGTCCCTTTCTTACTTCATCAAGACTCAGTGACATTTTTAACCACTGACCGTCATAGTGTGTTTTACGGCATATTTCGTAACCAAGAGCAGTATGTTGCTTCTCAAAGGTTAAGGGATATAGATATCGCTCTGATTCAAATGCTGATAGAGCTACCTGATTTAACATCAGGTCAACTACAGCAAAGGGTTAATCAGAGCAACATCAGCTTTAACCTGATGGAGTGGGTGCAACATTTTAGTGAATTAGGACTTATTAAGGTCCAATTTTCAGGAGAATAATTATGATTAAGTCAGCTCTTAATTGGTTCGATGGCTTAGTGGAAAAGTGTCAAAGGTATGATTATCTGGCCTTACTTGCTATTCGTCTTTATCTTATCCCGGTTATCTTTGTTGGCGCTCGCTCTAAAGTTCTGGGATTCTCGGGCACAGTTGCTTGGTTTGGTGCTTCTGCGGCTGATGGTGGTTTAAACCTTCCTTTTCCTGAGTTTCTGGCATTTCTTGCTGCCGCGACTGAAGTGGTCGGGTGTATTTGTATTGCTTTGGGCCTTTTTACCAGAGTGATGGCCATTCCTATGATCTTTTTGATGAGTGTTGCCAGCGCCATGGTGCATTGGAAACATGGTTGGGACGCCATTGCTACTAGCAGTATGGAAGCAAGTGTACGGCTGAACGGGTTTATTGAATGGCTAGCTGCTAACTTTCCCGGTCGATACAACTATATTACAGAACTTGGCGATCCTGTGATGCTCAATAATGGGATGGAGTTTGCCGCAATCTATTTTGTTATGTTGATGGTGCTGTTTTTCTACGGTGGCGGCCGATATGTGAGCCTAGATTACTGGTTACGCAAACCATTTAACACTAATCCAGTTAAAGTTTCCTAATTGGCTCTCTGGTTTAAGAGCACACCCGCTGTCTTAAACTGGAAGGTTAATATTTTAAAATCATGAAAAAAAGGAATAGGTTAATATCTAAGCTTTCCTTAAGTGAGTCTAAAATAGAGTGGTATGTTTATTGTCAATTATTGATTAACAAGCTCTCGATATGGACATCTCATTTGAAATATTAGCCTTACTTTTCTTTGTCGCCACTGCGGCTGGTTTTATTGATGCTATGGCTGGCGGGGGAGGACTACTCACCTTGCCGGCTTTGCTTGCAGTCGGCGTTCCACCGACTCAGGCACTGGCGACCAATAAACTGCAAAGCTCATTTGGCAGTTTCTCAGCGAGTTGGTACTTTGTTCGCAACGGTATTGTGAGCCTCAAAGAAATGCGCCTTGCTATTGGCTGTACCTTTATAGGCGCTGCAATTGGCGCTGAAGCTGTACAGTATGTTGATGCAGGTATTCTGACCAGTTTAATTCCCATTTTACTCTTGGCTATTTCCTTGTACTTCCTGTTCATGCCTAAAGCTAAAGCACACTCGGGTGAAGCAAAGATATCAGAGGCGATGTTTGCCTTATGTGTGGGTGGCGGAGTGGGTTTTTATGATGGATTTTTTGGCCCCGGGACGGGTTCCATCTTTACCGTATGTTTCGTGGTGATTGGGCAATTTTCTTTGGTGGCGGCGACTGCTCGAACTAAGGTTCTTAACTTTACCTCTAATATTGCTGCGCTGCTGTTTTTCATTATTGCTGGCCTGCCTATTTGGCAACTTGGTTTAGTCATGGCCGTTGGCGGTTTTATCGGGGCGCGTCTTGGTGCGAAAGTGGTGGTAACAAAAGGGCAAAAATGGATTCGACCTTTGGTGATCACTATGTCCATGGTGATGGCACTTAAACTGCTTTGGCAACAGCATCACCAATGGTTGCTATCAATGTTTTAACTCTGGGTGATTGATACACGTTTTGTCTGACACAAATATGGATAGGACGAATAAGATGCGCCAGTTCAGTAAAACGAAAACAGTACTTTTCTGAGATGCTTAAGGTTTTGATAATGGAGTTAGATATAAGCGCGGGCGCGGTTCCACCCAGAGCAAGCTGAGCAGCGGCCGTATAAGCGTCCATTTCCATAATTGGTGTGATATTGAACTTATCGAGGGTTTGTCGCTGATAACTATTGGATGGATTGGTTAAGTCATTGGTAATGATACTGTCGGGCAGTTTATTTAGCGGTTTATTATACACTATCGCAAAAGGCTCATCAGCTAAGTGGAATGTGAGTAGGCCATGATGGGTGGGCATTAATCCAGCGCATAGGCCTAATGTGGCTTTACCCGATTTGACATGTTCCACAATTCGCGGTGTGTGATTGGTAGTGATGGTCAAAAAGGCATCGTGTTTTAAGTAATCCGCGATGGTTTTACCAAGATATCCTGCAATCAGAGACTTGGAACTATCTAGAGTTATCCATGAAGTATCTTGCAGCGTTTGCTGTTCATAAATAAGGCCGCGCAGCTCGTTAAATGAAGGGCCAATGCTGTCGATCAAAGCTTGTCCATCTGCGGTGAGCTTTATTGAACGGCCGTCAGGCTCAATCAGCTTTTTATCCAGCTTCTTTTCTAAATTGGCAATCCGCTTACTAACTGCTGATTGGCTGATATACAGCAAACTTCCCGTACGACTCATGGTTTTGGCTTTGCTCAAAACCAGCAAAGTTTCAATACCTTCAAGTAACATAACTAATGTTGAAAAATAGGAATGAATAACTCAATGTAGCCCAATTAGACTGAGATTGATAGTAAAGCCTTAAACCGTCTGTTCTGAATAAAGTAACTTTTGTAGCACTTTGGTCTTTAAATAGATTCTATGAATTATTCCATTGTTATTCTTAATAATTATTTATTGTGATTTTTATCACAATAAATAAAGGTTTTTTGACTGCTCATTTAGGTAAAAACACTAGTTAGATCGGCGTTATTTTTATCTTGTTGTATTTTTATCTGTAATTTTTTATTTGTGGCTAGTTAATGCGTCGGAAATGTTTGCTTTAAGCTTGGTGTGCTGTTCTTTTGACCGCTGGTATATTGGCCAAATGATTCAAGTTTGATATGGAACGTTAGCAATGGCATCACAAGCATCATCGAGTAAACGAATTATCGCTCGTTTTGGGCACATCAAAAGCATCCACTCTGATAACAATCATCTAATCATCGATTTTGAAGGCAACCCGAGTCAAGAGCCTGTGCTTGCCCCCATAGGTAGGCCTTTTACTCGTGCTCAAATCAATATGGCAATAGATAACCAACTCGATTGCCGAATTGAATTTATGGAAGGCGATCTATCGGCCCCTATTGTCAGGGATATCTATTTCTCATTGATGGCAAAAGATGAGTTAATTATCAGTGCTGAACGCGTAATACTCGAAGGCAAAGAAGAAGTCGTCATAGGCTCTGGTTCAGCCAAAACTAAACTCAGTGGAAACGATGGTCGCATTACCACTGAAGCCGACTATATAACCAGCAATGCCCAGAAATCGAACAAGATCCAAGGCGAAAAAGTCACCTTAAATTAGGTCGGTTTAAGCTAATCAAGGAGTAATCATGTCTGTTACTATCAATGCAAACGGACTAAGTATTGTTCATAAGGGCTCTGGGGGGGAGGCAAATGCAACCTTACCTGATGTCTGTTTGACGACCATAGGGCCTGCTGTTGTACCTATCCCATATGGCAACAATGCCAAATCAGCGGATTTGGTTGATGGCACAACCACAGTCACCGCAGATGGTGGTAACAGCATTGCACTCAAAGGCAGTAAGTTTGCCAAAAGTACTGGTGATGCTGACGGCGATCAAAAAGGTGTCTCTTCTGGCACCATAGAGTCAGAAGCTGAATTTATTTCTGCCTCGCCTAATGTCTTTATCGAAGGTAAAGGTGTTGCTCGCTTGTCTGATCAAATGACGATGAACAAAGCCAACACCATGTGTTTGGGCGGTGTGCAAAACCCGCCTGTGACGGTAACTGAGGAAGACGAAGGTACCTATACCGTTTATGTAAAAGCCCGATACCCAGATGGCATTTTGTTAAAAAATGCCGAATTTATCATCACCAAGCCCTCGGGAATGCCTGTGTCTGCTGGCGCTTTTGATATGGAGGGCAAAAGTAAGGTGTCAGGGTTAAAACCTGGGCAAATAAAAATTGTTGCTCAAGAAAGTGTTAACGATTATACCGTTCGACCCGTTCGGATTAATAATCCTTATTATCTTCCTTCTTTCCTAGACGATGAATTTTTTGATTCAGTCTCTAAAAGCCAGCAACTATTTTGGCATCCGAATCGCGTCGCGCCTCCTGTGGAAGGCTGGGGCACCATGGGCAAAAGTCTCACCGCTGATCGCTACTTTGCTGAGATGGTGAAAGCGGAAACTCAATCTCATTTTGCGCTGCGCCATCCTGATTTTAAATATACTCTCTTGGCTGAGTCTTTAGTGGCGGGCATCGAGAGTTTGGCCGAAGAAAGCTATGACGCTCTATTAGTACAGGCTCTGCCTATGGTGGTAGAAGAAGGTGAACTCTTGTCTGTGCTGTTTCGTTTACCTAAGCATGAAACTACAGATCGTATGTTGGCGTACATGCGCGCAAGGGGTAAAGGTAACCCGCAAACCTTCCTTAACGATTATCCGTGGCAGCAAACCAAAAACCTACTTAATAGCGAGATTGAGAGCTTGCTTGGCAAGGTAAAAAGTCGCATCGAGTCGCTGCAACAAGAAGCCAGCCGCCTCAACTATGTCTATCTTTCCGCCGATATTTACGCCAAACACATCAAAACCATAGACACCTACACCAAGGCATTATCGGATAAATTGGCGCAAGCTTTTACTCGCTTAGAAGATAAGTCGCAGCAATTGATGAGCAATACTTTAGGCGTGTCTGTCATTCAAGCAGCCGACAATATTTATTCTGCTGAAGCGGGCACCATAGAAGTCGTGGTCAATACCCTGCCCAAAATCGACCTTGAGGAGCAGAAGTGGATTAAAGTACGGGCAATATATTCAGACCGTTGGCAAACACCGATTTATGCGCAAAATCTAACAGTGACGACCAATTCTGTATTGCATGAAGAAAATGTTGCGCTAAATGCGTTACCTGCTCGTAGTACCGAGTCCGAGAGTATTGACTTGGCCAATGAAACCCAACAAATTGAAGGCGGTGTGGCGGTATTTAACACTCTAAAGCCCAATACCAATACCGTCACCGTTGAATTTGTTGGTGAACCGGGTATAGAAAAGCAGATCAGTAATATTCAAGAAAGCGTAGAGGCCAGTCTAGATGGTGCCTACAACGCACTGGTCGATGATATGCAAGGTTTTCGACAGCAATGGGATGAAAAGGGTTATTGGACTCTAGGTGATGGCGTGATTGATGGCGCTAAAGCTTGGGGAGCGGATATCGTTGATATGCTATCGCCCAGTTTTTGGGGGGATGCCGCCGACACCATTTCAGACTTGTCTTCTTCAGCCATAGATAAGCTGGCGATTTATTCGGCCGATAAATTCAATACTATCACTAAGGCAATGCTTAATGAAAAGGGGCAGCTTAACAATCCAACTTGGGTATTAGAAACCTTAGGCAGAGAGTTTGACTCATTCCAAGACAGTGTTTTCCAATCGGTCGATGAGGCCATTGAAGAAGTGGGTCAGTTATATGCTGAAAGCCAAGATGTGGTGCGAAAGTTAGAATGTATTGCTAAACATCGCCAGACAATTCTAGC
Organism: Vibrio sp.; assembly: GCF_038138445.1. Classification (GTDB taxonomy): domain Bacteria; phylum Pseudomonadota; class Gammaproteobacteria; order Enterobacterales; family Vibrionaceae; genus Vibrio. The sequence goes on from NZ_JAYQDQ010000002.1 coordinate 175,040, forward strand.
GCTGCCGCAGAAAATTTCTGATGGTGATGTCGATGCGGTTCAAACATTTGTTGATACCGTATTAATGGAGCTTGATCCTGAGTGGGCGATGGAAGTTAAGGGACATGAGCAATTTCCAAGAGCCATGGCCATTATTGAAGACCACGATACGATTCTCACTTATGTAACCTACCTGTCTTTAATGCTAGAGGCTATTCCGCCCAATTTCTATTTCTACTACGGCGGCAAAGCACTGAGGGATCCCCTCATAAATCCGCCAGTGCATAGCCATCTTTTAAGA
>NZ_JAYQDQ010000003.1:0-154673 GCF_038138445.1 Vibrio sp.
GATGGGATCATTCAATTGATCTGCCGATTAATGTTTAACTGATCGGCATTAGAGACCTAGGTCTCCGTTTCTTGTTCAGCTAAGCTGTATGGATTACATCATGCCGCCCATACCACCCATGCCACCCATACCGCCCATATCAGGCATTGCTGGCGCATCTTTTTGTGGCTGGTCAGTAACCATAGCTTCAGTTGTGATCATTAGACCTGCAACTGATGCAGCAAATTGAAGTGCAGAACGAGTCACTTTAGTTGGATCTAGGATACCCATTTCTAGCATGTCACCGTATTCGCCAGTTGCAGCGTTGTAACCGTAGCTACCTTCACCACCTTTAACGTTGTTAGCAACTACAGACTCTTCGTCACCCGCGTTTTGTGTGATCTGACGAATTGGCGCTTCCATAGCACGCAGTGCTACGCGAATACCAACATTTTGCTCTTCATTGTCACCTTGAAGATCAACAATCTTAGAAGCCGCGCGGATAAGAGCCACACCACCACCTGCAACAACGCCTTCTTCAACTGCGGCGCGAGTTGCGTGAAGCGCGTCTTCAACACGGTCTTTCTTCTCTTTCATCTCAACTTCAGTTGCTGCGCCAACTTTAATAACCGCAACGCCGCCTGCTAGCTTGGCAACACGCTCTTGAAGCTTCTCTTTATCGTAGTCAGAAGTTGCTTCTTCGACCTGCTGGCGAATTTGAGCAACACGGCCTTGAATCATAGACTCTTCGCCTAGACCATCGATAATAGTGGTGTTTTCTTTAGTGATAGCAACGCGCTTCGCTTGACCAAGATCTTCTAGAACTACTTTCTCTAGTTCAAGACCTACTTCTTCAGAAATTACGGTACCACCTGTTAGGATAGCGATGTCTTGAAGCATAGCTTTACGACGGTCACCAAAGCCAGGAGCTTTAACAGCGGCGACTTTAACGATACCACGCATGTTGTTAACCACTAGTGTCGCTAGCGCTTCACCTTCAACATCTTCAGCAATGATAAGCAGAGGACGAGAAGCTTTTGCTACTGCTTCAAGAGTTGGAAGCAACTCACGAATGTTAGATACTTTCTTGTCAATCAGTAGGATAAATGGATTATCAAGCTCAACAGAACCAGATTCTTGGTTGTTAATGAAGTATGGAGATAGGTAACCACGGTCAAACTGCATACCTTCTACCACATCCAGCTCATCTTGAAGTGCTTGACCTTCTTCAACAGTAATAACACCGTCTAGGCCTACACGCTCCATTGCTTCAGCAATAATCTTACCTACGCTAGAGTCAGAGTTTGCAGAGATAGTACCAACTTGCTCGATTTCTTTGCTACCTTTACAATCAACAGAAAGCTCACCTAGCTCTTTCACTGCTGCTGCAACAGCTTTATCGATACCGCGCTTAAGATCCATTGGGTTCATACCCGCAGCAACCGCTTTAAGGCCTTCGTTAACGATAGACTGTGCAAGAACTGTCGCAGTTGTTGTACCGTCACCCGCAGCGTCGTTTGCTTGAGAGGCGACTTCTTTAACCATTTGTGCGCCCATGTTTTGGAACTTATCTTCTAGTTCAATTTCACGCGCAACAGATACACCATCTTTAGTAATAGTTGGTGCACCAAAAGATTTGTCGAGAACAACGTTACGGCCTTTAGGACCTAGCGTTACTTTTACTGCATCTGCTAGAACATTTACACCTTCTAGCATTTTAATACGTGCGTCATTACCAAATTTAACGTCTTTAGCAGCCATCTTTAGTTTCCTTTTCTAAAATTCTTTAGTTTTACTTAATTAACAAATGAATCTGAGCAAAAAATTACTCAATGATTGCTAGCTTATTGCTCAACGATAGCCATGATGTCACTTTCAGACATCACTAGAACTTCTTTACCGTCGATTTTTTCAGTTTTCGTACCGTAGCCTTCAGCAAAAATCACTGTGTCGCCAACATTGACATCTAGAGGCATCACAGTGCCATTCTCTAGAATGCGGCCTTTACCAATAGCCAAAACTACACCGCGAGTTGACTTCTCGGCAGCAGAACCAGTCAAAACAATACCACCCGCTGATTTTGACTCAACTTCTTGGCGTTCTACGATAACTCGGTCGTGTAATGGACGAATGTTCATCGGTCGTCTCTCCTGAAAATTTCCATGTTGTTGGATAAGTACCTAGCGCAATAGCACAAGGCGTTAAAGTCTTGTGCTATCTATATGAGGGGCGATTTACTGAAACCCAAGGGGGACATAAAAGATTTTTGTGATCGAGTTCAGAGAAGAACTTGGAAATTCGGCTTCGGAAAGCCTAGCGCTAACTCAATGTGTTAGCGCCAGTCAGCAAGAGGGATGATTTGTGCACTACCGCATTCTTCGGTCTCGGCCGAATCACCTTCGAGTACATCTTGAAATTTAACCATTTGAGAAACAAGCTCACGCATGAGAACGACGTTAGCATGATTAGGATTTTTGCAGTTATCAACCACTCTATCTATATGACTTTGCTGAGCCCAGAGTCTACCTTGCATCTCTTCAGACGCGGACATAATCATCTCTTTACACATGTTATGCTTAAATTGAGCAAAACCTTCAGGGTTGTTTTCTGCAAGGTCGATTAGCTCATCAAACGAAGGAAGAGTTTGATTGATTAACGGTGAGTTCATAAAGCCCCCAAAACAAAGTAACAAATCTATCAATTAAAATATAGACGGTTTGCTGGGGTTGTGCGAACTACACATGTTTTACTCTGAGTTTGAGTAAGAGAGCTTTGAGAACCGATGTTACCGCTGCTTAAACTATAAAACTGCCAGGGATACGCAAAAAGAAATGGGAGCCCAGGGATTGACATAGGAGTTGTATTGTCAGAAATCTCTGTTCGAAAACTCCCATCTTGTGTTCTTTACTCACGCACATTAAAGCGGAACAACACAGTTTCACTAACGGCCCATCCCAAAAATTACAGTTTTTACGGTTAAAAATAAAATTTTCAACTCCATGCGCCAATTCTGATGTTTGATATAGTAAATATCAAATTTATGCTTCCAAATTGCATCGTCAACTGATGCGCCGTATGGATATTTTACTTGTGCTAAACCAGTGACGCCTGGTTTTACAGCGTGACGGAAACGATAGTATGGTATTTCTTTTTCCAAATCTTCGATAAACACTTCTCGCTCAGGTCGAGGGCCTACCATCGACATTTCACCCTTGTAAACGTTAATTAACTGAGGTAGCTCATCGATTCGTGTTTTTCGGATAAAGTTCCCAACCTTGGTCACTCGTGCATCGTTTTTGGTTGCCCACTGAGCTCCATTTTTCTCTGCATCATTCCGCATTGAACGGAATTTTATTACCTCAAACTCTTGGTTATACTGACCAGTTCTTCTTTGTTTAAAGAAAATAGGTCCTGGCGACTCAAGCTTAATTAAGGCAGCAGTTATAAGGCCTATGGGGATCGCTATTATTCCAAGCATAAAAACGAACATCAGATCTATCAGTCGCTTTTCACTTACATTTCTTTTATTTGAAAGAATTGAAAAGGCTTTTTGATGTAGAAAGTATCCACTGTGAAGCAGCTCTGTTTCTGTATACCCAAGTGTTCTATCAAAATAGCTCACCAAAGGCTCGACCCACGCGCCAAGTTCTGTTGCTTCAATGAGAAAATTGCGATGCTCCTCTGACAAGCTGGCACTTTCAAAGTGACATAAAGTCTTACGTTTAAAATCTTGAATAGAATAATTGTTTACATCGTATTTAATGTCGTGTTTTGACAATACAAATTTCAATTTTTCTAAATATTTCTCTGGTGCATATATATGAATGAGAGCTTTGCTGTTTTGCGGTGTTTGTTGTAAAACCTGATCATTTGGATTGGTGTCAAATACTGCTTCAAATACTTCTGAGCCAGTAACTTGATTTTTTAATACTGAGTTTTTCATACTTTGAATATAATAAAAAATAAAATGAATTTCAGATGCAATATATTATCACATCACCATTAATAATATTCACATAGAATATACTTCCGGACAATTTATAATAAATACTCATAACAGATTAATTTTAAGTAGGTAATTCAGGGGAAATAAATTGGTAATTTTCATATGAAGGTTTCGCGTTTAAAAAGCATGAAATGCATTATAAACATACTAAATCCTTTTTAAAAAGGCGTTATATATATATGAATAAAAACAGTAATACCTTTGAAAACAATTTAAGCTTAGCTGTTTCTTCAATATTTTATAATGCCAAATTGCGGACCTCAATTTATTAGAAGATAATGATTTTGACACCACCCTATAATAAGCTAGAGGTCTATCAACTCCTACTGAAGGTGTATGCTTTAGTACTCTTAACCACATATCATAGTCTTCATGACCTATATTATTTTGCATTATGGTATCAACATAATTACGATCATAGATTCCAGTTAGGTTAGCAATTCTATTTGACCTCAACTGATCTTTGTATGTAACGACACCCATAGCATTAACAGTATTAAGATAACCACCGACTTCGTCAACTCTAACGTATCCACTATGAGAGGCGTAAAAACCACTTGATTCCATAGCATCTACCTGGCTAGCAATTTTAATTGGCGACCAAAAATCATCACTATCCAAAAATGATATATACCGACCAGTAGCATTTTTTATACCTATATTTCTCGCATAATATGCACCACCGGATGAAGATTCATTATTTATAAATATTACTCTATCATCTAACATTGCGTATTTTTTGATTATTTCTTCTGTGTTATCTATTGATCTGTCATTAATCACAATCAACTCAAAGTTAATGTAAGTTTGAGATAATACAGACTCTATACTTTTCGAAATATACCTACTTGAGTTGTGAGCGGGCATTATTATCGAAACTTTATTGTTGGAAAACATTTTAATACCAAGTAATTAAGAAATGGGAATTTATTACAAAAAAATAGTTTATTAATAAATGAAATTAGTGTTTTTAATATTAAAAAGTTACACTCTGAACTTTTATAAATATATAAATATATAAATATATAAATATATAAATATATAAATATTATCTTAAATCATTAATTTACTACTATATCAACCAATCTAGATATTATTGGATTGACGGGTTATAAATAAAAAATACAATGTCAAAAGTAGACCAATAAAACTAGATATAACGCTGGAATAAACAGCTCCTTTCATCATATGAATTTGAATAAGAAAAAAGCTTAGTCCTGTATGCACTGTTGCGATGGTAACAACTTGATAGAATATAAACTTAGTGTTCTCATAATAAATAAAAATATTATTTATAAGCATTACTATGGAACCAAACCAAAATGATAGCAATAAATACGGAAGAAGAAGAATAGCTTCAGAATAGGCAATATCAACAAAATTGAAAATTATAAATTTTGTAAAGATAAAATATAAAACTGAAATAAATGCCAATGCCAAAGAAACAATAAAAATATCTTTACCTATTGAACAGCAATCGCTTATTTTTTTAATAAATGCGGTCTGTAATATTTTATTCAAACTAATACAAATAACATTTATTACAGAGGAGATTTGCAAAGCCAAAGAATAAATACCCAAATCTGTCGTAGATATAAGTTGGTTTATATATAACTTATCAATATTACCTTTTAACCAACTGCTTACGATTGAAAGGCTCAAAGGCAAACCAAAAATAGCGATTGACCTGATAATTCGTATGTCATTAATACCGATAGAAATATAGTACTTAATGTAGAATTTTCGGAGTATAATGGACAAGGTAATAAAAGCTGTTATCGAAAGCCCTAGTAATCTAGTAAACAAACTTGCATCAAAAAACTCGAAAAAAACAATTAAAAAAATAAAGCTAATTGAACTATTAAGTAGTAAATATCCACCCGCGTATCCATATTCACCTTTGAGTCTTAATAAAGTCGTATATATATTTAATATAGCGCAAGAAAAACCAATTAAAAAAATTACTGTAGTATATATTGATACAAAAAGGCTTATGCTTATTAATATTACTGAAGTAATTGAAATTGACCATAGCATCACTGAAACGCTAGTCAGAAATTCAGATTCTTCTAGCTTGTAGTACTTTGATAGCATCCATCCATCAAAACCTAATGTGATCATAAAACCATATAATATATAGAAGGATACCACCAACTCTAGAACACCATATTCTGAAGGGGGTATATGATTCGTTATATAAAATACGGATATAAATGGAAGTGATTTATTAAATATATCAGATAATAAATAAAGAAGCTTACTATTTATTTTCATCTAAAAATAATCCATTTTTATAGGGAATATATGCCTTTTCTACTGAGTGTCTTAGGTCTGTGTAAACGAATTTATAATAATTAAAGCTAAAATATAAAACTAGAGATGTAGCAATTAAAGCCTTTTTCTTTATACTTGCTTCTATTGTAAGGTAGCACGACAGTATATATATCACTGTAATATTGGTAGAAAATGTTAATCTATTTATTAACACACCATTGTCTTTAAATATCAATGTCAGCATAAACATTACTAAATATATATTTTTCGCAAAACAAGCAGAAACACTACTGTCTAATTCATCCCATATTATCAACAAAATCACTATAAATCCTAGTCGATACACTTGCGCTGATATTGACATAGGCTCATCATACTTAGTGCTATATGTTAGTAACTTATTAAAATACAAAAAGTCTGAAGCCAATGATTTGGCCAGATCAATAATAATACCGATAGGGTTTAAGTAACCTAATATCAAAGAAAAGCATAGTAAAATTAAAAATAAAGCCTTGGTCATTCTGATTTTTTTTACAAAATACAAGGGTAATAAAATCAGTGCAGACGCATGAAATAAAGAACCCAATAGAGAAAATAAGATATACTTCTTAATTGAGTCATGGTTAATAATAGCAAGAATAAAAAAAGGTAGAGATAATCCTTGTCTTATCGTCGAGGTCAGTGGAACAAAAAGAAAAAAGATAAAACTTACTAGAAGTAAAGTCTTATATTGTAATCCCTTTATAGAAAGGGTGAATAAGAATACTGTAATAACGAATAAAAATAGAGACAAAGAGTTATATGTAAAACCAAAGTATCTAAAAAGTTCGAAGATAATGTTGGATAATGGTTCAAATCTAGTGCTGTCTGCTGAATAAAACAAAGAACTATATTCGGTATAGTCAGCTCCAACTTCATATCTCAAACCGATAAATAATACACTAATACATAAGACAAAAAAATACAGATAATAGTCTATTATCTTATCTTTCATCGATAAAATAACACACAGCAAAAGGAAGAAATAATATATAGAATATATAGTCATTATACATACTCAAGTTCACTATATTTATTTTTGCTAACAAATCTTTTTTCTATTTCTCCCAATACTCGAATCATATTTTTTGAATGCATAGTACCATATATATCAACATTAACTGGATAGGAAAAATTATATACAGAGCCGGAACACACTGTACATAGGGTATCAAACCTAGCATCTGTGAAGTTCAAAATTTCAATCGGAAATGACTTGCTAATAATAGAAAAATCACCACTAAGATACTTATTATAATCTGTTGTATCTCTTGGGTGTGGTTTAATTATTATATCACTATATTTATCAATAAATTCCTGATATAGGGATAGCTTCTCTGATTCAGAGATTATACCATCTTCAGATAGAGGTTGAGTAAGAAGCAATACACCCTCTTTTAGATTATGACCCTCGACATCAAAAACACCAAATATTTCCTTTTTTTGTAGCTCCTCAATGCTCTCGAAGTCATTTTTAATATTAAGACTTACAACTTTAAAATATATGTCTTCTGGAGCTTTTTCTGGATACTGTAGGAAGATTTTTGTTATAGATTCATCTCTCCCATAACCTTCTGTAACACCGAGAACCCGCTTAATAAACTTATAATTAGGGTATGCTCCCACTAAATAATTACCATTACCATGCTCAAAGAGTTTTAATGTTTTCCCAGACTTAATAAATGTCTGACTAATTACACTTTGATCTACGAATACATTAATGTCGTATTCTTGAGATATATACTTAGATAATTTTCTTTTCAAAGAGAAATGACAACGATAGTGAAACAACAAGCCTTTTGCAATTTTACTTTGATTTAATTTTATTACTTCTACTTCTTGTATACATTTCAGTTTTCTTAATTTTGGAATATAATCTTTATTCTCTTCAGCCCACTCAAGTATTATGACTGTTTTTTCATTTGTTTCTTTGTGTTTTTTAAATGCCATTACAAGAGTTACAAATAACTCCCATGTGGTTTTACAGACAAATACATCATTCATATTCTTAACTCAGCAACTTTTCCCATTTTTCTATAATATGAGCAACTTTAAATTTCTCTACAGATATTTTAGCATTGCTCCCTAGTTTAGCTCGATGTTGATAATCTAAAGATAGGACACTAATACCTTCCAAAAATGACTTTTCATCACCTTGGTCTACTAAAAAACCGTTAACGTTATGAACGATAATATCTGAAGGACCTGTAGGACAGTTAAATGCTATACATGGCAGCCCGCACTCCATAGCTTCTACAAGTACCATACCAAACCCTTCATATCGTGACGACATTACTAAAAAATCTGATTTAAGGTATTCTGATTTGATATCATGCGTTTTACCTCTCAAAAACACATTTTTTATATTGTTTTCTAGAATTATTCCTTCGAGATATTCTTTCTGACCACCCACACCATATATATCAAGAGTGATTTCTTTATTATCTAACTCTTTAAAAAGTTTAATTAATATATCAAACCCTTTCTGGTATTCCAACCGACCGACAGCTATAGCTCTATTATAACTTCTCTTTGATTCTTCTTTAGTTACTAGCCAAGAAGGATTGTAAATTTTATTAACTTTTTCATGCCAATTACTATACTTATCTCTGTCAGAATCAGTCAAACAAACTATTGATTCAACCTTCTTGTATACTATCTTCCTTATAAATCTAATAACTGGGCTATAGTAATCATAATGAACATGTTCATAAGATATGATTTTTTTTTCTCCAGTGGCAAGAGCAATGCAAGTTGTTATAGGAAAAGAGTTACTAACTATTTTATCGAATTCTTTATTTTTAAAGTAACGATTTATCAAAAAAATCTTATTTACAAGTCCACACATCCTAGTGAAAGAGCCGGGAGTTCCGCTATAATTACCTTGAGTTAAGAAATCTATTCTTACATCACTATCAACATTGTAATTACAAAATTTATTGCTATTATAAATGCTTAATATTGTTATACTAAATAAGTCTTTATTAAATGCATTCGCTAAAGTCGTGACTACCCGCTCTATACCTCCAACATATGTGATGTCTGCGACTACAAATAATATATTTTTTTTCTTAAAACTTGTCATTGCATATCCACAAATACTTTCTGTCTAGGAGTTTCCCAAAAGCTTGAAGTATTAATTATTTCTAAAAACAAATTATCGCTATTGCCATCACCGAATTCTTTTTCAGCTTCAAATTCTTGTAACTTAACACGAGATATCTTATCCAAGATAGACAATTCATCCTCTTCTGCATTAAGAATTGACGCCGCTTTTGCTCTTCCAGCTTGCCTACTACCCAAATTTATTGACACTTTACCATAAAAAGGCATTTCTCGTACTCCGGCACTAGAATTACCTATCATAAACTTCGCATTCTTTAGAAGGGTGAGGAAACATTCAAATCTAACACTTGGGAACACTTTAAACCTATGATTATTCTTAAGTCGCATAAGTTCTTTAATAATCACTTCAGAACCATGATCATTATTAGGATATATAACGATATAGTTTTCTTCACTAGCAATCAATGCATCAACTGAATTTGAAATATTACTCGATAACTCATCCAGTTCGGTAGTAACAGGGTGATACATAAATACAGCATAATCTTCAAAAGGAATTTGGTATCTTTTCTTAACTTCGCATAGATTAGGCAATCTATTGGACGTCATTATATCTAAATCTGGAGAGCCAATTACAAATATACTTGAATCATTTTCTCCTAGCTGTAATAAACGCTGCCTAGCCAAATCGTTAGAAACAAAATGTATATGTGACATTTTAGAAACGGAGTGGCGAATTAGTTCATCAATAGTCCCCGAAACTTCCCCTCCTTCTATGTGGGCAACGAGAATATTATTTAAAGCACCTACGATTGAACCAGCCATAGCTTCAACTCTATCACCATGAATCACCAACAAATCAGGTTTAGTCTCTTTAACGTAATCAGAAAGACCCTGAATTGTCTTAGATAATATGACATCCATAGAATCATGTTCATTTTGGTTAATGTATTTATATAATGATTTGAATCCAGCCTTCTCAACTTCAATAGCAGTCATACCATATCTTGCTATCATATGCATTCCAGTAATAAAAATATCTGCTTCAAAATCACTATGCACGTCAACTTTGGAAATCAAACTTTTAAGTTTGCCAAAGTCTGCACGGGTACCCGTTACAAATAGTATCTTTTTCATGGCTATTTAATATGCTCGTTCTTAAGTTGCATATCCGCTGGGATATCCGTTTTTGCTACTTTTCCTAGTAAGTTCTCATAATCTTCTGCCAAGAAATCGCCTGTACCCGGACGCTTAACCCAAAGGTTGTTCGGTGTTAATTTTTCTCCAGCATTGATTGCCTTAATTGTAACAACGCTTGCATATGCAAAATCAATTGTCACTTGCTCCTCTTTTGCTGCTTCTTTTTCCCCACCCCGCATTTGGGCTAAGCGCTTTGATTGTTTGATGAGCTCAGCGCACTCTTTTGAATCCATTGAACATACAATATCAGGACCAGGGCGTTCTTTACTGTCTGTAAAATGACGCTCAAGAACAGAAGCGCCCAAGGCCACGGCTCCCATGCATGCAGTATTATCAATACTATGGTCAGACAAACCGACAACAGCATCTGTAAAAGCTTGTTGCAATTGCTCCATAGCACCTAAGCGAATCAGGTGATCTGGTGTTGGGTATAAGTTGGTAGTGTGAAGTAGACAGAATGGTGTACCATGTTTACGAAAAATATTTACTGCTTTTTCAATTGATGGAATGTCATTCATTCCTGTACTCAGGATTACTGGTTTCCCAAAACCAGCAATTAAACTTAGCAAAGGATAGTTATTACATTCACCAGAACCAATTTTATAAGCGGGTACATTCATCCGTTCAAGACGAAGTGCCGCTGCTCGAGAAAATGGAGTACTTATAAATATTGCTCCTTTCGACTCTACGTACTTTTTTAGCTTAATTTCATCAGCTTCACTTAATGCACAACGCTCCATAATTTCGTAAATAGAAACATCGGCGTTACCTGGAATTACTTCTTTGGCTTCACTACTCATTTCATCTTCAACAACGTGTGTCTGATGTTTGATAACCTCAGCTCCACCTTCGATCGCAGCATCAACCATTTCATACGCGACTTGTAAAGACCCTTCGTGATTGATACCAATTTCGGCAATGACAAGAGGATCGTAATCTAAGCCAACTTTTCGGCCAGAGATTTCAAATACAGGGTTGGTCATTTGTCTAGTTCCTTTAATCTTTTTTCAACAATTTTAAGGTCTTCAATAGTATCTATATCAGTAGAATCTGCTTCTGACATAACGTACGGAAAGACATTAATGTTTGGAAAATGGTTTGTTTTTTTGAATTCCTCAACGGAAAATGCATATATAGCTCCGTTAGGTAAAAACGCTTTGGGTAGGTCTTGTCTTCGCATGTAAGGGGCATCTTCACTATATAGCCCAACTATTGAACCATTACTCTTTTGTATATATGACTTTATGGGAGTATGAGATGGCTCAAAAACGCTTGTGACAAGAAAAGCTTCGCTCTTATTATATTGAGTGAGAGCCTCGTTTAAATGATTACTATTTCTAAGTGGTGAAGTAGGCTGTAGCAAAACAAGATCATCTGTTAACATAGAATGTGCTTCTAACCATTCGATTGCATGACATACAACGTCGATACTACTAGCAGTATCGCTAGCCAACTCGCTTGGCCTGTTAATAATTTTCGCACCGAAGTCCATGCTTACTTTTGCAATTTCTTCATTATCAGTTGATACATAAACTCCGACGATGTGGTCACACTCTTTTGCCGCGTTAATTGTCAATCCAATAAGGGGAGTCCCACATACCGGTAAAACATTTTTTCTAGGCAGACCTTTCGAGCCACCTCTAGCGGTAATTAAAGCTACAAATTTCTTTTTCATATTAATTTATCATCAGTAATTTCGACTCAAAAGGATATCATTCTAAAAACTTCCATAAGTACTACGATTAATATTTATATAACCCTTTAATTAAGTTAATTATAACTAATCAAAAAATATGCCGATATTAATTTAACTAGTCGAAAAAGAGGTAAGACATCAATCTTGTAAACGCACCATGTTTATATTATCGACTATAAGTTTAGTAGGTTGATTTAGCATCTCTATTAACAAAACACTTCGTCTTTCACCGTCAGGTTCTATGAAAATCCCATTGATATTTATGTAGTTGCCTTCAAAAACTATCACTTTCTCACCAAGCCGCACTGATTTATCGACCACCAAACTATCCCTTACCTTTAAATCAGCTATTAAAACATCCGGCACAACTTGTGGTTTTCCGGCAAATCTAACATAGTCGTAGACCCCTAATGTATTTCTTACTTTGGAAGCTAAAATAGATGAAGGATCTAAATAGACAAAGATATAGCCTGGAAAAAGCGCTTCGCGAACAACTTGCTTCTTACCCCTACGCACTTTAACCACATCAATAAGTGGATAATATGAGTCGATTGATTGATTAGCAAGATTGAGACTAGCGCGTTGCTCTTGTTTGGTTTTACACCTAACCAGAAACCATTGATTGTTTTGATTATCGTTCTGAATATTCTTTATCATAATAAGGACCATCTATAATATTTAATATATTTATAACTATCCGTGAAAAAGATATTGCACAATAAAAAGGCACGCTACCGCCCTTGGGTTACAGCCCCCAAAGGCTTATATCCTTGCTAACTTTTACTCATTGCATATTTGATAAAATCTTGTTGCTCTGTGTTATGTCTAACTTAATATCAATCTATTATCTTAATTAAAATAAAAGATACTACGCTTCTTCACTCTTATACTCATAGCTGTAATAGCCATAATCAGAAGATGCCTTCTTCTCAACAGCATTGAAAATAACGCCTTTCACATCTATCCCCGAATGCTCGAAGCGACTTCTCGCTGCATCAATCTCTTTAGCTGAATTCACGCCAAAGCGTGTCACCATCAGGGTCGTCCCTGCATGCCTACCGACAATGCTTGGATCGGTAACCGCAAGAACAGGTGGCGTATCAATAATTACTAAATCGTAGTTTTGAGATGCCCAGCCAACTAATTCCGTAAACCTTTGATGCATAAGAAGTTCCGAAGGATTAGGCGGCGTTTTGCCTCGAGTAATAATATGCATATTTTCAACATCAGTACTTTTTACTGCCACATCAATGTCGGCTGAACCAATTAGGTAATCTGATAATCCCTTTTGGTTTTCCAGACCAAATGGCTGATGTAAGTACCCCTTACGCATATCCGCATCAATAAGTAAAACTTTTTGTCCAGATTTAGCGACTACCGCTGAAAAGTTAATCGACACAAAAGTTTTACCAATATTTGGGGCAGGCCCAGAAATCATCAGAACATTATTTTTCGCTTCAAGCATCGCAAAATGTAAGCTAGTACGAAGGCCTCTTAATGCTTCTATTGATAAATCAAGAGGATTACTCTCAGCCAAAAGCATTTTTGTTTGAGTATTTTTAAGCTTGCGTTTTTGCTTGGAAATAAATTCAGACTGCAAAATAGATTTTGGCACACTGGCATAGACTGGTAACCCAAGCTCTTCAATCTCTTGCGGGCTCTCAACACCTTTATGAAAGGCCGCTTTTAGTAATACATAAGCCACACTTAACATTCCACCAAGCAGCGTCATAATAACTACGATTAACGCTTTTTTAGGCTTAACAGCTCGGTCAAAGGTTTGCGCTGTATCTAATATTCGAACGTTACCCACAGTACTTGCTTTAATAATGCTAAGCTCTTGAACCTTATTCAAAAGCTGAATATAAATCTGCTGGTTAACCTCAACGTCGCGAGTCATACGAAGAATTTCACGTTGAGTTTTTGGCAGCTTTTGTACTTGGTTATTTAAGCGCTCTTTTTCTTCTAGTAAGACTTGTCGCTTGTCCAGCAGAGATTTGTACGCAGGGTGATCCGTTGTAAAGCGCTGGCTAATTTCACTTTCTTTAAAGGTCAGCTCATTAAGTTGGGCTTCAAGCTTTACCATCACTTCCAACGTAGATTTCGCCTCTAGGCTTAAATCTATAGAATCATTATCTTGGCGATAGGTATTTAGCTGATTTTCCGCGCTATTTAGCTCTGTTTTTACAGATGGTAGATGCCCTTTTAAAAAGGCTAAACTTTTCTCAGCTTCTGCCGAATTACGTTTTACATTTTGTAAAAAGTAGTTTTGGCTAATATCGTTCAATATTGCTTGGATCTTCACTCTGTCTTCACCAACAAAAGACAGTTCAACAATACCTGTTTGCTTACCTCGCTCACTTATCGATAAGTTGTCCTTCAACCATTGAATAGCTTCTAACGAACTACGCTTGCTGATATGAAAACGAGTGCCAGTGTCGGCATCAAATTGAGACACGAACAGCTTATATCCATCTGATTTTGCCAACTTGCCAACATTACCGGAGAGAATCACGTTTTCATCTTGATCAACCAGTTGATATGCCTGCTTATCAGCGTCGGTGATTGTGATTTGATAAGCAAGTTCTTGGTTTTTACTTGGCACACTAAAGTGACTTACATCAATTCTCGGCTGAGAGCCAAAAAGGCGGGATATCCCTTTGCCCACAATTGGAAAATAATCAGGTTCTACAATAGTGGTTAAGTTAAATTTATCTACCGTATCACTCAGTATCATTCGAGATTTAATGATCTCTATTTCAGTCGACGATGAGGAATCTTGTGCCAAGAAACTTCCCATATCACCGACAATAGCCGACATGCCACCCGAGCTTTTCTCTTCAATTTGAATCAGCGAATCTGCTTTATAAATAGGTGTAGACAATAGTGAAAAAGCGATGCCAGCAATCGCAAAAATTACCGTAGTAAAAAGAATTATCCACTTGCCATCAATAAGAAGGGCAAATAGCTTTCCTAAATCAATCTCATCAGAAGCAACATTCAAACGCTGCTTAGCCTGCTGTGTGGTCATTATCTATAAAGTCCTAAATACCTAATTAAAGAGAGTTACTATAATTTTTTTGCCCAAGCTTGCGCAGCTTGTTCAATAAGCTGGTAAGCATAATCAAATGCTTCTTTACTTTGTTTGTATGGATCTGGGACATCTTTCTGACCTATCCACTGACCAAATAGCATAGTCTTACCACGAACTTCTGGTGCAATTGCTGTTATCGCCTCAATGTGTCCTTTTTCCATTACTAGTATCAAATCAAATTCAGCACATAATGCTGAACTAACTTGTTGTGAGCGATGATTTGATAAATCAATGTCATGCTCATTTGCAACAAAAATGGCTTTTTCATCAGCTGGCTTACCCACTAAACGACTTTTTTCGGCTGCCAACCCTGCCGATGAAATTGTCTTATGGGGCAATAGACTTTGCAACATTGCCTCACCCAGTGGTGAGCGACATATATTCCCCACACACACAACAAGAATGTTATTAAACATAACCAGATCTCATCTAAGCTTTAAGAGGCTATTATTAGCCTCTTAAACATTACCAATAAAGTTTATGGCCAATTGCGGATACGCAGTACACCTTCGGTCAATTCATTAAAGCCACTAATGGTCGGTAAGAACTGCTTTAATACGCGGTTCCAACGACTCACTGGTGCAGCAGTAACATACACAATATCGTATGGGCTAAGGTCAAACTCAGTACCAACGACTAATGCAGATGCATCTTTCACATTAAGTTGATATACATCTGCCATCCTCTCTGATTTATTATCAGATGCCCTAATAACAAAAACGCCAGTTGCATCCGCAGACAGCTCATTGATACCACCTGCACTACTTAATGCTTCCGTGAGCGTCATACCAGCACGATCTATCTTAAGAAGTTTTGGCTCATTGACTTCTCCCATAACAAAAACCTTCTGGCCATCATTACGAGGAACATGAATAATATCACCAGCTTGTAGCAACTTGTTTTGCGTCAAGTCCCCTCTTTGCATGAGTCCGTAAAGAGAAACATGCTCTTCAACACCGTTTCTGGTAAGGGTGACATTTCGCCAGTCGGCATTCTCAGCAAGGCCGCCAGAGCGGTTAATGGCATCAAGTAAAGTCAGTGGGATATTAGTAATAGCTTGCTGGCCAGGTTTTGAAACCTCGCCCGTTACATAAGTTTTTTTCGAGCGAAATGCAGCGACATTGACATCAACTTGCGGGCTCTCAATATATTTCGCTAAACGTTTCGCAACATCTAGGCGTATCTCGCCAACCGTTTTACCAGCCACTTCAACAACACCTATGTACGGGTAGAAAATCGTTCCGTCAGCGTGAACCCAATTACCTGCCTCCGAAGCACTGCGATAAGAACCCGCCGGTATTGTTAGCTCTGGGTGATCCCAAATAGTAATGTTTAATATATCGCCAATTCCCACTTTGTACTGATATTTGGCGATTTCTGTATCAAGTTCTGGGTTAGATTGAGGAGTCAAATGCTCTTTTACCTGATAGCGGGACACAGATTGGGCTGTGAGCGGGTATAGGTTTACAACATCAGAAAGATTGTCGATTTGACTATCAGCAGTGTGAGAAACTAAATTTTTGTCGCTGGTTGATAAATGAGAACCAGGTACAGCACAGCCACCCAGAATTATAGGTAGCAAAGCAATTAAACAACGGTTTATCTTAATCTTCATTGTGAGCCAAATCGTATAAGCAAATATCAAATCTTACTGGAATAGGGGCAAAGCCCACAAACCACCACGCAACATCTAATTAACAAAAAAAACACAAACCAAGGCAAATGATATCAATTACATTCATATGAATAGTAAAATACTATTGACCTTAGTGTGATTTTTAACCGCTAATAGTATCCTTTTTTTGTTTAAATGTCAACAAAAAAATTTAAAATAAAAGGAGTTTCTCAAAAAAAAGAAACAAATAGATAACATAGGCTAGCGATTGCCTTTAGGTGGCATCCCTTTCCCAACTAAGAATATGAAATGATTGTACTTTACCCCATCTTTGCTCCATAAGGAAAAAGTTCATGAGCAGTTCAACGACAGAAAAAGAGCGCAAAAATAAAGCAAATATTAACATGTTTTGTTAGGTCTTCATTTAGAAAAAGATTATATGTCTTTTACATCTCGCCCGGGGTGAAAATTAAAAATAAGGTTTGACAATTTATCTGTATCAGAATAATTATTAGTGATCTTTATTTAAGAATAGTTGTTTTATAAGCGTAATTCTTTTTACATCTTTGTAAGTATCTCATAGAATTATATGGAGCGTGTTTCTTTATACGCTCCACAAGCGCTTTTATATTTACTTTTGGAGGAAATTCACAATGAGAAATACCGCTCTTGCAATTCTTTGTGCTCTTGGTATGTCTGCAAACGCTCTAGCCGCAGGAGAAGAAACCACTCCAGCAGCTACATCAGGTGGTGCAGCTGGTGCTTCAACAGCCACAACCGCTGCTACTGGCACTGTAACCGCAACTGCAGTAACTGTCGGTGCCGTTGCTATCACAGCAGTAGCTATTGCCGCAGCTAGCGACAATGATGGTACAAGCGGAACAAACGGTACAGACGGAACTTCAAGATAGTTTTGCAACCTTACACACCCTGAAGAAATCTTTCAGGGTGTTTTCATACCCCCACTAAAACCCCTCGGAACACCCGAATAAAATAAATGTAGTTACCATGAATCATTTCCGAATTCTGATCGTTCTGTTTTTTGCTGCCACAACAGGCTGTAGTCAGTATATAAAAGATACTGGCGCAACCATTAAAGAAGCATATTCAGGCTTACCCGATACTCATATGACTAAAGATGAGGTCGAAGCGCTACCTTATGCCAGCATTTATGCACGAGTAAACAATGGACCGCGAGTTTTCATGGTCTTAGCCTTTGCTGAAACTAATACAGATACTGGTAACACAAGATTAAAATGGCTCTCATCTGATGGCGCGATGATAGTTACAGAAAATGGCCGTGTAGTGAAAACGCTCCATTTGCCAAACTATAACCTACTTAATGTCACCACCTCAGAGTCTTATTATCAACCCAAAGCAGAGTCGGACTATTGGAAAATCTCTTACGACTGGCAACCAGGGTATCACTTACAGCAAGAAGCAAGTGTTCAGTCGTCTGTGGTAGGTAAAGAGTTTCTCACTTCCCTCATCTGGCAAAAAAATACTAAGAAAGTTACCGAAATTATAACTCCAGATCAAAACAACCAGAGTTATCAAAATACATTCTGGGTAGATGAACAAGGCAAGGTCGTAAAGAGCATTCAGTGGGCCATCCCTGAACATCTCATGATTGAACTCGAAATTCTAAAATCCTACATAGGCTAAAATTCTATGCTCTCACGTATCCTAGCCTTGCTAGCTTTATTTCTATCTATCAATGCTTTCGCAAACAAGCTGATAGTTCAAGTCCCACAGCAGAGTGTGCTGTTTGAATACAAGAATCCCGCACGGCTCAGCCAAGTTATTCAAGATGTCAAAGAGAATACCAATAGCTACAGTGATTCCTACTTTATCGCCAACCAAATCTTTGATAAAGCTCAATTAGACAAAGCTATTGAGTTAAAAGAAAGTGTCATAAAACGGCTTAACCAGTTAGAGGGCGAAAATGCCGTGCTCGCGAATGCGTTAATCAAACAGATTGAAAGCTGGCAAGTTGGCTATCGATTATTCATTCCCTTGGATTACGATGAAATCCGTATAAAAAATAATTTAGACCCGAAATTATCAGGAGAATATGAGTTAGCATTTCCAGAGCGCAACCACTTCTCCTATATAGAAGGCTTGGTTGAGAAACCTTCAGAGATCGATATTTCTAACTCTCCATCACTTTCTGATGCAATCAATATTGCTCAGCCATTAGCTGGCGCAGACAAAAGCTTTGTATGGCTAATCTATCCTGACGGACACACGACAAAAAGTGGTTACGCTTACTGGAATAATAGTCAGACACATTTATCACCAAGCACAGTTATCTTTGTCGGTTTTGACTCTGGGTCTCAATTCATCCGTTCCCTTGAAAAAGACATTATCAAACTCATCAGCATGAGAAGAAGTATCTAATGAACACACGTAGTACTCTGAGTTTTGTTACCCCTCTATGCCTATTTTTATCTGGTGCAACATGGTCTGACACCTCTGCAGATTGGAAAGTATCCCAATCCGACTTTGGCGGTACAGGCTTAATGCAAACACCGACAGGGCGAATGGCAAAAGAAGGGGAATTTAATGTCGGCCTCACCATGAGTAATGATTACCAGCACTATATGGTATCTCTACAACTGATGGAATGGTTAGAAACTACGCTTCGCTATACCCGCGTACCAGACGTTCCTTTCAGTAGCGACGCTAGCTATAGTGGTGATAACCTCTACACAGACAGAGGCGTTGATTTTAAAATTAGGCTGTTAGAAGAAGGCTATTATCTCCCCGAAACCTCCATTGGTGTGAGAGATTTTGCCGGCACAGGCTTGTTTGATGGCGAGTATATTGCTGCGACTAAGCGATTTGGCAGTTTAGATTTCACATTGGGTTTAGGCTGGGGTTACCTAGGACAAAGCGGAAATATTTCCAACCCAGCCTGTAAACTGAGCGATAGCTATTGCACAAGGCCAAGCGATTTTAACGGCAGTGGCGGTGAATTCGATACTCAGCGTTGGTTTAAAGGGCCATCTGCTCTATTTGGCGGCGTAGAATATCAAACACCTTATGAGCCACTGCGTCTTAAAGTCGAATATGAAGGTAACGACTACTCTGAAGATTTTCCCAACACACGAAATGCGTCTAAACCCATGGTGCAAAGCACGCCATGGAACTTCGGCATGAACTATCGACTGGGAGACTGGGGAGATGCCAAGCTAAGCTATCAGCGTGGAAACACGGTAGTGTTTGGTCTAAATTTATACGCTAACTTTAATGACATTAAGCCAAACTGGCGAGATGAAGATAAGATCTACCCTCAAGGCCAATTGAGACCAACAGTGGACGACACAGATTGGCAGCAAGTAGCGGAGCAGATCGAGAAAAATGCTGGCTATAACAACAACTCCATTTCTGTAGATAAAGACGTGATTACACTTAAAGGTGAGCAAGTCAAATACAGAGATAGAGAGCAAGCGGTTGATAGAGCGGCCACCATACTGA
Source organism: Vibrio sp. (assembly GCF_038138445.1). Lineage (GTDB taxonomy): Bacteria > Pseudomonadota > Gammaproteobacteria > Enterobacterales > Vibrionaceae > Vibrio. Next base: position 20,450 of record NZ_JAYQDQ010000003.1, read on the forward strand.
CTCACCATGCTAATGAATCGATTCAAGTCATCCAAATTGTTGAGCAAAAGAACGGCATGGATCTAACTCAAACAAGCGTTGATAGGAAAGTCTTTGTTGATGCATCTAACTACCAATCCCCAGATGCCAAGATAGCAGACAGTCTGTCATATTCAGAACCTGAGCAGTCTTCAAAAGTAAGAGTGGCTACCAGTAAAAACAATTGGGATTATGGTATCGACCCAGTATTGCAGCAAAGCATTGGTGGACCTGAGTCGTTTTATCTATACAGCATAGGATTAAGCGCTAAGTCCAACTACTGGCTCACTGACAATTTGGAATTAGGCGGCTCCTTGTATTTCAATCTTGTTGATAACTACGATAAGTTTAACTACGTCGAAAACTCTCCTCACGTTAGAAACTACTCGACACCTAGGGTTAGAACCATGTTCCGTGCCTATGTCGATGATAATCCAGTAAGACTACAAAACCTCCAGCTAACTTGGTTTGAACAGCCAATGGAAGAAGTTTACACCCAAATGTATGGCGGCTATCTAGAAATGATGTTTGCTGGTGTGGGTAGTGAAGTTCTCTACCGCCCTCTCAACACCAACTGGGCACTTGGAGTAGACTTTAATGTCGTTAGTCAAAGGGACCCTGATTCTTGGTTCGGCGTATATCAAGATGACTATTTCTTTTATGATGAAGCAAAATGTGACGCTCGAATTCCTTCTTGCCAAGCCTATGTCTTGAGCCGTGGAACTACAGGGCATGTGACTGGCTACTATATGCCGACCTGGTCATTCCTTGATAGTACTTTGATTAAAGTCAGCGCAGGTAAATTCTTGGGAGGTGACGTAGGTGCGAGAGTTGATGTGTCAAAGCAATTCGATACTGGGATCATAGTTGGTGTTTATGCAACAAAAACAGATCTAACCGCCGACGAGTATGGTGAAGGTAGTTACAACAAAGGTTTTTATCTCTCTATTCCATTCGACATACTCACGGTTAAGCCAAGTACCAATCGCGCGGTAATAAGCTGGGAGCCTCTCACCAGAGATGGCGGTCAGATGCTACGCAAGAAGCATAGCCTATTTGACGAAACAGACGCCCGCTCACCTTGGTTCCAAAGACCAATGAGTAACTAACCCAAAAGATGGCGGCTATTGTTGTCGCCATCTTTTCATCACAGCATATTCAAATTAATCGTCTTCACAACGAAAATAGAAGAAGCGAACCAAAGCAATAGCAACACCCAACATAACACCAAATAGCGTAGCTAAGACGACAATTAACGTACGTTTAGGCTTGATATGTGAGGTTGGTATAGATGGCTCACTTATTTGCCTCACTAGTTTTGAATCCGGAACTTCTAATAATGCTTTTTTGAAAAGCAGCTGTGCTAACAATTCGTCTAGATAATCTTTAGTCTTCTCCGGCACATTTTTACTTTGGCTAGCAAGCGCTTTAATCGATATCTTTACCTTATCCAGTTCATTTATTTTCAGCACCCGATTCAAAGTATTCGAAAACAAAGTCACACTATCAAACGCAGCTTGGGGATCCTCAGAAGTGTTAGATATTAAAATGATTTCATTTGCTGATTTATACGATAAGGTTACGTCTTGAAGTTTCAATGCACTCTCACCAATGTCTGATAGAAGAAGATTTTTAAGTTCGCTACCACTAAAGAACTGAGGTCGAAAAATTCTTTCATTCAAGTTGTTGGAGCCGTAGAAACTATCCTCAACAATAAATAAAGATTGAGACTGGTATATCTTTGGCTGTTTGAGTATGAACATGGTAGCGCCTATCAAAAACGCCAAGGTCACGACAATGATTATCCATTTGCCACTCCAAAGTGCTTTCAATAGCTCTCTCAAGTCTACGTCATCATTACTTCGAAACGAAGCAGGAAATTGATCTATATATTGCTGCTGAGCAACTGAAGCATATTTTTGATTTCTCACCAGTAACCCTCTACATTTAATTAACTAAAACATTAATTGCATTCCAATTGTAATATTAAATAGTGTTCTATAGGTGCATAGTGCACCCAAAACTCTCTTAAATATCCAACCTCCAACTACAGAAATAGGGCACCCAACAAAGGCTCACCGCTACTTAAATAGGGGGGGGAAGCCTCCATTATGACAGACATGAGCTACTTGGCCGTTACTAAACTTCAAGCATAAACATTATGCTTGAAATCTCTACTATATCAAACGATTCGCTCTTCTAGTTTGACGAATGAGACGTATACTGCATTGGGACAAGTTTTTTAGTCCTGCTATATCGCTCAAAAAGATTCTTCAAAGAATTAGGCAGTTGTTGTATCTCAAGTATTCTGAAACCATGTTGACTGTAAAACGACTCTAGGTGCTGGTACGCAAAGCAGAAATCTTGATTAGTTAACACCCGCTCCTCACAGTAGCTCATCATCTGGTGCCCAAACCCCTTGTCTCTATATTCAGGGATCACCATCATCCCTGTTAGCAAGCGGTACTGATCGACGCTTCTCAACCTCACTACCGAGGTAAGTTGGTTTTCAAAGTAACCAACTAGTATCAGTTCATCTTTTTTTGCTTTCCCTGAAGGGTAGTAAGTCTTATATAAACGAGATACTAGTGGGAGCTTTATAGGATCTAACACTTCTATCTGGATAGGACTCATTATCACCAAACTGCAAATTGGGGTAGAATGAAGGCAGTTTAGATTACTCGATAAATCCAATGCAAATTTTAGCCAATGCTGACCTTAGCGGTTTTCATACATTCTCGATAGAACAAACCTGTCAATACTTAGTGGAAGTGAAAACCGTTGACCATATTAAAGACGTCTACCAGAACCCAAAATGGTTAAACTTACCCAAATTAATGCTTGGCAAAGGCAGTAATGTGCTTTTTACTCGGCCATACCAAGGCGTTGTGCTAATCAACCAATTACTTGGGAAAACGGTTACCGAAACTACTGACTCGTGGCATTTACACATAGCAGGTGGTGAAAACTGGCCAGACTTGGTCAAATGGACTATCGAACAAGGCTACTTGGGATTAGAAAATCTTGCGCTCATTCCTGGCTGTGCTGGCACTGCGCCCATTCAAAATATCGGCGCTTATGGTGTTGAATTTAAAGATTTATGTGAATACGTCGATGTTTTGTGCTTGAAAAATTTCGAGGTTAAAAGGCTTAGCGCAAAGCAGTGCCAGTTTGGTTATAGAGATTCAGTGTTTAAACATGATCTCCACCAGCAAGTCGTAATAGTAGCGATAGGCATTAAGCTCGCTAAAAATTGGCAGCCCAATACTGGATACGGTCCTCTTCAAACCTTAGATAACAATGAGCTCACCGCGAAGCAAGTCTTTGAACGAGTGTGCCAAGTTCGCAGTGAAAAGCTTCCCGACCCTGCAAAGCTTGGCAACGCTGGAAGCTTTTTTAAAAATCCCATTATTTCTCAGCAACACTTTATAAAGCTTCAACAAAAATACCCAAACATAGTCGCCTACTCCACTCCACAAGGGGTAAAAATTGCAGCTGGGTGGTTAATCGATCAATGCCAACTCAAAGGTGTTACTGTTGGAGGTGCTGAGGTCCATAAAAAACAAGCGCTTGTTCTGGTTAATAAAGGCAAAGCTAGCAGTGATGATGTGGTAAAACTTGCCGCTAAGGTTTATTGCGAAGTGTTTAAAAAATTCCAAATTCAACTAGAGCATGAAGTGCGCTTTATTGGCTCTCACACAGAAACAAATTTAGCTAACTTGATAGAGACATTATAATGAAAGAGCATTCTATTAAACTTTCGATATTAAAGTCATTATCTCAAGGAGGATTTCATTCCGGTGAAGACCTTGGCGAGAAATTTGGCATATCAAGAGCCGCTATCAGCAAACATATCAAGGGCATACAGGCATGGGGGGTCGATATTTTTCGAGTCCAAGGTAAGGGCTATCAATTAGCCAATACCATGCAACTGCTTAATCAAGATATCATACAAGCCCAAACAAACAACCATGTAGAGCTTATACCCATTATTGACTCTACCAACCAGTACTTACTTGATAATATCAATAGATTGGACTCAGGTTCTGTGTGTTTATCTGAGTATCAACTAAAAGGCCGCGGCCGAAGAGGCAGAGAATGGATTTCTCCTTTTGGGACTAACTTATATCTATCTATGTACTGGCGACTCGATGCCGGTATGGCGGCGGCAATGGGATTAAGCTTGGTTGTTGGTGTTGCGATAGTTGAAGCTTTAGAACAGCTTAATCTCAAAGAGGTGAAGCTAAAGTGGCCAAACGATCTGTACTACCAGGATCGCAAATTGGCAGGTATTTTGGTCGAAATGTCTGGGCAGGCAGGAGGCGCGGCCAATCTTATTATAGGCATGGGTCTTAATCTTATGATGACAGAGCAAACAGAGGGAATCACCCAACCTTGGGCAAGTTTATCTGAGGTCGCAGGTCATAAAGATATTGACCGCAATCAACTTGCAATAACCATGATTCAAACGTTAAATCGGGCGTTATTAGACTACGAGCAACAAGGCATGCAAGGCTTCGTTGATAGATGGAATCGCTTAGACAATTTTATTCACCGCCCGGTCAAGCTCATCATGGGACAAAGAGAAATCACTGGTATATCACGCGGTATAAATGAACAAGGCGCAGTGCTTCTTGAAACCGAATGTGGGATTGAAACCTTCATTGGTGGTGAAATTAGCTTACGTCCTCACCGGTAGAACAAGTTTTACAATTGTGCAGCGAGAACTAAGAGCTGACCGCTAGGAACCACTAACACATTTTGCTACTATCCTTGTCCATTTTCAGTAAAGGCATTTAGTCCAACATGATGACTCGCAGGAACTTATTCGACCAACTTCCTACTTTGGCCCAAGACCCAACACAGTTAGAAACACTGTTTACAGCCAAAGACTTTCGAATTCGCTTAATTGAAGCGATTCGTCAGGCAAGTAAAAGAATATACCTCGTCGCTCTTTACCTAGAAGATGATGAAGCAGGAAGAGAGATCTTAACCGAGCTATACCAAGCAAAACAAAACAACCCTGGGCTCGACATCAAAGTGTGTGTTGACTGGCACAGAGCACAAAGAGGCTTGATTGGTGCAGAGCCTGGTGAAACCAATGCTACTATGTATAAGAATTTCGCCATGCAATACACTCATCAAATCCCTATCTTTGGCGTTCCAGTCAGAGGCCGAGAAGTATTTGGTGTATTGCATCTAAAAGGTTTTGTTATTGATGATCAAGTAATCTACAGCGGCGCAAGTCTCAATAACATCTACCTTAATTATAATGAACGCTACCGCTTTGACCGCTATCAGGTACTGAATAATAAATCTCTTGCCGATAGCATGGTCCGCTTTATTGAAACAGAAATGATCGAACATCCAGCGGTTCATGACCTTTCTTCTCCAAGCCAACCTAACACCAAGCAAATCAGAACTCAGATCCGGCAGTTAAGAGCTTCACTGGCAAAAGCCAGCTATCAATACGAACCACAAACTATTTCTCAAGACCAAGTTGCACTCACACCTCTTGTGGGCGTGGGTAAAAAGCGCAACAAACTTAACCAAACGGTTAATCAACTACTCGCGCAAGCAAAAGAAGAGATCTTCATCTGTACTCCCTATTTTAATTTTCCTCGCAGCGTTGCCAGAGAAGTAAAAAAAGCGATTAGACGCGGAGTAAAAGTAACCATAGTGGTGGGTGATAAGACGGCGAATGACTTTTACATCTCCCCCGAGGAAGAATTCAAAACAATTGGCGGGCTACCTTACCTGTATGAGCGAAATTTGCGCCTATTTGCCAAAGCCAACGAAGCGCACATTGCAAGTCGTAAACTCTCTATCCATTTGTGGAAACACGACAATAACAGCTTTCACCTCAAAGGAGTTTGGGTTGATAAACGCTATATGCTGATCACTGGCAGTAACTTAAATCCAAGAGCTTGGAGTTTGGATTTAGAAAATGCCATTCTCATCCAAGATAAGCACCAACATCTAGAAACACAATTTGAAAAAGAAGTAGAAAACATCCTGCAGCATACTCAACTCATTTGTACCTACAGACAGTTAGAGAAAGCTGAGGATTACCCAGAAGCCGCGCAAAAGCTGATCCGCCAAATTACTCGAGTTAAGGCGGATAGAGTATTGAAGCAGATTTTGTGAACAAGCTTGATATAAGCTTCTAGACTACCCCTATGGAAAGACTTATGAATTTGGGGATATCACAGCATTAAAGAGCAAATTATATATGCTTTAGAAAGCAAAGAATTTCTTAAGTACTGAACAAACCCTGAGTACATCCTCCTGAGATAGCCCATGGTAAATAGGTAATCTCACAATAACCCGGCTTTCATAGTCGGTTGATTTGCAATCATTATGAACAATAGAGCTGATTTTCCCAAATGGTGATGAGTGCAGGGGGACATAATGCGTCGTGGCTTGTATTAGGTTTTCTCTCAAGTATGCAATTAAGCGATCTCGCATACTGGGCTCTTTCACTTTCACAAAAAAGATATGAGCGTTATGAGAAACTTCATCAGGAATCTTAGGAAGACCAATAAAGTTTAAATACTCCAATGACTTCAATTGATTATAATACAGTTCCCAAAGCTCTAGGCGCGTATGGTTAACCTCTACTGCTGCCTCTAACTGAGCGAACAAATATGCAGCTTGAAGTTCGGAGGGCAAGTGACTACCACCAATATCAACCCAAGTATATTTGTCTATTGTACCATTGAGAAACTGAGTACGATTAGTGCCTTTTTCTCTAATCATTTCTGCGCGCTCTATAAACCTCTTATCATTAATTAATAATAAACCTCCCTCACCACCCGATGTATAGTTCTTTGTTGCATGAAAGCTATAGGTACCTATATGTCCAATAGTACCTAACGACTTACCTTTATATAATGCCATCATCCCTTGTGCAGCGTCCTCAATCACGTACAATCCGTGTTGCTGAGCTATGTCCATAATTACGTCCATTTCACAGGCAACACCAGCATAGTGAACAGGGACAATTGCTCTAGTTTTCGACGTTATCGCATCCTCAATAAGAGATTCGTCAATGTTCATTGTATCTGGACGAATATCGACAAACACAATTTTTGCACCACGTAAAACAAATGCGTTTGCAGTCGAAACAAAGGTATAACTTGGCATGATGACTTCATCACCCGGCTGGATATCAATTAAAATGGCCGCCATTTCTAGTGCAGATGTGCAGCTGGGAGTAAGTAAAACCTTTGGGCTGCTGAGTCTTTCTTCAAACCAATCTGTACATTTTTTGTAAAAGGCCCATCTCCATATAATAGGCCTGACTTAATGGCATCTTCTATATATTGATGCTCTTTACCTGTAATAGTGGGTTTTGAAAAAGGAATCATTTTTTACGGCCTATAACAAACAAACTTCCTCCAAAAAGATTAGGAAGCACTCGTTCTAGTCAATGTTCTAACCTAGAAATACCGAGAAGGACTTTATTCAAAAACTTGTTTAGATGCATGTGTTTAAATTTCTCATCGTTGCGAACTTCACTTCCGTCATCCAAATCAAGTAGCTTCCGTAATAGCAAAAAGGGAGTCAACAATATAAAGAAGTAATTAATTTCAACTATTTCAAACCCAGCAGCTAACATTTTATCCTTAAGCTCACTTTTAGAATATCTTCGTTTATGTCCTACCACACGATCTGAACGGTTCCATAACAGCATATGAGATGGTACCGTGATAATGACACACCCCCCAGCTCTAAGCATTTTGTGACAATTCCGCAAAGCTAAATTATCATTTTCGATATGTTCAAGCACATCAAACATACAAACTGTATCGAATCTAGAAGAAAATGGAGATCTAAGTAAATCAAATTGATAGCAGTTTTCTATCCCATATGTTTTTGCATACTTAAGGCCATTTAGATGCATTTCGCCAACAGATATATTAGAGAACCCCTCAGATAGTAACATTCTTGAGACATTCCCTGTACCTGCTCCTATTTCAATAACGTCACTACTCCTAGGAACATATGTATTGAATCTTCCCAAGATGTACTCTTTGCGTGCAATTGACCAGAAAAGACGATTTTCAGCGCTATAAAGATTATCTAAGTGCTTAGAATCAAAATCTTGGTGTGATTTGCATATATCTTCATGATAGATATGAATCCCGTCGCTATCTGTTTTCATTTTTGCCCCATATAAAGAATCAATATACCCAACAATGATACGAGTATGCCTAAAATCTTGCACAAATTAACATCTTCTCCAAAAAGTATGATGGAGATAAAGCTTGTAGTAAGCATGAGTCCAGCCACAACAATAGGGTAAGCACTACTTAACTCAAACTTTGTCATTGCGATCATCCAAAAAATACCGCTGCAAAATATAGAAGCCAAAGAGATAATTATGAAAGGATCTGAAAAAACCTTAAGGAAAAATAAAACCCTATCTGATATCAAGTTAGGAATATTATTAAAAACAGATGACATTCTCCACTTTATTATCAATTGACTTATTACAGTAAATAATACAGTTCCTACTATATATATATCTCCATCAGAAAAATCAAGCCTCATTTATATTTCCCTTATGGTTTAAGTGAGACTCAACAATAAAATTTGGCCTACTTCTAACCTCATCTAAAATTCTTAGCAAATACTCACAAATAACTCCCAGGCCAAATAAAACAACACCACCAATGATTAGTATAAGCAATGCAATTGACGTCCAACCATCTGGCGCACTACCATCCCCTAGTAACCAAAAACCTAACACATAAAACGTATACAAAAGAGCTAAAAAAGAGGTGCTAATTGCACTAAAAGATATCATTCTAGTTGGAAGATATGTAAAGCCGATAAGTGTATCTATCGTTATTCTAACTTTTTTTACAAATGTCCACGTTGAAGTTCCTCTATCTCTAAGCTGTCTTTGATAAGAGAGCACTTTTGGTTCAAACCCAAACCAAAAAAGAAGTGGGAAAATAGAAGTATTTTTTTCTTGAGTATGGCTAACTAAACTAGCTAACTGTTTATCGACCAAACAAAAGTCGTACCCACCTCTTGGAAAGCCACGCATGCTATACTTGGCAACCATTCGCCAGTAAAGGCTAGAAATGAATCTGTGAGTGAAATTTTCCACCCTATCCACTCTTTCTGCAATAATATATTTTTCACCCTCCAACCAGTTGGTTAGCATTTCAATAAAAATTTCTGGTGGGTCTTGCAAATCAGCTGATATGATACCTGTACAATCACTTTTTGAATGTGCAAGACCAGCTTGAATCGCGGGAGTTTGGCCAAAGTTTCTTGACAGCTTAAGAACTTCAATTTGTTCTTTATACTGAGTGCAAAATCTACGCAATATCTCATACGAACTATCAGTTGAGCCATCATCAACAAACATTAGTTTGGTTTTTATATTAAGCTTAGTAAGAATACTATCTGTCAGCTTAAGTAGTCGTGGAATTGTAACTTCCAAATTTTGAGCATTCTGGTATACAGGTACCACAATTGTAAAAGTTTTCATACTAATCTATTAAATCCGTAGGCACTATTTCTTGCATTAAATTTGAATATCCCCTACCTTCTTCGGGCCATCTTGTATGAGACCAATCCGGACAATTTCCACAAAATTCATGACTGCTAAAATTATTGTTTAAGTGGGCATTCCGCAAGTTAGTCATAAACTCTGACTGCCATGCTTCTTTTATCGAAGTGTTTAAAAATGACACAAAATGAGATTTATTTTTCCAATCGGTAGGGCAATAGGACAAATGCCCTTCAGGAGTTAGGGTCAGTCGCTCCCATGGGTATAAACATGGCTTACGCTCCACCTCCCTAATTGCATCGTCAATTTTTGATTTTATATTATCTTTCGCGCCAGCTGCAGAGTGTAGCCTTCTGACTACCACATAATCTGCCCCAGCTTTATTCCAAAAGTCTTCAAAAAGGTCTGTCTCATCAGTATTTAAGGGTTGTTCAACAAAGCTAACCACTAACTTAGTCTTATATTTTCCCTCTTTTATGAGCCTTATAAGGTTCAATACATTTTCTCGGACTTTAACTAAATTTCCTTTTACCCTTATTTTGGCGTAGGTTTCATCTTTGTAAGCATCAAGACTAATATCAAAAACATCCACCCCTGCATCTAATAATTGTTTTACTTTCTTCCCTTTCAGCAGCACACCATTAGTCGTAACATTAATCTTTGTTTTACAGTACTTACCAGCATACTCTATCATTTCGATGAATTTTGGATGCATCAATGTTTCACCATTGGCGGTATAACGCAAGTACTGACATATACCAAGCCCATCAGTTGCTACTTCATGAATAAGTTTTTTATGAAGATTAGCATCTAAATGCGCCCCGCTATATGCGTCTGTCTTAATAAAATTAGAATGCGGGCAATGTATGCATGCTAAGTTGCAAAATTGAGTAGCATCTATAATAATTTGCGAGGGAAAATCCTCACTTAAATGCTTTTGGAATCCATAGTTCACATCACTCATAATTACCTACTCTTATTAATATATTTCATATATTTACCGGCATTTTCTCCTTCATTAAAGATCAAATCTAGAATTGAAACACCGTGTTCGAATGGAGAGTACTTTTGCGAATATTCAGGATAATCACTGTAGTCCATCCAGCTTACTTTTATATTATTGTCGATAAATATAGACTCATCTAAATAGCCTTTTGCTGCAGGACCACTCACATACTCAGATGCATTTAAATCTGCACATATGCCAAGTAATCTTTGCGACTTTCCATCTCGAAGTGAAAATTCCTTCGACTGAACAATCTTTGTATTAATATTGAGTATGGAACAAATGGCACGGATAAAAGACTCATTTATTTGAGATAACATTTCAAAGTCATCTCTATGATATAATTCTTCGAAAATGTGATTATACTTTGAAAAATACTTACTCTTGGAGTAGCTTTGGCATATTGATTTCCAGTGCTTACGCTTCCATAGGTTATTAGACACTCTAGTTTCATAAATTGTTTGTAAGTACTTACCTTTAACATCAACAGGAATAGTTAACCATGACAGACCAGAAGGTGTCTGGATTTTATTTCTGTTTCTCCAATCACGTCTTGTATATTGCATATCATCGTACAAAACAAACTCATCCACCGAAGCAATTAAGTCAAAGTATCCTTTCCAGGGAATATAATTAGATTGTGATATCGCTACCTTCTTACTCATGAAGTATATTCCTCAAGTAAGTCGAGTATATATCGACCATAAGAAGTTTTATCTGTAATTGAAGTGTTTAATTTTATATCACTAGGATTAAGCCAACCCTTACTGAGAGCGATCTCTTCCAAACAAGCAATCTTAAAGCCTTGTCTTTTTTCTATAGTAGCAACAAACTGACTAGCCTCTAGCAGGCTATGATACGTTCCTGTATCTAACCAGGCAAAACCCCAGCCTAGTAACTTAACATTGAGTTGTCCACGACGTAAGTACTCTTGATTAATGGATGTTATCTCCATCTCTCCGCGAGGAGAGGGGCACACTGTTTTTGCTATATCAACCACTCGGTTATCATATATGTATAGACCAGTTACAGCAAAATCAGACTTTGCCTTCAGAGGCTTTTCTTCTATCGAAACAACATTTAGGTCTTGATCAAACTCTATAACGCCAAAACGTTCCGGATCATGAACCTTATAGCCAAACACAGTAGCACCTTGCTCTTGATTTACAGCATCAATCAGCAAGGGGGAAAAACCTTGTCCCCAAAAAATGTTATCTCCCAAAACGAGGCAAACACTATCATCCCCAATAAATTCTTCGCCAATAATCAAGGCTTGAGCTAAACCCTCAGGTTTTGGTTGTACTGCGTACGTTATCTTGATGCCAAACTGAGAACCATTACCTAAGAGCCGGCGAAAACTACCTTGATCTTCTGGCGTAGTGATCATAAGAATATCTTGTATACCAGCGAGCATTAACACCGAAATAGGGTAATATATCATCGGCTTATCATAGACTGGTAATAGCTGCTTTGAAGTGCCCAAAGTAATCGGGTAGAGTCGAGTACCTGATCCCCCAGCTAAGACTATGCCTTTCATGAACTTTTACCTTCCTTAGTATGAAAATAATCCACGTACCACCTTATTGTTTTTCTTATACCTGATTCAAAAGTTTCATTCGGTTTCCATCCCAAATCTCTACAAATCTTATTTGCATCAATAGCGTATCGAGAATCATGTCCAGGACGGTCATTTACAAATGTAATAAGTTCAGAAAAACTATTGATATTTTGGGGTTTATCATTGGGTAGCATCACATCTAATGTGTCACATATCACACGTACCACATCAATGTTAGCCCATTCATTTAAGCCACCAATGTTGTACGTTTCCCCCACTTTACCTTTTCTTCCAACAAGATACAAAGCCCTGACATGATCATGCACGTGCAACCAATCCCGAATTTGTTTGCCATCTCCATAAACAGGTAGTGAATCTCCTTTCAATGCATTGAAAATCATTCTAGGAATTAATTTTTCGCAATGTTGGAATGGGCTATAGTTATTTGAACAATTGGTAACTAACGTTGGCAAACCATAGGTTCGATGCCATGCTCTAACTAAATGGTCACTTGCGGCCTTTGAGGCAGAATATGGACTACTTGGGGAATATGGAGTAGTTTCAGTGAAAGGAGCACTACCTTTGTCTAAATCACCATACACTTCATCGGTAGATACATGTAAAAAACGAAAGTGGTTTTGACTTTCTTTATCTAAATTCACCCAGTAAGATCGCGCCGCTTCCAATAGGTTATACGTGCCAATTGTATTTGTATCAATAAAACAGCTTGAATCACTAATAGAATTATCCACATGAGACTCTGCTGCAAGATGCATGACGATGTCCGGCTTAAAGCCTTCGAATATAGTCTGCAAGCTAGCTTGGTCACAAATATCTATCTGTAAAAAACTATATCTGGAACAGCAATCTATTTCATCAAGAGCTTTAAGATTTGCAGCATAGGTTAATTTGTCTATGTTCAGAACAGTATCATTCGTATTTTTAATTATGTATTTAATTAATGAAGACCCAATAAAACCAGCCCCACCTGTTACTAATAGTTTCATAAAAAAATCGCTATTGATTATACTGAAAATTACGTACTAATATGAGAGAAGTCGAGTAATAACATCGATGTAGAGCAGTTTTCTCCAACCTCATAGCCACCTGCGTTAACTTACATTTTCTGGTCTCCCCACGATAAACTAACCATATACTATTTGCATTAATTAGACCCCTTAGTTGATTTTTGCACACGGCTGAAAGATAGGAGCATCATAAATAGCATTTCAGCTTATTCCATAACCCTATCTTTCAAAAGTTAGCTAATCGGCTTTATTGGTTTTTCTTATAGCTTTATCTATAAATACATTATAAAGCAAAGGTATAGATAGAGCTAAGTGGATCAGTAAACCCGTGATCATAGGTAATAAAAAGCTTTCTATTACAGCTTTCTAAAACCAAATGTATTAGCCTAACCCTATCCAATTATAAAAATACAGTTTAGTCAGATTTTTCATAAACAATATATTTTTCACTTTGAAAAACAACATTATTTAAAGAGATTATTTTTGATACTGCATCGTTATAATTTTCCTTTCCTATTGAGACAGGATAGGATTTTTCATCAGCAATACACACAGGGTGGATAAAATACCCACTTGAAAAAACAAATGCATTTTCATATAGGCTACAAAATTTCTTCATTACATTCAGCTGATATATTGCACTAGAGTTAACACCAACTTTAGATCTCAGTTCCGCGATTTCACCTTTATTTTTGTTATTTATGTCAATAATGTTTAGATCTGAGCTAGAATGAATAAAATTGTCTAATCTAGGCTGGTTGATATCAATTACCAACAGGGACGGAATAAAAAGATAGGCCGCTAAGGAAAACATACCAATCCTACATATATTACCCAGACCTTTCGACTGATTGATAAGTGCAGAGATAATATAGACAGAGCTTAAGAAAATAAATAAAACCTCATGAATTACCGCATAATTGTAAGGCATAAAGTCAAAAAAAACCAGAAATAGAACGACAGATAAATTAGAAAAAGTTAACAATATTATTATTAATTTCTTTGATCTATCTTTTAAAAACCATACAGAAAATATTGCTAAGATAAAAAATGAAGCGAATAAAACGATACGAAGAAGATCTGGGTAAAAGACCGATTGTCGAAGCACTGGAAACTTTCCAAAGCCAAGCACTAGAAATTTTTCGTAAATCGTATAACCAGTTCGAAGAGAATTTATCTCGCCTGCCCTGTTTAAACCAACAACTAAATCTTGAAGGTTATGAGCCTGCATAAATAAAGAAATTGACAACAATATCATTAATGATATAATTACAATGCCACCCTTTAAATTGAGGTTTCTTTCTTTCATAAAAAAAACGAGAGAAGCCAGCCAAACAAATGCAATAGGAATAACATAGCGAGTCGAAAGCTGTACAGCAAGAATAGAGAAAAGCGAAGATATTAAGAAATATAAAGTATGCCGATTTGTGCCTCTGTGCGAGTATAAAAGATAACAAAAGCTCAAAGCTATTGAGAGACTACCTAACGCTTCAGGCCGCACTTCAAACGCCCTCATTGCAATCATATAAGTTAATAAGAATAAAGATATGAGAAATGAAGGTATTATAGATGCTACTTTCCCCAAGCCTTGACTAAATATACCTAGTAATACGTTAGAAAAGTACAATAGTAAAAATAGTGCTATACATAAGTTCACCAGCCTTACATATAAAAAGAAGTCAATATTTGAGTTAAACGCAATAAGACCTTCAGATAGAAGGTAAGGGTAAAAGCCTGGAATATAAATACCAATGGGAGAGTTTAAACCGAGCATTATGTTCCATGATGAATTCATAAAGTAGACTTCATCTGTTCTAAACTCACCAAAAAAACACCGCTACTATAATAAACAATAATGGAAGAACACACGACAAACATACCTAAACGCAATACACGCTCCAGCATCTTGGTTGGTTTCCCTAATATCATATTTTCTTGCCGAATATTTTTTTCCATACTAAATCCTCAATTCCATCATTCGGGTTAAAATCCGTTGGAGCTTCAACTAACAAATCCCTAATTTTCTCATGCTCAAAATTATGGCACGCATTATCCAGTGATTCGAGCAACTCATCGTACTTATCTATCGATAAATAGCTTTCATTTGCTGTCATAATGCTTGGGTGATCGGTCTGGGATACATTATCCCCAATCAGAAGTTCCTCAAAAAGTTTCTCTCCTGGACGAAGGCCAGAAAATTGAATTTCTATGTCTCCGTATGGATTGGATTCATCTTTAAGCTCTAGCCCCGACAGCTGAATTAAGTTTACCGCTAAATCTGCTATTTTTACTGGCTCTCCCATATCAAGCACAAAAACATCTCCCCCTTTACCCATGGCACCAGCTTGAATAACTAACTGCGCAGCTTCAGGAATGGTCATAAAGTAGCGAATAATTTCCGGGTGAGTGACTGTCACAGGCCCACCGCATACAATTTGCTTTTTAAATAAAGGGATCACTGAGCCAGATGAGCCCAAAACATTACCAAAACGAACCATACAGAAGCGAGTGCCATTTTCTTTATTACCCTCTTGCTCAGCTAAAGCTTGCAAACCCAGTTCCGCCATTCTCTTGGTCGCTCCCATGATATTGGTAGGTCTGACCGCCTTATCCGTTGAAATTAAGACAAATGATTCAACACCGGACTCAATCGCGGCCTTAGCAGTATAGTGCGTCCCAAAAACATTATTGCGTACCCCTTCGACCACATTATATTCCACCAAGGGAACGTGCTTGTATGCTGCAGCGTGATATACAGTGTTAACACAGAAGCTTTTCATCACTGTACTCAGTCGATTAACAGCCTGAACAGAACCGAGTAGAGGGATTATTTGTATATCTATATCATGGTTAACTAGTAATCCTTTAAGCTCTCTGTCTATCTGGTATAGAGCAAACTCAGATAGTTCAAATAAAACGAGAGCCTTGGGCTGCTGAAAAATTATCTGTCTACAAAGCTCTGAACCGATTGAGCCGCCAGCTCCAGTAACCATTACGACCTTGCCCTTTATATTCGCTTCAATTAAAGCTTGCTGTGGGGCCACAGAATCTCGACCTAACAAATCTTCGATGTCTACATCTTTTAGTTCATCAATTTTAGCCTTACCTTCTACGATATCTTGCATATTGGGAACAGTCAGTACTTCTGCTGACAAAGGCACTAAGGAGTCGAGAATCTCTCGCCTGCGAGCCCTAGAAGCACTGGGCATAGCAAGAAGAATCTGGCTAACGTTATGTTTACGGATAAAATAAGTAACTTTATCAATATCACAAACATTAAGACCTAGAATCATTGTATTTTCAAGAGTTTTATCTTGGTCAATGAAACCGACAACTTTATGAGTCTCAGAGTTTTTCATAGCCAACGCCAATTGACGTCCAGCAGATCCAGCGCCATAAATTAGTACACGTTTGCTTCCTTTACTGTTGGCCTGAGTAACTAAAACTCTCACGACTAGCCGAGAGCCTCCACACATGAGACATAGAAATGCACCATAAATTATCGGAACTGAACGTGGAACAGGGGCGTCAAAATAGAAAGCTAATACAGCAACAGACAAGGCGGATATTATGGTGCCGACACTAATCACTGCTAAGGCATGAAATGTAAGGTATCGCAGAACCGCTCGGTATAAACCAAGTTGTGTAAATGCAATAACGGTAATAATTAGAGTGCCAAAAATAATATACTTTACAGAAATACTATCAATAGCGGTAACTGATCCTATGCGTGTCCAATAGGCTATGTAGAACGACCCCACAATAAATACTGAATCTACTAACACACTAATCAGTCGCTTATAAAGCCTTGGCAAGTTCCATATATAGTTAAGTCTATCCATACCACTCTCTAATAAAATGCAATCCTTAGAATCATACGTGTATTAAGATGTTGATTACAGCTACTAAGCTTGCACCTCGATAAGAACCTTCCTAATTACCTCAGCCATTACGTATACTTCGTCCTGAGTCAGTGTAGGATGAACAAGGAACATAATGCTCGTTTCACCTAAGAGCAATGCATTTTTTAAAGGTTCTCGAGGTCGAAAGTCCGTTCCGTCAAAAGCCTTCTCTTTATAAACTTCCGAGCAGCTACCTTGGTATGCAGGGACACCTTTCTCAACAATTGCCTCTATGACCTTATCTCGTGTCCACCCAGATTTGAGGTACTCTGGCCGGATAAATATATAATGTTTGTACTCTGCATGCTCGATGTAGTCGGGGACTCTTACACTACGAGCGATTGGTAACTCTGCGATTGCTGCATCTATGGTTGAAGCATTTTTCTGGCGCATCGCTGTCCATTCCGGCATTCGCTGCAATTGAATACAGCCTATCGCGGCTTGCATTTCTGTCATGCGCCAATTAGTACCAAAACTTTCGTGGACCCATCGAAAGCCCGGAGGATGCTCTCGATTATAAATAGCATCAAAACTTTTACCATGATCTTTATATGACCACATTGAAGACCATAAGCTTTTATCGTTCGTCGTTACCATGCCACCCTCACCACCAGTCGTCATGATTTTGTCTTGGCAAAAAGACCAAGCGCCTATGTGACCAATAGTTCCAACGCTTCGTCCTTTATATTTAGCCCCATGAGCTTGTGCGCAATCCTCTATCACCTTGAAGCCATACTTATCAGATAGCTCCATAATTTCATCCATCTCAGCAGGCATACCTGCGAGGTGCACAACTATTACGGCTTTAGTGGTCTCAGTTAATGCGGCTTCAATTGTTTCAGCGGTGATATTTTGGCTATTTATATCTACATCTGCGAAAATAGGTTTGGCTCCAACAGTAACAATAGAGGATACTGTAGCTAAAAAAGTTCTTGGCGTCGTAATTACATCATCACCTTTCCCGATCCCTAGAGCTTTTAAGGCGGCGTCTAATGCCAGAGTTCCGTTAGCCAGAGCTATTGCATAGTCACAACCAACCCAGGCAGCGAATTCTTTTTCAAACTTTCGCCCTTGTTGGCCTGTCCAGTAATTAACTTTATTTGAAAGTAGCACTTTGCTAACCATATCCGCCTCTTCTTGAGAGAACGAAGGCCACGGTGAAAAGGGGGTGTTTAACACTTTTCTAATCCTTGTTATCGAGTGGCTGGGCGGGAGTCCCAGCAACCACTTGCTCATTAAGAACATCACGTATTACAACAGCACCTGCTGCTATGGTCACATTACATCCTATGTTTATTAATTCCTTCACGCTAGCACCTATGCCAACCCAACTTCCAACGCCAATCTGAACCCCTCCGGCAAGATTAGCGCCGGGGCTAATATGAACTCCATCACCCAGTATACAATCATGATCGACTGTCGCTGAAGTATTTAATATACAGCTAGACCCTATATTCGAAAATGGGTTCACAACGGCACCTGCCATTACCACAGTTCCATCGCCAACTAGAGCATATTTACTTACTGTCGCAGCGGGGTGAATAAGAACGGGGAAAATAGCTCCTTTTTGGTAAAGTAGGGTCTGCTTTTCAATTCGAGTCTGATTGTGACCAATAGCAACAATCACAGCATCAAAGCTTGAACAACTTTCTAATAATCGCTCTGTCGTTCCTATAACATGCCAATGCTCAATATGAGACAATTTAGGCCAACGGTCATCAAAGAAACGAATATCGTTAAAGCCATTAAGCTCAGCAATTTCTGCTATAACTTTACCATGTCCACTAGCACCCAAGATTGCACATTTACTCACTTGAATTACCCCGAAATGGTTCAATGGTCACATGGTCATCTGCTGAAATACCTTCTTTCACAAACACCTTTTTGATGGTTAAGAAAATAATTTTAATATCGAGCCAGAATGTACGATTCTCCACATACCAAACGTCCAACTTGAATTTTTCCTCCCAACTTATAGCATTCCGTCCGTTAATTTGAGCCCAACCTGTGATCCCAGGCATAGCTTCATGTCGTCTTCTTTGTTCAGAGTTATACAAAGGTAAATATTGCATTAATAAAGGACGTGGCCCCACTAGGCTCATTTCTCCTTTCAAAATATTCCATAACTCTGGTAGTTCATCTAAGCTAGAGTTACGCAATTTACTACCTAGTGGTGTTATCCTCTCCGAGTCCGGTAACATTTTTCCATTTCGATCAATGGCATCTCTCATTGTTCGAAACTTGTACATCCGAAAAGGTTTTCCATTCAACCCTGGCCTGACCTGTTTGTATAGTATTGGAGAACCTAGATTGCTTCGAATTTTGAAAGCAATCGCTATCAGCAACGGAGCGAGAATAATTAAGCCCATAAGTGCAATAATAGAATCAAACAATCTCTTCACGATTTAACTCCAAGACCTTCATTATATCCGCATTCACTTTGTGTACATCAAACTTATCCTTTGCTAAATCATGACTTTTTTCTGCCATTGATTCCCAATGCTCTGGATTTTCAATAAACCAAATCATTCTTTCAGCTAATTCTTCTATACTACCTTTTTTAACAAGCCATCCATTTACGCCATTACAGACAGTTTCACGGCATCCTGGAACATCTGTTGTTAAAATGGGTCGACCAATCGCCATCGCTTCAAGAACGGTCCTAGGCATGCCTTCATGATAAGAAGGTAATACAAAAACACTACATCGCTCTAGGAAAGGACGAACATCAGATGTTGAACCATGGTATTGGATCCAGCCAGCACGCTGCCAACTTTGAACTTCTTCTATATTTATAGCGTCTGGCGATGAATCTTCTGGCCCAACTAAATGAAACTGAGAATCAGGGTAACGTTTTTTAACAACGGCTGCCGCTTTCGTGTATTCCCGAATCCCCTTATCACCTAATAACCTAGCAACCAGAAGAAAGCTTGTTCCTTGAGGGATCGGCTTTTTAGCATAATACTTGAGATCTACGCCCGATCCATTAACCAAAAAACACTTGTTTTTATTTACAATTCCTTGCGCTATAAACATTGACATGTCATCTTTGTTTTGAAACATGACCGCTTTTACATTTCCAAGAGCAAACCTGTAAAGCTGCTTCACAAGTGCTGTCAAAGCCCTTTTGACAATCCCTTTCTCTTGAAATGCATAGCCCAGCCCAGTAATCATGGCGTAAAAGCTGGAAACATTGGTAAATCGAGCCGCAATCCCCCCCCAAATCACGGGCTTAATTGTATAAGCCAATACTAATTTAGGTGAGTTTAATCTAAATGCTTTAATCAAACTGTAGAGTGTATGAAGATCTGAACCAACACTTAGGCTATTCCGCTTTATGGGATAGTCAATAAATGATGCCCCCAAAGATTCAATTATTGCTCGCTCAGATTTTTCTGCAAAAGATGCCATACATACAACTTTGTTATCTTTTGAGATGGTTCTAACAAGCTCTCCCCTAAAATTATAAAGAGATGCAGGCAATGCCCCCAAAACAATGACTGGCCTTTTAAATTGATCTTTGTTGCTGAATGTCATAGCCTTTTAGACCTTTTCGAATTCTCATCCAACCAACTTTGTAGCATCAAAACATCCCATAATTGTGCAGCATTATTCTCACTACCACTTACATGATTTTTAATCGATGTTTCCAAAATATCTACATTCAACAACTCTTGATTTTGGAGCTTGTCAAAAGCTAATACATCACGCATCCATGGCTGTAATTCATTTCTCAACCATGCGTTCATAGGAACACCAAAACCCATTTTAGGCCTGTCCATAATCTTCTGAGGAACATACTTATAAAGAACCTGTTTTAAAGCCCACTTTCCTGTGTCACCACGCTGCTTCATGTGCATCGGTAGCCGCCATGCGATACTTGCTACGTTAGGATCTAATAACGGTATTCTTCCCTCGAGGCTAACAGACATAGCTGTTCTATCTACCTTAGTAAGAATGTCTCCCGGCAAATATGCTATCGAATCTTGATACATCATTTTTTCTATCTCATGCTCAAGGTCTGTGCAATCAGGCTCCCAAACATCAGAATAGCCAGATAGTAAAACGAGCTGATTCACATGCTTCCAATGTTGTAAACTTAAGTTATACAAATCGTTCACGTCTTGAGCTTGCAACCAATTCACTAGTATTTTTAGTTTCTGACCGACATCACCTTTCCTTCCATACTTGTTTGCGAATGGGGATAAGAAAAAGAATAACTTACTCAACAAGGGGGTCGGAGTACTTTTTATAATGTTAGCAAAAGCCTTTCTACACGGAAACTTACTAATTTTACTCCAAATATCAGGGATAGCTTGATATCGTTTATAACCAGAGAATAACTCGTCTCCGCCATCACCACTCAAACAAACGGTAACCTTTTCCTTCGCCATTTTGCTCACTAGCAATGTAGGCAGTTGTGAGGAGTCAGAAAACGGCTCATCAAATACTTTTGGCATTTGAGGAACAAGATTTATAACATCACTCGAATCAAAGTAATGTTCTGTGTGACTCGTGCCGAGGTAATCAGCAACTTGTTTGGCGAATTCAGCCTCGTTATATCCGTCTACATTAAATCCAATAGAAAAAGTATTTATTGGTTCACTAGACTGCGCTTGCATTAAAGAGACTACAAGAGAAGAGTCTATACCACCGGATAAGAAAGCTCCTAACGGTACATCTGCTGCCATTCTCAGCTTCACAGAATGTAATAGTTCTTGCTCAAGTAACTCGACAGCTTCATCTTCACTACTGATAATATTCCCTTTTGACTTTTTAATTTCTGAGGATAAAGTCCAATAAGGTCTAATTGTCATTTTTTTACCGAGCTTAACTATCATAATATGGCCCGGGGGAAGCTTTCTTACCTCTTTATAGATAGTCAATGGTGCGGGTATGTATGAGCACTGCAGTTGCCTACAAACAGCATTTCTGTCAATGGTCAATTTCACATCATCTAATGCTTCAATTGAAGTAAGCTCCGAAGCAAATGCAAACACATTATTCTCGTGGTAATAATAAAGTGGCTTTTCACCAAATTTGTCTCGAGCTAGGATTAGAGAAGAATCCTTTCTATCCCACACTGCAAAAGCAAACATACCATTAAACAAACACAACGACTTCTCTACACCAAAATACTCAAACGCTGCCAACATGACTTCTGTGTCAGAACTTCCACTCCAAATGACGTTTGGTAACAACTCTCTAATCTCGTTAAAGTTATAGATTTCGCCATTAAATACAACCTCAAATCGTCCAGTGTGGCTGCTCATTGGTTGATGACCAGCACTAGTTAAGTCGTGTATAGCCAACCTTCGATGTCCAAGATTAACACCATCAACTTGCTTGACACCGAAACTATCTGGGCCTCTATGTGTAATACAAGTAAGCATTTTCATCAGTTGCTCATCAGAATATGAATAACTCAAAGATGAATTATAAATACCAGCTATACCACACATTTATTTTCCTCACCTAAAGAAAAGAACTTGCTGGAAATAATATTAATATCGTACGTATTCTGTATAGTCTTTGATGTCTTTTGTGAAATTTGCATCAGCTCTCTCGGTTCTTTTGAAATATATTCTTCTAAAAGCAAAGTTAACCCTCGACTATTTTTAATTTCGACAATACGTTCACTACCAATAATCAATTTAGCATCCCCTACATCCGTTGAAAATGAGATGCACCCGTACCCTGACGCTTCCGCAAGAACATTGGGGAACCCCTCTGTTTTGGAGGATAATATAAAGAAGTCAATAGACTGATAAAATGACGGCATATCAAACACTTCCCCAAGCAATTCCACCTGTTCACTCGGGACTAAAAATTCTTTCATATATTGATTAACCACTGTATTGCAAGGTGTCATTCCCCTGCCAGCCAACCTCAATTTGTACTCCTTATTGCTTATAAGGATAGGAGCGGTTGCTTCAAACAAAGTACGATAGTCTTTTGAATCGTGAAACCTTCCAGCAGCACCAAAAACAAATGCATCTGGGTTAAAGCTCCGACGTTTAAATTTTTTAAACTCATAACCGTTTGGAATATAGATAGATGTGCTAGCTTGACCATACCCAATCGCCAAGTGTTGTTGCATAGAATTTTTTGAACAATGTGCAGTGTAATGAGGAATACGGCTGACCATCAAACTCAAGCGAATCACAAGCTTTGTAGTGAATTTTTCACCATCATAATCATCCAAGGAGTGCCGTACTCCCCAAACAAGTGGGAATTTCACCGATGATATAACATAAGACAGTGCTACAACTAAATTTGCGTGATACATCCATGAATATACATATGTAACATACTCACATTTTGATAAATACTTTTTAACCTTAAGTACCGACCATGCCATTTTAAGGGGGTTGGATGCCCTTAAAGCAACAACCTCAATAAAACGATTTATCTTAGAAATCAACGCAGGAGAGACATCCATCAAGGAGATGATTGTATGCTTACTATCATTATCAGAGGCGTTAATCAGTTTTATCAATGTGTTTTCAGCACCACCCAACTCTGTAAAGTTAGTAATAACATGAACATAGTTACGAACCACTATCTAGTTCCTTGATTTTTTTAGCCGGATTGCCTGCGTAGATACCACTCTCACTAATACTCTTAGTAACCACACTGCCCGCACCAACAATGACTCGATCCGTAATACTAACACCCGGCAATATAATCGCTCTTGCTCCGATCCAGCAATCATTTCCAATATGAACAGGGGCGGTGGTACTAACTTGCTCTCTAAGCAAAAGCTTTGGATCGCTATAGTCATGCCCTCCTGTTAAAATGAGCACTTCTGGGGCAATCATAACATCGTTCCCTACAGTTATCTTACCCATTGCAACGAATCGAGATTTTTCTCCTATCCCTGAGTTGTTTCCGATTGAAATGAGACTTCCACGACCAAAGTAGACTCCTTGAGCCACATTCACATTAACACCGACGTCAGAAAATATCTTGCTTACTAAGTATGCTCTTATTCTAACGCCAATACGACTATATGATGAAGAGGGAAGATGAATTCCGAATAGATAATAGATTAACAACCAGATTACTTTCATATTAACTCAACGCTTCGATGATTTTATTAACATAATTCTTAACTGAACGTTGTTTAACATGTTCTCTCATAAGACTTATGTTTTCAGCTTGATTTTCTTGAGATTCTCCTAGCGCTTTCTGCATTGCCAACATTAAAGATGTTGCAGAGTTCGGCCTGCATACAGTTATGCCTGGGAGGTTTGAAATACCTTCAGCACATTCTGTACAAACAACCTTACTAGAGACAGCCATTTGTTCCAATAATACATTAGGAAACCCTTCGTGAATCGAAGAAGTAACAGTAAGCTTCGCGCGTTTCATATAGGGAAGCGGATTATTACAATGACCAATAAAACGAATTCTATTAGACAGGCCTAATGACCGTGACATCGACTTTAAGTCATTTAAGAGGGGACCATCACCTAAAATCACAAGTTTTAAATCTAAGCCTAAGAGTTTAAATGCTTCAATAAGAATATCGACTCCCTTTTCACCCACCAAGCGACCCACAAATACGATTGATTGTTCTAGGTCCTCGTTAACCGGCACCAAAGAACGCATTTCCACATTCTTATAGTCGATTGGGTTACCCAGTACTAAGCTTCGGTTTTGCTCCAAACATGGCACATGTTGAATCAACTCATTATACATGCTTTGAGTCTGACATATGAGCAAAGAGTCTTTAGAGTACATACGATAAAACATTTTGAATGCCAAAAGTCTTACTCCAGAAAACCAAGAGAAAATATTTGTGGATTCCCTTAGAATTTGCTTATTAACTATCAATATTCTTATGGCTCTAGCGAGACTGATAAATGCGTTACAATGAACATGAGAGCTAAAAGAATAATCAAACTTTTCTTTGCGCAGAAAAAATTTATAAAATTCAAAAAACAACAGAATCACGCCCAATCGTTCTTTGTTTGCTGCAAGGTATATTTTTTCTGCATTAACATCTGACCATGTGTTATTGTTCCCCCCACACATGAAGATGACAATCACATGCAGCCCCCGCTCAGAAAGCTCCTTGGCCATACGATACAAGTTCAGCTCAGATCCCGCTAAAGTATCGGTTGGTAAAACAAACAGCACTTTTCTACTCACTAATCTATCCTCATCAGCTAAACAACTGAAGCCATAAGGCCCATTGAAACAAAATATAAGAAAGAATTATAGATAAAAACGGTAAGCGTATTTCATCCCTTAGGTGACTTAGATAAATCAAAATAAAAGGGAAGGCAAAGGCTAAATATCTAGAACTATAGGCATTAAAAAGAGTGGAAATTACAAATAAAGACATCAAGGATACAGTAAAGAAAAATAATCCATTTCTTTCATGCTTAGAAAACACAATGAATAATACAAGCAGCGCTCCCCAAGCTGAAGCATAAATTAAAGACTGAGAGCCAGAGTTACTATATGCCCTACGGTCACCAATAATAGCGAGTACAGCATCTTGTCCAACAATAACGACGAGAGAGCCAAACATGATTATTTGGAATATAATCAAGGTGTTGACATTTTCATTTTTGTGGAAGGTGAACTTGCCAAATAGCATAGATAAAGTAAGGAAAGAAAACAATATTATAGATGACATATGTACTGAAAAAGAAACACAAAAAAGAAGGAAAAAAATAATTTTGTGTCTCTCATAACAAGCAATAGCTGCTAGTACCATAACAAACATCAAAGCACTTCTTTGTTGAGACATAACCAAGTCTATCAGTAATGGATTTATCAGAAGAATCGCATATACCAAACTCTTTATTCGAGATATAGTAAACCATGAAATAAGAAAACAACAAAGAAAAGACACTGAATATAAGAATAAATATGGAGATAAATTAAACTTTCCAGCAATGTAAAGGAAATATGCCCATAAAGCTTCGGAAAATATATAACCTTTAATAGATCCTACCTGAGCAAAGCCAAAGGCAGAATCGTTTTCTATCATTAAATTATATCTAGCAACATAATTTATAATATCTACGAAAGGATAGTCTCTAATCACCTGCCAAGGTATCAATACAATAAAACAAGAAACGCCAAAATAAATAAAAAAATTAATGATAGCGTGCTGCTCTACTTTTCTACTTGACATTTGAAAGCCCTATATAGACTTTTTTTAATAAGAAAATATTCAAAATCACAGCAAGAAAAACCGAAGACAAAAGCACACTTCCTAAATCTTCTATATGACTATTTAAGTACAAGGTAACACAGGCTAGAACTATACATGGGATTATATTTACAGTGAGTGACCTAAGCCATAACAGCAAATAATTAGTATTGATTTTCAGTAGCAATATTAAAGACCAAGCCAACACTATGGCTGCGCATATGGCCCACAGCTTAGAAATGAGGAGAGCGTCAACCGTATCCATAACCGACACACTGATACAGAGAACTATAGTACTAAGGGCATAACCAAAAGACAGTATCCTTGCATGACCATTTGCTAAAAGTACATTAGCTATAATAATGTACAATGCATGGATAAATACCGATAATAACAGGTACCTTGAGATATCTATCATAGTAACGACATTCTCGTTACCACTCAGCCAAAGGTCATAGATAAACTCCATATTTAACCCTACAACGACTAATATCACACCAGCCATTATTGTGACGATAGACATGGTGGAATAAAACGTTTTATAAGCGTTATCATTTCCATCTGGCAGTGCACCAACAAGTCTTGGAAAGGCTGTAGAAGTTATAGGGTATATAAGTGTTAAAATCGCCATAGGAAAAGTTAAAGATAAATTATAAATCCCAAGGTCTCCGGTGGTCGAAAAAATAGTAAGAAGCAGTATAGGCCCTTGAAAGTAAAAGAGAGAAGCTACAGTAAATACCGTTATATTGGCAGCAAAAGAAAAGAAACGCTTAAGTTCTGGCTTGCTAAACTGGCACCTCACTCTAGGCAAGGTTTTCCATGAAGTCCATCTTAAAAGTATAGTTTGCACAAACATTGCCACTATCATCACGTAGAAATAGCTCTGTATCTTTGCTTCAATGCTCATTAAAATAACGAACATAACTAGATTTGTTATGATATTCATAACACAAAGTACAATGTTCATCTGCAAAAATTTTTTTTGGCCACTCAATATGGACTGATATAAGCTTTGCGGCCATGAAACTATTATTAGCAGCCCCATCAAAGTTATAATATATGAGCCATCAACTGACAAATCATCAATTGTTAACCACTTCTCAGAAATAACCCCAGAAGTAAGGAAAACTAATAGCCCTAGTAAAACTGAAATAGAAAGATATATTCTCTCAACAAATAGAAGATTAGGAGTAACCAACATTAGCTGATTATCCGATTCACATTCCGCTATTGTTTTGTTTGCAGCATACCCCATACCGAAGTCAAATAAGACCATAATAGAGGTTAGGCTTAAGTAAAAACCAATTAGCCCATATGATGACACACCAAAGCTATTAACATAAATCGGTATCATCACAAAGCGAATGCTTATATTCACTAATTGGTTTATATAGTTTGATATAACATCAAATTTCATCTTAACGAAACTTTAACTTTCCTTTAGACCAATAAGAGCCGGAATACGTTTTCTTAATTACTCTTTCGATAGTAGCTCTTAACTGCTCAGCTCTTATGTCAGCAGTATGATTATCCAGTACCACTTGTTGTCCTCTGAGTGCAATTGATTGCGCGACCTCAATATCTCCAAGAAGCTCTTTATTCAATCTTGGTAGGTCATCTGGAGTTGCAACAATCGCACTAACATCAGCTTCATAGCCTAACTTGTCAAATCCGATACAAGGGTCACACACTAATAAAGATCCAGATGCCGGGATTTCCAAGAACTTTCTAATCGGCATCCTCATATCTGAACCGCAAGTATAACTGAACTTTGACCTAGCAAGTTTATCGAAGAAGAGTTTATTTAATTTTCTAACATTACTTTCCTTTGAATAAGGTTTAAGTCCTAACTTTTGCTGAAATATCATTGAATAGACAGAAAAGTTTCTACCTTGATCAAAACTAATATTGTTGGATTTTAGAATTGCTTTTGCTTCTCGCCTTCTGGGATAAGAAGCACCTAGAATAGACCAATCTGTTTTCCTGCCACATAAACTCATGTAGTTAAACTCATTAGGCACAACAAAATGAGGAACACCTATTATTCGCTCATCATGCTCAGTCACCAACTCATGCCATCGATTACTATGTTCGTAACTCTTGGAAACGGATAATTTTCCATAATCCCTTTTTTCCCAAAAATCTTTATTCACACCAATAATAAGGTCTGCTTCATCAACAAGATACTGATAATAATTTTCACCTAACGCTTGGTAGTCAAACTGCAACATAGAAACAATATTAGTACAACCATATTGCTTCTCAACACCTCTATCTTTCCAAAATATATCCAAGTGGCTTACTGGACAGGTTAGTACATAGTTTTTTTGATAAAATTCAAACTTATCTTTGCATAAGCGAACGGAGTTCTCGTTAACGATCTGTTCACTCATACCATGCTCCGTTCGAATTATAGCATCATAAGGACCCGTTTTTTCGATAAACTTTTCTATACCATGTCGAAGCGTATCTTCACTTGAATAACCAGGCCCGTAAAAAGTAACATCTCCCAATCGGCTCATAACGTAAGGTGTAAATAGCCTAGTTGGGTTAAAGTATAATACATTACAATCTATAACTAATATTTTCATTGTAGATCTCCTCCAATTGAGATAATATATTTTTTTCAAAGGCTGTTTTTATTTTTTCTCTCACCGAGATAATCGTCTCAGAAATACCAACATCTACTGAGGATTGAAAATAAATTGGCCCAGAATCTATACCTTGGTCGACTAAGTGAATAGTATAACCAGCCTTTTCTTCTCCATTAATTAATGCCCAAGTACCGCCATGCATACCTCTATATCTAGGTAGCAATGCTCCATGGACATTAATGAACTTCACTTTCTCTATCATTTTTTGCGGAATTAGTGGTGCATAAGACATCATAAAAATAAATTCTGGCTCTAGGTCTACAGCCTCTTCATAACCATCTATAATCCGTATCGTATTTTCCTTACAATATCGGTATGCCTCTGAGCTTGAGTTCGTACTGGGACCATAAGCGATTAATGGGATACCTTTTTTTTCTATATTTTTAACAAGGTAATCAATTTCATCACCTTCGCCTAGAATTACAATTCCCTTATTAACTCTCATTTATTTCAATATCCCCAATTAGTTTTAAGATACGATTTATATCATTTTCAGAATACCAAGGGTTAAGCGGTATCGTTACCCAGTTTTTATTATAAGTCTTTAAGATTTCAATATGCTTTTTTTGCGCAATCCTATAAACCTTATTTACATTATCAATAGTGTCAATATAACCAAAACAAAATGGACAGACTTCATCAGACTTATCATAAATTAAATCTTTATTAATTAAACTCTCATACATTTTATATTGTCTGATTCGTTCTTGATGAGAAAAACTCAAATAATTTAAATTATTGTAAAAATCTTTTTTTACTTTTTCAGACTGAACAAACTCACATTTAAACCTATCGGATGTTTTAATTACAAGTCCGCCAGTTTTAATCGGCAAGGTCTTAGGAAGAGAGTGAATGAGATAATCCCCATGCTTTCCTAGATGCTCTCCCTTATACTTTGAAGTTAATGAATGAGCAGAATCTTCTACTAATGGTATATTTCTTTCTTGTGCGATTTCATATAATGATTCTACCTTTTCACACGGAATTCCAAACTCATGTATAACAAATATAAGTTTGGTTTTTTCTGTCAATACTCTAGAGACTTTGCAAAAGTTAAACAAAGTGCTGGTAACGCATGAAGAAACAAATGGAGAATCTGAAGTAGTAACAATGTATGTCTCATCTTCTCTTCTTAACTTATGGAATTTCATAATTTGTGAAATCGCGTCTTTAGCAGTTTCAGTGAAATTGAGTTCTTGATGTGCCAAATTTGTTTCTATGGTTTTACTCTCTGTATGGTCAACAGCTTTCTTTTTATATTGCTCAAAGGGTAAAATTTTTAATGGTTTGAGACGGCTGTTCATGAACCTTTACCTTTGTCGCACATAACTAGGCCGAGAAACAGAGTAGGCCCCAAAGCTTTCTTTAAAATTCGCAACTCCAATATTCTCTATATCATAACCTATCGATGAACCACCAAAATCAAAATAAGTGCAGCCATTTTTTACTGCATTGTGAATCCCAAAGTCTACTAAAACACTAACACCATTGAGTTTTAAGGCTCGAGTTTCTTGAGCCATATAGAAAGTCAACACAGTATTGGTCGAAGGCATAAAGTAACAAATACCTGCCTTAGTCCCACTTTCTTTATGAGTTGCTATATCAACCCAAACCTGTTTAGGAAATAGAGACTTGAGCTGCTTAAGCTGCTCTAAGCTATGGGTTGGTGTGGAGTTTAACCGATTTTTGTCTTCAACAAGGATATTGTAAAACTCATCAATTATAGCATCAGTCTTTATTTCAAACTGTTCTTTGCTTTTTCTAATTGACGTTCTCGCCCTGCCTTCATAGCCTTGCCAAACATCTTCATAGCTCTTGCCTTTAAGACCGATCACACTAAAAATATCCCGTGATACTAATTTAAATCCGTATTTTTCCAAACAATAGCCAATAACCTCTGAGTTTTTTTCATTGTATATCGCTGGTGATAGAGTTAGGCTGCAGTTTGCTATTTCATTGGAATCCAAATAGTTAATTAAAGCCCTTATCGCCTCATCACCCTCTTTCAGTTTGAGTGTTTTTCTAAAAATAGGCCCACCAAAGCTTGCACCATAGGGAGAAAGCAACGTATTCTTACCGTTCAACTCACAGACAACAGTAGGCATGACCCCAAACAACTGCTCCCCTTTCAACCAAACTAGTTGTTTTTCTGATTTAACAAATCGTTCTTGATGGTAAGAAAGAAACTTACGGGAATGGAAAATAGTTCCTTCATCTGATTTTGTTACTAACGAATCCCACAATACTAGCTGCGTCTGAGTTGCATTGGTTATTGTTAACAAGTGGTGCCTCCTAAACTATTGGCTGACACAGATCATCTTTATTCTGTTTTATTGTATGTTCTGCCACTTTAAATCCTGATATCGTAAGAGAAATAACTGGTTCATGGCCAAGATAAGAAAGGGTTTCTGTCATCGTTTCTGAAAAACCATTTCTCCTAGGGTAAATATCGACACCTGAGCTTATGCCATAGCTTGAATGAACCACACCAATTCCTAGGCTTAACATGGTAATATCAGGTACACTTAATATTCCGTCATCATCAGACTCTACATTATACCTAATCGTCGTTTTCCATACAGTCCAAAACAACAGGCTTTGTCAAAGTTATGAAAAATTACCAAAATTCAGTTGCACTGTTAACTGGCCTTCTACGCCTGCAGACGTACATACCTCATAATTGTGATTAACCGTAAACAATCTTTAAGCTTTATGCTCCCTATAAGAATCACAAAAAGCTTAGCAAGGCTGCTATGTATGAATACCTAGGAGAACACCTTTGTTTAGAATCTATCCCAAAAGGGACTTATTCCAAACAATGAGGCCGCAAGCAAAATGCAACATGGCCTCGTAGTTTTCTATTTTCTTCTCCCAACGAACAAGCAATCTACGATAACGGTTTAACCAGCTATGGGTTCGCTCCACAACCCAACGATGAGCCTTAAAATCATCCGATTGTTTTAAGTTCGCTGCCTCTTCTGCTCGTGACTGAACATGGGGAATGTAGTTCAAATCAACCAGTTCATCATGTAACCATTGACCTGTATAACCTTTGTCTAGGTACAAAGGCACTTTCAGCGGCGGTCGATAACACTCTAGTGCATCTAATGTTTGAAGTACCAGTTTAATGTCGTGGACGTTCGCGCCATCGCTAACAACAGCCAGTGGCAATCCATTCGCATCCGTCAGCAAACTACGTTTTACGCCTTGTTTCGCACGGTCTGTTGGGTTCTTGCCTGTTTTTTTGAGCCTGCTAACAGTTTATTAAAATTTGGATGAATACCTAGCTCTGAATTTTGTATATCACGGATAGCATCTAACATAGGAGTATCATGTGTAACAAACCACGTAGATGGCGCTCCATAGCTCTTAATGAGCGCTATACTATCTTGGAGGACATCGTCATGACACCAATCAATATCAAATGAAATAAACATTCGACCTTCATAGGATTCTAACTCCGTTGTTATTTCTGAAATTTTTCCTAGCTTCACAAATCCTCTACCCTACACTTTTCTATGATTAGTTTTTTTCCATCGGTGGTTCTTATATAAGCTCCTGGGTATGGGGGTGCTTGGGCACGAATGAAATTATACATATCTAGAGAAGACATGCTAAGGTCTAGCTCTCCGTCCTTTGCTGATCTTTGAGGATACACTTCTATCTTCTTTTCATCTTGTGCTGTAAATGACACATTTAACGGATTAGAAAAACACTCTAGCAAAATTTCTTTAGATTTTTCGGTAGCCTTTTGGTAGACATCCGCAATAGTATCTTCATAATCAATAGGGAAGACTTTTTGGCTAATAATATCTCCATTGTCTACCCCATCCTCCATTCTAAAAAGAGTTACACCTGTTTCTGATTCACCATTAATCATCGCCCAATTCAACGGAGCTCCACCAGCATACTTAGGCAGCTTTGACGCATGAATCCCCCAAGCCCCATATCGAGTCAACTGACGTATTTTTCTTAGTATCATGTAATACCAGCCAAGAACTAGTAGTAGATCCAAGTCCATTGTTGATATTTCTTTCGAATATTCGGGTAACGTTTTTCCACGACCGGACTCAACCTCAAAGTAAGGTATTTCTAGCTCTTCTGCATAGGTAGACAAATCACTAAAATTAGTATTTGTTACAAGCTCCTCACTGTAAGATATGCCAAATTTTCGAGGAATACTAAAGATTGCACTAGGTCTATAGCCCTTAAAAATTAAGAACTCTAGTAATTGAGCGCTATAATTTGTGCAACCAAGAAAAGCGTATTTAAATGTAGACATCAGTTCCTCAAATCATCATTACGAATATTGCAGGCAATCATACAAGAGCATTCATTTGCTATCACAACGTCAAACATATTGCTCTAACCACTCTTCCAAGTTAAGCAATGACCACACTAGAAGACGTCTATTTTGTTCACCTGAGACATGTTCATTAACCAACGACTGTATACTTTTAGAATCTAAATACCTTTCGTATCGATGGCCAGAGCCAAGAAGTCTACGTTTCAAAAAATCAATGGAGTCACCTTTAAACCATGAAGCATCAGGAGACGAAAAACCTTGCTTTTCTGCCTTTGAAATATCTTTCGGAAGCGTTGTTGCCATCGCGTCTCGAAGAATTTGTTTTCCATCTTTCGTTTTTTGAAAATGCCTAGATCCTGCCGCTTCAGGGTCGTTTTCATTAATTTTCATAACCTCAGATAAGTTGTTTAGCTTAAGTGAGACTGGACACCTCATTGCAAAGTCTACTAGGTCATTATCAAGGAATGGAAGACGTGTCTCTATGCTATGAGCCATACTTAGCTTGTCTTCTACGACTAATAAGCCGTGCATGAAGGTTTTAGCTTCAAAGTACAAAGAATGGTTAATATAGTCTTCGGGAGTGTATAGATTTTCGGCATGATGCTTGAAAACACTTTCAAATATATCTCTAGTCCATATGTCTCGTACTTCATCCCATATTGGGCTAAATACCTTCTGAATTTCTTTATTCGGTATCAAACGTTGCCAGAACTGATAGTACTTTTTAATATAATCATTAAAATTACCATTATTTACCGCCCTGTAATAGCGCCAAGGATAACCTCCAAATAGCTCGTCTCCACCAGCACCACTCAACACTACCTTGACAAACTTGCTAGCTAGCTGTGCAGCATAATAATTAGGGTAACTTTGTCCGACTCTAGGCTCCTCTAGATGCCATGCTAATTTGGGTAAGCAGCGCTCCATATCCCCTGCTTTTAAAACCATCTCATAGTGTTCTGTCTTAAAGTGGTAAGACATAAATTCTGACTTGGCACGTTCATCAAAACCCAGTTCTAGACCTGATGCAGAATGTAGGTCAAAGCCGCACGTAAAGGTTTTCATATATGGATAGCTTTGCGCTGCTATTGCCGTAATTGAGCCAGAATCTATGCCTCCACTTAAATAGCTACCTAGTTCTACATCTGTAACCAACTGACGATTTACAGCCTGCCTAAACAAACGTTGTAGCTCTTCAACGTATTCTTGCCTATCCGCTTTATCTTTTGGCTCCTGAAAATCGTAGTCCCAATATCTTGTTTTCTTTAATGTCGGGGAGCTTGACTGAAGATCCAGCTCTGCATAACACCCTGCTGGCAACAGTTTGACATCTTCAAGTAATGTTTTGTCAGTGAAAATATTTTGAAATGTAAAATATTCTAGGAGTGCACTTTTATCTACGTTACGCTGTATACGCAAGTCCGCTAGGATCGCTTTTTGTTCAGAACCAAATGAAAAAATACCATTTTGATTGACATAGTAGAGTGGCTTAATGCCGTATCGATCTCTGGCAAGTGTTAACTTTTTAGCCCTACGGTCCCAAAGCGCAAAGGCAAACATTCCATTAAATCGCTCCAACGCTTTGACGCCCCATGCATCGAGTGCATTGAGGACCACTTCAGAGTCTGTCTTTGATCGAAACCAATAGCCGATAGATTCTAGCTCTGTACGTAATTCTTTGAAATTATATACTTCGCCATTATATACAAATACATACCTGTGATTAGCGGAAGCCATAGGCTGGTGTCCTGCTGGTGATAAGTCTATTATTGACAACCTTCGATGCCCAAGTCCAATATTGCCTTCAACCCAATGCCCTTCATCGTCAGGACCACGATGCTCGATGGCATCTGTCATCTTTTTTATCAATACAGGAGATACAGACTCACCATTAAGGTTTATTACACCAGCCAAACCACACATACTATTCTCTCTAAGACGTTCTTATTTATCATTTAATTCCGAATCGGAATACTCAATAGCAGGGTTGCCAAATACTGTCACTCCAGGTGGAACATCTTTAACCACTACAGCCCCTAAGCCAACTACGGCATTTTTCCCGATAGATATATGTTGTTTTACCAGCGCTCCTGCCCCGATCCAAGCATTATCACCAACAACTACACTACCACATAAGGTGGCATTGCCCGCTATCATTACGTTTGAACCTATTCTACAATTGTGAGCAATATACACAAGATCATCAATTTTAGTATTATGACCTATGATTGTATTTTCTATACCACCACGTGATACGACAGTATTTGAGCCTATTTCTACATTTTCACCAAGAATAACTTTTCCCAAATGTGGGAAGCGAACGGGCCTTTCTTTCTCATCTCGCTCAAAACCAAAACCACCCTGACCAACAATGGAGCCGTGTTTCATTACACATCCAGGTGCAATTTCAACACTTCCTCTAATAATTGTTCCATTTTGAAATGGTACGGTTTCGTATGTATTATTTGTCAATTTTCTTTCAATATCAGTTAATATTCTAATAAAATCTAACCTGGGGTTATTAGAAATAATAAGTTTTATATTATTATTCATGCAATCTATTGGTTTAATTTGAGAGATTACTTTTTTAGTAGTTATCAAAACAATATTATCAATATTTTCTAAAGATATACTTTCACTCGAAAAAAAAGTCAGATACAATCCCTTGCGTTCACATTTATTAATAGCACCTCGTTCTAGAAGCTTAAATGGCGAAACACCTGAAACTTTAATCTCTGTCACCAAGTCGTGATTACCAGCCTCAATTTTAGGGTCATATCTATAAACCCCTGGAATGCTTTCATAGTAATCTATGCTATTAATATAAACACTACTAGAGAAAGAGATCATGTTATATACTTTCGTTATCTTCGTAGAATCATCCTAAGCCAAGGTATTATTTTAAGGCATCTATAATAGTACCAAAAAATACATTTCCTATCTTATCTTCATTTTTTAAAGCGACCACTATGTGCAGCTTCTTCACTGTACTTTGTCCATTTATGACTAAATACATAATTCGTTTGCTGTTGGTTTTGTTTATCAGAATCATCTTCAATTAAAAACACATGATCCACTTTAGTAAACTGACTAGAAAGAACACTATCTATACTAACCATTTCTTGCCACCTCTTTTAATCTTTCTACTACATACTGATAGTCTTCCACTGTCATTCTATTATGCAGTGGTATCGCCATAGTATGATTATTGCAGGCCTTAGCGCCCGGAAAATCATCAGCTTCAAAACCAAACTTTTCTCGATACAAGTCAAGCATATGTATGGCATGTGTGCCCGGACGAGTTGATATGCCGTCAGCCTGCAACTTTTCCATTAGTTCGTTTCTCGACATTGGAGAACTTTTAGTGTCGACAAAAGTAACAAAACTTTGCCAACCATGTTTGCCATCACCAGGTTCTTCCGGAAGAGTTAACCACTCGACAGAAGAAAGCTCCTGACGGTAGTAATTAGCCCATTTGGCTCTTTCCTCAATAAAGCCCTCTAGTTTTGGAAGTTGAGCAAGTCCAACAGATCCCTGAAGGTCAGTCATGCGGTAATTAAAGCCTAATAAATTGAAATCAGGAAGAATATAAGGTTTAGGGCCATGATGACGCTGTTCTTCTGAAATAGTCGCACCATGGTTACGCATTTGAGACATAACTTCAAACAACTTATCGTCATTCGTCGTCACCATCCCTCCTTCCCCTGTCGTAATTGACTTTCTGGGATGGAAAGAAAATGCTGCAGCATCACCTAGTCCACCCGCATATTTACCCTCAAATTGTGCCCCAGCAGCACAAGCAGCATCTTCCAAAACTCTCACATGACTTGGTATTGCAGCTTTAATCGCCGTAATATTCGCACATAGACCAAATAGGTGAACTGGGATAATGGCCTTGGTTTTGTCTGTAACCTTTTCGGCCACTTGGGTTGGATCCATGTTAAAAGTAACCGGAGAGACATCCACAAAGACCGGTATTGCGCCACAATAAAGAACCACATTGGCTGTTGCAACCCAAGTAAAAGCAGGAACAATCACCTCATCACCAGGCCCAACCCCCATAGCCGCAAGCGCAAGGTGGAGACCAGTTGTACAAGAGGTCACAGCAAGTGCATATTTAACACCATGTAACTTAGCAAACTGCCTTTCAAACTCGGCTACTTTCGGACCCTGTGTCAGCCAACCACTTTCAATAGATTCTTTTGTAGCTAACCACTCTTCCTCGCCGGTAACAGGTAACGCAATAGCGATATTTCTCTTTTCCATCAAAACTGACCTTTCGTCTCTTCACGCCAAGCAATTAGGTTTTTTAGTCCAGTTCGAAGTTCATCTTGATACTTGAAACCAAGGTCGCGCTCCGCTTTTTCTGGACATCCAATACGGTTTTGAACCATTCGTCTTGCATCTTCAGGAGAATACGGCTTGTATGTCACTTCTAACGAAGAATCCCTTAACTCTAGAATAAGTTCACAGAGTTCCTTAATACTTGTCTGAACACCCGTACCAACATTGTAAAACTCATCAGTAGCATCTGATTGAAGAGCAAGAACATTACAACGAGCAACATCTTGTACAGAAACAAAATCATACGCCTGTGTTCCATCACCATTGATAACGGGCGCTTCATTCGCGTCAATTTTATTCAACATGATTGGAACAACACCAGTGTATGCAGCTGTTTGATCTTGGTGAGGACCATAAACATTCATATAACGTAAACCGACATAATTAAGCCCAAATCGATCATATGTTGCCCTACACATCGCCTCACAAGCTATTTTACTCGCTCCATAGAAGTTCTTGTTATTGAAAGGATGCTCTTCCGTCATTGGTACTTCAACAGCATCACCATAGACGGAAGCCGAAGAAGAATAGACTAGTCGTTGAATGTTATTCTTTACACATGCCTCTAAAACATTGAAAGTACCTTGAATATTCACATCAAATGCCGTTCTGGGAAAGTCCTTACAGTGCAATAGCCACATAGCAGCTAGGTGGATAACAGCATCACAACCTTGCATCGCATCGTTCAAAATATCAATTTCACGAATATCACCTCCATTTGGATAGAGAGTACAACGTGGATCTTTCAAATGGGGCTCGATATAGGCTTGCTTTCCTCTG
Source organism: Vibrio sp. (assembly GCF_038138445.1). GTDB lineage: Bacteria > Pseudomonadota > Gammaproteobacteria > Enterobacterales > Vibrionaceae > Vibrio. The sequence continues at coordinate 58,747 of NZ_JAYQDQ010000003.1, forward strand.
GCAAAATTATCATAAATAACCACTTCTTTGACGTCAGTTTTAAGCAGTTCAGCAACGACATGGCTACCAATAAATCCGGCACCGCCAATTACTAAAACCTTATTGTATTTCATATTCATATTAATTCCTAAAATAGGTTAACCTTACCGCTAAATATATTCGGTAACTTCATTGATAATGTATTCAGCTACAGCGAAAGAGCTAGTAAAAGCCGGAGAAATAGAGTTCAATACATGCAGGGAATGCTCATCCTTTTCTATTAAAAAGTCCATCTCCAAACACTTTTTTCGAACATTAATTAACTGAGGCCGAATACCAACTTTCGGCGACTTTTCTACCCAATCTGCATCCAACTCGTTCACAAGTTTTTTAGCTGAGCTATAAAAACCCCGCTTTGTCAGGTGTGGTATTTCTTTATGTACCAAGGCTCTGAAGTTTTGTGTATTGTTTAAATACAGTTGTGTCAACCTAGATAAAGTGATCACTCCTTCTGATAGCTCCAAACCACTTAACCCTTGATAGCTTTCTCGGCCTAATGCTGGAATTGCTGTTGGCCCCAAATAAGTACTGTTATCAATGGTTTTTGTAAAGTGAATACCGAGAAAAGGCAGATTAGGATCAGGAACGGGATAAATAGACCCATTAACACGACTCGCGTAGTCTTTTTTCAACTTGTAATAAAGACCTTTGAATGGCACAAGCTTATAGTCCATGCCAAAGCCAAGCATCTTGCCTACGGTATCTGCATAAGAACCAGCAGCATTTATTAAGTAATTGTACGAATAGCTTTTACCACTTACCGTCGTTACTCTTTTCTGTTTATCGGAAATCGATGCAACTTTCTGTTCAAACAAAAGCGTCCCACCAAGCATAATAAAATCCCGACGTAAACTCTCCAGTACACCATAAATGTCTACCACGGCAGTATCTTCACAGTATAATCCACCGTACTCACTCCTAGCTAAAGGCTCTAACTCTAATATTCTTTTACTATCAATTAGCTCTGCACTTACGTTACTAGCTCGAGCATTATCCATTAGCAAGTTTAAGCCTTCCAGCTCTCTTTCATTACTGGCAACAATAACTTTACCATCACGGCGAACTGCAATATCTTTTGACTGAGCATAGGCAAACATTTTTTCGGCACCACTTTTACAAAAGCGTGCTTTCATAGTATTTGGGGGGTAATAGATACCGGTATGCAAGACTCCACTATTTCTACCACTCGCGTGCTTACCTATACTGGTTTCTTTCTCTAATATAGCCACCCTTAGGCAAGGACTATACCGCAGTAATTCTTTAGCAATTGTTAGTCCAATAACACCTCCACCTACAATTACTACGTCAAAGCTATCCATGGCCTTTGTCCAAATAGCCGTGCATTGGTAGACTAAATACCTGTCCAGACAGTTTTTCCGCTACAGGGAAGTCACCTTGTTTATAGCCAAGGTGGGCAAAGGCTGTCTGCTGGTGCATACATGTACGATAATAAACCATCGTGGGCACACCTGAATCAGCAAACTCTTTCATGGCCTTAGTTCTATCATTTGAGCACACGGTATACTGCGCCCAAGAACTGGTATATCCCTCAGGGATGAAGGGGAGCTCATAAGAACCTTTGAGCTGTTCATTATACCGTTCTGCCGCCTGCTGCCTTGAAACTAGTTCGCTAGGGAAGGCTTCCAGTTTTGCCAACAATATGGCTGCTTGAATGGTATCCAGTCGACTATTCATTCCTATGCGAACATTGTCATACTTATCAGAACCTTTACCATGTATCCTATACGAGCGCAACAACTCAGCGTACTCAGCATTATTAGTGAATACAGCACCTCCATCCCCGTAGCACCCCAGTGGCTTTGCAGGAAAAAAACTGGTTGTCGATATATCGCCAAAGCTTCCAGCGAGCTGTCCGTCTATCGTCCCACCAAATCCTTGAGCGGCGTCTTCAATTATCTTCAGACCATACTTATCAGCAACTTTTTTAATGGCCTTATAGTCAGCTGGTAACCCAAATAAATCTACCGCCATAATAGCTTTGGGCGTGAGTCTGCCTTGAAAAATTACGTCTTCAATTCTCCGCTCCAAATCTTGTGGGCAAATATTGTAAGTCTTCTCATCTGAATCAACAAAGACTGGCTCAGCTTTACAGAATGCGATTGCCTCCGCACTAGCAAAAAAAGTAAATGATGGACAAAAAACGGCGTCTCCGTCACCAACACCTAATGCCATCAATGCCAACTGAAGAGCATCTGTACCATTAGCGCATGTCACTACATGTTCAACACCAACAAATTTAGCTAGCCGTGTCTCAAGCTCGGTAACTTCTGGCCCCATGATGAATTGCCCATGCTCCAGAACAGAACGAATACGGTAGTCTATCTTATCTTTTAAACTATGATACTGAGCTGCAAGGTCAATGAAGTGCACTATAAAGTCTCCTCCAACTGCAAGATACCATCACATAACACGTACACATCACCAGTATGATCACACACCTCTCGTCCCGAGCCACTTAATGGCAAGCGAAGTTGTTTACCATATTTACTAATCCATCCGATTTGTTTAGCAGGAACTCCAACCATAAGAGCAAAGTTTGGTACATTTTTTTTAACAACTGCACCAGCTCCGACTAGGGCATAAGTCCCAACTTCGACACCACAAACAATCGTACAGTTAGCTCCTAATGTGGCGCCTTTTCGAATGACCGTGTCTAGGTATTCTGCCTTTCTTTCTATAAATGATCGCGGGTTATAAACATTGGTAAAGACCATACTTGGCCCACAAAACACATCGTCTTCAATAAAAACATTGTCATATACAGAAACATTGTTCTGAATTTTCACACCATCGCCGATAGAGACTTTATTACCAACAAAAACATTCTGCCCTAATGAGCAATCGCTACCAATTTTTGCACCAGAGCAGATATGAGTAAAATGCCAAACTTTTGTGTTGGTGCCAATAGAGGCTCCCTCATCGATAATGGCAGATTCATGCGTATAGAAGTCCATAATGTCACTCGACCCTACTAACAAATGGATGAGAGTTCGAAGTACTTCTGGTTATGGCTGAAGTTCGGATGTCACTAACGATCTCTATACTCTTTCTAGCCTCTTCTAAACCAAACCCTCCGCCATTCAATATATCTTTATAACTAGCCGTATGAAGATCCGTAAAGCCTCCAGAGAATTCTATTTCTGAGCCATCAACTTGTATCGAACGATATGTACGTTGCCCTACGTCTCTAATTGATTGAGGAATAAAGTCATAGTTCACTGACAGGAACCAGCGTACTCTTGCATGTTTAAACTCTAGATAACCAGCACTTGCATCCTCGCGTTTAAGGTGGACCTCACTTTTAACTAAATCACCAAATACCCATCCAAGCATGTCGTAAAAATGTACACCAATATTGGTTGCAATACCGCCAGACTTACTTTCTTCTCCCTTCCAAGAGGTCGAGTACCAATGACCTCGACTAGTTAAGTATGTCAGATCAACATCAAACACTTTTTCTGAATTCTGACTTATTGTGCTGTCTACAAATTTTTTTAACTCTATGATACTCGGGTGAAGCCTAAGCTGAAGAATGTTAAATACTTTGTTTCCGGTTTCTTCCTCAACTACCTTTAGTGCATCAATGTTATGTGGGTTGAGTACCAAGGGTTTTTCACATATAGCATTTGCTCCACTTTTAAGGGCAAAACGAATGTGTGAGTCATGTAGATAGTTAGGTGATGCTATAGACAAATAATCAAGCCTAATATCATTTCGTTTTAAAAGGTCTATGTGTCGATCAAAACGTTCAAACTCGACAAAAAAATCTGCGTCAGGAAAATAACTATCTAATATGCCGACTGAATCATTTTTATCTAAAGCAGCAACAAGATTGTTATTGGTTTCTTTAATTGCTTTCATATGTCTAGGCGCGATATAACCTGCAGCACCAATCAATGCAAAATTCTTCATTACTTTTTTCCAAAAAGCTCTACATACCAAGGCATTGCTTCTGCAATACCTTGCTTAATATTGTGACTTGGTTTGTAGCCCAGTTTTTTTTCTGCTTTAGATATATCAGCTTGAGAGTGCCTAACATCACCTTTTCTAAAGTCCCTATACTTGGCTTTAGCTATATTAGATACACCATAGCAAGACAAGGATTCTGCAATTCCAGTGTGTAGCTCGTTTAACGTAGTTCGGTCACCAACGGCAACGTTATACACTTCATCTTTAACATCATCACTTGCGGTTGCAGATAAAATATTGATTTGAACAACATTATCGACAAAGCAGAAATCTCGACTAGTTTCACCATCCCCATTTATAAGCACATCCTCTTGATTGATCATTGAAGCGGTCCACTTGGGGATCACCGCAGCATAAGCCCCTTCGGGATCCTGTCGCTTGCCAAAGACATTAAAATACCTTAATCCTATAGACTTAAAGTCGTACGTTCGTGCATAAACGCTAGCATATAGTTCATTTACATATTTTGTCACTGCATATGGAGAAAGAGGGTTACCTATATTTTCTTCTACTTTGGGTAACGCCGGATGATCTCCGTACGTAGAACTACTAGCCGCATAAGTAAAACTCTTCACATTGGTATCTTTAGATGCATTTAACATGTTCAAGAAGCCAGTAATATTTGCTACATTAGTAGCTAAAGGGTCTGCAATTGATCTTGGCACTGAACCCAAAGCTGCTTGGTGTAAGACATAATCAACCCCCTTAGTCGCTACCTTACAACACTCGTAATCGGTAATATCACCCTCAATAAAACTAAACTTTGCCCATTGCTCGTCAGAAACAAGTCTTTTAACATCTTCGAGATTGGATTTATGGCCCGTTGAATAATTGTCCAAGCCAATAACGGACTGCCCTAGCTTAAGTAGACTTTCCAATAAGTTAGAACCAATAAAGCCGGCAACACCTGTAATTAACCATACTTTAGGTTGAGCAACCAACTGTTGCCTAATTTGTTCATAGTTAGACATTGAATTTTCCTAGTAGCATTCAAGTATTTGATTCAACACTGACCCAACTAGAGTCTCATATCAACTTCGCTTTTATCTAATACGTACTTTAGGTCATATAGAACATGTGTGTTTTTCCCCAACGCTCGAATGCTTCGAACTCCCATTTGGCGAAATTCTTCATGGGATACGGCCAATATTACAGCATCGTAATAACCTATTTTAGGTTCCGAGCATAATTCCAAACTATATTCTTCCATCGCTTCTTTGCTAGAGCACCAAGGATCAAAAATATCGACCTCAACATTATAATCCTGTAACTCGCTAACAATATCAACAACCTTGGTATTCCTTAAGTCAGGGCAATTTTCCTTAAAGGTTAATCCCATAACCAATATATTTGCCCCTTCTACTTGAATACGTTTCTTAAGCATCATCTTTACTAATTGAGACACTGCATACTGAGCCATACCATCATTGAGGCGACGACCAGCCAAAATCATTTCCGGATGGTAACCAACTGATTGAGATTTATGGGTAAGGTAATAAGGATCAACACCGATACAATGTCCGCCAACTAAACCGGGCCGAAAAGGTAAGAAATTCCATTTGGTGCCGGCAGCCTCCAACACTTCAAGTGTATCGATATCTAGCTTGTTGAAGATAATAGACAACTCATTTATAAGTGCGATATTTACATCGCGTTGGGTATTTTCAATGACCTTTGCAGCCTCTGCTACTTTAATAGACGAAGCTTTGTGCGTTCCAGCAATGATAATTGATTTATACAACTCGTCTACAAATTCAGCAACCTCAGGAGTAGAACCACTTGTTACTTTTAGTATATTGGTGATCCTGTGGTCTTTATCACCCGGATTAATACGCTCTGGGGAATATCCAGCATAAAAATCCTGATTAAACTTCAGGCCTGACACAGACTCAACAACAGGGATACAATCCTCTTCCGTAGCCCCAGGGTAGACGGTTGATTCATAGATGATTATATCACCCTTGCTTACAATAGTTCCTATAGCTTCAGAGGCTTTAATTAATGGAGTCAAATCAGGTTGCTTATGCACATCTATTGGTGTGGGTACTGTGACAACATAAACATTACAGTCTACTAACTCATTCAAATCAGAGGTATAGGTCAAAAACGGGGCTTCAGCTAACTCTTCTCTAGTACATTCCAGTGTGCTGTCATTGCCACTCCTCAATTCATCGACTCGTTTACTATTTATGTCAAAACCAATCGTAGCGCTTTTTCTTCCAAACTCTACTGCAAGCGGCAAACCAACATAGCCCAAGCCTACAACCCCAATCTTTGCGTTAGCAACACTTAACTGCATGCTAAAATTCCTAAATTTCTTCGTTCCTAGCCACCAACTTTCTGAAGGAGGCACACATATTCCATAACACTCAGTCGAAGTTAAATGCTTCAGTTTGAAAAGTAAACACCACAGCTAGGTAAAACAATCAAAAAGATAAAGGTGTGAATACTACCCCAAACTGAAAATAGAATCGACAGTGCATTATGAGAGTCAATACTGCATTTTTTGATGCCCTCCCCCCGATTCGCTCCTTCAGAAACACCATGATATAATCAACTTCATTATTTAAGCATTAGGATTACTCTATGATCATCGTAACTGGCGGCGCTGGCATGATTGGCAGCAACATCATCAAAGCACTTAACGAACAAGGCATTATCGACATCTTAGTTGTCGATAATTTAAAGAATGGAAAAAAATTTCAAAACTTAGTTGACCTTGATATTGCAGATTACATGGATCGCGATGATTTTTTGACTCAAATAATGGCTGGAGATGATTTTGGGCCTATAGAAGCAATTTTCCACGAAGGCGCATGCTCAGCGACTACAGAGTGGGACGGTAAATACATGATGCTCAACAACTATGAGTATTCAAAGGAGCTCCTTCATTACTGCCTTGAGCGTGAAATCCCATTCCTATACGCATCTTCTGCTGCGACTTATGGTGAAACTGATAAATTCATCGAAGAAAAAAAGTATGAAGGCGCTCTTAACGTCTATGGATACTCTAAACAACAATTTGACAACTATGTTCGCCGCATTTGGCAAGATGCCGAAAAACATGGAGAGAAACTATCTCAAGTCACAGGGTTTCGCTACTTCAATGTTTATGGTCCTCGTGAACAACACAAGGGCTCCATGGCTTCAGTAGCCTTCCACTTAAATAACCAAATAAATGCTGGTGAAAATCCGAAGTTGTTTGCGGGAAGTGAAAAGTTCAAACGAGATTTTGTCTATGTCGGCGATGTCGCGGCTGTTAACCTATGGTTTATGAAAAGTGGTATTTCAGGCATTTTCAACTTAGGATCAGGTAACGCTGAGTCTTTTGAAGAAGTAGCTAAAGCCGTAATAAAGTACCACGGTCAAGGGTCAGTCGAAACCATCCCATTCCCCGAACACTTGAAAGGCGCCTATCAAGAATACACTCAAGCAGATCTTACTAAACTGCGCGCAGCAGGCTGTGAGCATCAATTTAAAACTGTTGCGGAAGGTGTTGCAGAGTATATGTCGATTACCAATAAGTAGTTTCATAACCTCAAATATTAGGCCTGATTATAATGACCATACAAAAAATTCACACTGTTTGGCTTGGTAGTCAAATGAATACCCTAGCTCAAGTCTGCATTGCCGATTGGACAAAACAGGGGTTTGATGTGACCGTTTGGACAGAACAATCCCATTTAGTAAAAGAGTGGATTAATGGATGTCGATTTGCTCGAAAGTGCTTAGATCGAAAACTTTATGCCTTTGTATCTGACTACATAAGGTTAAAGGTGCTTCAACATACTGGTGGACTGTATTTAGATGCAGACGTGACAATTACTAGAAATCCATTTGAGTTATTTAAGGAGCTTTGCTTTTCTGTCGGTTATGAAACAGACACTTATACTGGTACGGCAGTTATTTATAGTGAGCCCAACTCACAAATCTTGGCTCGTTTGATAGAGTTTTATGAAAACGATATATGGGATTCACCACTTTATATTGGTCCCTCAATTCAAACACATATCCTTTTCCAAGAAAGCTGGCAATATAAAGAAGCTTGTAAAATACATGAGAAAGCAGCCTTTTTTGAGTACGATCCTGAAACCTGCAAATTAGAATATGAACCAAGCGAGAGAGTGTACATGACTCACTGGTTTAACAACAGTTGGTCTTCCAAACGAAATCTCGGTTTCTTAATTGGAAAGCACAAAGGGCCCATCGGGCGTTTTTATGAATGGCAAAAACAGCTATTGAGAAAGTAATTGAATCATTTAGTGAAGTAGTAGCATCTATTCATGCTACTTCTCTTTTATATCTAGTAACTTGAGCCATTACTTTATCGTCACTTCTATCCATTATTATCAAATAACCGATAATAAGCAAATAAAAATAAGCACAAGAGCTATATATTGTAAACAGTGATTCAAACCCAGAACATATAACTGTCATTATTGTTATAGGAGCTGAGACTTTCAACCTATCCCTCTTTCTAAAGAGAATCAGTAAAAATACCCATGTCAACATTAAGAAAAATGCAACCAGACCACCTTTAACAAAACTTTGAACATAAACATTATGATAACTTGAACGAGAGTGATTTAAAATTCGATAAGCATCAAACTGCAAGTGTTTTTGTTCATAAGATTTTTGGACCGCCTTTATCTCTTCGGACCTTGATACACCAAATAAAACACTATTGCTTCCGATAGATATACCATTTCTCCATAAATCAACCCTAGTCCCTGCAGAGGCATTATAATTTCCATTTATCATCATGTTAACTTCATTAATGCTTAGAGCTATTCGGTCATGAGTATATTTAATATTCATAAAGTTAATGGCAATAAAGATAATGATCAAGCTAAAGATTACACCCTTAGTTACACCTTTATTTTTAAATAAGTAAACAGAAAAATAAAGTAAAACCAACATCAACCCCAGCCAAGCACTTCGGGTGCCGGTTAGGTAAATTATATAAACTAAAAAAGCAGACACCAAAGAATGGAAAAGAATAAGTGGATAACGCTTCTCCTTGAGCTCTGACACAAAAAATCCCATCTGAGTTATCAATAATAAGCCACATATATATGCATAAGGCCCTGAATTAACAATTCTACCAATTCTCATCCCATCCAATATATTGCTATCATAAATCCCTTTCCCTATTGTTATCACACTAGCAAGGCTAATCAAAAGAGCTAAGTTCTTAGAGTTAAAGACACGTGATGGGACTAATAGAAAATAAAAAAAACAAGCAAAAACTGCCCGAGCAAAGTCAAAATGACCATCGTTATAGTAATGTAAGAAAGAAAAGTAACACCCTACAAAAAACAAGAAAGATAAAAACAATGAATGCTTATTTATCTTCGAAAATATTTCTTCCTTATAGAAAAAAAAACAATATACACAGATTAAAGAAATGAGCTTAGAAAGTATATGTTTAACATCAGATAAATTAAAAATCAAACCCCAGGCAATAAAACAAGGGCTCAGCAAAAATATAGCTTCCAACGAGCTGCTTTTTAACCTTCCTATCATTTCAGCAGAACTTCTTATTATATTTCTTCATATTATACTTTCTATAAATAGAATATATTTCTCTGGTTAACTTTCTGTATATGGGTGGCTTAGATTCTTCACCTAGTTGAATAGTGGTGCCAAACTCTTCTGGGTGCTCTTCTATAGACGGTATGATAGTTGGGTACATTTGATAAGAAGGCATATCATGTATATAGAGTGACCCAATATAGTTATCCACAGGCATACACCAGAGCTCTGACCCATTTATCAGCTTTTGAGCCGCTTGTGGTGAAATAGCATAGGAACGAGTTCCACCGAAGTTGTTATCCATAAACGATATGGAATATTCATCATGCTCTTCTTTCTTGAAAAGCTTACATTTATTCGTTTCCGGCTCTAACCGAAGAAAACCATACTTCCCCACGTTTTCTTTAATATGTGGAAGTAAGTCAACAATAACTGGTTTTATATATGCGTCATCTTCGATGACTAAAGTTGGCTCATCCGACGCCACACACTTCTTCCAAATCAAGTAGTGACTCGCATAACAACCCATTTCACCTTTAGATGGCATGCGACCATTAGTAAGCCACAAACGTTTATAGTAGTCATACTTATCAAATAATGGGTGCGGTTGTTCAGCGTGGCCATCTATCGCATCAAAAAACTCAAACTTAAGATTTAGAGTATCCAGTTGATCCTTTATGCTCTCTCGTCTGTCTAAGGAACGTTTCAAACTAATGACGCAAATTTTCATTGACCAATATCTCACTTACCGAACTGGTTATAGTTAAACCGAGCGTCAATTAGACCATAATCACGCTTCTGTTTGAATTATTTTCCGTACAAGAGCCTGCATTATAGACAGAAAAAAACACAAGATTACTATTATCAATGGACGCTTCAACCGTCAAAAAACGCCGTCAAGGAAACTTAATAAACCACTAACGACCTAACCAAGTTAAGCCCTCACTACTGTGAATGATTCTTCTAAAACAGTAGTGACAGGTATTGCTGAATACATGTCTATGATAAACTAGCCTTCTTTTCTTCAAAGGCAACGGGGTAAGTGTGGGCAAACCTTCAATTCTGCATATTTGTCTCTCCAAAGGGTGGGGCGGTTTGGAAATGTACCCAATCAGAACAGGCTCAGAGTTTCTAAAACGCAGTTACCAAGTGTATGGGCTTTGCCTTAAAGGGACTAAAGTAGCCAAAGACATGCGAGCTAATGGGATTGAGACATTTGAAGTTCAAAGTAAACAATCTTTACTCTTGACACAACTAGTTCCGTTAAACCGTTGGCTCAAAGAACGCGAAGTATGCATAGTACACAGTCATAAGTCCGGAGATATCCTTATCTCTGCTCTGTTGTATTCGCTTTCAAAGAGATATTCATTTTTTACTGAACATATGGGTGTAACCAAGCCTAAGAAAGATTTGTTTCACAGGTGGGTATACTCCCACTTAAATAAAGTTTTCTCAATCAGTAACGAAACCTACCGCCGCAATCTGAAAGCTCTGCCTGTCGACTCAAGTAAAATCACACAACTTTGGTTGGGTACTGATATCCCCTCATTATATAAACCATCAAAAAATACTGTTTCAAATATAAAAAGCGAGCTTGGCATTCCCGTAGATAGTATTGTAATTGGTAATATAGGAAGAATTTGTGCAGGAAAAGGACAAAGTGAACTCCTTGAAGCCTTCGCAAAAATAAGTTCAAACATTCACAATTGCCATCTTATACTTGTTGGTGGGATAGATGTGTCAGAGGGGTCTGAAAACACCTTTGTTGCATCCATTAAAGCACGTATTCAGGAACTGAAGCTTGAAAATCGAGTACATCTTACTGGTTTCAGAAAAGATACAGATCGAATGCTCAACATAATAGATATAGTATGCTTACCAAACCATAATGAAGCTTTTGGGCTCACAGCAATAGAGGCTATGGCAGCAAGAAGAGCAATTGTGGCAGCAAACACTGGATCATTACCAGAGGTACTGGGTAAAACCGCGTTGCTATGTGATCCTTTTGATCCAAACAGTATTTCACAAGAAATTGAAAAGTATCTGTCATCTTCGGAGTTAAAAGAGAGAAACTCCACTCTTGCATACCAAAGAGCCGTCGAACTGTTTTCTATGAATACACATATAACCAATTTAGAACGCTATTATGCTGAAGCATATGATCATAAAAAATTTTAAGTTAGGTAATTACAAACCTTATCAGTACTTTTAGCAGTTTCATACTAGCTTCACTTTTCACTATGAAACAAAAAGAAATTAAAAACCATAAAGAGGTGGACAATGGTCAGACTCACTCTCAGGGTTAGAAATAGATTCAAAATCAGAGGAACTCACTCCATCTCTATAGACCCAACAGCAAAACTAAGAGGATGCAAGATTGTAGTAAAAGGGAAAAATAACAGATTGCACATAGGCGCCAACGTCAAGTTAAGAGACTATGAGCTTGAACTTGATGGAAACAACTGCACTTTGCATATTGGTGATAGCACCGTGATTGGCCACAACTCTTATATATCTTCACGAGAAACCAATACTGAACTTATCATTGGAGAGGGAAGCATGCTCTCTAGAAATGTGAAGATAATGACAAGCGATGGTCATGATATCATTCGAAATTGCCAGCGAATTAATGCTGCTCGCAGCATCCATATAGGTAGTGGTGTCTGGCTTGCAGACAACGTCACCGTATTAAAAGGCGTTAATATTGGAGAGCACTCTGTTATTGGGATAAATTCAACGGTAACTAAATCCATAGGCTCTAATGTTATTGCTGTCGGCAACCCTGCCAAAGTGGTACACAATGAAGTATCATGGCGAGATGAACTTACTTACTGATTGACTGTATTCCCTAAATGAAGATCCTCATCATTGGCCCATCTTGGGTAGGCGATATGGTTATGTCGCAAAGCTTGTATACCACTTTGAAATCTAAATATCCAAACAGTGAGATTGATGTCCTTGCTCCTGCTTGGTGTAAACCAATTTTGCAGCGCATGCCAGAAGTCAACCAAGCAATAGAAATGCCAATTGGGCATGGAGAGTTAAACATTTTCGGCAGACGAGCGCTAGGAAAATTGTTGAGCAAAAACAACTACACTCACGCTTATGTATTACCAAACTCAGCCAAATCTGCCTTAATTCCTTGGTTTGCAAAGATCCCCAAACGCATAGGTTGGAAAGGTGAGCTCCGCTATGGCCTTTTAACAGATCTTCGGCCAGACAAACGTGTTTTTCAGTACATGGTAGAAAGGTATGTTGCATTGGCCTGCAGTAAAGCCGAGATGCAAACTCAAGTATCTTTACACAACAGCCCCAAACCGAAACTACTTGTCGACAGTAACAACCAAAGTTCTGCTTTATTAAGATTAGGTCTAGTTAGGTCTCGCCCAATTATAGGACTCTGCCCCGGAGCTGAGTTTGGACCAGCGAAACGCTGGCCAGACAAACACTATGCTACCCTGGCAAAATATCTTATTGGTCAAGGTCAGCAAATTTGGCTATTTGGTTCTGAAAAGGACAAGCTAGTCACACAAGCAATCAGATCAGCTCTCACAGCAGAAGAGCAGCAATACTGTTTTGATTTAGCAGGTGAAACATCACTAATAGAAGCCGTTGATTTACTTGCCGCTTGTCATACCGTAGTGTCTAATGATTCAGGACTCATGCACGTATCAGCAGCTGTAGGCTGTAACATTGTAGCTATTTATGGCTCCAGTTCACCGAAATACACACCACCTCTGACAACAGAATTAGAAATGGTACATACTGATATCGAGTGTAGGCCATGTTTCAAACGAGAGTGTCCGCTGGGCCATCAAGACTGTCTAAACAAGCTCATACCTGAGCAAGTCATTTCTAAACTAAAACGATTTTTGAGTAACACCCTATGAAGCATCTTTGGTTTGAACGAGGCGCATACGCTTCCAAAAAAGCCCGCCATTATATCGAAACCGCATTCTCTCCCGAAAAAATCACCAAAATAGCGGTTATCCGCCATGCTGCTCTTGGCGATCAGGTCATTGTTCGTCCTTTTTTAATTGAAGCGCGTAAGTTTTTCCCCAATGCCGAAATAACCCTGGTAGGAGTATCTAACTATACCTATGGCATGCCAAACGACTTGGTAGACAAAACACTGGTTATGCCAGGAAGAGACAAAAGGTCGCAAACCTCATTTAAAGACAAGATTGCCTACATTAGGCAGTTAGGCGAGCAAGATATTATTTTTGATTTAGCCAGTACAAATCGGTCTCATTGGATGGTGGCTCTTAGTAAAGCAAAAATAAAAATGGGCTTCCCATACAAGCCCTATTTGTGCGGTACGTTATTTAATATGGCCGTATTTCGCTCCGATTTTCAGCCTGAAGTTGAGTGCATGCTAGATATGCTCAAACTACTTGGCCATTCACCGCAGCGCCCTCTAGATTTTGGTTACCCTGACCACCGGGCTATTAAAGATACTCAAAACCCATTTGTTCTATATTTTAACGGCGCATCTCAGCTGAGAAAAATTTTGTCCAAAGAACAGATGTATGCCGTACTTGAGCAAGCGATTCAAGAAAACCCAAACTATACCCATGTGTATCTGGAAGGAAAAAACGACTTTGAAAAAGGAGATTTTTTCAAAGAGCTCCTCGAATATCCCAACTTTAAAATTCAAGCTTGCTTACCACTTGAAGAGCTTATTGAATTAACAGCAAAAGCAACATTAATGGTGGCACCTGATACCGGAGTACGAAATGTTGCGATCTCAACTCACACTCCGACGGTTGGCATATTTTATGCGACGGTACCATTCAGGTACACTCCTCTATATGAGCATCATACAATCGTTATGAACGCTAATGGAGATATACCTTCAACCGAGCAGATTACATCTGCGATTAAGCAATCACTGCAAAACTAATCCAAGCTTGCTCGGTTGATACATTGGGAATTATAAAAATGAGCAACCTATCAACCTTAATTGCGAATCGTCTGATTCGCTTGACTGGCAATATTTTTAAAACATTGTCATATCCGTTTCATTATCTAATGCCAAATCAACGCTTTACTATCCCTGAACACTCTGCGGCAAAGGTAAGGCTGTCGGGAACCAGAAAAATTCCTCGTCAAATCTGGCAAACCAATTTCACTAATCAGGTCTCGCTTCCTGTTTACCTCAATTATCTTTTCAATCGTTTGCTCAGTTTAAACTGTAATTATAACTATGTGAGTACCGAAGCTCGTGGAGAGTATTTAAAAAAGCATGCATCTGAAGAAGTGTACGATGCATACTCTAGACTCACTGATGGAGCAGCACAAGCCGATTTATGGCGCTTGTTTGTCCTAAACCATAAGGGAGGTGTTTATATGGATATTGATGCAACTCTTGTTTGGTCTTTGGATAAACTTCTTGGCAATAAATACGACTCTTTGTATATAAAGATCGATAAAAATACCCGATTTACAAATTATTTTATTGCGTCTGTACCCAACAATCCAGACCTAGAACGAGCGATTGAGCAAGTTGTGTATAATGTAAATCATTATGAACCGTCCATGGGCGTTTATCATTGCACAGGCCCAACCGTGTTACACAACCTACTAATTGACAGAGAAGATATTAACTCAAAAGACAGAAAGTATGTCTGCATCCAAGGCACTTTTACTAACGAACACTTTCAATATATCGATAAGCCGCGCGGTAAATGGACCCACATAAATCTCAACGAACTTGTTAAAAAGAAATGATCATTCGAATTCTATACACTGTTTTACTCAGTTTAGCTGCCCCTTTTTTGTTGTCTGGATTATTTCGAACAAAGCCAGGAAAACCAACTATTGGAAAGAGGTGGAAAGAACACTTTGGATTCTCTGACAAATTAAGTCATGGTAATGAGCCTGTGTGGATTCACGCCGCCTCCGTTGGTGAAACAATCGCTGTCACACAGTTTATACGCGAGTTTAAGAGGCAAAACCCCAAACAAACTATACTCCTCACGACGACAACCCCAACCGGTGCTAAACAAGCTGAAAGCCTATCCGAGTTGGTAGAACACAGATACGCTCCTGTTGATTTTCCCTTTGCAATAAAAGGCTTTTTAAAGACGTTCAATCCCAAAAAGCTTTTAATTGTCGAGACAGAACTGTGGCCGAACTTAATCCACTATACCCATCAGGCAGGAATACCAATTACTGTACTTAATGCAAGGCTCTCCGAAAAATCCTACCTTGGTTACAAGAAAGTTCTTCCTATCTTTAGCTCAATGGCTCAAAAACTGTCTCGAGTTTTATGTCAATTTGAAGATGACGCAGAGCGATTTATCAAACTGGGAGTTCCAACTGCAAACGTGCTTATTACAGGATCAATCAAGTTTGACATAACCGTCACAGAGGAAAGCATCTCAGCTAGCAACAAACTTCGGAATACTTTAGGCGGACCTAGGCCAATTTGGATAGCAGCAAGCACCCACGCTGGTGAAGACGAGTTACTGCTATCCGCTCACTCTATAATATTAGAATCCAATCCCAACACGCTTTTAATCATAGTTCCAAGACACCCTGAGCGGTTTGTCGATGTAACCAAACTTTGTGCTGAAAAATTCACCACAGTTACTCGCAGCAGCGGAGAAAAAGTTTCCTTGAGCACCCAGATATATGTGGGTGACTCTATGGGTGAAATGATGCTGCTCTTAGGTACGGCTGATATTTGTTTTATGGGGGGAAGCCTCTTAGGAAAGAAAGTAGGAGGCCACAATCTACTTGAACCCGCAGCGCTTGAGCTTCCAACCCTGACAGGCCCAAGTTATTATAATTTTAAAGATGTGACCAACTCCCTTATCGAAATTGGTGGATGCAAAGTAGTCAACAACTCTACAGAAATAGCAACTGCAATTAGTGAAGCACTAAATGATCAAATGTACTTAAAAGAAGCTGGTGAAGCTAGTAAGAAGTTTGTCGAATTAAACAGTGGCGCAGTTGCGAGAACACTAGCATACATAAGTTAGTAGGGAGGACTCCCTAGGCACCAGTCAATCGTTTATAACGTTTTACAACACTATTTCTGAACTTCTGCACCTTAGTATCTTTTATGACATCTGCTACATCATGCTGCTGAGCTTTAAACATCTCTACAGCTTGATCGAAATTTTTCCCCTGAAGTAGCACTTTAGCGAAGAAAGAGGAGATCAACGCATCCCACTGAGGCTTATTACCCCAATAGTGTCGTATCCAATGTTTTGCTTCACAAATGGAGGTTGATTGGAGTGCAAGCGACAAGGAAAACTGCTCAACGAGCCTACGCTCCATTCCATCTTTACACATGGCATCACATGCCACCAAAGCTGATGATAATACCTTCGATGGATCCCTTAACTTAGATATTGCAACAACACCAGCATTCCACATGGCACTATCAAGCGTCATATCAAATTCGCCATAGCTCTTACCTATACCATGGCTTTGCATTTTTTTTCCGGTTCTCCCTAACGGAGCATGAAAATCAAATTCTCGGATATGCATTAGGTTATTGCCACTATCCAGCTCTTCCATCATCTTATCAAGCAACTTGTCAGCAATGGTATCAGTATCCAGATACACACAATGACATTCAGGTTTACTCTCAGCAATGGATAATATTGCCTTGATTTTAATCCTCCAAAAGAAATCAACATCACCACGCCAGTGCTGTAGTGTATTACTGTCAACTCCAACCACATTGAACCTATCACCTAGCCACTGATAAAATTCAGCTCTATCAGTAACAATGGTAAAATTATAATCTCTATCAGTAGGCATATGTGCCGCTATACTCGTCATCGAGTATACTAGCTGACTGTGATACTGTGTTTTTTCTCCAAATGCGAGAAAAATAAACTCTACGGGCGTTTTTTTCATAAGTTATTCGTCTAAAAATGGGGGACAAAAAAGGTGCTAGTAATATATTGTTGTCGAAATGATACTCTAACCTAACCTCTTTGGGTAACATTAAGTCGCATTCTTGTACCCTTCCAATAACACTTTTAACTCTGCATCATGCCAATGGATTTGATGGCGAGCCACTTCCTTTTCAAACGATCGCTTAAGTCTATCAAGATTAGCCTGCTTCCAACTATCGCCTGTCTGTTGAAAACATTTATCAAAGTCAATCAACCACACTTTGTCATTATCATCTATCAAGATATTGTGAATATTGAGGTCAGTATGGTTAACTTGGGCATGATGCATCTTGCCTATTTCCTGGCCTATCTTGTGATACATGGATGTGGCTAAAGAACCTTCAGTCAGGATAGAAACCAAATCCTGGGCGTTTGGTATTTTCTCAGTTAGAAGATCTGCTTTGTATATTAGTCCTTTACGAATAGCTCTAGCTGCCAGAGGTTTGGGTACGTTTACACCTGCTTTATTCAAGCTAGTGAGCAGAACATACTCCTGATAACTTCGTGTTTTTTCCCAACCAGAAAACCAGTAGCTATCGGCAATCAATTTCCCAACCAAGCCTCCTCGGCGGTAGTGCCTTAAAGCTGCTTGTACCGAGCGTGTTTGGATAAACCAAGTGGTACCTCGACCATGCGCTTTACCGATAATATTATTGTTGACCTTCCAGAAGTTATGCTCAAAAACATCTGCAGGGTCTTCTACAAGAAGGTCGGAGTCATACCAAATCATTTCATTGTTAATTGATAGTCTTTTATACAAACCATACCTCAGACATCAAATATTTTTACTTTATTGAAATTTTTCATTGCTCTTATATTGAAGAAAATTTAACGTCATTCTACTAAATCGATAGAAACGATAGAGCTCACGTAGCAACTTAAAATATAGAGGTACTCGAGATTTATCATTGCATCGCCGAATTGTACTTACCTGATCTGCCCCATCATCTCGAATAGCATAGGGTTGAACACCAGCACATATTAGCCCTGTCCGGTAGGACTCGCCTATGTAGTTATCCACCGCACATACCCATCTATTACTGTACTTAAGCAGTCTTTTAGCACCACTAGGACTTATACTATAACCACGAGCACCCGAACGATTATCTGCCCACAGTACAATATTCAAATCACCATGGGTATCAATTTGCTTACAGCCTCGCTCTTGTTTTTCAACTCTAATGTACTCGTAGCCGTTTTGGTGTAGCTCTGGAAGATAGGTCAATACTTCACTAAAGTTTTCAGTTGGTATGCCATCATCTTCTAATATCAGAATAGGTTCGTCTATTTCAAGACATTTTTGCCAAAGTTTGTAGTGACTAGCGTAACATCCTTTTTCACCAGGAGATAAAGGCCTACTTCTAAAAAAAATTCTGTGCTTGTCATCTGGTAAGTTAACGAGTTCCGGTGGTAACCCTTGATGCCCATCAATAGCGGTAAACAGTTCAAACTCTATACCTATCTCATTTAAAGATTGAGAGATTTTTTCCCTACGTTCTAGCGATGATGGCAGATTGATTACAAAAACTTTCATATTATTACTTTGCAATTTGATGCTGTAAGATAGGAAAATCAGATACCACAAAATCCATCCAGCAGCACGGAAATAATTTACATTTCATCTACTCATCTGCATAATTTTGATCATCTTTCACCACACACCACATAATATGGCTCTTTTTCTATCTCCGCCCAATTCTCTCTGTATTCTGCGATTATCCGCCATTGGTGATGTGTGTAACACCGTATCCGCAGTACAGGCGATTCAGAGGCAGTGGCCCAACACTCACATTGTCTGGATTACAGGTCAACTTGAAGCCAAGCTACTTGAAGGAATAAAAGATATAGAAGTTATCGTCTTTGATAAAAAGAGCGGTTGGCAAGGGTATCAAAAACTATGGCGGGCATTGCAAGGGCGCAGGTTTGACGCCCTCTTGCACATGCAATATGCCTTTAGAGCCAGTCTTGCTACTTTGGGTATTAAAGCTACGTATAAACTCGGCTTTGACAAGCTAAGAAGCCAAGATTTGCAAACTTTGTTTACTAACGTCAAAGTTCCTTCCCCAGATTCGATGCATGTACTCGATGGCTTACTGGCATTTGGTCATACACTAGGAATTCGTGATATGACACCCTCTTGGTCGCTCGATTATTCTGACCAAGATAAAAATTGGGCAAAAAACCAGCTTTCGAGTGAAAAAAGAAACCTAGTTCTGGTTCCTGCAGCAAGCAAAGCATATAAAAACTGGACGCTGCAAGGCTACTTAGCTTTAATCGAGCATGTTGATCTGCAAGGCTGGCAAATCATCTTGGCAGGAAGCCCAGCCCAAATAGAAGTGGATTTAGCCGCTGAAATTGAGAGTAAAACAAAATCTAAGCTCAATAATCAAGTAGGCCAAAGCTCACTCAAACAAATGCTTGCTCTGATTGACTGCGCTGATTTAGTTATTGCACCTGACACTGGGCCTGCGCATATGGCCAATGCCGTGAATACCCCAGTGATCGGCCTCTATGCTCACCATAACCCAGAACGAACGGGGCCTTATCAATATCGTCAGTATGTGGTTTCAGCCTATGAAGAAGCCATCTTGGCTGAAACAGGAAAATCTGCAACCCAGCTAAGCTGGCGATCTCGCGTGAAAGACAAAACTGCGATGCAACGCATCAAGCCACAACAAGTCATTGCCATGTTTGATAATGTCACTAACGAGCTTAACCTGACTAACGAATCGCTCCAAAGTATAAACCAATAAGGTGCCCGTATGAGTAAACCTAGTATTGCGGTCGCCTTGATCGTAAAAAATGAAGCCCAGCATCTAAAAGCCTGTCTTGAAACCGTACATAGCTGGGTTGATGAAATCGTGGTGCTAGACTCTGGTAGCACAGATAATACCGAAGCTATCGCCCGCAGCTTCACCGATAAATTTTTTGTTAATGCCGATTGGCCAGGTTTTGGGCCGCAGCGCCAATTGGCACAATCTCATATAGAATCTGATTACGTCCTGTGGCTTGATGCCGATGAACGCGTCACGCCAGAACTTAAAAACAGCATCATATCGGCAGTAAGTGCTAACCAACCAAACACCATATACCAAACCGCACGACTCAGTTGGGTGTTCGGCCGCTATATTCGCCACTGTGGCTGGTATCCAGACAAGGTTTTGCGTTTATACCCAACCAAACTCACACACTACAATGATGCGCTGGTGCATGAAAAAGTCGAAGTATCCAAAGCAATGAAGGTGGAAACACTCAAAGGCGACCTGATTCACTTCACGTACAATGATATGAACCATTACCTAGTCAAATCAGCAGGTTATGCCAAAGCATGGGCCGAGCAGAGAGAGAAAAAAGGCAAAAAGAGCAGCATCTCACAAGGTATATTGCATGCTCTTGGCTGCTTTTTGAAAATGTATGTCCTAAAAGCAGGATTTCTTGACGGTAAACAAGGCTTGCTGCTTTCTTTGCTATCAGCACACTCGACCTTTGTTAAATATGCCGATCTCTGGATTAGAAGCGAAACAGACAAGATGCCAAACACGTTTTAAGTGCGTCTTGCATAGCAAGCCAAAGGCAAAAATGGGCGCCTTTGGCCCTTTATTTAACCTTACCGTTTAACCATGGCTGTAGGTCGTTAACAACCGAGCTGATATCAATTCTGGCCATATCTTCCTGACTGGCTTTATCATCTGCTTGAGGCGGACAAAATGCAATGTGATTATTGGCAGAGTTAATTGGCTGCCAACGCAAAGGCGTCGCCGAGCGCTTGCTAGGGAAAAACCCCACCGTCGGCACATCAATGGCCGCTGCAATATGTAGTGGCCCTGTAGAACCTGCGATAAACAAGTCAGCACACGCAATGGCAAGAGCAAAGTCGATTAAACCTTGATTCTTGTCATACACCACACAGCTTCTACCTTGCTGCTGCACTAGGCTATTCAGCTCTGCCGCTTTTTGCTCTTCGCCAGGACCTGCGGTTAACACCACCTCAAACTCTCCTGACAAGCTGCGAATCAACTGGGCGTATTGCGTAAGTGAAAGGTTGTTTGCAGAGCCACCACTGCCTGCATGAACAAAAAACCAAGGCTTGTGTATACTAATACCAAGTTGCTGCGCGAGTTTTTGCTTTTGACTATCAATATCTTGGGGTGAAAAAGACAAATAAGGCGCCTTAGGCTCGACTATGTCTTTACCGAGATCAGTGAGAAAAGCCCTCACTAAATCAAGATTGTATTCATATTCAGGTTTGGCTGATTGCGAGCGTTTCTGTTTTATGCGCTTGTTATAAAAAATTTGCGCTAGCTTGGTAGCAGGTGCCAGACGATACGGAATCTTTGCTTTCCAGACTAATTTGGCATTGTAGGTTGTCGAAAATAGATTGATCGATGCATCAAAGTGTTCCGACCTTAGTATTTCAACCAAAGCTGACTGGGCTTGCTTTGAGCCATTGCTTGTCGGATCAACCAGAACCTCATCAATCCAAGGGCAAAGTTTGGCAAGAGCCACTGTATAGTTGGGAACTAACGCCGTGATCTGACAATGAGGCAGAGAGTTTTTGAGCATAGCAAAACTTGGCCAAGCCAGCATAAAGTCGCCAATTTTATCATTTCGGACAACCAGTATTTTTTTCATTACATTTCCAGCGCTCGATCTTTTGTCTCAATGATAACGGCTAAGTTGGGTAAATGTGAGCCTTTTTGTTACCATTAAGCAAGATAAATAAATACATCGAGTACTTAACAGTGAGTAAGAAGCGTCTCTCAAGAGTAATATACCCAGGAACCTTTGATCCTATTACCAACGGCCACTTAGATTTAATAGAAAGGGCTGCAGATATGTTTGACCAAGTCACGATAGCCGTCGCTGCAAGCCCAAGTAAAAACACCATGTTTACACTTGAAGAGCGCGTTGCTTTTACTCAGCAAGTTACCGAGCATTTGGATAATGTCAGCTCGAAAGGCTTTGCCGGTTTGATGGTCGACTTTGCTAAGCAAGAAAATGCCAACGTGCTGATCCGCGGCTTGCGCACCACAGTCGACTTTGAGTATGAATTTGGTTTAACCAATATGTATCGCAGATTAATGCCTGGACTTGAAAGCGTCTTTCTAACACCAGCAGAAGAGCATGCGTTTATCTCCTCTACCATAGTCCGAGAAGTCGCAATTCACGGTGGTGATGTGACTAACTTTGTCCCTGAGATAGTCGCAAAAGCCCTCAAAAGTAAGGCGCACGTATAAATTCAGCGGCCAACGCCGCTGAGATCAGTGCTGGCAGGCGTCACAAAAAAATGTGTTACGTTGACCAATTTTCTGCTCTTGGATGGCCTCAGCGCAACTCGGGCAGGGCTCCCCCGCACGGCCATATACTTGCAACTCTTGGGCAAAGTACCCAGGCTTACCATCGGCTTGAGCAAAATCTTTAAGCGTGGTCCCACCTTGCTTAATCGCGGTATCAAGAACTTGCTTAATTTCTTTGACTAGCCTTAACCATTCAGTATCGGTTAATGAGCCAGCAGGTCGAGTTGGATGAATTTGAGCGCTAAACAAGGATTCATTCGCGTATATGTTGCCCACACCGACCACTATCTTGTTGTCCATGATGAACTGTTTTACGGCCACTCGCTTATTGACAGCTTTAGCCGCAATGTAAGCTGCATCGAACTTATTGGTTAGTGGCTCTGGCCCCATGCGATCCAGTACTTGGTGTTCTCCATTTTCTGTCCACAGCCAAGCGCCAAAGCGTCTTGGATCGTTATAGCGCAGCACTTTGCCGTTAGTTAACTTCAAATCTACGTGATCGTGCTTACCCGGCGCAATTTCTGCGTCTAATACACGCAGCGAACCAGACATGCCCAAATGGATAATGGCACTGCCCACATTGGTTTCAATCAGCAAATATTTAGCTCGGCGAGAAATATTACGTATTACTTGGCCTTCAATATTTTTTAGTGCCTTTGGAATATCCCAGCGCAATTTAGGGGTGCGAAAGGTCAGTTTGGCAATTGTTTGTCCAATGAGATGTGGTGTGATGCCCAGACGACTCACTTCAACTTCAGGTAACTCAGGCATTGTGCTCTTTATTCCAGATTGGATAAGGTCGGTTAAGGTAACAAATATTCAGGCTCAACTGAAATCGCTATCCATTGCTCTTGCCAGTTTTTTAACAACCAAAATTTTGGGGCTTGGTAAAGCGTGATCCTTTGCGGCTCTTCCTGATCTTGATACCAAGCTTCTATGGTGCTGGGTGAACTGAGTTGAGGTTTAAGGCTATCAAACGTCTGAACATCGACTCTAGTACCCACCAAACTTCCCCAACGCTTGGCTAACTCAGCGGCAGATACGCTACCTTGCTTGGTCATACTCCACTGCCCATCTTGGTACTCTAACGACCAGTCAGAGAAATACAAAGCACGAAGCTTAGATGATGGATCGAGCAAATAAGGGTAATCACCACTCACCACTGCCGAGTCATCTTCTATAAGATAAGTCTTAATAACCGTTGGCAGGTTAAGGATCATAATAAAGGCAATAATGCCTAAAATCATGATGTTATTCCAGCGGCGACGCCTCGATGTAGAAACACGCATGAGTTGAGCTTTCCATTTAAGTAACTGTAACAAAAGGTAGCAGAAAACAGAATGGAGGGAAACGAAGATCAAGCACGCTGCGCAGGCCAGAGTATATTGATAGCTTTAGAAAAACAAAAAACCCAGCAAATATGCTGGGTTTCCTAGTATGAACTTCCGTAAAAGAAGCTGAGAAGAGAAATCAATTACTTGATTTTCGCTTCTTTGTACATAACGTGCTGGCGAACAACTGGATCAAACTTTTTGATCTCAAATTTGCCTGGCATATTACGCTTGTTCTTATCAGTAGTGTAGAAGTGACCAGTACCTGCAGAAGATACTAGACGGATTTTCTCACGTACGCCTTTCTTTGCCATTGCCTATTTCCTCTTAAACGTTTTCGCCGTTTGCGCGAATGTCAGCAAGAACAGCATCAATGCCCTTCTTGTCGATGATACGCATACCTTTAGCAGATAGACGTAGTTTAACAAAACGTTTTTCGCTCTCTACCCAGAAACGATGAGTTTGTAGGTTCGGCAGAAAACGACGCTTAGTAGCATTACGTGCGTGTGAACGGTTGTTACCCGTTACTGGACGCTTACCAGTTACTTGGCATACTCGTGACATGAATGTCTTCTCCAAAATCGTTTCAGCTCGATATCAACCTTGGTGGCCGAACCTCTCTATTTCTCATAGAAGAATTTAGAGGTCTTATACCGTTATGGAAACCCATACAAGGCTATCAAAGGTCGCGCATTATACTAACTTGACTAGCATTGCTCAAGACCCGAACAGATCCTTTTTCAAGGTTTTCGTGATCTTTTTTAGGCAGAGCTGATAATAGTTCAAAAAATGTCGGGGGATTGTAGCAGAATTCACGCAACTCACAACCAGTAATGTGATTTAAATCCATCCACGCTCTGCAAAGGAAACCACCTCTCCGTCGCCAACCACAAAATGGTCAAGCACACGAATATCAACTAAAGCCAGTGCATCCCCAATACGACGGGTGATTCGGCGGTCAGCCTGACTTGGCTCTGCAACCCCAGAAGGATGATTATGTGCCAGTATCAATGCGGCAGCATTGTGATCAAGCGCACGTTTAACCACTTCCCTTGGATAAACTGAGGCGCTATCTATTGTCCCTTCAAATAAAACTTCTCCTTTAATCACCCTGTGTTGGTTATCCAAAAACAAGATATAGAAAGCTTCACGGGTTTTATCGCGCAGCCTGCTTACCAAATACAACTTGGTCTGTTCTGGACTGGTTAACGCTTCTCCGCGAACCAAAGCCTCATAGAGATAGCGCTGCGTCATTTCTAATGCAGCCTGTAACTGAACATATTTTGCCTCTCCCAAGCCTTTGTATTGGCAAAGCTCAGCTCTCTCAGCCGAGAACAAACAGCGCAGTGAACCCATCTCTTTAAGTAGCTTGTCCGCTAATTGCAAGACGTTCATATCTTTAGTGCCTGTACGCAAAAAAATTGCCAGCAGCTCAGCATCAGTTAGAGACTGTGCTCCTCGCGAAAGCAGCTTTTCCCTTGGCATGGACTCGGGAGGCAAAAACATAACGAAACCTTAAATTTGAACAACGCCGCACTAGCATAACCACAGCTATGCACTGAATCACACAAATCAACGCTGTCTTAGAGCAAGTGAAAGATTTTGCGTAAATAATAGGTATATAAATAAGCAGCCAAGGTATGGTGGGATTTAAAACTTACGACACCATTTCTAGAGTCTAAAACTGCTGCATGGTAATCTTGCCACAGAATTTTTTAAGGATGACACAATGCAAACACTCGCAGGCAAAAAAATCCTACTTGGTATCGGTGGTGGTATAGCTGCTTATAAATGTGCCGATTTGACTCGACGCTTAATCGAAAGGGGCGCAGAAGTACAAGTTGTAATGACTAAAGCCGCTAAAGAATTTATTACTCCCTTAACCATGCAAGCCGTGTCAGGAAAGCCAGTCTCCGATAGCCTTCTTGATCCTGCCGCAGAGGCATCAATGGGCCATATTGAATTGGCGAAATGGGCTGACTTGATACTGATCGTGCCAGCCACAGCTGATCTGATTGCTCGCATTGCATCAGGTATGGGAAATGACCTTCTTACCACGCTTGTGTTAGCAAGCGATGCACCCATTGCTGTCTCCCCTGCCATGAATCAACAAATGTATCGCAATCAAGCAACCCAAGAAAATATCGCGACACTGCAAAGGCGAGGCATGCATATTTGGGGACCCGCCTCTGGTGAGCAAGCTTGCGGTGATATTGGTCCTGGCCGAATGCTAGAACCTATGCAGTTAGTCGAAGAGTGTGAGCAATTTTGGGCAGACAAACCACTTAAAGGATTGTCAGTACTCATTACCGCAGGCCCTACACGAGAAGCTATCGACCCTGTCCGCTATATTTCTAATCACAGCTCAGGCAAAATGGGTTTTGCACTGGCACAAGCTGCTGTGCAATTGGGCGCCTCAACAAACTTAGTCGCAGGCCCAGTTTCACTAGACACACCTGTAGGCGCAAACAGAATTGATGTAGCAAGCGCCCTAGAAATGCACAATACCGTTATGCAATACGCCTCTTCTCATGATATTTTTATCAGTTGTGCTGCTGTAGCTGACTATCGCCCTGAATCTATTGCCGAGCAAAAAATTAAGAAAAAAGACGGCAACGAGCATATGACCATCGCTATGGTCAAAAATCCCGACATTGTGGCTTCTGTTGCCAACATGACCGACGGTCGGCCATATACGGTAGGTTTCGCTGCAGAAACCCAGGATGTCGCGCATTATGCACGAAGTAAGCTCAGCAATAAAAACCTAGATATGATTTGTGCTAATGATGTCTCAATAGAGGGACAAGGCTTTAACAGCAACAACAATGCAGTTACTCTATACTGGAAAGAGGGTGAGCAGTCACTTACCCTTGCATCAAAGCAGAAAATTGCGCAGCAAATACTCATGTGCATTGCAGAAAAAATAAGTAACTAAATAACGGGACTGCAACCTAGTCGAATACGCTTACTCATTAAAATAAGCAGGCCCTAACCTAATATTCAGAACGTTGTCCATTCCGCTCACCCTAGTTTGCTAGTCTGGGCGAATGTCTGTGTTTATTGGCATTAACAGTGGAGAAAAAAGGAACTCATTCATGGCCGGAACAAAAAAAAGCAACCGCCGGGAAGAAATACTACAAGCACTGGCACAGATGCTGGAATCTCACGATGGAGCTTCCCGAATCACAACCGCTAAGCTTGCAAAGCATGTTGGTGTGTCCGAGGCAGCCTTGTATCGCCATTTCCCGAGCAAAGCACGCATGTTTGAGGGCCTAATCGAATTTATTGAAGAATCTCTGATGTCTCGCATCAATCGTATTCTCGATGAAGAAAAAGATACATTAACGCGCATTCGCCTGGTGCTTCAGTTAATATTAGCCTTTGCCGAACGCAATCCTGGCTTAACGCGCATTTTATCCGGTCATGCTCTGATGTTTGAAAATGAGCGCCTGCGTGAACGCATTAATCAGCTATTTGAGCGTATCGAAACTTCCATTCGCCAAATTCTGCGTGAGCGTCAATTAAGAGAAGGAAAAGCGTTTCCCGTTGACGAACCTACCCTAGCGGCGCAGTTGTTAGGGCAAGTAGAAGGTAGCTTAAATCGCTTTGTCCGCAGTGACTTTAAATACCAGCCAACGGCCAATTTCGAACAATATTGGGCTTTACTGAGCGCACAAATTAAGTAATTCGTAACATGAGCAAAAAAAACACCCTTGATAAACCAGAGTTTTCTGCAAGCTTACTGCATCCCAAATACTGGGGCGTATGGCTAGGATTTGGTTTTCTCGCCCTTATTGTGAACATACTTCCCTACGCCGTGCTTCTCAAAGTCGGACGAGGGATTGGCTCTTTGGGCATCAAAATAGGTAAGTCACGAGCAAAAATTGCTAAGCGTAATCTTGAACTTGCTTTCCCTAGCATGTCTGCGCAAGAGATTGACGACATGGTAGAGGAGAACTTCAAAAATACTGGTATGGCTCTGATTGAAACTGGTATCACTTGGTTTTGGCCAACATGGCGCTTTAAACGTATTCTGATTGCCAAAGATATTGATGAATTGCAAAAACACCAAGACGCAGGCAAAGGTGTACTGCTTTGCTGCGTGCACGCGCTCAACCTTGAAATCACCGCCCGAGCCTTTGCTGTATTGGGCCTTCCTGGGTACGGTGCTTACCGACCACACACTAATCCTGCCTATGAGTTCATCCAATACAGAGGCCGTACTCGCAACGGTAATCAATTGATTTACCGCCGTGATTTAAAACAGATGGTGCGCGTACTACGCCAAGGCCATAGGCTGTTCTACTTACCAGACCAAGACTATGGGCACAACAAATCCGTATTTGTACCATTTTTTGCGGTCAAAGAAGCCTGTACAACAACGGGAACGCGGATTCTTGCCTCAACCAGTAAGAGCGCCATCGTGCCCGGCTCAGGCTTTCGCAACCCGCAAGGCAAATACGAGATCATTGCGGACAAGTCGATTGAACAAGACTTTCCGCACAAAGATGAAAATGCCGCCGCTGCCTACATGAATAAATTTGTCGAAGAAATTATCATGCGCGCGCCAGAGCAATGGATGTGGTTACATAAACGCTTTAAATCTTTACCAGATCACTCACTCACCAATTCAAGATATCAATAAGTTTCAATGAGCAACCCAGATAAAAATAGCATCGAAAAACATCTGCATAACCCAAAGTTTGAATGGGCTTTTTTGCACCCTAAACATTGGGGAACATGGTTAGGTATAGCCTTTGCAGCTCTTGTCGCCTTTATTCCATTTCGTTGGCGTGACACTTTGGCTCGTAAGCTGTCAGTGTTTATTGTAAGAAAAAATGGCCGAGTCGTTCGCCGCGCCCGTGTAAACTTGGCGTATTGCTTTCCTGAAAAATCCGAATCAGAGCGTCAGCAGATATTAGAAGAGACCTTTGTAAAAGCTGCTCAGTATCTTTTAGGCTATTCGGAGTTTTTGGTTCGCTCAACCAAGCACAACCAAAATCGCGGCATAATGATAGGCGAAGAAAACATCCTCCCTTTGCTCGATGCCGGGGAAAAGGTAATTATTCTCGCTCCCCACGCCTGGGCGGTTGACTATCCTGCTGTTATGCTCGCGGCTAAAGGCTATAAAGTCACTACCATTATGAAGCCTCAACGCAACCCAATCGGTGATTGGTTAATGCAAGTCCAGCGCATGCAATATGGTGGGCGTATTTTTGCAAGAGATGCAGGAGTGAAGCCATTTGTACGCTCGATTAAGGATGGCTACCTAGGCTATTGGCTACCAGATGAAGACTTTGGCGCTGAAAATTCCGTCTTCGTTCCCTTCTTTGGTACGGAAAAAGCCACACTCAAAGGCTTTGGCAAAATGGCGCGCTTATCCAAAGCTAAAGTCGTACCTGTTTTACCCGCTTATAACGATAAGACAGGTAAATATGAAGTGCATATTCTACCAGCGTTAGAAAACTTCCCCACAGGCGATGAAGAGGCAGACGCACGCGCAATGAATCAAGCCATTGAAGATCTGTTAAGACCTCACCCTGAACAATATATGTGGAATCTCTCTTTACTCAAAACTCAGCGAGATGGCCGCGCGATTTATGATAACTAAAGCAAAAGAAGCGCACTGAAAAGCAAAAAAGGTTGACTCATAGGTCAACCTTTTTTCTGAGCTAGATTACCATCTAGATGCCGAATTCCGCTCGGTAGGCTTTCACCGCCGCTAGATGCTCTGTTGCATCGCCTTGCTCTTCTAAGTAGCTAACCAAGTCACCCAAGCTAACGATAGAAATCACCGCACAACCAAAATCACGCTCAACTTCCTGAATCGCAGACAAGTCACCCTTACCTTTCTCTTGGCGGTCAATAGCAACTAAAACGCCCGCTAAATCAGCGCCATTGGATTGGATAATCTGCATGGATTCGCGAATGGCTGTACCAGCAGTGATCACATCGTCCACTAACATGATGCGCCCTTCGAGTGCACTGCCGACTAAGTTGCCACCTTCGCCGTGATCCTTTGCCTCTTTGCGGTTAAAGCAATAGGGTGTATCTAGATTATGATGATCAGCCAATGCGACTGCTGTTGTGGTAGCAATTGGTATACCTTTATAGGCAGGGCCAAACAGCACATCAAACTCAATCCCAGAATCTGCCAGAGCGGCTGCATAAAAACGGCCTAGGCGAGCAAGATCTTGCCCTGTATTAAAAAGACCAGCGTTAAAAAAATAAGGGCTCTTACGGCCGGATTTTAAAGTAAACTCACCAAACTTTAGTACTTGTTTCTCTAGTGCAAACTCAATAAATTCACGCTGGTATGCTTTCATTGCTCTCTCTCTAAGTTAATAATGCCTATGGCTATCTTCCAAAAGATAAAAAAATAGCTTCCTAAATTGGAAGCTATTTAAAAATCATTGCTCTAACGCCGCTTTTTGCGCGGCGACAATATCGCAAATCCCCGTTTTTGCCGACTCGAGTAATTTCATCAAGTCATCATGGCTAAAAGGTTCGCCTTCTGCGGTACCTTGTACCTCAATCATGCGGCCATCTTCTGTCATCACCACATTCATATCAGTATCAGCAGCAGAGTCTTCAACGTACTCTAGGTCGCACAATACATCTTGACCAAGCATACCGACAGAAACCGCCGCAACATGCCCTTTCATCGGGTTTGCTTTCAACTTACCACCGTCGACTAAATGCTGGAATGCATCAGCCATAGCAACACTGGCACCTGAAATAGCAGCCGTGCGCGTTCCACCATCGGCTTGAATCACGTCACAATCGACAGTCACCATAATTTCGCCCATAGCTTCAAGATCGACCACAGCCCTTAAGCTACGTGCAATCAGGCGCTGAATTTCCATGGTACGGCCACCTTGTTTTCCACTCGCCGCTTCACGGCGCATGCGGGAGTGCGTCGAGCGAGGTAACATACCGTATTCAGCCGTCACCCAGCCTTTACCTTGACCTTTTAGCCAGCGAGGTACATTTTCTTCAACGGTCGCATTACATAATACTTTCGTATTGCCAAACTCAACCAGAACTGAGCCTTCAGCGTAAGCCGTGTAATTACGAGTGATTTTAATTGGGCGAACTTGGTCCGCCTTGCGATCGTTTGGACGCATTGGCATCTACCTTAGTTGTCTATCTACAGATAGGGGAAGACGAATCAGATTGGGGCAAGATTCTAGCAGAAAGCTCTGTGCTGGAAAAGCACCCTATTTTTCAGCGATACCAAATCGCGCGTATTCTGCTACTATTGCCACGCGTTATTTTCACAGATGATTAAGACAGGAAAATTCGATGATCTACAGTATGACCGCTTATGCTCGTAAAGAGGTAAAAGGTGAATGGGGCAGCGCAGTATGGGAAATCCGTAGCGTCAACCAACGTTATTTAGAAACCTACTTTCGACTACCTGAGCAATTTCGTGGCTTAGAGCCTGTTCTGCGCGAGCGCTTTAGAAAGCGCCTAGCACGCGGAAAAGTAGAATGTGCCCTACGTTTTGACGCTAACCCTGCCGCCAAAGGCGAGCTTAGCATCAACGAAACTCTCGCCAACCAAGTAATCAATGCCGCCAAGCAAGTGATGACAATGACAGGCGATGAC
This sequence comes from Vibrio sp., assembly GCF_038138445.1. Lineage (GTDB taxonomy): Bacteria > Pseudomonadota > Gammaproteobacteria > Enterobacterales > Vibrionaceae > Vibrio. The sequence goes on from NZ_JAYQDQ010000003.1 coordinate 90,466, forward strand.
AACCGATTAAACCCATTTCAAATCATGAACTGGCCAGGGGTTATGGAAACCTCTGAACAGGACATGGATGCGATTAACAAAGACTTGCTGGCTGCATTTGATGACGCAGTAAGCGAGTTCATCGAAGCTCGTAGCCGTGAAGGCGACAACATGAAAGCCTTGATTGAGCAGCGTTTGTCGGCCATCACAGAAGAAGTCATCAAAGTGCGTGCTCGAATGCCAGAGATTCTCGAGTGGCAACGCGAGCGTTTGTTCTCAAAGTTTGAAGAAGCTAAGGTCGAGCTTGACCCTTCTCGTGTGGAACAAGAACTTATCCTTCTTGCGCAAAAGTCTGATGTTGCAGAAGAACTAGATCGCCTCGATTCGCACGTAAAAGAAGCCAATAATATCCTTAAAAAAGGCGGCGCTTGCGGCCGGCGCTTAGATTTTATGATGCAAGAGTTTAATCGCGAGTCCAACACCTTGGCATCTAAATCAATAAGCACAGATATCACAGCCTCAGGCGTTGAGCTAAAAGTTCTTATCGAACAGATGCGAGAGCAGATCCAAAATATTGAATAAAAATAAAAACCAGCTATAGGTCAAGCCATTACGGCCTAGAGCTGGTTCGCTATAGTTGGCAAGCTCTATTCCCTTGTTCGGCTGGGTACTTGTAAGTCACCAATAGCACCTCCGCCATTCTTAGCCCTAACGGAACACTAGCTTTTAGAGTACTTGCCTGAGAGTCAGGCTCTCTCTGATTATCGGATGTGAAAGTTAGGCTCTTCTGGCCATTTTTACCATCAGTAATACGATAGCGATAACTGCGCTGTCCAATTCCGAGACTAGGGCCTTGAGAATCAAACTGAATCTTGCCGATGCCAGAGCCTTGAACAAAAATACTTGGTAATGCCTTAGCCGCCCCTTCAAAAGTAATCAAGACTTTAGGAGGGTTGGCAATTAGCACGCCTGTTAGCTCAGCTAAATTACCACCTTGATTATGGCAACCAAGGTTAAAAGGTGGTTTGTATATCAGCTGATATCCAGTTTCATCTTGGCCTTGATTCTGGATTGACTGCCATATAGGGTCATTAAAATACCAGCCAGACTGCCCACCTGAGCTCAAGCTGTCTTTTTTAATTGGTAAATAAGCATAACCTTGATATCTAACCTCTATCTTTATCGGCTCTGCTTTTGCGAGGGAGTTTAAATCAACAGACCGCCCTACATCATCAACAAACTCTAGATTTCCAACTAAGGCTTGCTGCGCTGATTGAGCCTTCTCTGGGTCAAGATACAATGTTAAGCCGAGCGAGCGTTCGGGGCTATTCAAAGAGTTTGTAATATCGGCAAGTGAAATACCAATATCATATCTGGGCTGATAATCTTTTGATTCACTACCATCAACTGGATTAAAGGTTTTGATTCCACCAGAGTCATGCATAGGTGACTGTAGATTACTGATTGCAGATTTAAGCATTGAAGAATTGTGCTGGAAACCATTACTCATCGCGCTTATCACCTGATAGGAATGCAAGTACAAGCCGAGTTTTTGCAATACCCCTGCGCCAGAAGCTGGCATCTCCGGTAAAACTTGGGTTAAGTTGTTCGCATCTGCAAGCTTGGAAAATGCTATTGGCGGCTCGTCTTTTGCTGCATGCCCGCTCCAATTAAATGCAACCGCATAATCGACAACATAGTCGAGTTTTGTCTCAACATTGCCTTTGTAAGGTTCAAGCGCTTGATTCGCCTTCTCTAAGTATTCTGGGGTAATCGGATTAAACGCGTATTCGTAAACATCAACCAGCTCACTGGCAAGCGTTTCTAGCTCTTTTTGATGCTCCGCTAACTGCTGCTTTGTTTGCTCATTCAAACCATAAGAGATAGCAGACATCACCTGTAAATAAGCGTGATTGAAGCTTTTTCCTTCAAGCAGCTCGGCACTGCCGTGGACCATATCAGGCATAACTCGCGCGCTGATGTAATCGTAGGTGTATTGATTGAAGGTAAAACTATCATTGAGATACCAGTAGGGAAAACGGCTATGGTTGGCTCCTTTAACCACAGCGGCAAAGCCATCCATCTCTCCCGGGATAACCTGTCTAAATTGATTGAGTAGATATTGGTAATACCCTTGTTCAGGGTTCTTTAGATCAGACCCTTGATTGCTAGGGCATGCACTTGCCTCTTTCTCACAAGCCTTAGCATCGGCCACATTAACGGTAGAAGAATCACCATTTGCTCCAACACCTACAGGAAAACCAAGCATTAATACCCAAAAAATTCGCTTTAACAACACTCACTCTCCCTTGGATGATTGGTTCTAACTCAAAATTGTTGTCAAAAAAATCAACAATTTTTCCTTTTAATCCTAGGTGTTTTTTCTGATATTGCCTTAAAAGTTTGGCAAGTTTCTAAGCAACCTCGTGTAGAGGCTGCCTAGGAGTTAATGCTCAAATAAGTGGCTTTTGTTCAAACAAAGGGTATTGCAAACTAGCTTCCAAAGCTGAAGCCACAGCAAGTATCTGGTGTTCACTCCAATGTTTACCCACTATCTGTATTCCTATGGGCATACCTGTATCAGAACAACGCGATACTGGTATTACAATAGCCGGTGAGCCGGATAAGCTAAACGGAAAAACAAACGCATAATTACCGATACGTTCCATTGAAGTACCATTTTTAAACGCAACATCTGGGTACACGGGCGAAATCAGAACATCTACTTGATTGAACATTAAACTAAGCTGATGCCTAAAAGTGTCTCGAGTAATCATTGCTCCCTTTATTTCATCAGCGGTCATTTCAAGGTTTTTGCTCTGTTCTAAGATGGCCGCAATCTCAGGTGTAAATTCCGATTTTGACATCTGTTGATATAACGCCTGCCAACCTCGACCACCATCCCCCCCAAGAACGAACAGCTTCCATATCACATCACATGCTTCAGAAATCAAAGGCGGAATAATAGGCTCAACAGAACTCACATTCCTTGCCAATATAGCTTCAACCTTACTCAAAGCTTTGTCGATATCTGGGCACAAAGTAACACCAGTATCTTCACCACGCCAAACTCCCACTTTTAGCCCCTGAATATCGCATTGGCGATAATCTTGATAGGGTACTGTGACAGTATCAGGGTCTTGACCATCGCCGCCATGAATAAAGCTTGCTAGTAAATCAACATCATCGACATAACGTCCCATAACCCCAAAAGATGAAGTTAAGTGGAATAGCCCAGAGCGGTCTCTAGGAAACTGTCCAGTTAATGGCACTCGCCCTTGAGTAAGTTTGAAACCACATATACCGTTAAAATGAGCTGGTATTCGCACACTTCCACAAGCATCCGAAGCAAGGCCTCCAGGGCTCATTCCACTGGCTATTGCTGATGCTTCTCCCCCACTACTCCCCCCACAAGAAAATGACACATTGTGCGGATTAAGCGTCCGCCCATACAAAGGGTTATGAGTATCAAAAGACATACACATCTCAGGGACGTTCGTTAAGCCCAAAGGTATCGCTCCCTGCTTTTTTAGCCTACTCAGTACTGTCGCATCCTTATCACTCTTTGCACCATATAGTTCTTTAACTCCCCGACTTGGACGGAACCCTTGTGCATGCATGGCGTCTTTTACCGTGATAGGTATACCATGCAATTCACCTTGTACATCTCCTTGCTGTATATCGATATCAGCATTTTCAGCAGATGCTAAAAGTGTCGATAAAGGTGCCTGCTCTACGATAGCGTTGAGTGTTGGATTGAATTGGTCGTAACGCCTTAAGTAGTGTTCAATTATTGTGATGCTTTTGAGTAAACCTTTTTTCTGACAATCAACCATTTCTCGTATTGTTAGCGAATCTAAATCTAGCATCATGAAGCCCTCTTAATCAGTGATATTGGAAGCTTGTACATATTCTCTGTCATGATAGAAACCGCCGATAACTTTAACCTCGAGAGCTGCGCAATCTCAGACAAAGCTTGTGAGGTATGCTCCAAGACCTCATCAATAATTTCATCTGAAACCATAAGCGGAGGGTAAAACCTAAGTACTGGTGCCGTCGCTTTCTCGTTCATCGAGTGACCAACGTGAACCCCCCTCTCTGACAAGCCTTTTGACAATAAGGTCTCATATTTAGCACCTTTCAAGCGAAGCCCTGTCATGAGAGCTACACCTGGCACATCATCAATAATATCTGGGTATTGATGAGCAAGCTTTATCAGTCCAAAGCGCAAGCGGCTGCCTTTTTCAATTGATGCTGCAAGCAAGTCCTCATTTTCAATTACTTCAATCGCGGCTAAAGCCGTTGCACACCCCAAAGGGTGCCCTCCTGTACTATTAAAAAAAGCATCGTCAGGATAATAGTCTTCCCAAATATCGCTGCCGTACATGGCGCAAGAAAATGATGTAAATCCGCCAGTTAGTCCTTTCGATAAAATCAAAATATCAGGAGTAACCTTGCCATAATTGACCGCAAACATTTGTCCACATCGGCCAAATGCTGTCTGTATCTCATCAGCAACAAGAATCGTATTTGTTTTAGTACACAGTTGACGAACATCCTCTAGATAACCTAACGGGGGCATAGACAAATGAGCACCACCAAGTATCGGTTCTAGATAAACAGCACAAGCTCCATCACCAATAGCACTTCTCATGGCGGGAAAGTCCCCATAAGGTACTTTCACAACATGGTGAGACAAAGATCCAAAGCTTTTCTCATGTTGCGATTGCCCTAGTAAACTCATCGCAGCCAGTGTTTTGCCATGGTAAGCACCTTCAACAATCACGATTTTTTTCCGATCTGGCCTAGCTTGTAATACGTACCTCAATGATTGCTCGACCGCCTCAGCACCAGAGAGCATATAGCTAACTTTGCTCCAGTTCCCAGGCGCTAACTGACAAAGTTTGTCAGTTAGCGCTTTCTCAGCAACACTGTTCTGCCCTTTAGCTGACCAAGCCATTCTGGTTAATTGTTCAACAAAAGCTTGATGAACTTTAGGATGAGAATGCCCCACAACAAACACACCGTAGCTGCATGCAAAGTCGATGTAGCGCCGATTGTTAGTATCAAAAACCTCACAACCAAACGCGCGCTCTTCCACTTGAGTACCTGCTAAATGATATAGCTTTGCTGCAGATGGCACCCAGTGGCGCTCACAGGCATTAAGCAACTGATCTCTATTAAAATTTTTCGCTATCATCGAGAACTCCCTTTATTGCAGATAAGGCATTAGTTAAATCGTTATTGTGAGAGCCAAGCATTGGATATAGGGAAAGCACTCGACCATGAGGAGGCCTTACCAGAACTCCTACCTCTCTCAATTTTTCTTTAATTGTATTTGCATCTATATGATTAGGAAGAGCAAGGTTTACTATCGAGCCAACGACACTTACCGAATAGGGCTTTAACGCTTGAGCAATTGTTTCGCCTAAATTACAAAATTGAACGTCAGCTTTCATGTCTTCAACGAACTCCAGAGTACTGAGGCCGGCAACGCAAGCTAGGGGATTTCCACCTGTAGTACTACCATGTTTTGCTGGAGAAGCAGATCCGTATACATCTTTAGCATTTGCCTCTGAGGAGATATAGCAACCAACGGGTATTAGATTACCGCCCATAGCGCCCCCCAGAACCAAGACATCAGGTATTACAGAAGAAAAATCACAACCAAATAAGTTACCAATGACTCCCATACAGAATTCGTTGGTACAACACACAAGAGGGACATCGAAACGAAGAGACATTGCTTTCAGATTTTTTAATTGCTGGCTATCTAACAATCGGATTTCACCCTGTTTGTCTCGATATACCGGGGAATAGCATAGAGCGAATACTTCTCCAGATAACTGGGGGGAAGTAGCCAACTTATCTCTGTCAACTTCTAGAAAATCAATATCAAAAAAACTCTTAACTTTGTCAAACTTATCACCTTGATCCATGCATCTACCAAAAACCAAGGTGCCATATACACAATCAGAAACATAAGCAATTGTCTTTGCGGAGGGCTTCAATGCTTTGCACATTTTCAAAGCTCCCTCAAATGCCTCATCACCGCTACTACATACATAAACATTAGAGAGTTGATCAGGAAGTTTTTGGGAAAGTGACCGACAAAATTCCAGCAAAGGCTCTGAGATTAAAACACGATTGGATAAACCCATCTTCATAGACTGAGCTTTTATTTTATTAACAACATACTTTGTTGAATGACCTATTCCACCCGTTGCTAAATCAAATATTTTGCTTCCATCAGCTAGAGTAACAGTGCCACCGGACGCTTTATGAGTGAGTTGGTGATCCGCGTTCATATCCATTCTCCTTACATATAACTCAATGCATTAAAGATTTTTCGGCGACTATCCACAATTTCGTCACGACCGTGCATTACTCTTCGGTTATCAATTAGGACAAAGTCATTATCATTCCACTCAATGGGAATTGTGTGTTCTTGAGTAACAGACTTGATTTCTTCTAATATATCGTCAGCAATGGGACGCTCTGTATTAGCTATAGTAATTTTGGGCTTTTCATAATTAAAAGAAGGACCAAGAATACTATTTGCAAATGAAACTTTATCATTAACCAGAGAGGTCTGAAGTGCACTTACTGTAAATTTGTAATGTATTGAACCATCGATATTAAGGGTAATTTCCGTGTTTTTATTTGGTCCTAATATTTTTTTAAGTGCTCAAATTTTGCCTGGCTAATATTGTCAATTTCCGGAGTATAATGACATACCAATTTTTTCCATTTATCTGGCTCGACATTTCTTGAATAACAAATATCATTTATCTGAAAAAATTCCTTAGTGGAATTTGATAGATGATTAAACACCACCACACCGTCGCAAATGGTCGTATGTGAAGCAACTGGAGGAGCTTCCTGACAATAAAACCAACAAAGATCTGGCCAAAAAGGCGAATTACCATTCTCGCAATGTAAACCGACCGCATCGGTTCCCGCATCTACAAGCTGAGCAGCTCCTCCCTCTATCGTCCGAGCTGGGTCCAAACTTAGCTTGGAGCTATGCTCTCTTACATAACAAGCAAAGTCTAAAATGTTAGTAGCGCCTTTTTCGAAAATAATAACGCCATTGCTCGATAGCTTTTCAAATAATAAGTTTTTATTAATTTTTTCTATATCACCAAATGGAATTCTAGTAACGGATGTAGAGTTTTTCATTTTTACCTCTAATGAATATTATTTAATTGTTTAAACTTGTCTTTTATCGCTTCTCGTTTTGGCCTATCGGTAACTGTGAACAAGTTATCGAGCGTGACATCACTCTTATCCATAACCCATAGATAATTGGGCCTTTCTACCTCCGAAAATTCTTTATCCATCCACTTCTCAATAGCGGCTTTATCGAATATGTCTGAGTTGACTTTGAGCAAAATAACCGTGCCTAACAAATCATCTAGAAACATTACTGCTGCCAATATTCCTGTCTGCTTCTGCAGCTCAGATTCGATTTCTTCAGGATATACATTTATCCCATTGGGCAAACAAAGAATATTTTTCTTTCGCCCAGACACATACAGGTAATTCTCTTCGTCTAGGTAGCCGATATCACCGGTATCAAGCCAACCGTCTTTATCAACCAAGCAGGAAGATGGATCCTGACCCGAATAACCCGAGAACAGCGATGGGCTTTTTATCTCAATACATCCACTCTTTGCTATTCTCACCTCAACATGAGGCAAAGGTCGCCCAACACTGCCCAAGCGGTTGTGTTGCGTCGTGTTGACACTCACTACAGAAGCATTTTCACTCAGTCCATAGCCTTGGTATGCGTCAACACCAAGCTCTCTAAGTTGCTTTAAGGTATGAGTAGCAACGCGAGCTCCACCACAAGTTATGTGAGGTGTGTTTTGAAGGTAATGGAGTAGCTGTTCATCACCATGTTGAATTTCTTTTAATAATCCTTCAATAAGTATTGGGGGAGCAGTTATTGCTGTAGGCTGGACTCGTTTAATCCAGTTTATTATGACTTTAATATCACATTTGTTCTCACCAATGATCGGCATATCAGGTGGTAGAAAGTTAACATTACCCCCGTTAATTAGCGGCAAGTAAATTCCCGTAACTTGTTCAAGTAACAAACTCAGCGGCACTAGAGACAAATACGCCTTTTGACTGGTTTGAGGTATGGAGACTGACAAACTCTTATAGGTTTCAACTATCGCTTGAGTACTGAGTTCAACTCCCTTGGGCTGGCTCGTCGTGCCAGAAGTGTGAATAATTTTACATCTTCCAGTAGGTAACTGAGACGCCAAATCCAACAGTACATTTTGATCATTAGAAGCAGAAAGCACATCTTCAAAACGAAGATAAATCTTTTTGTCTAATCCTATTTTCCATTTAGACCTAAGTGTTGCCTCGCCAGCTCCATCACAAATAAACACATCGCATTTCTTGGCTAGGTGCTGAGCTTGGGACAAAGAAAAAGCTTGAGGTAAAGGCAAACTCGTCACCCCTGTAAATAGACAAGTCAAATCGGCAACAATCCAATCAGAGCTATTACGTGCCACAATTCCAACTGTCACGCTCTCCTTAGATTCAATAAGCTCTAGTTTATGTAATAGCTCAGATTGCAAACGAGCGACACGCTGTTGTATATCTTTATAAGTTCTTTCGACAACCACATCAGACTCTATCGATGGATATTCTGTTGTCGCGACATTATTCGCATTAGACTTAAAAGCCTGAATTAGTAATTGACTAAGTGTTTTCATGCCGCTTCTCCCATATCTAAAGCATCATGGTCGTAATCAAAATTAATGCTCATAGAAAGTGCTTTGAACATTGCGTTATGGTCATCAAGGAAAATTACACCCGTTACCGGCTTAGCCTGATAGTAAGAACCCCAGTCAGACTCTCCAGGATCTAAGCAAGATTCTTCTGCATTACATATAGGCTCAAATCTAATTCCACATGTTCTCAGCAACTGAGCAACTGTTTGTGTGATGGTGCAAAGAAGAACCTTTGCGCCGACACAATGAGCAATAAATGGAATTAAGGTGGTCAACTTAATACTTGCATTACGATTATTTGAAATTAATCCACCTATTTCTGCGATAGTTTCTGGTGAATATTTCCTACCCCAAACATCCAAAATAATCTTATCTATATCATCATCTAGATATTGCTCAGAAAAAAGTTGTAGATTATCTTTAAAGCTTATTCCTGCACATGAAGAAATCCCATTTGCTATATATAAGTCTTCAGCCACAATATAATAATCTGGATCTGGATTAATACTAGCATTGTAAAAATTTTTATATTTATTCTTAATTGCTCGCTTAGCAGAGTATGCTAGTGGTTCATCTTTCCTAACAATTTTTATATTCATAGTGAAGTTCCTTTTCCAAATATTGAATTAATTGTTTTTTATCTATTTTGCCTACGCTCGTTTTAGGTAAACTTTCTACCATTAAAACTAAGTCTGGGTGTGAAAAGCTCGACAATTTACCTTCGCTTACCAAGAAGTTAAAATGAGACCTAAGTGATTGTTTTACTTTTTTTTCATTTGAATCACCTTTTGCAACTACAAACGCAACCGGACGCTCTCCCCATTTGTCGTCATGCATCGCGATAAATGACACGTCTTTAATAACATCTACTTCAAGAGCTCTACTTTCGAGCTCACTTGAAGACAGCCACTCTCCTCCAGACTTTATTAAATCCTTTTTTCTGTCTGTGATTACTAAGGTCCCGTCATCGGTAAAATAACCAACATCACCGGTGTGAAATCGACCATCTGTCCATTGCATACTCGTACTTTGCGTATCTTTATAATACCCTTGAGTTACCCAGGGTGCTCGAACGGTAATCTCTCCAACTAAAGGAGTTTTGCCGATCGCATCAGGCTCTGGCTTAATTGCTACATCAACAAATGGAATCGGTTGACCTGCGCAGCAGCGCTTTATTTCAGGCTGGTCGGGCGTGAGCCGGGATATCGAAATAACAGGCCCAGTTTCTGACATGCCATAACCGGACCAGACATCCAAACCCATATCAAGCGCTCTATGCATAAGTGATGGTTTAAGCTGAGAACCGCCCACCAATACCTTCAGGTTCTCCAAGTCAACATTGCTTGTTTCCATTTCATCAAGCAGCATTGCGAGTAGAGTTGGCACACTATGAGTGAAAGTAACACCTTCTTCTTTAATTAAGTGGCAAAGACTTTTAGCACTATATTTACCCGCATAGACTTGTTTTAGTCCCAGCATGGTAGCAACGTATGGAAAGCCCCAAGCATGGACATGAAACATTGGGGTCATAGGTAGATAAACGTCACCAGCATGCAAACGCTGAGGACCATAGCCGCTAGATAAAAAGCTACTTAGAGCTAGGGTATGGAGGACAAGCTGTCGATGCGTAAAAGAAACACCCTTAGGAAGGCCCGTCGTACCACTGGTATAAAACAGTGTTGCAATACTGTTTTCATCAATATCAGAAAAACCAAAACAAGAATCACCGAGAGCTATAAATGACTCATATTCATCGTCATCTTTATCGCTAATTTTTATATATTTAACTAGGTTAGGATATACTGTTTTGGAATTAGGTATTTCATGTAAAAAGTCAGAGTTAATAAAAAAGAATTTTGCATCACAATGGTTAAGAGTATAGTCTCTCTGCTCCTTTGATAATCTAATATTGCAGGTCATTAGTGTCGCGCCTATCATGGGAATAGCAAAGTACATTTCTAGGTATCTATGACTATCCCAATCTGCTATTGCTACAACATCTCCTTCTTTTACGCCTAAGTTTTTTAAGGAAGATGCAAGCATAGCCACCCTGTTTTTAAAACAATCATAGGTATATTTATTAGTATCACCATACACCACCAAGCTATCTTTGTTTCTTCTTACACTATCGAAAAATAAATTATTTAAATTCATGTTTTTGTTCATTGGACACATCCTTTAATTCTATGAAAGGGATTATTCATCCTAATTAATACTTTTAGCAAATTAAAAATTAAATTCTGTATTTGAATATTTAAATACTCAATTATTAACAATTAGTGTTTAATAGTATTGGCTTAGGTTAAAGGAATAAAAAATGTTAAATAGAAAAGAAACCAACAACAAAATATTAATACTTGCATCATTAATTTTGATCGGGCTTAATCTGAGGCCATCCATGGCTGCAATAGGCCCTATACTCAGCACCATTCGCGGTGAGATACCCCTGTCATTTACTATGGTTTCACTACTCACTATGTTACCCGTGTTTGCAATGGGTATTGCTATGTTCGTAGGGATACGTTTAGCTGACAAGATAGGTGAACACCGTCTAATTACCTATTCTCTCCTGCTCATTTCGATGGCGACCGCATTTCGTTACTACGCACAAAGCGCCAGCGACTTGCTGGTAACGGCGGTTATTGCAGGAATAGGTATCGCATTAACTCAGGCAGTAATTCCCAAAATTATAAAAAGTCGCTTTTCACACTCCATAGAGCTGTATATGGGTGTTTATGTCACAGCCATCATGGGCGGCGCAGCACTTTCAGCATCAGCTTCGCCCTATCTAGTCGAGTCAAGCAGTGACTGGCGGTTTGCTTTGTCCATCTGGGGAGCTCTGGCAATCGTTGCCCTTATTTCATGGTTTAGCGTCAAACGATATGTAGGAGATAACCTCAAAACCAATCAAGATATCGATAAATCTTCAAGCTTTTTGACCAACCCTAGGGCGTGGCTTCTCGGTATATTTTTTGGACTCGGAACATCGGCATACACCTGTGTTTTAGCTTGGTTACCCCCGTATTACTTTGATCTTGGGTGGGCAAGTAAAGAGTCAGGTCTCATTCTGGCATTTCTGACCTCAGTTGAGGTAATAGCTGGATTAACTATACCTGCAATCGCTAGTCGAAATAAGGACAGACGAAGCATATTGGTTTTACTTTTGGTATGCATAATTACAGGCTTCAGTGGATTAATAATGAAACCTGAGCAGTATGCTTTGATTTGGGCGAGTTTACTTGGACTGGGAATTGGTGGCTTGTTCCCGATGAGCCTTATTGTCACCATGGATCATGTTGACGACCCAACTCAAGCTGGAAAACTCACCGCTTTTGTTCAAGGTATCGGCTATATGATTGCTGCTATGTCTCCCCTTGTCGCGGGCTATATCAAAGACAGCTCTTCAAGCTTTACTTCAGCATGGCTTATACTCGCTGCTGTTGCTGTTGCTATGTTGTTTATGGCCCAAAGGTTCAAGCCCCACAATTACCAACTGCATTTTAAAAGTGCATCTGCTCAGGCTTGATTGATATTCTCACACGCCATCATAATTTGCTCTCTAAGCCACATATTAGCTGGGGTTCCTGAGCAGGAGTTGCTCCATATCATATCAAGCTCAAATCCAGGCAGGCCAAGCGGTGCTTGCCTGGAATGTAAACCGATATGCTGTAGAGCAACCTTATTAAACACTTTTTCTGGGAGCATCATCATCATTTCAGAGCCCGTAAGCATCTTTAAACCCGAATAATAACCATTGGCTTTTATAGCAATTGTTCTGTGAACACCCTGAGAGTTTAACCAAGAATCAACCATACAGTTACTGGTTAACCAAGGAGATGGAAAGATCTGTTTGCGTAAGGCAAACTCCTCAATTGTCAGCGGCTCTATTCCAGTTTGGTCGCCATCAAACACAGCAACTAATTTATCCTGCAAAATAGAGCGATGACAAAGGTTGTATGGGTAATGCTTCTGTCTAACAACGATACCAAGATCAATCTTTTGCTCAGATATATCCTCGTAGGGAACTCTATCCTCTGGCCTAATTACTTCGAGGCTAATTTTTAGTTCTTCTTCAAGTATTTTTTTTAACAGCAAAGGAACAACAAGAATTTCAAAATATTCAGGTGAATATATTGTAAATACAGTTTCAACTTCTTTAGGTGAAAAAAAACTTTTATCTGTACCACAAGTAGAGATCTTGCCCAAAATGTCACTAATATTGTCTATCAGAAGTACCGCTTTGTGTGTCGGCTGCATACCCGTTCTAGAACTAACAAATAAAGGATCATCAAACGCCGCCCTAAGTCTATTTAAACTATAACTCACTGTAGATTGACTTAAAGACAGAAGCTCTGAAACTTCAGTTACACTTTGATGCATATATAGGTTGTAGAAGATTTCTAAAGACTGGAAATCCAATTTCCGTATTTTTTGCCTAAGGGCTATTTTTCTATTCATATCCTATGAAACGCCTAAATGAATCACATTGAATAAACATATAATAAAATGAGAATCATTTATATATTGAATATAGCCATTGTTTGCATATCAAATATTGATTATAATTGTACATATTACTATACACTCATATACCGTAAGTCGTTCTGATAATTACAAATGCCGTACAAACCTTTTAGTTCACGTTCGTTAAGCATCATTTGTAGCCACCACATTAAGTTTTTCTTTTTGACTGTTCGGCAAAGCCCAAAACTGAGTAGCTTGTTCTAAACAAACAACTTATGCTAACCTTCGGCTCCCTTTTTCTGACTGAAACTTAATCACTTCAGTGATTTTTCACGGTCAGTGCTATCTTTAAGATGTCAGCCTAAGGCAGGCAAAATAGAAACAAATTTGGAATGTACCCATGGGAAAAGGCACTCTTTACATCGTATCCGCGCCAAGCGGAGCAGGAAAATCTAGCTTGATTTCTGCCATGCTAGAGACCAATCCAACCTATGCCATGAAGGTGTCAGTATCACACACGACCCGTGGCATGCGCCCAGGTGAACAAGATGGTGTTCATTATCACTTTGTGCAAAAAGAATCCTTCGAAGAGCTTATCGAACAAGGCGCTTTTCTTGAATACGCTGAAGTGTTTGGCAACTACTATGGAACATCACGTCTGTGGATTGAAGAGAATTTAGATAAAGGTATTGATGTCTTCCTGGATATCGATTGGCAAGGTGCCCAGCAAATCCGTAAACAAATGCCCAAAGCGCAGAGTATCTTTATCTTACCGCCTTCAGACGATGAGTTGGAACGTCGACTCAATGCTCGCGGGCAAGACAGTGAAGCTGTGATTGCAAAACGTATGGCAGAAGCAAAATCTGAGATTTCTCACTATACCGAATATGACTATGTGATTGTTAACGACGATTTCGATAACGCACTTATCGATTTTAAGGCGATCATTCGAGCAGAAAGATTAAAACAAGACAAACAAGCCGCCAAATATAAGGTGATGCTTGATGCACTTTTAGCAGATTAAGCCGCCTGTAGGTGGTTTATCACTAATTACTCTCAGTGGCTACTAGACACTGAGAACATAGAGACTGTATAATTTCTCGTCATACAAAATTTTTAGTTAACTAATTTGGAGTTCTCATGGCACGCGTAACTGTTCAAGACGCTGTTGAAAAAGTTGGCAACCGCTTCGACCTAGTTCTTATTGCGGCTCGCCGCGCTCGTCAAATGCAAACTGGTGGTAAAGATTCACTAGTGCCAGAGGAGAATGATAAGGCGACGGTCATCGCTCTACGCGAAATTGAAGAAGGCCTAATCACTAAAGAAATTCTTGATGCTAGAGAGCGTCAGGAACAACAGGAACAAGAAGCAGCAGAACTAGCCGCTGTAAGCAGTATTGCACACAGTCGCTAATCTGACAGTCTTCTAATAACTATCTTTCGGGCCTAAAGTTTGTATCTATTCGACAGCTTAAAAGACGTTGCCCAAGAATACTTACCAGAGCCTCAAATTGAGGCTCTGCGTCAATCTTATGTGGTAGCGAAAGATGCCCATGAAGGGCAAACTCGCTCAAGTGGCGAACCTTATATTATCCACCCTGTCGCCGTGGCGCGAATTCTGGCTGAAATGCGCCTTGATATTGAAACGCTACAAGCCGCACTACTGCATGATGTCATCGAAGACACTGCCGCAACCAAACAAGATTTAGAAAATCAATTTGGTGCGACCGTTGCTGAACTGGTCGACGGGGTATCGAAACTTGATAAACTCAAGTTTCGCGATCGTAAAGAAGCGCAAGCAGAAAATTTTCGTAAAATGGTTCTTGCCATGGTGCAAGATATCCGTGTCATCCTTATCAAGCTTGCCGACAGAACCCATAACATGCGCACTTTAGGGGCGCTTCGAGCAGACAAGAAACGTCGTATTGCCAGAGAAACTCTAGAAATATACTCACCACTTGCTCATCGTTTGGGTATCCATAACATCAAAACTGAACTCGAAGAGTTAGGCTTTGAAGCCCTGTATCCAAATCGCTACCGTGTATTAAAGGCCGTTGTTAAATCGGCGCGTGGTAACCGTAAAGAGATGATTCAGCGTATCCATGATGAAATTGAAGGCCGCCTCGAAGAAGTTGGTCTCAAAGCACGAGTTTTTGGTCGAGAGAAAAACCTCTATTCCATCTACAACAAGATGAAGACCAAAGAGCAGCGCTTTCACACCATCATGGATATCTACGCGTTCAGAGTTGTCGTCTCTGACGCCGACACCTGTTATCGCGTTTTAGGACAAGTTCACAGCTTGTATAAACCGCGCCCAGGAAGAATGAAAGATTACATAGCCGTGCCTAAGGCCAATGGTTATCAGTCCATTCACACCTCTATGGTTGGCCCTCATGGTGTGCCCGTTGAAGTCCAGATCCGTACTGAAGATATGGACCAAATGGCAGACAAAGGGGTCGCGGCACACTGGTCTTATAAAGGCAACAGCGATCGCTCTGGCACCACAGCGCAAATTAAAGCTCAGCGCTGGATGCAAAGTCTGCTGGAATTACAGCAAAGCGCGGGTAACTCATTCGAATTTATCGAAAACGTAAAATCGGATCTCTTCCCAGACGAAATTTATGTGTTTACCCCCAAAGGTCGTATTGTTGAACTCCCCGTGGGTGCGACTGCTGTCGATTTTGCCTATGCTGTTCACACCGATGTGGGCAATACCTGTGTCGGGGCACGAGTGGATCGCAACCCTTATCCTTTGAGTAAATCGCTCAAAAATGGTCAAGCGATTGAAATCATCAGTGCGCCTGGAGCACGTCCAAACGCAGCTTGGCTAAACTATGTGGTTACATCACGGGCTCGAACCAAAATACGCCAAGTACTCAAAACCATGCGCCGCGAAGAGTCCATCACCCTTGGTCGCCGTTTACTCAATCACGCTCTAGGCGATTTGTCGCTATCAGATATTCGTGAAGAGAATATCCAGCATGTATTGTCTGAGTTAAAAATCGATAACGTCGATGATCTATTGGCAGACATTGGGCTTGGTGAGTTGATGAGTATAGTGATTGCGCGCAGGCTACTGGGCGATGCCGATGAGCTTACAGAAGCCCAGCCTTCAGATGGTGGTAAGCCGAAGAAGAAGCTGCCAATACGCGGCGCGGAAGGATTGCTTCTCACCTTTGCTAACTGCTGCCATCCGATACCTGATGACCATATTATTGCCCATGTATCACCAGGGCGGGGATTGGTTGTCCACAGAGAGACCTGCCCGAATGTACGCGGCTATCAAAAAGAGCTTGATAAATACATGGCGGTAGAATGGTCTGATGATTATGAACAAGAGTTTATAACCGAGCTGTACGTGGATGTGCAAAATCGTCAAGGCGTTCTTGCTGAACTGACTAATGTTATCTCAAAAACGGGGTCGAATATTCACGGACTATCAACGGAAGAGAAAGACGGTCGTTTATACACAGTCACTGTTTTGCTCACCACCAAGGATAGGGTCCATCTTGCTGGTATCATGCGCAAAATTAAAGCCATGCCTCATGCTCTTAAGGTGCGACGTCGCAAAAACTAACCTTGTCTTAACTATGCCCTTGAGCTTACTGGCTCAAGGGCTTAAATCACATATATCGCTATGAACTTAGAACGTTACCAACGGATTCAACAAGTCCTTAAGTCACGCCAGACTGACCTGACATTTTGTCTCGAAGAAGTCCATAAACCTAACAATGTCTCAGCCGTAATTCGCAGCGCCGATGCCACCGCTATCCATAAAATACATGCTGTTTGGCCAAATGCAATGCGCACACTCAGTCATACATCAGCGGGAGCTCGCAACTGGGTAGAAGTAGAAACCCACGACACGATTAACGACGCCGTGAGTGTACTAAAACAGCAAAATATGCAGGTTTTAGTCACCAATTTATCGGAAACCGCGGTCGATTTTCGCGATATTGATTACACCAAACCGACTGCCATCATTCTGGGTGGCGAAAAGATGGGGGCATCAGAGCAAGCCAAACAGCTCGCCGATCAAGATATCATTATTCCAATGCTGGGCATGGTGCAATCACTCAATGTGTCAGTTGCTAGTGCCGTTATCATGTATGAGGCTCAGCGCCAAAGGCAAGCTGCAGGTTTATATGACAATCCAACCAATCCAATCGCTGAAAGTACTGTGCAAAAAGTTTTGTTTGAGCGCGGCCACCCTGTACTAGCCAAAGTTGCCAAGCGCAAAGGCTTGCCTTATCCACTTATCGATGACCAGGGCGAAGTAATTGCAAGTGAAGATTGGTGGCGCGAGATGCAGCAAAAATAAAGCAAAACTCGGCACAGAACCCAAGTTTCCCTGTACAAAAACACAGCTCAGTGGTTAACTAGTAAAGTCGATTAGCCAGTAAATAACGTACCGAGCTGTGTCATGTCTCAATTACTCTCTGCCATTTCCTTAACTTCTCTGACTGGTGTTGGAGCGAAAGTCGCAGAAAAGTTATCAAAAGTGGGTCTTCACTCAGTTCAAGACTTGCTCTTCCACCTCCCCCATCGCTATGAGGATAGAACACGCATCTACCCTATCATCAAACTGCATCCTGGTTTGTGGGCTAGTGTTCAAGGCAAGGTGATGAGCGCCGACACCTTATTTGGGAAACGCCGCATGCTGGCAGTAAGAATCAGTGATGGTAATGGGACGATTACACTAAGATTTTTCAATTTCACTGCCGCAATGAAAAATAACTTTAGTGAAGGCAAGCAAGTCCACGCTTATGGCGAAGTAAAGCGAGGGAGCACGGGTCTGGAAATCATTCACCCAGACTACAAATTTTATGCATCTGACCAAGTCACCAAGCTTGAAAAGACGCTGACCCCAGTGTATCCAACCACTGACGGCCTACGCCAACTTACGCTGCGCAGCCTAACCGATCAGGCTCTGGAGCTGCTTAACAAGGCGGCGGTACCAGAGCTCTTACCTGCTGGGCTATACGATCAACAAATCTCTTTAAACCAAGCGCTGCATATCATACATAGGCCCACTCCAGATATAGATCTGGAATCCTTTGATCAAGGCAAGCATCCAGCACAAATTCGTCTGATCATGGAAGAATTATTGGCGCAAAACCTCTCCATGCTATCGGTAAGAAGTAAAAGTCAGAAAGACACCGCTTTCCCTCTGTCTGAAAAAACAGAATTAAAACAAAAGCTATTGCAACAGCTACCTTTTTCTCCCACTCAGGCACAATCACGAGTTGTCAAGGAAATTGAACAAGATTTAGAAAAGCCTCACCCCATGATGCGTCTAGTGCAAGGCGATGTAGGCTCAGGAAAAACCTTGGTTGCAGCACTCGCCGCACTGCGAACTCTTGAGCATAATTATCAAGTCGCTCTTATGGCTCCAACTGAGCTTCTGGCTGAGCAACATGCGATTAATTTTAAACAATGGCTCGAGCCAATGGACATTGAGGTCGGTTGGCTGGCCGGAAAACTCAAAGGTAAAGCCAAACAAGCGGAGCTGGAGAATATTGCCAGTGGCCAAGCTCGAATGGTCGTCGGTACCCACGCCTTGTTTCAAGAGCAAGTAAATTTTCATAACTTAGCGCTGGTGATTATTGATGAGCAACACCGCTTTGGTGTACATCAGCGCCTTGAACTGAGAGAAAAAGGACAAAAGCAAGGTGCATACCCTCATCAGCTCATTATGACCGCAACCCCGATCCCTCGCACTCTAGCGATGACAGCCTATGCCGATCTAGAAACCTCTGTAATTGATGAACTCCCTCCAGGTAGAACCCCTATTCAAACCGTCGCCATCCCTGATAGCAAACGCGACCAGATTGTTGAAAGGGTGCGCAACGCATGTCTCAATGAAGGCAAACAAGCTTATTGGGTTTGTACCCTGATTGATGAATCAGAAGTACTCGAAGCACAAGCAGCAGAAGACACCGCTCAAGAGTTACAAGCAAAATTACCCGAGGTAAGAATTGGCTTGGTCCACGGCCGGATGAAACCAGCAGAAAAGCAGTCTGTCATGCAGGATTTCAAGGATAACAAACTGCACTTATTGGTTGCGACCACGGTAATAGAAGTTGGTGTCGACGTACCAAACTCTAGCTTGATGATTATTGAAAACCCAGAGCGTTTAGGTTTAGCTCAGCTTCATCAGCTGCGAGGAAGGGTTGGTCGAGGCAGTGTCGCCAGTCACTGTGTTTTGTTATATCACTCACCTTTATCGAAAACGGCACAAAAACGCTTAGGCGTACTTAGAGAAAGTAACGATGGATTTGTGATTGCACAGCGCGATTTGGAAATTCGTGGGCCAGGAGAGTTGCTCGGCACCAAACAAACTGGCATTGCCGATTTTAAAATCGCAGATTTAGTGAGAGATCAGCACTTAATTCCCGAAGTTCAGCGCGTTGCGCGTCATATTCATGATAACTACCCAGAAAAGGCAAGTGCTATTATTGAACGCTGGCTTGGTGAGAGAGATATCTACTCCAAGGCCTAATCTAGGGTACTTAAGGCAATGTAGATCAGTCCTTTACTTGTAAGATTTCATCCCAAGGCAGGCTCTGATCACCAAGCACAATAAAGTTCGGATTTTCCAGTGTTTCTCGCTCATTATAGGAAAGCGGTTCAAGTTGGGTACTTAATATGCGCCCTCCCGCTTCTTCAACAATGCACTGAGTCGCCGCTGTATCCCATTCACCAGTAGGCCCAAGGCGCAGATAACAATCCACAGCCCCTTCTGCAACCAGACAAGCTTTCAAGGCCGCAGATCCAAGTGGAACCAAGTCGTAATTCCATCGACTATTCATCCGGCTGGTAATACGGCTGATGTCTTGCCTGCGACTTATTGCCATCACAATCGAATCGGCTTGCCCTTGATGATGTAGCGTATTAATACGCAAGCTCTCATCCATATCAGGGAGCTTCCACGCACCTTTATTCTTGTAGGCATAATAAGTGACGCCTGATACTGGACTATAAACCACTCCCATAACTGGCCTGTGATCTTCCACCAATGCAATGATGGTGGCAAAGTCACCACTGCGAGCAATAAACTCCTGAGTCCCATCTAAGGGGTCAACTAACCAGTAGCGATGCCAATTCGACCTTTTCTCCAAGCTAACATCCGCATCCTCTTCAGAGAGTACAGGTGTCTCAGGGGTAAGCTCAGTGAGCTTTTCCAGTATCAGTTTATGAGCAGCAATATCAGCACTTGTCACTGGAGTCTGATCATTTTTAGTATAGGCTTGGTAGTCTTTTTTCTGATAGATATCAAGCGTTAACTGGCCCGCCGCCCGAGCGATATCAATCACGGCTGGCAAATGCTGAGAAAAGTCTTCGGTCATTGGCATAATTAATCCTTCAATGCTCTACATTGATTATGGTTTTAGGGTACGTAGAGCAAGTAATAACGCTGTTATACTGCGCGCTTCACTAAAGTCGAGGTGAGTAAGAAGCTCTTCTGCTTGAGAAAGTGGCCAACGAATCACTTCCAGGGGCTCTGGTTCATCACCTTCCAATTGTTCTGAGTATAGATCTTCTGCAATAAATAAGGTCATTTTACTCGAAAAATAAGAAGGGGCGAGGACAACCTCTTTAAGTGGCGTAAGCTTTTTGGCTCCTAAACCAACCTCCTCTTTGAGCTCTCGGTTTGCAGCATCTATGGGCTGCTCCCCAGGGTCCACCAGACCTTTTGGAAAACCAAGTTCATAAGACTCAGTGCCTGCGGCATATTCCCTAACTAGCAACAAGTCCCCTTGTTTTGTCACCGGCACCATCATAACCGCCGTTCGGCCACTGGGTTTCATTCGCTCATAGGTTCGCTCGACACCATTACTAAAACGTAAATCAAGCGCTTCAACAGTAAATAGCTTGGACTTTGCTACCGTCTGTTTACTCTGGATTATGGGAAGGTTCCGCTTAGCCACTCACTACTCCTTAGTCTTGGTTAAGCCACTAATATATGAGAAAACAAATAGTTTTGAAAACAAAAAAGGCTGACTTTATCGCCAACCTTTCAAATCAGGACCATTGATTTTTCTTACTAAGCCAGTTTTATTTAGTAGTAAGAGTGCTCTCCGCGATCATGTTCTGTCGCATCACGAACCGCTGTCAATTCACCTTCAAATTGCTGCAATAGCTCTTTTTCGATTCCTTCTTTAAGGGTCACGTCAACCATAGAGCAGCCATTACACCCACCACCAAAGGCAACAATAGCAACACCATCATCGGTAATTTCAACCAGATTGACGTGTCCACCATGCCCAGCTAACTGAGGGTTAACTTGGGTTTGAATCGCATACTCAACACGCTCAAGCAATGGCGCATCATCCGCAACCTTACGCATTTTAGCATTGGGGGCTTTTAGGGTCAGTTGAGACCCCATTTTATCTGTCACATAGTCAATTTCAGCATCTTCAAGAAAAGGCAAGCTTAGTTCATCAATATACGCAGAGAAGCCTTGATATTTAATTTCTGTATCCGAAGATTCAATGGCTTCCACTGGGCAATAAGAAACACCGCACTCGGCATTCTGAGTACCTGGGTTTACCACAAACACACGAATGTTTGTACCTTCAGGTTGCTGACTTAAAAGGTTAGCAAAGTGCTGCTGGGCATTTTCAGTAATAGTAATAGAATTTGACACGACGAATACCTGAGTAATTTTGTAGGCTATTTACCTCTCATTTTACTCCTGATTTCTGCAAGATCTAGCCTTTTAGATCAAATTCGCACCACTTAGCTTATCCCTTGGTTCAGAGGTACGACAAATGCAATATATATCAACTCTTTTCACCCCATTCTGCTTAAGGAGTTCGCACAAAGGTTCAACTGTACTTCCTGTGGTAAGAACATCATCAACAATGGCGACATGTTCAGCATGGATGGGGAAACGCAGCTTAAAAGCCTGCCTGACATTGCGTTTTCTTTGCTGTTTAGTCATACCTTGTTGGCGCAGTGTTGCCCTGACTTTACGAAAAACGCCATCGCAGTTGACCTGCTTCGAGTGACTAATTTCCCAGGCCAAGTGCTGGCTTTGGTTATAGCCTCGATATAAAAAGCGCTGCCAGTGCAGTGGCACAAAAGTAATCAAGTCCGGTTTTTCCCTAAGGTGAGGAGTAAGGAGTAAAGCCAGTGTTCTCGCATGCCAAAATTGTCCAGAATATTTTAATCGATGGATATAGCTTGCCAGCGGGTGTTGATAATCACCGACACAATACAAGCGCGACCAGGGAGGCGGTGAGACAAGACAGCGCCCACATTGCTCTACTTTGACTGGTACGATAAGCCCACAACGTAAACAGCGAGACTGACGAGTCATATTATCCAGACAGATACGACACACAATGGGATGTGAATACGGTCTCTCAATAAGTAAGCCACATAAGTCGCAATGTTTAGGTAACAGGTAAGCTGTGTATTTACCAATCCAATCGGTTAACATATGCCCTGCGCCTGCCAAATCAGTAGTCAGGATAATTTAGCCGTTTAAATGAAATCTTAAGGATGAAAAACGTGGTACAAACTGAGAGCAAACACGCAGCGCCATACTGGCAACGTAGCGGTCAAGGCAGTGACTTGATTCTTATCCACGGTTGGGGAATGAATGGGGCGGTTTGGCATCAAACTGCCGAGCAGTTAAGTGAACATTTTCGAGTTCATGTTATTGACCTGCCCGGTTTTGGCCACAGCAATCATCTCACGTTTAACACCTTAGAAGACTTGAGTCAGCAAATTCTGACCGACGCACCGAAGAACGCGACCTGGCTCGGCTGGTCTCTGGGCGGCTTAATTGCTACACACATCGCCTTACAACACCCCGAGCATATCGCTAAATTAATCACGGTTGCCAGCTCTCCAAAGTTTTCAGCGCACAAACAGTGGAAAGGAATACAGCCCAAAGTGCTCAACAATTTCACTGAGCAATTAGTTGACGATTTCAAACTGACAATCGAAAGGTTTATGGCACTGCAGGCAATGGGTAGCCCTTCTGCGCGTCAAGATATCAAAAGCCTTAAACAAGCAGTATTATCTCGGCCACTACCCAATACTGAATCACTCATTGCCGGCCTAGAGCTGCTCTCTAGCGTCGATCACAGACACCTTCTCAAACAATTAGATATTCCAACCCTTCGTTTGTATGGTCGCTTAGATGGCTTAGTTCCAAAGCAGGTGGCGACAGAGGTCGATGCACTTATGCCGATAAGTAACAGTCATGTATTTAGCGCTTCCTCACATGCCCCCTTTATCACCGAAAATGAGCAGTTTTGCCAAAAGGTCATTCACTTCGCCAAGGCAAAATAAAAATAATTCAATCAATAAGCTAAAATTTTAATCAAGTAAGCCGATAAGTAACTAAGTCAAGAAAACGCTGTTTTATTATGCGTTGTTGACTGAGCGTGAGGAGGTTAAGCAATGCTCGTATCACCTACGAACGTAAGCGTACCGCTGATCGCTCCATCGGTTAATGTGCAAACCGAACAGGTTGCACGAGACAACAAGGTTCGCGAGCCCGTCAACCCTACGGTGGCATTAACCAAAAGTAACGCAGAGCGCCAAGTTAAAGCGGATGATAAAAGGCGAAAACAATCTTCTTGGGATCCAGCAGAACATCCTAGCTATGAAGCGAGTGAACAAGATGATGTGAAGCCGACTTATCATGAAAACCCTAACGATGCCCTCGATAGGATTTTCAAGCTAATTGCTCTAGATAGCTACAGTAAGGATCAAGGCAAAGGCTACGCAATGCGCTTTCGGTTACCAAGGTACATTATTGATGCAGCGATCACCGAAGGGAGAATGGCCAAACGCAGAACCATCATCAAATTTCATTATGGCGATGCGGTTGCACCAAACACTCCTTCGGATGTCATAGCGGTGTTGTAATAAAACGCTTGATACTAATAAAAAACCCCCGTGTACGGGGGTTTGTATCGGCCGAAACGTTATTTTTTCGCTTTGGCAAAAGCGGCAGCAAAAGCGCCGCCCATCGCATTATTTGACGATTCATTACTGCGGGCCGGAGTACGGCCCTGTTTTTTATTTGCTGGTGCCGCACGTTGTGAGCGGTTATCTTGCCCAGGTTCATCGGTAAGACGCATGGATAGACCGATACGCTTGCGCTGAACATCGACTTCCATCACTTTGACTTTAACGATATCACCTGCTTTCACCACCTCCCTTGGATCAGAAACAAAGCGATCGGTTAATGCCGAAATATGCACTAGGCCGTCCTGATGCACCCCGATATCAACGAAAGCACCAAAGTTAGCCACATTAGACACAACACCTTCCAATATCATTCCCAGCTCAAGATCGGACACCGCATTAACACCATCGGCAAAAGTTGCTGTCTTAAACTCTGGACGAGGGTCTCGGCCAGGTTTATCAAGCTCTTTGATAATGTCAGTTACCGTAGGCAGGCCAAAGTGCTCATCAGTGTAGTCAATCGCATGCAACCCCCGTAAAAACTGAGTATCGCCAATCAGCACATCCACTTTCTTAGCGTTTTTTTCTGCGATGGCTTTTACTACAGGGTACGCTTCTGGGTGAACCGATGAGGCATCCAATGGATTTTTGCCTCCCATGATGCGCAAAAAGCCCGCGCACTGCTCAAAGGCTTTAGGCCCAAGGCGAGCGACTTTTTTAAGCACGGTGCGCGCCTCGAATCGACCATGTTGATCGCGATAGTCGACAATGTTTTGTGCAATCGTACTAGACAGACCTGCCACTCGACTCAATAGAGCGGGCGAGGCCGTATTCACGTCAACGCCAACAGCATTCACACAATCTTCAACTACTGCGTCTAAGCGTTTCGCCAACATAGATTGACTGACATCATGCTGGTATTGGCCCACACCAATAGACTTAGGGTCGATTTTCACTAACTCTGCTAAGGGGTCTTGCAGGCGGCGAGCAATTGAAACTGCCCCTCGAAGTGAAACATCCAAATCAGGAAACTCTTTGGCTGCGAGCTCAGAAGCTGAATACACAGACGCTCCAGCTTCACTGACCATAATTTTTTGCACTTTAAGGTGATGACGTTTCACAAGCTCTGCTACGAAACTATCGGTTTCACGCGATGCAGTGCCATTACCAATCGCAATCAAATCGACTTGATACTTTTCGACTAATTTGGCGACAACCTGAGCCGACTTATCGTATTGATTTTGCGGAGGGTGAGGGTAAATGGTATCGGTCGCTAACACTTTACCTGTTGAATCTACCACAGCTATTTTTGAGCCTGTTCTCAAGCCTGGATCCAATCCTAAGGTGGCTCGAGGACCAGCAGGCGCTGCCATTAAAAGGTCTTTGAGATTAGTAGCAAAAACTTCTATTGCTTCAACCTCTGCTCGTTCTTTCATCGCACCCATGAGCTCAGTTTCCATGTGCATTGACACTTTCACGCGCCACGCCCAGCTGATCACTTGCTTACGCCAACCATCACTAGGGGCCTCGCTTACAGTAATGCCATAATGATCGGCAATAATGGTTTCACAATAAGACTGACGAGTGCCTTGCTCTTGCGAAGGGTCCGCATTCATGGTCAATGTAAGAAAGCCTTCATTACGACCACGTAGCATGGCAAGCGCGCGATGAGAAGGCACTTTATTTAAAGGCTCAGAGTGTGAGAAGTAATCTTTAAATTTCTCTCCTTCGCGCTCTTTTCCTTCGACAACTTTCGATTCAAGTTCTGCGTGGCGGTTGAGGTATGAACGTATTTTTTCCAGCAGGTCAGCGTTTTCTGCGATTTGTTCCATGATGATGGCTCTTGCACCATCAAGCGCCGCTTTGGTATCTGCTATACCCTTTTCCAAATCAACATAGTCAGAGGCTTGCTGCTCAGGATCATGTTCAGGATGATTCCACAGTGTTTCTGCCAATGGCTCAAGACCCGCCTCAATTGCAATTTGTCCCTTGGTTCGACGTTTGGGTTTAAAAGGCAAATACAAGTCTTCTAAACGCGTTTTACTCTCCGCTTGGTGAATATCTTTTGCCAATTGGTCGGTGAGTTTACCTTGCTCCTCAATCGACTTTAGAATGGTCTGACGGCGATCCTCTAACTCCCTGAGGTAAGCAAGTCGACTATCGAGATTACGTAATTGGGTATCATCCAGGCCACCTGTCGCCTCCTTTCGATATCGGGCAATAAAAGGGACGGTATTTCCGTCATCAATTAGATCGACAGCAGCAGTGACTTGCTCAGGGCGAACATTAAGTTCTTGAGCAATCATTTGGCAGATAGCTTGGCTCATCCGGTGATTCTCTTCATTCTTAGTGATGGGATTTATCCGTAGAACATTGGGGTTCTATACAGAATTTGCAATGTTTTTAACTATGTTAAGTAAAATTTACCAACTCCTGATAGACATCCATCAGATTTATGTCAAAACTGGAACAACTGAAAGCAGATCACCTCTGAGTATTAGAACATACCTTTGCGCTTAAATATCTACGGGGAAACTATGATGAAGAAACTGTCTTCGGCCTTAGTGCTAATGGTGGCTTTACTTGCCAATCCATTGACCTGGCAGCAAGTCCTTGCAGCCACCACACAAAGCCCTATTTACCAGCTCGATAATAAACCTGTACTAGGCCGAGTCGAAAACGTCTACTTCAATGGTATTTCTGAGCTTGCTCAGGTACCTTTTGCTGGCAAAATTGATACTGGTGCTGATAGCACCTCCATTCACGCAGAAAATGTTCACTTATACAGCAACAACCCTAAGTTTAAAAAGTATCAAGATGACCAACTTATGTGGGCAGTTTTCGGTGATTTAATTGGCACCGATGGAACTTGGGATGCTGAAAAATTTGCCGCAGCAAGCTGGGATGACGACAGCTTTGATGCCTATCAAGTCCACGTCACTTTTGAGATACCAAACCCCATAACAGGTAAGACAATACCCGTAGATAAAAAGCTGGAGAAGTTAAGTGTTATCCGCAGCCGCACCAGCCAAGCACCTATTTTACGCCCCGCAATAACACTACCTTTGACGATAGCGAACAAGAAAGTAGAGACTTTGGTTAATTTAACTGACCGCTCTCACTTTTCAGCTCCAATCCTAATTGGCAAAACTTACCTTAACAACAATGCTTGGGTGTTAGCGGGATATAACTATCTTCAAGAACAACCCAATGCAAAGATGATTGGCAAAAAGGACTTAGTCACCATCTCTGATATTCCCTATAAAACCAGCATTTCAACCACAGCTCGCTATACCAGCGCCCATGCACTAAACATCCAAGTAGACAAGAAGAATAAGCAAGTCTCGTTTGTTCTGGAAGGAAAGAATAAACAGCGTCAAACCATGACCTTACCTTTAGTTCGGATGCTAAAAACCAGCAGTGGGGAACGTCCTTTGGTTTACCTACCGGTCACAATAGATAAGACGCATAGTCAAAACTGGTTAGTCTATTTGCGCGACCGGAGTAAGTTCAGCTCACAAATTAGAATTGGCAAGGATTTGGCAAGCCAGCACTTTGTTATCGACACTGACAAAGAAAACTTACTCCAACACAACAAGCCATTTAGCGCCGCTCTTAAATCTGACACTCTGGTAATTTCGCCACAAGAATCCATCAAACTGGATAATATTAGTCTGCCTGCTTACCCAACCTTTGCAGTCAAAACCCCTTTACTTCGCGTAGAGAGTTTCGAGCTCACTGAAAAGGATAAAAAAGAAGTAGCGACTTTCTATCTGCCAACAGAGACAGGGAAAGCGGAAAAAATCACAAAACCTGTGATTAAAAAGCTTAAAGTAGGTGACTCAGTACGCCCTGTGATAGAGGGAAATGTCATACTTGGCAGTAAAGAGCAACCAATGAATGTCGCTCTGGATATCCTAGATAAAGATAAGCATCAACAACCCTTTTTTGTATTGGGTCACAACATAGCCAAGGGTGGCGTACTATTAAACACACGATCAGATCATCTACTAGAAAATGACCCCATTTTTAAAGCAGGCCATATTGAAGTTGCGCAGGTCGAAGGTATGTCTTTTCCGGTGAAACTTGATACTGGCGCGGATGTCAGTTCGATAAACGCGATAAATATCAAGCAATTTAAAAAAGATGGCCAAGACATGGTTAGCTTTACCTATCAAAACGATGCAGGGATAAGCCAAACTTTTACTAAGCCAGTTGTAGACACTATGCGAATTAAGGCCAAAAAGGGGGAGAAAGCCAATGTTCGACCTGTGGTTGAAATGCAAGTAAAACTCGGTGACTTGGAAAGGAGAGTGAGAGTAAACCTTCAAGATCGCAGCCGCTTCCACTACAGCATGATTTTAGGTAAAAACTTCCTAAAACATGGTGTTATGGTCTCTAGTGAAACCAACTATATAGTAACAGACAAGCCTGATTACGAGAAATAATCAATCTTCTACCGCCGCGCAGCTGCGCGGCGGTATTCTAACTAGGCTCGCCATCAGCCTTATAATCAATCCTGTTTACAAACCACTCTTTCTCCCCTTCAGGGGTTCTTACCATTACTTCATCATCAATTTCTTTTTTGAGTAGCGCCCTCGCCATAGGAGAATCAATCGAAATATAGTCCTTTGCATCGCCGTAAATTTCATCCGGACCAACAATACGAAACTTTTTCACTTCCCCCATTTGATTTTCTACTTCCACCCATGCTCCAAAAAAAACCTTTCCCTCTTGCTGAGGCGAATAGTCAACCACTTTAACCTGCTCTAAGCGCTTTCTAAGGTAACGAACCCGGCGATCAATTTCTCGTAAGCGCTTTTTGTTATATTGGTAATCCGCATTTTCGGAGCGATCGCCTAAACCAGCCGCCCAAGTGACTTTTTTGGTCACTTCTGGGCGCTCGTCTTTCCACAAAAAATCAAGTTCATCTTTTAATCGCTGAAAACCTTCACGGGTGATCAAGTTTGTTTTCATTGCTTCAATACTGCTTGGTTGATCTTGGCATATACATTAGCTAAAAAGGATCAAAAAGGTAATAATCATTAACAATTCTTTTGACTACTTTTTAGCAAAGGGTGTTACATTTTAGTCGCAAGGCAAAAGTCCTAGCCCCTCACTCTGAGCACTGGATATACAAATAGGTGGAAGCATTCTATGCAAGAAAAGCACAAAGTTTTGGTTGTTGATGACGATGCGCGTTTACGTGCACTGTTAGAACGTTACTTGTCTGAACAAGGGTTTCAAGTACGCAGTGTTGCCAACAGCGAGCAGATGGACCGCCTATTGACCCGTGAAAACTTCCATTTAATGGTGCTGGATCTCATGCTACCAGGAGAGGACGGCTTATCTATCTGCCGACGACTACGCAATGCAAACAGCACCCTTCCGATTTTAATGCTAACCGCCAAAGGCGATGAGATCGATCGCATTGTCGGTTTAGAAGTGGGCGCAGATGACTATCTACCCAAACCATTTAACCCCCGCGAACTGCTTGCTCGAATAAAGGCAGTATTACGCCGTCAAACGGTTGAACTTCCCGGCGCTCCTAGCGCTGAAGAATCTGTGGTCGAGTTTGGTGAGTTTAGTCTTAATCTCGGCACACGAGAGATGTTTAAAGGGGAAGAGTCAATGCCTCTGACATCAGGAGAGTTCGCCGTTCTTAAGGCACTGGTCACCAATGCTAGAGAGCCCATGTCTCGAGATAAGCTGATGAATATGGCCAGAGGCCGAGAGTATTCAGCGATGGAGCGCTCGATTGACGTACAAATATCACGCCTGCGCCGCATGCTTGAACTCGATCCGAGTAAGCCACGCTACATACAAACTGTCTGGGGGCTAGGTTATGTTTTTGTTCCAGATGGCAAAGAGGCATAATAGCTAATCCGGTAAGAATGCGAGCTTATGTCTCGCATTTCTTTTATTCATTGTGACTAAGGTTACTGGCATGCGTATTACTAGCTCATTTACTCAATCAATTTTTATCTTTTTCACCTTACTTATCGCAAGCCAAATTTATTCCTATTACGCTGTATTCAATTACGCTTTGATGCCCAGCATGCAGCAGTTCAATAAGATTCTCGGCCATGAAATCAGCCTTATGCTCGATGATTCTGCAAATGCAGAGCACCAACTCCAAATGGATGCACCACTGCGAAGGCGAGTGCTTGAGCAGCTCGGCGTTACTATTCACAGTGAGGATAGCCCAATTGCGGCCGAGTATTATCAGGGAATGAGCATAGATCTTATGAGTGAAGAGATGAGCAAAGAGCTAGGCACTAGAACCGATGTGCGCATGACGCTCGGAGCAGATAGCTATATATTATGGATGAAAATCGACTCCTTACCCGGCTCCGTTCTTCGTATTCCACTATCCGAATTACATGAAGAAGACTTTGCGCCACTGTTTCGCAATAGCTTATTAGTGGCTTTACTAATTGTTGCAGGAGGTTGGCTTTTTATCCGTTTACAAAATCGGCCCCTTATTGCGCTAGAAAAAGCCGCCAAAGGTGTGGGGCAAGGTGAGATCCCCCCTCCTTTACCAGTCAAAGGAGCGTCAGAAATTCGCGCCGTTACCCGCGCTTTTAATCAAATGGCCAAAGGCATTCAAGCACTTGAAGAGGACCGAACCCTACTCATGGCTGGTATCAGTCACGATTTAAGAACGCCATTGACACGCATTCGTCTCGCGACCGAAATGATGTCACCACAAGACAGTTATCTTGCTGAAGGTATCATCAGCGACACTGAAGAATGCAATCAGATCATCAATCAGTTTATGGACTACCTGAAACCCGTCGACAGAGAAACGTTTGTTGCTGTTAACCTTAATGACATCACCAACGAAGTGACCTCTGCTGAAGGTGGATATGAAGTGAAAATCGAAACTGAGTATCACAGACCACTCAAGTTTGCACATGGAAGCCCGATTGCGATCAAGCGAGCCATTACTAACCTTCTTATCAACGCCATGCGTTATGGCAATGGTTGGGTTAAAGTCAGCACGGGTATTACCGCCGATAACACGCTTGTATGGGTTTGTATTGAAGATAATGGACCAGGGATCGAGGAAGGTCAGATAGGAAAGCTGTTTGAGCCCTTTACTCGAGGGGACACGGCTCGTGGAAGTGAAGGCACAGGGCTCGGTCTAGCGATAGTTAAACGCATCGCCAATCAGCACCAAGGAAGCGTCACTATCAATAATCGCAGCAATGGCGGACTTAGAGCGCAAATTAGTTTTCCAACTATCAGGGCTTGCTAGCACCAGTCCAGATCCCAATCTCGATATTTGCCACAAATGCAAACGCCTATTTCTGGCAAATACCTAACTCAAGTTGCTGCCTTTAGTTAAGCTTACCTTGGTAACTAAGCTGATAGCGGCCTTGCCCGTCTGGTGAGGGTAGCCACTTCAATTGCTCAGCAAGTGCTTGGGGGAAGTTTTCACCTGGCTTAAACCATGCCGATGCTTGGTAAGTACGATTAGGGCTAAGTTCAAGATCGCCTGAACTTACAACATCTTGACTACTTTGCTCCACTTTCACCGTGATATCACTATTATCACAAGTAAAGTTGGCAATAACTGGACCTAGCCTTAGCTCATCAAGAGGGGTAATGACTTTATCTGTATTCCATACCAATGAGCCCTTAGCAGATTGGCAATATGGCGCATCATAAACCATAGATTGAATACTCAATTCCACTTTACCGCTAAGTTCAACCGGAATGGGGAGTGGTGGAGCCAATTCAAGGACTTTACCAACTGGAAGTGAGGCAACTAAGTTATGAGCATAAGGACCAGACATACTCAGGCCAACAGTTCCCCGTCCGGAGATCTGCATATCGCTACCCTGACCAAAACGCACCTGAGCCTCTGCTTTACCGAGCAAGAGCTTAAGCGGTGATAACTGCCAGTTCAGAGAACCATAGTTACTACTCTGCCACTTAACAGCATCAGCTCGACCATTCCAAAAAGAGCCTGTGACCCCACTTACCATAAGCTGTGGGGGCAAAGGCAGATAATTCAGCACAATCTGAGCGGGTACGTGAGCTATAGCACTTACCAAAAACACCAAAAGCAGAGCCAAACTCAGCAGAATTATTTTTTTCACTGCAGACTATCCTTTTACAAACTGGAGGCGCTTAATTTCAACAGTTCCCTCTTGATCGCCTTTATCAATATCCATAAAAGTTGCAGACACACCATGGTTTTCTTTCAAAAAAGTCATCCAATCAATCAAACGATTAAATGGCATAGGTTGCACCCACACTTGCAGCTCCTCGCCACGAGGCTGGACCCTAACAAGCTCCGCATCAAAACGAGAAGCTGTAGAAGAAATAGATTGGTTTAAAGGTAAACCGGATGAGGACATACCACCTTTTGCGCGAAGCTGGCTAATACTGTCCGCTTTATCCTTCACCCAAATCAAAAGCTGCTTTTCATTTTGAATGCGTTGCGTCGCTGCATCTGCTCTTTGAATCACAGGCTGAACAATACCCCAATAGAGGGTGCCTACACATAAACATGCACCGCAAACCATCAACATGCGTTGCTCACGTTGACTATTGCTCATCCACCAGAGCTGTATTGATGTTAATAACTGCTTCATCTCCACCTCTTATAGACGCTTAAGTACAAAAGTACCATTGACTAAAGAACCAGACTTACTCAATTGTCCTTGCTCAACAGTGAATTTATCTGACATCAGCTCTCGAGCTTTTTCAAAGGTTTGAAAGTCATTACTCTGTGCCTGCAATCGCACCTCACCTCTAGAGCCATCGTATTTAAAACTGGTTAACTTCAGTCCGGGAACTTGCTTCATCACCTGAGGCATTTTTATCATCCAATCAAGTACCGAGTCGCCACCGCCACCAGACAACACTTTTTCCTCACGCTGCAACTCCCGCTTCATATAAGTGATAGTTGGAATTTTATTTTTGTTGGTTATTTGACGAAATATACGTTCACTCTCATTACGGTAAGCATTGGCTTGTGCTTCAGCATTTTGGATGTGCAGCCAGTTATTTACACCGATCACAAAAAGCAGCACACCAGCCGCTATACCCGTTTTGCGCCAAACTTTAAGGTGGCGACCCAGTGAAGACTTGGGTTTAAACTCACCCGATAGAAGATTCAATTTACTTTGTACTGCACCTTCTGCCAGCAGTTGCATCACCAGTTTAGGTGACTCATTTTGCCAGTCTTGATCTTGGCTTAACTCTATATTGGGCAATGGCGAAAAAGCCTTAAGCGGCAGATAATCATCACCTTGTTTAACCCATTCAGATTGCGCCAGAAGATGAAGCCAAGATTCCTCAATACTCATGGCTTGATAAGGGCCTTTTTTTACCAACCACTGACCATCCACTTCGACCGCTGTGAGGCTTATCTCTTCGGAAACGGGTAAGGCAAGCGCATCTGGTATCACTTTACGTACCACAAAGCCTAGCTCACGAAAGTCAGCAATAATGGCTTCCAACCAGCAATGATCTATTCCACACACATGTGCTTTACCATCTTGCTTAGCAAGCACAGTAAAATGTAGCTCATCAACATCTTGAGCAATGTCATCTTCAAGCAGAAATGGCAGCATCGACTCGAGCTGACGATTTGCCCCAGCAGGAATATCGACTTGAGTTAATACCAAGTTGGCAGTCGACACCAACAAAACTAACTGACGCCCTTGCGCATAGTGGGTAAGATCTAATAAATCCTGATGATCCTGCAGCTCACCGCTCGCTATCACTTCCTTTTGGATTTCAGACCAAACCAGCCATTGAATTACCGCTGTTTTATTTTTGCTCAGCCGAACGATTAGAAACTCGTTCACCGATCCCTCCAAAGCGACGGCGTACTACCGTTGCAGTTTTTTTGTCATCACTAAATAACAGGCTGCGAAGTCGCACCCTAGAATTATCCACCAATACTTCAGCGTCCATTTCAAAATACTTGCTATCGACGCTCAAGTACCCTTTTACTTCCTTTTTGACTTCATCACTCAAACTACTCAACACAGCTTGACTCATAAAATCATCTATCGAAGCCCAACCATCTGGGCCTCGACCATCCAGAACTTCTTTCGCTTGTGATGCGCTCAAGTTAGGATAAAACATAGCAACCAGCAAAGCAGCATGCTCTACCGGTATCGTGTTCACATTAAGACGTAAATCACTGGTGGGCAATGCGCAAATCATAGGATTAATTTTTTCCATTGCATCGCCACTAACTTCTTTAACCGCTCGAAGCTCACTGCTATCAGCGAGTAAAGTATTGGCGCTTAGATAGGCTGGAGACAAACTCTCATAATAGCTATCTTCAGCGCCTGAAGGTGAGTTCACCGAATCGTTACTATCGGTATACTCCCACAGAGACTGAGATATCGTTTCCGCCTGATAATTCTCTACTTCTAACTCTTCAAGTAGGTTTTGAAATCTAGCCACCAGAAATGGCACCTGAGAGCCACCTGCACTTGCCTCTAAACCCGCCAATGCATTGATATTAAAGCACGCCTGTGCATCGATTAATTTACCACTAACCGTACCATAATCGAGTGGCAAACTATTAAATTCATTGGCCCAAGGCTGAGATAGGTTAATACTATCTGGGTTATCTTGGTAACTTTGCTCGATGCCATATTTCGCCAAAGCTTCAACACTCAAACTATACCAATAAGCTTGCTGGTAATTTATCTGATTTTGCGCGCGCTTAAATTGGGTAAAAAGCCGATCAGCCATACTCGCGGCAACACTCACCATGACAGCTAAAAGCAGCAAAATAACGATAAGGGCAACCCCCTTCTGAGAGCGCCTCATCATTGCGTCTTCTCCTCTGAGCTGCTTGCTTCACTGCCAGCAACTAAATAAATGCGCTCAATCTTGCCATAATCCTTCAATTGCAATTCGACAGCGACTGCTTTTGGCAGTGCCTCTTTCTTGGTCCATTCTTTCTTCCAGTCTGCACCTTCTAAAAACTTAACGTCAAAAGACTCTACTTTATCGATAAGAGGTAAAGAGATACCTTCTTGGCCCGCTGGAGTATCAGCATAACGCCACCACACTCTCTCAAGCACATCATCTTTTATTCGATAACCGACTTTGCTGATCTCTCCTCGAGGGAATTGCTGCTGTGGATTATGCCAACCTAAACGAGTAAACATGATCCCTTTTGCATCAGAGTCTAAAAGATACTCTTTCCATTGCAGTAACATGCCATTGGACTCTGCGCCATTGGTTCGGGTCTGACGTGTTGCCATCTGGCGAAAATCACCATCCATATAAACCAGAGTTCGCTGCAGCATTTTTAATCTTTCACTACGCTCAAGTGACAAAGCATTACTGCGCTGCACCTGATTCAGCACTTGATAGGCACCAACACTTAAGCTAGCAAAAATAGCAATAGCAACCAGTACTTCAATTAGAGTAAAACCCGACGGCTTGAGAGGCGTTTTATTTTTGTACATAGCTTCTTACCGTTACTACAGGAGAACCTTTTTCACTGGTCGCCACCTTAACATCAAAAGCTTGCAGAATATCACCTTCGGTTGCGACTGGCTCTATCGACCAAAACCACTCTCGACCAGCTAATTCCTCTTTGCCTTTCTTTTTACTCGGCTTGCTTTGTGACAGTAATACTTGCGCCATTTGGTTATCCGCCACCAAGGCAGCGAAGGTTTTTTCTTCAAGATAACTGAGCGTATTAATATGCTGACTAACAGAACGAATCGTTGCGATAGCGGCAGTGGCAAAAATAGCTAAAGCAATTAATACCTCTAATAACGTCATTCCGCGTTTAGCTTTCATCAAGACTCTCTCCTGGAGCTAAAAGCACTATCTGACCATTCTCTTTAGCGGTAACTTTCCATGCATCTTGCTCTTCATCACCTTGTCGCGGATAGATAGAGACTGTAAATGGCGT
The DNA here is from genome assembly GCF_038138445.1 of Vibrio sp. Taxonomy (GTDB): domain Bacteria; phylum Pseudomonadota; class Gammaproteobacteria; order Enterobacterales; family Vibrionaceae; genus Vibrio. Next base: position 126,504 of record NZ_JAYQDQ010000003.1, read on the forward strand.
CACCTCTCCGCTAGAAACAATGAAGATTTGCGGAGGCGGAAGTTTTTTCTTTTCAAACAGATCATCAAACAAATCATCATTAAACAAGCCACCAGGTTTAAACAACCTATCATCATTCCAAGAACTGCCACCCAAGGCTAAGGATATGGTCGCTGACTCTTCCACCTTTGTTTCATAGGGGATTTGTTCAATGTTGAGTTTTTTCCAGCCTTCACTTTCTAGCGTCATCAGGTAATAAGTAGACTTTTTTTCATCCACTCTTAAGCCATAATCGCGCCCACTCAACATCGCCTCTTCATTAAGTAGCAAGAGGCGTTGATAGAGTGATTGGGCTTGCTTCTTTGATTCATCTTTAGCATTAGTCGGTAGGGTTGAAATTACCGCGACAGATGCCAATGAAACTAATACTAAAACGAGCAAAATTTCGAGCAATGTAAATCCTGCTCGAAAGCGATTTGAATATGTTTGATGCATAGGAAAAAGAGGGCGGCTTATCTTGCCGCCACTGCCTTATTGAAAGTCCTGTATGTTCCAGTTGCCTATATCGGCATTTACACCTTCACCACCTTCTTGGCCATCCGCTCCCAGTGTAAAGATATCCACATTGCCGTGATCACCAGGGCTTAAGTACTGGTAGTCATTACCCCAAGGGTCTGTTGGCAGACGCTTAACATAGCCTCCCTCGCGATAGTTACGAGGCTCAGGACTGGACGGTTTTTTAACCAATGCTTCTAAGCCTTGATCTGTGGTTGGATAAACACTGTTATCCAGTTTGTACATATCAAGTGCATTTTCTAGCGCAACAATATCCGTAATGGCTTTCTGTTGGTCCGCTTTTTCTTTATTACCGAGTAGGTTAGGGACAACAAAACTGGCTAGAATACCCAGAATAACAATAACGACCATTACTTCTAGCAGAGTGAAACCAGACTGCTTACTCATATTTCCTTTCATTAGATTCTCCAAATAAAAACTCGTATCAAGACGGGAAAAGTCACCTGACTATGACTAACCACTCATTAAGTTATTCATTTCCAAAATTGGCATCATAGTGGCCATCACAATAAACAGAACCAGCCCGGCCATCAAGGCGATAAGAGCTGGGGTAAAGATACCTAACGCAATATTGACTGTGGATTCAAAATTCGCATCTTGGGTATCCGCTGCGCGAGTAAGCATGCTTTCCAATTCTCCACTTTGCTCACCACTGGCTATCATATGCAGCATCATTGGTGGGAATAACTTAGTTTGTTCGAGAGATTTTCTAAGGCTCGCACCTTCGCGAACATTATCTGTAGCACTTAGCACTTGCTGTTTTACATAATGGTTAGACATTACATCAACCGCGACCTTCATACCTTCAAGGATCGGGATAGCGCTTGATGTACAAATGGATAAAGTACGTGCAAAACGCGACGTATTTAAGCCACGTGAGATTTTGCCGATTAATGGCATATGTACAACTTTACGATCCCAACTCAAGCGTAAATTAGGTTTGCTCAAAGCAAACTTAGACACATAAACCAAAGCCACGATAGCAAAGAAAATCTGAATTCCCCAATGTTGAATAAAATCACTCGATGCCAAAAGAATCTGAGTCGATTGAGGTAATTCCTGCCCCATTTGCACAAATTGACCAATAATTTTAGGTACCACAGCCGCCAATAAAAAGGCCACAATGCCAATCGCAAAAACAACCAGTACCACGGGATAAATCATGGCTTGTTGCAGCTTTGAGCGCATTTTTTGGCGATTTTCTGCATAATCAGCCAAGCGCTCCAAAACAGCATCTAAATGACCTGACTTTTCTCCTGCAGACACCATAGAACGGAATAAGTCATCGAAGATATGGGGAAAGTCGGCCAAACTATCCGAAAGAGTGTACCCCTCAGTCACTTTCGAGCGTACCGCCAGAAGCATGGTTCGTATACGTGGCTTTTCTGATTGCTCTGATACGGCTTTAAGGCATTCTTCCAGGGGCATACCTGATTGCACTAGGGTCGCAAGCTGACGGGTAATCAGAGCTAGATCAGGGGTGCTAATACCACGTTTGAAAGTAAACGCCGCTTGCTCATTTTGCTTCTTTGCCTTTTGCCGTGTTTCTGTAACCTCAACGGGAATTAAACCTTGCTCTTTAAGGCGAGCACGAACTTGGCGAGCATTATCACCCTCAATAACGCCTTTTTGATTTTTTCCCTTTTTATTTAAAGCCTTATATTCAAATGCAGCCATTAGCCTTCCTTCGTCACTCTCATTACTTCTTCGAGGGAGGTAATGCCATTACGAACCTTACTTAGACCATCTTGACGAATACTAGGTGTATGTTGACGAATCACTTTTTCAATTGCTTGCTCACCGGCCTCACTATGGATGCTTTCTTGCACCTGTTCGTCGACAACGAGAAGCTCATGAATACCTGTACGACCTCGATAACCCTTATTATTACAGTGTTCACAACCTCTGGGCTTGAACAGAGTTAGCTCATCTTGCTCGTTAAGTTCGAACAGTTTTTTTGTTTCTTTATCAGCTTGGTAAGGCTCTTTACATTCAGAGCATAAGGTTCGTACTAAGCGCTGAGCAAGAACGCCAAGTAGCGAAGAAGAAATCAGAAATGGTTCGATACCCATATCACGCAAGCGAGTGATCGCACCAACAGCAGTATTGGTATGCAGGGTCGACATAACTAAGTGACCAGTCAAAGAGGCTTGAACCGCAATTTGAGCCGTCTCTAAATCACGTATTTCACCCACCATCACAACATCAGGATCTTGACGTAATATTGCTCTCAAGCCACGAGCAAAAGTCATATCGACTTTGGGGTTTACCTGAGTCTGACCTATACCATCAATATCAAATTCAATCGGATCTTCAACGGTCAGAATATTACGTTCATTGCTGTTAAGCTCCTGAAGCCCGGCATACAAAGTGGTCGATTTACCTGAACCTGTAGGACCAGTAACCAAAATAATGCCGTGAGGGCGCTCTATCATGGTACGAAAGTTCGCGTGATTCTCAGGCGTCATTCCTAAGCTGTGCAGGTCAAGGCGAGTGGCGTTTTTATCGAGTAGTCGCATTACCACACGTTCGCCGTGAGAAGATGGCATAGTCGACACACGAACATCAACTGCTCGACCGCCAATACGTAGTGAAATCCGGCCATCTTGAGGAATGCGCTTTTCCGCTATATCCAGCTTGGCCATAACCTTAACCCGAGAAACTAGCAAAGGAGCAAGCTTTCTACTTGGGGACAACACATCACGTAAAACACCATCAATGCGAAAACGGATAGACAGCGCTTTCTCGAAGGTTTCAATATGAATATCCGAAGCGCCTTCTTTGATCGCTTCGCCGAGCATGGCGTTAATCAACTTGATAATTGGCGCATCATCGTCAGACTCTAATAAGTCTTCATCTTGTGGCAGATCTTCTGCCAAGGAGAAAAAGTCATCGTTATCGGCACCGAGATCTTCCATTAACTGACGAGCTTCCGATGAATCGCGTTGATAAGCTTCTGTGAGCTTGGTATCAAAAGATTCTTTCGATACTTCTTGGACCTCAAAATGCTCACCCACTACTCGCTTAACTTCAATTAATGCTTCAAAAGCTAAAGGGGCGACATAATACAGCACTGCCTCTTGCTCATTCGACTCCAACACCATTTTAAATCGATTGGCAAAGCTAAAAGGTAAGCGGCGAAATGTGATTACTTCATCCATCACTGGGCTTCCATCTGATCCAAGAAGGCCTGTATTTCCGCAGGGTGACGAATCTCATCTCCAAACTTAGGCAATACCGGTACAGGGACATCTTCCATCAACTTGATGCCTTCTTCTGCTTTGTAGAGCTGCTCTGCACGAATAAAGTTGTATTTACGCTGAGTGATACCATCAGCCGTTAAGCCATCACGCATGATAGTCGGCTTGATAAAGACCATCAGATTCCTTTTAGTCTTTGAAGAGCTGGTGGATTTAAATAATCGACCTAGGTATGGAATATCACCTAGCAGCGGAACCTTCGACTCACTTTCTGTGGTTTGCTCATCTATAAGACCGCCAAGCACTATCATTTGTCCATCTTCAACCATAACCGTGGTATTGAGCTGACGCTTAGCAAAACTTACATCCACAGCTGCGTTAGCTGTTGCCGGCAGCACATTGGAGACTTCTTGGGCAATAGTCAGCTGAACCGAAGTTCCTTCATTTATTTGCGGCGTTACCGTCAGCTTAACACCAACATCTTTGCGCTCAACCGTTTGGAATGGGTTGTCGTTATTCGAACCCGTCTGCGAACCCGTTATTACCGGAACTTCTTCGCCAACGATAAATTCCGCTTCTTCGTTGTCAACTACTGTGATACTTGGTGAAGACAGGATGTTAGATTGAGTATCGCTTGAAACGGCACTGATCAAGGCCGTCCAATCCCCCATAACAACGCTGAGTGCTGTACCATTCACACCACCCAACGCAGAGGCCAAAGTATCGTAGCTACCAGATCCTGTTACGGGCACATTTTCATAACGTCCCGTTACAGAGTTATATCTCTCTTCTGTCGTTGTTTGGTCTTTAGCCTCTTCCAAGCCAACCAGAACTTTACCAATCGGTGCTCCCGAATTGGGATATTGAACCACAGCACCAGTTCCCAGCGAGCCCCATTGCACACCTAGGTTAATCCCGTCACCCTCTGACATTTCTACAATTAAGGCCTCGATTAACACTTGCGCTCGGCGGATATCGATCTGAGATATCACATCAAGCAGAGAGTTCATAATATCGGGTGGCGCGGTTAAAACTAAAGCATTGGTCCCTTCATGGGCTGAGATCTTCACCTCACTTCGCTTGGAAGCTTTTGCCCCTATAGTCCCCGATGACTTTTCTTCTTCAAGGTTTTCCGACACTCCGACCAAGACATCGACCAACTCTTCTGCTTTGGCATACTTGAGGTAAACCACACGGTTGTTGCCCTTGGTTGCCATTTCAACATCAAGCTGCTTAATTAGCTTACGTAACCGCTGACGAACTTGTGGGTCTCCAGAAATAAGGATTGAGTTGGTGCGAACATCTGCAACCAATTTAGGTTCAAGAAAAGCAGGCGTACTTTTATCTGTTGTTTTGTTTAGAGCATCAACGATACGCACCATCTCAGCAGCTGATGCGTTATCCAGTTCAACCACTTCAATTTCTTTATCACCCGCTTGGTCAACGCGCTTGATGATATCAGCTAATCGGTTAACTACAGCTGCTCGGCCTGTGATCAGAATAATGTTGGCAGGATCATAGTGAACCACATTACCAGCTCCAGCATTGTCATTAAGCTGGCGCAACAAAGGAGATAACTCCCTTACTGACACATTACGCACAGCCACAACTCGGGTCACGACGGCATCACCACCAATAGCGCCATCACCAACGACTGGAATTGCCGACGTTTTTGCATCTTTTGACTTGATAACCTTAATAACGCCATTGTCCATTTCAACAACCGCGTACCCATAGACTTCCAGAACGTTAAGGAAGAAACTGTAATATTGCTTTTCCGTCAGCATGTCATAGCTGCGAACATCTATTTTGCCCAGCACAGAAGGATCAACAATAATCGTTTTTTCTAGATTTCGGCCAACAATATTAATGAATTCCTGAATATCCGTACCTTTAAAGCTCGCACTGTATTCATTTGCCACAACCGCAGCTGGAAGTGTCAATAAGCTTCCTGCTAAAAGCCAAGCGCTTTTTTTAAGCCAATGGTTCACCTTCTACTCCTCGAAATGATGTATGCGTTTGCATCATTATTATAATTCAATATAAATTTCAAAAGACTGGCCATCCCTTTCTACCGTCAGGTTAAGCTCTGTAAGCGAAGACATATTTTTAAAAATCTCACCCATAGCAGCAGGGTCACTCAAATTTTGGCCATTAATCTGCGTTGCCACATCCCCAGGCTCTAAACCAACCGATTCAAATAGCTCTTTATCTTTGCCAGGGGACAATCGATACCCTATTACTTCACCATCTCTTTTCATTTGAGACATGCGAACATATTGGAAAATTTGTTTGGGATCTTTACGAATAGCAGTGCGAATTTCTTCTAACTTATCAGCAGATACCTCGGCCTTTACTGATTTGGCTTTCGGCTGAGGTTGAGGATCTTTGGTATATTTTAACCCTTCCAGCATGACTGTTTCATTGCGGCCTGAGTTATCCACTATAATGCGGTCGTAGAGCACTTCAACCACAGTCGCTCTTGTACCTTCGAGTGTTTCACCAATCCCGTAAGTAGCTTGCTTACCTCGATTGGACACTACCGCTAAGTTCTTTCCTTCTTCGCTGCTGGTAACCACACCAACGAGAACAACACTCAAGCGACTTTTAGGGGCCTCAGTGACTACTTTTTTCTTTACCACAGGTGCATCTGCCTGATAACGACCAAACAGATGACTATTTTGTAAGTCAGCAATGTTTAAGCCTGCTCCTTTCTCAACATTACTTGATAGGGCTGAGGGCTTCCAAGCTGTCACAGAATGAGACTCCAACGGCTGCCAAATTAGAGCACCAGCAACCCATGCACTCATGGCTAGCAATATGACGGTTGCAACTACACTTAAGCGATCCTGATTTTTCACAAAAGTGTCTAGTTGAATTACACCACGAATATTCACTCACAATCCTTTCGATAACCAGCTGACGAAGCTATGCTAGGTATTTGTTACTTAGCAAGTATTTTTACATTAACGTTTTCGTTTGAACTGAGCATTATACCAAAATATTCAACCACCAACATAGTAATCGGACTGATTAACACACAAAGCCGCAGATTTTTGTCATATACCTTGAAAAATGAGCGCTACGTCACCATTGTTACTTCAATAATTTGGCACAAGATTGATATCAGTCAGAGGTTAGTATCCACTATGGCTACAGAAATTGAAGCAGTCAGGCTCGATAAATGGCTCTGGGCTGCACGCTTTTACAAAACACGTTCCATAGCTCGCAATATGGTCGACGGAGGTAAAGTCCATTACAATGGGCAACGCAGCAAGCCAAGCAAAGCTGTCGAGTTAGGCGCTATCGTCACTCTTCGTCAGGGCCATGAAGAAAAAACCGTGGTGATAGAAAAAATTTCCGATCAAAGACGCGGAGCACCAGAAGCGCAAACTCTATATAGCGAAACCGAAAGCAGTATTGCTAAACGCGAAGAGAATGCTGCTCAACGAAAGCTCCACGCGCACAACCCTAGCCCAGAGCGCCGCCCAGACAAAAAGCAGCGGCGCGATATAATTAAATTTAAACACCAATAAATATCAACCTATATACGGCTGATATCGGTACCATATCGTACGAGGAAATACTTAATGGCACACAATGTTTTAAACCGTTATCTTTTTGAAGACCTTTCAGTACGTGGCGAGTTGGTACAATTGAGTGAGGAATACCAACGGATTATTTCCAGTAAGGAATACCCCGCACCACTAAAAACTCTCTTAGGTGAGCTTTTGGTCTCTACTACCTTGTTAACCGCCACGCTAAAATTCGAAGGTTCAATCACTATGCAATTGCAAGGAGATGGCCCTGTATCCTTAGCAGTCATTAATGGCGACAATGACCAGAAAATACGTGGCGTAGCGCGCTGGGAAGGTGATATAAAGGATGATGCAAGCATTCACGATATGATGGGTAAAGGCTATTTAGTTATCACTATCGAGCCTAATAAAGGTGAACGCTACCAAGGCATTGTCGCTCTCGAAGGCGACAGCCTAGCGGAAATTCTAGAAGGATACTTTGCTAATTCAGAGCAGCTTAAAACTCGCCTTTGGATACGAACTGGCGAGCACCAAGGCAAACCACAAGCCGCTGGCATGCTAATACAAGTCATGCCTGACGGCAAAGGAAGCCCCGAAGACTTTGAACACCTTGAACAGCTAACAGACACAGTGAAAGACAGTGAATTGTTCTCCCTTGAGGCGAATGAGCTTTTATACCGCCTATACAATCAAGAGAAAGTACGTATCTTTGAGCCTCAACCTGTGATTTTCCACTGCGGTTGTTCAAGAGAGAAAAGCGGCGCTGCTATAGTGACGCTAGAGCGCAAGGAAGTGAACGACATTTTAGCCGAGATTGGCTCTATTTCTTTGCATTGCGATTACTGTGGTACAAGCTACTCCTTCGATCAAACTCAAGTTTCAGAGCTGTTCAAACAAGCCAGTTCAGGTGACAACACACTGCATTAATTCATCACGTACAAAAAGACTGTAATTCTCATATCAAAAGACCAGGAAAAGCCTGGTCTTTTATGATAGAGATCACTAAATAAACAAGATTACTGTAATAAAGCAACCGCTTAATTTTTGTGTATTAATAATTAATTTATCTCTAGCGCAATCCTTTGCGCGCGCGATACACTGTCGCCGCTATTGTGTGATGAGTCGCTGAAAACCAAATGGCTAACATGGATTCTTTTTGAACTACATCCCTGTTTTGCCCAGCACCCGTTGTTAGCATGGTGAGCAGATAACCACTAAAACATTATTAGAACATCCCTACGATATATTCCTACAAGGAGCACCTATGACCGTTATGGAGCATGCACAGGCTGCAACAATTGATCTTACCAAACATGGGCTTCACAACGTAAAAGAAGTTGTTCGCAACCCAAGTTACGAAATGCTGTTCGAAGAAGAAACTCGCGCCGACCTACAAGGCTATGAAAAAGGCGTGGTAACAGAACTAGGTGCTGTAGCTGTGGACACTGGTATTTTTACTGGGCGCTCACCGAAAGATAAGTACATAGTAAAAGACGCAACAACAGAAGAGCATATGTGGTGGACTTCTGATGCGGTAAAAAATGACAACAAACCAATCACACAGCAAGTTTGGAACGACCTCAAAGGTGAGGTTACCAGCCAACTTTCTGGCAAACGTGTCTTTGTGGTCGATGGCTATTGCGGAGCCAATCCAGATACTCGCCTGAGCATCCGCGTGATTACCGAAGTCGCGTGGCAAGCACACTTTGTCAAAAATATGTTCATTCGCCCTAGCGAAGAAGAACTAAAAACATTTGAACCCGACTTTGTGGTCATGAACGGTGCTAAATGTACCAATACAAAATGGCAAGAACACGGTCTGAATTCAGAAAACTTTACTGTGTTTAACCTAACTGAGCGCATGCAGCTCATCGGCGGCACATGGTACGGCGGCGAAATGAAAAAAGGCATGTTCGCCATGATGAACTACTTCCTACCTTTGCAGGATATTGCCTCTATGCACTGCTCTGCCAACATGGGTAAGGATGGCGATGTTGCAGTCTTCTTTGGTCTTTCTGGAACAGGTAAGACAACCCTATCAACCGATCCTAAGCGCGCGCTAATTGGTGATGACGAACATGGTTGGGATGATGACGGCGTGTTCAACTTTGAAGGTGGCTGCTATGCCAAAACCATTAAGCTATCTAAAGAAGCTGAGCCTGATATATACAATGCCATCCGACGCGATGCACTGCTAGAAAACGTCACTGTGCTTAGCGATGGCTCTATCGATTTTGATGATGGTTCTAAAACCGAAAACACTCGCGTATCTTACCCGATCGAGCACATAGAGAATATCGTCAAGCCTGTATCAAAAGGTGGGCATGCCAATAAGGTGATCTTCCTGTCAGCTGATGCATTTGGGGTATTACCACCAGTGTCTAAGCTAACACCGGAGCAAACCAAGTACCATTTCCTCTCAGGCTTTACGGCAAAACTTGCTGGTACCGAACGTGGAATTACTGAGCCAACACCAACCTTCTCAGCGTGTTTTGGCGCGGCTTTCCTAACCCTACATCCAACCAAGTATGCTGAAGTACTGGTTAAACGTATGGAAGCTGCAGGTGCTGAAGCATATCTCGTCAATACGGGTTGGAATGGCAGTGGTAAGCGAATCTCGATTCAGGATACTCGCGGAATTATAGATGCTATTCTAGATGGCTCAATTGAAAACGCAGACACTAAGCATATTCCTATCTTCAACCTAGAGGTTCCAACCGCATTGCATGATGTTGATTCTGGCATACTGGATCCTCGCGACACGTATGCAGAGCCTCAAGAATGGGAAAATAAAGCCAAAGATCTTGCTCAGCGCTTTATCAACAACTTTGCCAAATATACCGACAATGATGAAGGTAAATCATTGGTCGCAGCTGGCCCTCAGCTAGACTAACGCAGCCTAAGCTGTAGTTACCTCGATATTTTTCAAGGTAACAAAGCAAGCAAATCGGTAAATTTATATGTTAAGCCCCTAGTTAAAGGGGCTTTTTGTTGCCTGAAAAAGAAAAATGTTCCAAGCTAGCTGAAGTCTGTACTGGGAGAAGGTTGGAATGTTAAAAAAAGTCTTCGTCATCACCTCTGTTGTCATAGTTTGTGTGAGCAGCTTGTTGATAGTCTCATTGTTTTTTCTGCTCCAATCAGCTTATTCAGGGAAAATGGTCAATGTCATTCTGGACCAAATTTCACCCTATGCGATTAAGGTACAGAAAGCATCGTATTCGCCACCTTACCAATTTACTCTCACAGATGTCGATATAACCGATGGCAGCCAAGATTTCCACATTCCCAAACTCTCACTATGGCTATCCTCGTCACTATGGAAAGATAAAAAACTATCTTTTGATTCAATTTTGATCGAAGAGGCAAACTTAAAACTGAGCACTCTTAATTCACCACTATTACAGTCACTTCAGATACAACAATTGGCTCTTCAGCATGTTGATATTCAAGCGCCTAATTGGTCAGCCCGGGATGTTAATCTGCAAATACAAAAGCCAGTATGGCTTTCACCAAAACAGACACTACCCTATGGAAAAATGCAATTATCAGCCCAGCAATTATATGTGGATGGCGAAGCTTTGGACAAGTTGCTAATTGACGCCCAATATCAAGCGCAAGATAGCACCATCTATGGCGCTTCCTTTAAGTGGCGAGGTGCCGATATTTCAGGTCAAGCAGAGCAATACCAGCAAGGCTGGTCACTGATTAACGTCACCGTCAATAAACTCAGACTTTCCAAAGCTTTATCCGTCGAAAAATTACTTACTGGCTTTAAGGACTTGGCATTACCTGTCTATCACATCAATAGTTTGGATATTCTCAACAGTGACCTTAGCTACGGAAACTGGAAGCTCAATCAAATTGATGCTTCACTAGAAAACTTTTTCATCAATCAAGCCATAAAGCAGCAAGAACAAGCAAGCCTGTCATTCAACGCTGAAAGCATAGATTATGAACAGCTGCGTTTTATTAGCCCGACCGCTAGGCTCAATATGCTGGACTCGACTATATCTTTGGATGAATTCGATGCAGACTTCAAGCAAGGTCGAATTCAAATGAGTGGTTCTTTAACCCAAAAGCAAGTCAATCTCAACTGGCTCAAAATCTCAGGTGTGAAGTGGTTAGAAGACACAAACCAATTAGTTGGGATTTTGGGTAATGAATCAAACTTTCTCGATACGCTAGCTATCAAAACACTGGAGGTTAAAAACTCTCAGTTAATTCAAGTTGAGCATCGCCCTTACTGGCAAATTTCAGGCATTAATATTGAAGGCAAGGATTTGCAGTTAATCCAAAACGGCAAACCTAGCTTGTACTCTGGTAGTGTAGAAGCAAGTGCCAACAATGCCAGTTTAGATAATTTATTGACCACACAAGCCATTGTTAAACTCACCGCTCAAAATGAAAACATCAGTATTGAGCGAGCCTTGTTACCCTTAGCCAGAGGATACATAGAAGCTAATGGCCAGTGGCAAAGACAAGAGCTCAGCGCTCCTTGGCAATTGTCATTAAATATTGATGGATTTCCCGTCGATTTACCCTTACTTCAAGCAAAACTGCCCTTTCAAGTTATAGGAATGGCTGAAGCAGATATTAACCTTGAAGGCCTATCTGGAGACTATCCAATCTTTGCACATAGCCTAACTGGCTCAGCCAACTTACACTTGCACCAAGCGGCATTGCGAGTAGAAAGCAACGATAAAACAGCAACTTATAAGGGAGAGTGGCCTCTCAACACCATAAAAGTAGCCATAGACAGAGGCCGTATGCAAATCACAGCTAAAGGGGAAAAGGCGGAACTCGCAGGTAACATCGATCTTGCTAAATACCAGTTCGGCACCTTAATTTTTACCAGCGAAGCTGAGTGTAAAAGGCTTTGGTCTGATATTTTAAGTCAGACCAATATAGTGCAAGAAGTCTGTTCACCTACGAGCCATCGTCAAGCCGTATCGTCTGAAGAGGAAACGCCAAGTACTGATTTATAATCTGGAAGAAGCATGTAAGTGCCCACAAACTCGACTGCTGGCACATCACCACTATAGATAGTTACGTAAATAATGATTCGAGCTTTACGACCAGAGGCTAGACGATCCAAGTCACCACTGATCCCATCAAGAGAAGTCGATGCAACAGGGTTTTGGGTCACTGGATGCCTGTAGCGAATTTGGCTGTCAGCAAGAACAATATCACCACTTAGGCCACGCTCTTTCATCAACAGCCAGGTCATCCCCCACCCCGTTAACGTTGCTAGCGTAAAAGCAGAGCCCGCAAACATGGTGTTATGTGGGTTTAAGTTAGGGTTTAACTGCGAACCACATTCAAATTGATACCCCGTATATTGGTTGATCTTAATTCCCATTTTATCGCTGATGGGGATCTGGTGCTCCCAACGCTCTTGCAACTCTTTACACCAATCAGGACGGCGCAATACATTGGCCATAGGATCTAGTTGTTTAACCATCTGCTGATGACGAATAGGACCACGCTCATCAGTAAGCTCGCCACGTCGCTCAAACCCATTCTTTTCATAAAAAGAAATTGCATCCTCGCGAGCATTGCAAACCAAACGCTTAGCGCCTTCTTGGCGAGCCAATGACTCCAAGGCCACCAATACCAGAGAGCCGACACCTTTGCTACGGCGAGTATTCTTGACCGCCATATAACGTATCTGCCCTTCACTATCAGGGGTAATGTAAAGGCGCCCTACAGCCATTGGTCTTCCCCTGCCATCGACAATCATTCGATGATGGCTCATGGGGTCATATTCATCTCGCTCAGAACCAATTGGCATACGCCACGGCTCGCGCAGCATCTGCCAGCGAAAGTGATAATACTTGTTGAGTTGATTATCCGTTTGCGGGGTGATCAGCTTAAACATAAAAATCCCTGTTTTTTGGCTACATACAGCCACCAGCTTTTACATCTTAATTTTATACCTGTAACCAGAAAGTCACTGGACCATCATTAACCAATGAAACCTTCATATCTGCTGCAAACTGCCCACGCTTGGTTGGTATCAATTCAGCACACTGGTTAGCAAAGTAGTCATAAAGGCGCTCAGCGTCAACTGGATGAGCACCGCGTGAAAAGCCAGCTCGCGTGCCTTTGTTGGTATCTGCTGGTAAGGTAAATTGAGAAACCACCAGTACTTGACCGTCAACTTGTTTAACATTGAGGTTCATCCTACCTTCGTCATCGCTAAACACTCGGTAAGACGTTACCCGCTCCACTAAACGTTTTGCTTTTGCTTCATCATCACCTTTCTCAACACCTAACAGCACCAATAATCCATGATTTATTTCACCAATCACTTCACCGTTGACTCGCACGGCGGCCTCACTCACTCTCTGGATCAGTGCTATCACTGCGCTTTCCTTCTTTCTGCTGACCATTATCTGAGGCCAAGTGTACCACTTCTTGGCGCTCGCTCCACTGATCACGCTCACCCAAAGCAGCCGTCACCTCTGCGCCAATCAAAACAATCAACCAACATAAATACACCCAGACAAACAAAATTGGGATGGCCGCTAAAGCACCATATATAAGTTGATACGAAGGAAACTGCGTTATGTATGCAGCGAAACCTTTTTTACTTGCCTCAAACAATACAGCAGCAAGGATAGCGCCAATAAATGCATGTGATATATAAACTTTTTTGTTAGGAACTAGAATATACAGCCCCATAAAGGCAAAAAATGACAGTGAAAAGGGCAACCAACGTAATACCAACTCGTAAATCCCTGAGATAGCCTCACTATCGAGTATCTTTAAAGAGGTAACATAGGAAGTGGCTGCAATGCTCGCACCGACTAAAATTGGTCCCAGTGTCAACACCATCCAATACATAGAAAAGGAAAACACTTTGCGCCGCTTGTGCTCAACTCGCCAAATATAGTTAAGATTCTTGTCAATGTTAGAAATCAGCATCAAAGCCGCAACAAACAAAAACAAACCGCCAACCGCCGTCATCTTACCTGTATTAGCCACAAATTCGAGCAGCGCTTGCTTGACCGCATCCCCAGCAGCAGGGACGAAGTGAGTAATCACAAAGTCTTGAATAACATCGCCGGCATTAGCGAAAACCGCAAACGAAGATAACACCGACAAAAGCACGGTCAGCATAGGAACAATGGAAAGTAAGGTGATGTAAGCTAGATAACCAGCATTAACATTGACTCTATCATGATGCATTCTTGCGAGTAGGTATCGTCCAAATCTCACGCCATGTTTGCTAATCTGCTCAATATTTAACATCAAATCCCCCAATCAAAATAAAACTAAGGCCTGTCTACCTGATATCAACCTGCTTGCAAGAAAACAGGCCAAAGTGTTTACCTATGATTTGGGATCAATCGCTTCTTGTAACCCGTCTCCCAAGAAATTAATTGTAATCACCGTCATTAAAACCATAAGACCGGGATAGACAGCGGCCATAGGATAAAGCCACATAGCTTCGCGAGCGTTTTGCAACATATTACCCCAAGATGGTGTCGGTGGGTTAATACCAAAACCCAAAAAGCTCAATGCGCTTTCAGTTAAAATCGCACCGCCGACACCCAATGTTGTAGCTGTGATCACAGGGGCTACCACATTGGGAATAATATGTCTTACCATCACAAACCAATGACTCGCACCGTAACCAATGGCCGCCTGAACATATTCCCTATGTTTAACAGAAAGAGTATTCGAGCGCACTAAACGAGCAGCAAAAGGCCACCCCAAAATGGAGAGCACCAGCACTAATCGGTAGATACTAAAACTATCACTGCGAACCAGTTCCTCAGACAGCCCAAGCTTGGTCATGTCGACACTTTGAATCAGTATAAGCAACATAATGCTTGGCAAGCTAATAATAAAGTCGGCACTGCGCATGATAAATGCGTCAACTCTACCTCCATAGTAGCCTGCTATCACTCCGAGCACCGTACCTATCACTGACGTGGTTAAGGCGGCCATAAAAGCAAATGTCAGTGAGACTTGGCCACCAAGCAGTAAGCGGGTAAAAATATCACGCCCAAGCTCATCGGTTCCAAGCACATTAAGTTCGCTTGGAGGTGAGAAGCGAGAGAACAAATCATCGGCATAGGGGTCAACACCTAACCAAAGTGCAATAGGATTTGCTCCGAAGCAAACCAGGGCTAATAGACATAAAAACACCAATGACAACATGGCCAGCTTATGTCTAGACAAGCGCTGAGCGACCTGAAACCAAGGGTTTTGACTGCGTTTGACTATATAACTCATTGGACGCCCCCCTTAGTTAAATCAATTCTTGGATCAACTTTTGAGTAAAGAATGTCAGCAATAAAATTCATCACAAGTATCGCTGTCGTTGCGACCATAAAACAAAGCATGGCAACGTTGTAATCATTACCATTTATTGAATCAACGGTTAATTTCCCGATACCAGGCCAACTGAAAATCGTTTCAGTCAACACAGCCCCGCTCATTAACCCCGCCACATCCATTGCAAGTACAGTGATCATAGGAAGCATGCCATTTTTGATGCAGTGTTTTAGTAGCACACGAGTCGACGACAAGCCCTTTGCCTTCGCAGTGCGCACAAAGTCTTGGCGAAAGACTTCAAGCATACTTGAGCGCATAAAACGTGAAATGGATGCGATGCTGAGCAAGGTTAAACTCAATATTGGCAAAATCATATATTCAAGCTTTGCCAAGCCTTCTGCACCTTCAGCTTCGCCAGTACCCCCTGCTGGAAACACAGGCAATACCACGGCAAACACCATGATCAACATAAGAGCTAGCCAAGCTGCCGGTGTCGACAAAAATAGATAGGTCAAACCACTAATAATGTAGTCTGTCGCTTTATTTTTCTTAACCGCACACAAGACTCCAACCGGTAAAGCAATTAAAATCGACAACAAGGTGCCACTGCCCACCAGAATTAAGGTATTTTTCATTGCGTCCCACAGCACATCAATTGCAGGTTGGGCAAACATACGTGAGTAACCAAGATCACCATGCATGGCATCTTTTAGCCAAATAAAATATCTCACGTAGACGGGTTTATCCAAACCCTGCTCAGCTTTAAGCCGAGCAATATCTTCCGAGGTCATGCTTGGATTACTTTGCACCAACAAATCAATCGGGTCGCCAGGCATAAGCCCCATCAAGTTGTAGGCAGCAAATGATGCTAAAAAGAGTACCAGCACCATTTGTAGGAAACGAGAAATAAGGAAGCGTTTCATCTTCGTCCCCCTATCTGTGGATTATTTGTTACTTTCATGCTGATTTTCTCTCGGTCTGATTACGACGCCTTACATTACCGATATCAGGCACTGCATTAAGTAGCTCTTGGCTATAGGGGTGCTTCGGATGTGCGAAAAAGCTCGCCTTATCCGCTTGCTCGACAATCTCACCATTTTTCATCACGATAACTTCGTCAGCCAAGTGGTATACCACTGCCATATCATGACTAATGAAGAAAAAGGCGATTCCATGTTCCTCTTGCAGATCTTTAAATAAGTTCAAGATTTGAGATTGTACCGATACATCCAGAGCAGAGAGTGGTTCATCAGCAATAATAAGCTCTGGCTTTAACATCAGGGCTCGTGCAATTGCAATACGCTGCCTCTGACCTCCTGAAAACTCATGAGGGTATCGAGTGAGCACATCTTCATGCATCCCAACCCACTCTAACACTTCCAAAGCACGCTCTCGCTGAGAGTGTCGATGACCAATTTTATTAACTTTCATTGGCTCAATTAAAGAGTCTAAAATCGGCATTCTTGGGTTAAGCGCAGAGTAAGGGTCTTGAAATACCAAACCTATCCGTTGACGTATTGGTCTTTGCTGCTTAGAACTCAGGCGCGACACTTCTTGGCCGGCTATGTAAATCTCGCCCGATGCAGGTCTATCTAGCATGCTGACCATCCTACCCAAGGTGGACTTTCCAGATCCAGACTCTCCAACCACAGCCAAGGTCTTACCTACTTCTAGGCTAAGGGAAACGTTTTTGGTCACATGCAAGTATTTAGGTTTTTGCCCAAACACAGAGCCAGCCTCAAGCACATAATACTTGTGCAAATTATTAACTTTTAATAGCGCCATCAATACCCCCTCACCATTTTCTCATTACGCTGCTTCGCCAGTTGGGTATAATGGTCGAAAAGCTCAGGGCATCGATCACGGAATGTATAATTGTCACCCCGCTGGTCAAGAGGTGGAACACTCCCCGGTATCGCTGGCAAACGTTTAATATCAACACCGACTCGCGGTATGGTATCGAGCAATGCCTGGGTATAGGGGTGTTGTGGATTATCAAAAATATCATTCACATCCGCAATTTCGACTACTTGCCCTGCATACATCACCATAACGCGATCAGAAATTTGCGACACCACACCAAGTGAATGACTGATAAATTGGATAGCAGTACCCGTGGTCTCTCTTAGCTCTTCGAGCAAATCAAGGACTTGGGCTTGGACTGTCACATCCAATGCTGTGGTTGGCTCATCAGCAATCAATACTTTAGGTTTGCAGGCAAGTGCCATGGCAATCATGACTCGCTGACGCATACCACCAGACAGCTCATGAGGAAATGCTTTCGCTCTCTTTTCCGGATAGGGTATATGTACTTGCCTTAGCATTTCTATTGCCCGGTTCATGGCTTCAGCTTTAGATACGCCTTCATGAACCAAAAACATTTCCGCCACTTGTTCACCAACGGTAACAACAGGGTTAAGCGCCGTCATTGGCTCTTGGAAAATCATACCTATGCCTTCGCCACGAATGTGCTGATAGCGTTTCTCACTCATACCTACTAGGTTTTCACCGGCAAATAGAATCTCACCCGACAGTGTCAGCTTTTTATCTAAAAGCCCCATAACCGCAAGTGAAGTCAGTGATTTTCCACAACCTGACTCACCCACTACACCTAAAATCTCACCAGCATGAATTTGATAGCTGATCTCTTTCACCGCAAGGTGTGGCCCCAAAGCCACACTCATATTACGAACGTCTAATACTACTTCATTCATAGACATACCAACCGCTTAATTGGCCCGAGCCCAGTTTTCAGCCCAGAAGCTCGAATAATACTGATGCCCTGTCGGTTCAACACCAACAAGCCACTTGGGATAGATATAGCTCTCAGAGCGATAGAAAAGGGGAAGGGCCGGTAAGTCAGTAGCATAAAGGTTCTGCAAGCTCTTCCACAACGCCTTGCGCTTTTCTGCATCCACCTCAGCTTCAATTTGGTCAATCAAACCATCCATTTTAGCACTTGAGTAGCCCGCATAATTTTGCCCAGACCAACCATTCTCTTTGCTAGGTATATGTTCAGAATGCAATACTGTATTGGGTAAGCCTTCTGGTGAGCTTGACCAAGCAAACATAGCTAAACCTTTATGTTTGCGCTCATTAAGAGTTGTGCCAAAGTAAACTCGCGCAGGTTGGTTATTAATCACCACTTTAATACCGACTTTCTTCCATTGACCTTGAGCAAATTGCTGGACCAACTCACGGGTTTTATTACCAGCCGTGGTCATAAACTCTAGCTCTAATGGCTGACCATTTTTCATCTGTATGCCGTTAACCAGTTTATAGCCAGCCTCTTTAAGCAGCTGTTTAGCCTTCTCTGGATCATAGTTATAGAAAGGCGTATTAGGGTCAAATGTAGAATCTAGAGGATTGACGCTTGTCGTTGCTACAGGTTGCTTGCCCTGAAATAGCTTTTGCGTCAACAGTTCGCGATCAAGGCCGTAAAGCAGTGCTTGACGCACTCTAACATCACTTAGATGAGGGTTATCTAGCTGTATGTCTAGGTGCTCATACAAAGCGGCTGGTCGAATATCTACATTAAATTTACTGCCATAGCGTTTATCAAACTGTAGTGCCTGATCTAACGTCAAACCAAGCTCGCCCGGAATATAGTCAATATCGCCAGAGAGCAGATTGGCCTGCAGGGCCTGAGTATCTGTAATGGTTTTTATGGTAATGTTTTCAAAGTGAGGCGCTTTACCTTTCCAATATGGATTGCTGGCAAGCTTTATAAACTGACCTTGCTTGGCTTGCTCAATAATATAAGGTCCGTTATACAAACTAGGATTAGTTTGCTCAGTCACATACTTGGTTTTAAGATGATACTCTTTAGGATTAGCTTTAAAGATAGGCTCTTCAAGATGACGAGGAAGAACCTTTGGCCTTAGGCTAGAGTTGTATTCGTACGTGATCCTATCGATGTACATCTCAACCGTATAGTCATCAATCACATCCATCTTTTCAATTTGCCGAACCAATGATAACTCAGGGTTGCCTTGAACATCTGACGATGTCGCCACTTGATGCCAGAAGGCAAGATCTTGGCTGGTGACTGGTGTACCGTCGCCCCAGAACAAATCTTTTTTCAGGCGAATGGTCATTTTTATCCCTTGCTGGCTTTCTCCTGGTTTAGCGTTTGGTCGGTCAATAATGCTAGCCAAGCCATTTTCAAAGGTAGGAACCTGCTCACATAGGTAGCAGGTTAATTGCCAGTTTTGGTCAAAACCAATGGAGTCGCGCTGAGTAAAACCGCGAATATAAGTTTTAGCTACAGCACTGTCTATTGCTGGGTGAAGGGTTGCTGGATACTGAGAGACACCAATGGTTAATGAATCTTCAGCGGAAATAGCGGAAGTACTCAGTAGTGCTGCGCTGCAAAATGTCGCTAAAAGGGTCTTGTTGAGTTTCATACGATCTCCATATCGAAAATACTCTCAGAGTCTTCTTTATCAATCGCTTAATGCCCTGAGATTGAGATAAACCATGATGCGCAGTGCCGTAAACAAATAGGGGGTTTGAAAATTCATCTCGAAAGAGGTTTTAACCAATAAGAACCATTATTTGCTCGTTGTACGTACGCTACGATCCATGTATGCGAGCAAATAATATGCATTAATTGCTCGATCAACTCAAGCATATGATATTTATTGTAAAAATAATTGAGTGCGGATTATTTGTGGAATTAGGGTATAAAAAAGCCCCACTGAAAGGCTTCAGTAGGGCTTAGAAAAGAGTTCGGAGAGACTATTTCGCGTTACGAGCTTCTCGCTTACGATCGCTTTCTGTAAGGAACTTCTTACGAATACGGATACTTTCTGGCGTCACTTCAACTAGCTCATCATCATCGATAAACTCAAGTGCTTGCTCTAGTGTCATAATGATTGGCGGCGTAAGAACCTGAGCATCATCAGTACCAGAGGCACGAACGTTGGTTAGCTGCTTACCCTTAAGCGCGTTAACCGTCAAATCGTTGTCTCGGCTATGAATACCAATCACCATACCCTCGTATACTTCCACACCATGACCGATGAACATACGACCACGCTCTTGTAGGTTAAACAGCGCGTTAGTCAGAGCTTTACCCGCCGCATTGGCAATTAATACACCGTTAATACGCTGACCTATGTTGCCACCCTTGTGTGGACCATAGTGATCAAAAGTATGATAAAGAAGACCAGAACCAGACGTTAAGGTCATAAACTCAGTTTGGAAACCGATCAAGCCACGCGATGGCATAACAAAGTCCATACGTACTCGACCTTTACCATCAGGTGACATGTCTTTCAGCTCACCTTTACGCAAGCCAATGTTTTCCATGATGCCGCCTTGGTGCTCTTCCATAACATCAATAGTTACGGTTTCAAACGGTTCCATTAGCTGACCGTCTTCTTCCTTGATAATAACTTCAGGGCGAGATACCGCGAGTTCAAAACCTTCACGGCGCATGTTCTCAATCAAGATAGATAGATGAAGCTCACCACGACCAGAAACGCGGAATTTGTCTGGATCGTCTGTCTGTTCAACGCGCAGTGCCACATTATGTACTAGCTCTTTTTCAAGACGCTCAAGGATATTACGTGAGGTAACAAACTTACCTTCTTTACCTGCAAATGGAGAGGTATTGACTTGGAAAGTCATGGTAACCGTTGGCTCATCAACCGACAGTGCAGGCAAAGCTTCAACCGCGTTTTGCGCACAAATAGTATCTGAAATCTTAAGCTCACCAAGGCCTGTAATAGCGATGATATCACCAGCATTGGCTTGATCGACTTCATGGCGATCTAAACCAAGGTAGCCCATGACAGTGCCCACTTTACCATTACGCGTCTTACCATCGGCACTAACTACCGTCACTTGCTGGTTTGGTTTGACGCTACCACGCGTAACACGTGCCACACCAATTACACCAACGTAAGAGCTGTAATCAAGCTGAGACACCTGCATTTGAAGCGGGCCATCTAAGTCAACTTGAGGCGCAGCCACTTCTTCAACGATAGTTTGAAATAGTGGTTCCATATCATCGCCAGTTTCACCTTCTTCGAGTGAAGCCCAGCCATTTAATGCAGAGGCGTACACCACTTTAAAGTCTAGCTGCTCATCGGTGGCACCTAAGTTGTCAAACAGATCGAAGACTTGGTCCATTACCCAGTCAGGACGAGCACCAGGACGGTCAATCTTGTTGATAACGACAATAGGTTTAAGGCCATGTGCAAACGCTTTTTGAGTAACAAAACGAGTCTGCGGCATAGGACCATCAACCGCATCAACAATCAGTAGCACTGAATCTACCATTGACATAATGCGCTCTACTTCACCACCGAAGTCTGCGTGTCCAGGAGTATCGACGATATTGATACGGTAGTCATTCCAGTTAATCGCGGTATTTTTCGCAAGAATGGTAATACCACGTTCTTTCTCGATATCGTTCGAGTCCATGACTCGCTCTTCTGCCTCGCCGCGAGACTCTAGGGTTCCGGATTGCTGCAGCAGTTTATCAACCAGCGTGGTTTTACCGTGGTCAACGTGCGCAATAATCGCGATATTTCTTAAATTATCAATCTGTGGAGTAGCCATGGACCTTGATTCACTTATAAAGGAAGCAACCCTCTTAAATCGTACATTTAACGAGCACTGCTTATTTGATTAAAAAAACGACCGTAATGTACCAGATTTTAGCGAAAAACCCAGAAATATGTGATCTGATACATTAGTTTTCTTCGCAACCCATGCGAAAAAAACACCTATCTCTCTACCAATCCACCATTACTCGTTGACATGAGTGGTATTTATAAGCCCAATGAAATAATCTTGGACTTCTAGAAATACACATCATTTTAGCGCACCAATATGGTGCAAATGGAGCCCATATCGGTGCAAAGTTTTGCACCAAAACAAGGAGATTATTTATAATATACTGATTTTAAAAGATAAAAAAACATGGCATGGTACTAGCTTGTGTAGAGTCAGCATCGATTAATACCAATGAAATTAATCAATGCTGGATTTGTTTATTTAATCGAGCTATTACCGCTTTAATAACACTGGAGGTTATCCAAGATGTCAGTTGAAAATGTTCTGTCGCTGATCCAAGAGAATGAAGTTAAGTTTGTGGATCTACGTTTTACCGACACTAAAGGGAAGGAGCAACATATCTCCATCCCAGCCCACCAAATCGATGCCGACTTCTTCGAAGAAGGTAAAATGTTCGATGGTTCTTCCGTTGCAGGCTGGAAAGGTATCAACGAATCAGACATGGTGATGATGCCAGACGCGTCATCTGCCGTCCTTGATCCATTTACTGAAGATGCCACTCTCAACATCCGTTGTGATATCCTCGAACCAGCTACCATGCAGGGTTACGACAGAGACCCTCGCTCAATTGCAAAACGCGCAGAAGACTTCATGCGCTCTACCGGCATTGCCGATACTGTTTTAATCGGTCCTGAGCCAGAATTCTTCCTATTTGACGACGTCAAATTTTCAACCAACATGTCAGGTTCATTCTTCAAGATTGATGATGTTGAAGCTGCGTGGAACACAGGCTCTGATTACGAAGAAGGCAACAAAGGCCACCGCCCTGGCGTTAAAGGTGGGTACTTCCCTGTAGCTCCCGTCGACTCATCTCAAGACATCCGCTCTGCGATGTGTCTTATCATGGAAGAGATGGGGCTTGTGGTAGAAGCTCATCACCACGAAGTTGCCACAGCAGGACAAAACGAGATCGCGACTCGCTTTAACACGCTTACATCGAAAGCCGATGAAATCCAAGTTTATAAGTACGTAGTACACAATGTTGCTCACGCCTTTGGCAAGACAGCGACATTCATGCCTAAGCCATTAGTGGGTGATAACGGCAGTGGTATGCACGTTCACCAGTCTCTAGCAAAAGACGGCGTCAACCTGTTTGCAGGTGACAAGTACGGCGGCCTTTCTGACACCGCGCTTTACTACATTGGTGGTATCATCAAACACGCTCGCGCTATTAACGCCTTTGCTAATGCATCCACTAACTCGTACAAACGCTTAGTTCCTGGTTTTGAAGCACCTGTAATGCTCGCTTATTCAGCTCGAAATCGAAGCGCTTCGATTCGTATTCCAGTCGTACCAAGCCCTAAAGCAAGACGTATTGAAGTTCGTTTCGGCGATCCATCAGCAAACCCATACTTATGCTTTGCTGCAATGCTTATGGCTGGCCTTGATGGAATTAAGAATAAGATTCACCCAGGCGAAGCTATGGATAAGGATCTCTACGACCTGCCTGCTGAAGAAGCTGCAGAGATCCCAACCGTTGCATACTCGCTAAAAGACGCGCTTGATTCACTCGATCAAGATCGTGAGTTCTTAACAACTGGCGGTGTGTTCTCTGATGACTTTATCGATTCTTATATCGGCCTTAAGTCGCAAGATGTTGCACAGGTCAACATGACCACTCATCCACTTGAGTTTGAACTTTATTACTCTGTGTGATTCATTGTTGAATCAGTAGTTAAAATAGGCTCACAAGTACGTGGGCCTTTTTTCTATCAAGCTTTGACTGTGGGAAAACAAACTTTTTGCTTCGCTTAGCAGCATAATTAATCCATACTAAGTTATTGCACCAATTTGGTGCGAAATTTGATAGTGTTATCATGGACGAGGATCAGATGTGAATAGTGAGCTAAATAGCATCATACTCAGTCACCAAACGACGGCTGTGATTATCATTGACGAGTATTTTCAAATTCAATATGTGAATGCTGCCGCCGAACAGCTATTTACTCATAGTGCTAAGCGTATCACCGAGCAAAAGCTAACCAACCTAGTGCAAAATCCATCAATTGATTTAGATTGGCTATTACGACCAATTCAAACAGGTCAAAGCATGACAGACAGTAACTGCACATTAATAATCGATGACAGGCCGCTGATTCTAGAGGTGACTACCAGTCCAATCACCTGGCACAAGCAATTGCTGCTTCTGGTTGAGCTAAGAAAAGTAGAAGAGCAGCGTCGCTTATCACAAGAGATCCATCAACACACACAGCAGCAAGCTGCCAAGCTTTTAGTGAGAGGACTGGCTCACGAGATAAAAAACCCTCTTGGCGGTCTTCGCGGCGCGGCGCAGCTTTTAGAGCGAATGCTCCCCGATCCTTCAATGGTCGAATACACCCAAATCATTATTGAGCAAGCAGATAGGTTAAGAGTACTGGTTGACAGGCTGCTAGGGCCACAAAGACCAGGGGAAAAGAAATGCCAAAATCTACATCTTATCCTAGAAAAAGTGCGTCAGTTAGTCGAACTAGATACCGAGCCACATATAAAAATTGAACGAGACTATGACCCTAGTCTGCCTGAATTCATGCTTGATTCAGACCAAATAGAGCAAGCAATGTTGAATATTATCAGTAACGCAGGTCAGATCTTACAAGACCAACCTCATGGTCAGATCCTCATACGCACTCGAACGGCGCACCAAGTCAATATACATGGTCAAAACTATAAGCTGGCAGCAAAAATCGATATCCTAGATAACGGTCCGGGAGTGCCCGAAAATCTGCAAGATACTCTGTTCTATCCAATGGTCAGTGGCAGAGAGGGGGGCACTGGCCTTGGGCTCTCCATCGCCCAAAACCTAATAGATCAACACCAAGGGAAAATTGACTTAGAAAGCTGGCCAGGTCACACAAAATTTACCATCTATCTACCAATTTCGATTACATGAATAGTATTACTGAAAGGATGAGTACCCTATGAGTAAAGGATACGTCTGGGTTGTCGATGATGATAGCTCTATTCGCTGGGTATTAGAAAAGACCCTCTCAGCAGCGAATATAAAGTGCGAGACGTTTGCCGAAGCAGAAAGTGTTTTAGTGGCTTTAGAGCGCGAAACGCCAGACGTTTTAGTATCAGATATTCGTATGCCAGGTATTGATGGAATGGATTTATTACAGCGTGTTAACCAAGGTTATCCCAACTTACCTGTTATCATAATGACCGCCCATTCAGACCTAGATGCCGCAGTTAATTCCTATAAAAAGGGGGCTTTTGACTATTTGCCTAAACCATTTGATGTCGACGAAACGCTCAATCTGGTAGAAAGAGCATTGGCTCACAATCAAGAGCAGAAACAGTCTCAAAGCTTAAACCAAACCAATAGCAACAATACTCCAGAAATCATAGGTGAAGCGCCGGCAATGCAAGAGGTCTTTCGCGCTATTGGCAAGCTCTCACGCTCGTCAATTTCTGTGCTTATCAATGGAGAGTCTGGTACTGGTAAAGAGCTGGTCGCTAAAGCGCTTCACAGGCATAGCCCGAGAGCCTCTAAGCCTTTTATCGCACTTAATATGGCTGCTATACCAAAAGATCTCATAGAGTCTGAGTTATTTGGCCATGAAAAAGGCGCCTTTACTGGTGCTGCTAGTATACGCCAGGGGCGTTTTGAGCAAGCTAACCGTGGCACGTTATTTCTCGATGAGATTGGTGACATGCCACTTGATATTCAAACTCGCTTATTGCGCGTATTATCCGATGGACAGTTCTACCGAGTTGGTGGCCACTCACCAATACAAGTCGACGTGCGCATAATAGCCGCGACACATCAACATTTAGAAAATTTGGTCAATGAAGGTGACTTTCGAGAAGATTTATTCCATCGACTCAACGTGATACGTGTGCATATTCCAGCACTGCGTGAGCGAAAAAAAGATATCGAGAAGCTTACCTTACACTTTTTATCCGAAGCCGCTAAAGAGCTTGAAGTGGATGCTAAAACGCTTCACTCGTCCACAATTCAGGCTCTAAGTAGCCTCAATTGGCCGGGCAATGTTAGACAACTCGAAAATACCTGTCGCTGGCTGACTGTTATGGCAAGCGGAGGAGAAATCTTACCTTCAGATCTCCCTACTGAGCTCTTTACCACAGTCGAAGGTTCAAGTGATAAAGCCTCGACCAGTTGGCAAAGTCAATTGGCGGTTTGGGCCAAAAGCTCACTATCAGAGGGAGGTACCGAAATCCTCACCAAAGCGTTACCTGAATTTGAACGAATTCTGCTGGAAGCGGCTCTTGAACATACCAGAGGTCACAAGCAAGACGCTGCGAAAGTGTTGGGTTGGGGGAGAAATACCCTAACAAGAAAACTCAAAGAACTTTATTAGTCAAAAAAACCCCGTAACTAAATAGTCCCGGGGTACAAACCAATTGGCTTATGGCTTCATAACAGGGCTCTATCAAGAACCCTGAGATATACCGTCTCCGAAAAAAGCATATCTAGCCAATAAAAAGCGTGTTGAACTTGTGTCGTTCCCATCCCACTTCCTAATAGCGGCTACCATAACATAGTTGTCCTCAAAAAATGACCACAAACCATAATATGAAACTATATTTTGTGATATCACACACTATAGTTACAACCATCACCAAAGAAATAAGTTATTTAAATACCCCACAATTAGTTAAACTGGGTGATTACACCAGTGGCAATATAAGCTTAACTTTCTGTTACTGAGACTTTTCAGTTGAGGGACCAGTTAATAATTGTTCAGCACGAGCCCTAAATAGGTGATAAAACACAGTAATTACATATGTGTATCAAAATAAGAACTATATTTTTTAGGGTCGGTCGAATGAAGCTTTTCTAGCCCAATGTGTATTAAGAGTTCTAATATGTGGTTTGACATCGCCCAATCAAAAATATCTTTTCGAGAGGTCAAGCCAAGGGTCGGTAGTATCCTCTCGATATGGGTTCTGAAGGTGGTGTATTTGATATTGAGCTTCGATAAGATGAGCGTATTATCACAACGCAAACAATTGAGTGCGAGACAATCTATTTGTCTTTTTGTCAAACTGAGCCCTAGGATATGATTGAGCCTAATGTAAATATCATCACTGACATTTTCGACAACAATAGGAGTATGTGACGATATCTGCTCTATAACCGCACCGATTTGGACATCAGCGCTGTAAGTTTGTATTCTTCCATCAAACATGACAAGCTCTGTCGTTCCTGAGTACTGAATTGGCTTTCCAGTTGGAGAGAAGCCAAAAAACTCACCTAAATGATTCCCCTCGACTTCCCACTCAATATCCACTTTATCATTGGAAATATTAAACTTTTTCTCGCGATAGGAAAGATTGGGAAATCCCCTAAACCAAACGGAAAATGCATTAGTGAGCGTATCTACCCCTACACTCTGTTTTAGAGGTGACTTTACCAGAATTTGATGCGACAAAAATTCATCCAAACCTTCCTGAACACGTTCTAGCCAAACATGCTCCATAAAATTTCTCGCTAAGCGAGCATTTGGATCTCGATGTTTCATACTTTTTGCAACATATTTTATTTTCTATTTAACGGAATAGGAATGGGTTAAATATCAAAATGGATTGAAGACAATAAGCTTATTGTTCCATATATCTAACTTAAATGGTAACTATGAAGTATTATGAAGTTGCTTGAAATGTAAAAATAAATAGACCGAATGGTTTACTTTAAGATCCAAACAAAAGGAATTTTAGACAAAGTAATTAAGAAAAAAGCCGCTGTAAAAACAGCGGCTTTTAGATGTGGCGGAGAGATAGGGATTTGAACCCTAGATACGCTATTAACGTATGCCGGT
>NZ_JAYQDQ010000004.1:0-120129 GCF_038138445.1 Vibrio sp.
GATGGGATCATTCAATTGATCTGCCGATTAATGTTTAACTGATCGGCATTAGAGCCATAAGGCTCCCTTTTGAATCATTTAGAGCAATTTTTCAGGGCACAATATAGTTGGGCCGCTATTTGGTGTTAGCTCAGGATAATCGAGAGTATAGTGTAGTCCACGACTCTCTTTCCTTTCCATTGCGCAGCGTACCATAAGTTCTGCTACCTGAAGTAGGTTACGCAGCTCCAGTAAGTTATTCGATACCTTGAAGTTGCTGTAATATTCGTGTGTTTCTTGTTGCAATAATTGGATTCGGCGTAGAGCCCGTTCAAGGCGCTTATCTGTGCGCACTATCCCCATGTAATCCCACATAAATAAACGCAGCTCGTGCCAGTTGTGTTGGATAACAACTTCTTCATCAGAGCAACTAACCTGACTTTCATCCCATGCTGGGAGGGGGGGAGGCATAGTCGCTTTGTCTAGCTTCTCTATTATGTCGTTAGCGGCAGACCAAGCGTACACAACGCATTCAAGCAAAGAGTTAGAAGCCATGCGGTTGGCACCATGAAGGCCTGTATAGCTGACTTCTCCAACAGCATAAAGCCGTGATAAGTCTGTTTCACCTTGTTTGTTGACCATAACTCCGCCACAGGTGTAGTGGGCTGCAGGGACAACAGGAATGGGCTCTTTGGTCATATCAATGCCCAAATCGATAAGTCGACTGTAAATAGTCGGAAAGTGTTTCTCGATAAAATCTGAAGGTTTGTGGCTGATGTCTAAGTACATACAATCTGCACCGAGACGCTTCATTTCAAAATCAATCGCTCTAGCGACGACATCACGTGGAGCAAGCTCTTCCCTTGGGTCAAAATCGGGCATAAAGCGAGAGCCGTCGGGGCGTTTTAAGAATGCTCCTTCTCCTCGTAATGCCTCAGTAAGTAGGAAGTTTCTTGCTTCAGGGTGATACAAGCATGTTGGGTGGAATTGGTTAAACTCCATGTTGGCAACTCGACATCCAGCCCTCCAAGCAATGGCAATACCATCTCCAGAAGAAACATCAGGGTTAGATGTGTATTGGTACACTTTTGATGCGCCGCCAGTCGCGAGCACGACAAACTTACTTCTAACGGTTTCAACTTGCTCTTGATTACGGTTCCATATATAGGCGCCGATGACTTTGGCTGCATCCCCCCCAACTTTGTCTTCGCATATTAAATCAAGCGCATTGTGCCGTTCTAAAACGGTAATATTAGGGTGGTTGTGTGCATTATCTTGAAGCGATGTTTGCATCGCCATGCCAGTTGCGTCGGCAGCATGCAAAATTCTTCTATGGCTATGTCCACCTTCTCGAGTTAAATGATAACGGGGCTTATCATCGCTATCACCCTCTTCTCGATCAAAAGGTACGCCACCATCGATCAGCCATTGGACGCAAGTTTTTGCATTTTTGGCGATAAACTCGACGGTCTCTTGTTCACACAATCCAGCACCTGCAACAAGAGTATCTTGTACATGAGAATCAATACTGTCTGACTCATCAAAAACTGCAGCAATACCGCCTTGTGCATAGTAAGTTGAGCCTTCACTTCTCGGCCCTTTGCTTAACACTATCACCTTGCCGTACTCGGCTACACGCAACGCCAACGACAGACCCGCTGCGCCACTACCCACCACTAACACATCGCATTGATGTTCACGGTTTGTGTTCATAACACTTTTAAATTCCTGAATAAAATAGTACTGACCCCTATGAGGTATAGGATATCAGTCATTACATAAGGTTGCTCATTGAGCTGACTTTATTGTCGTCATTAAGCTCAAATACGCGGAGTATGTCGATAATATTAACACCGGAATGAATGCAATTCTTTGTAAATAACATTGCTTTTGGATGCTATCATCCCCACAATCATTGATCATACAGTCATCGAATCATCGCTTGTTAGACAAATTCCGCAAAAAAATGAACTTTATATTTATCACTGAGTCACAATAGTGCTCAAGTAAGCGGTGGTGTCAATACTACGTTTTGAATAATTAATGCTCATATCTGTAAGGTAGGGGTCGATAACAATAGGAGTACACGCTCGAATGAACGAGCAACTGACCGATCAAGTGCTTATTGAGCGAGTTCAGAATGGAGATAAGCAAGCCTTTAATCTCTTGGTGGTAAAATACCAAAACAAAGTCTGTAACCTTATCTCTCGCTATGTCAATAATCCTGGTGATGTACCTGATGTAGCACAAGAGGCATTTATTAAAGCTTATCGTGCTATACCAAGTTTTCGAGGAGAAAGTGCCTTCTATACTTGGTTATATAGGATAGCGGTTAATACTGCTAAAAATCACATTGTTGCTCAAGGGCGTAGGCCACCAGCGCAAGATGTAGATACTGAAGAAGCTGAATACTACGAAACAGGTAGTGCATTGAAAGAAATTTCGAACCCTGAGAACTTAACGTTGTCCAAAGAATTGAAACGGGTGGTTTTTGGTGCGATCGAAGCACTGCCTGATGATTTAAAAACGGCAATGACGCTGCGAGAACTGGATGGTTTGAGTTATGAAGAAATTGCTGCGGTAATGGAATGTCCAGTAGGAACGGTACGTTCGCGTATCTTCCGGGCTCGTGAAGCGGTTGAGAAGAAGATCCAACCTCTTTTGCAACGCTAATGCCAGTAAGGTTAATGGTGAAAAGAATGGCTGACAAAGAGAAAATTTCAGCACTCATGGATGGAGAATTGGTTGATAAAGCACTAATTAGCGAATTAGAGCAAGACCAGTTTAGCCAAGAAACTTGGAACAATTATCATTTGATTGGTGATGTGATGAGAGGTGAATCTCCCCAAGCAATGGAGTGGGATATCGCCGATAGCGTTGCGCTTGCATTGGAAAAAGAACCGGCTCATTCCAGAGCATCTGCGAAAGGTGTGACAGAAGTTAATTCACCTGTAGAGCAGCCCAATCCATTGAAAGCAAGGCTTAAACTGCCTGCATGGCTGAATCAGTTTGGCCAAGTTGCGGTTGCTGCCTGCGTCTCTTTGGCGGTAATCCTTGGCGTACAACAATATGGCGGTAGTGAACCTGGACAGGCAGATTTAGAACAGCTCCCCGTTTTGCAAACTATCCCGTTTTCGGGTAGTGCAGAACCTGTAAGTTTGACTCGCAGTTCGGTTGAACATCCAGCAGCATCAAATACAACCAACGTTCAGGAGCAGAGACGGCGCATTAACGCAATGTTGCAGGATTATGAGCTGCAATTGCGTCTAAATGGTGACGTTACAGAGCATAATGACAAACCAGAAACGGTAGTTGAATGAAAAAAATTCTGACCAGTGTACTGGCACTGTTCAGTTTGAGTTCGCCACTCGCCTTTGCAGAAGAAAGAACTGCAGAGGCGTTGTTGCATCAAATGAACGAGGCCAGTCAGCACCTCAGCTATGAACTTTCTTATATTCTGATTAAGAAAAATAGTATTGAGCCTCTTTTATACCGTCATGCTCGTAATAATAATCAGCAGCTTGCTCATCTCGTTTATTTAAGTGGCCCAAGTCGGGAAGTAATAAGACGTGGAAGTGAAGTCAGTTATATCGAACTAGGCGTTGAACCTTTTACTATCGAATCGGGTAACATAGTTGCACCTACTATCCCACTTCTAAATAGTGATGTGGAAGAGCTCAGTCGGTTTTATGATTTCATCCAGGTTGGTCGTGCTAGAGAAGCAGGGGTGGCCTGTCAAGTTTTGAGAGTTGCTTCCAAAGACGGCCTTCGTTACTCCTATATATTGTGGGTAGATGAGAAGACTAAATTGCCGCTCAGAGCGGATCTCGTTGATCGAGACGGTGAAGTACTCGAGCAGTATCGGACCATTTCCTATAGTGTTAATGACAATATATCTGAGATATTAAGTGCACTAAATACGGTAAAGTTACCTGGCGTGTTGTCTTTACCTAAAGGTGCATTAGAGGACAGTTTCTGGACAGTTGGCTGGATTCCCAAGGGTTTTGAATCCACTGAGCTTAATCGCTATAGAATGGGAAGCACTGAGCGTATGGTGGAAACACAAATGTTCAGCGATGGTCTGTTTAGTTTTTCAGTTTATATTTCACAAAGTGATGACTACTCATTGAAAGGTCAACTTGTTCGACAAGGTCGCCGCACACTACACAGCTATGTTAAAGGTGATAAAGAGATATCTGTGGTTGGTGATATTCCACCAGCAACCGCGAAAAGAATTGCCCAGTCGGTGACCATAAAAAAATCTATGGAAACAGCACAATGATGACGGCTCTGGCTACTGTTACCTCGGTTACTCCTCATTCAGACGGCTTTATTGTTGAACTAAGTTGCGATCAACAAACCAGTTGTTCTAAGTGTTCATCCCAAAAAAGTTGTGGTACTGGGATTGTATCTAAAGCAGTAGGTAGCAAATCATTACATTGGCAACTAAATACTTCTGAGCAAGTTAAAACAGGTCAAGTGGTTGAAATCGGTCTTCCAGAAAGAGATATTTTACAATCAGCGAGTCTGGTTTACCTTGTTCCATTGTTTGCCATGATTTTCGGAGCTCTATTAGGAGAGTGGTTACTAAGGCCTGTATTTGGCCAAGGAGAAGGCTTAGTGATTGCCTCTTCTGCTCTTTGTGCGGTTATCGGAGTCTGTTGTGCTAAACGGTTAGTGATGAAACTTGAGCAACGGTCTTTAACAGATGTCAAATTGCTGCGTGTATTAGGCAAACCAATTAGCTAGTGCGAATTGTCTAGAAATTGGTTAGAATCTGCCAACTTGATCGAAGTGCCGCGAAAACGCGGCCTTTTTATGTCCCTATTTTTAAGAGTTTAGTCACACCATATCATGAAGCATATTCGTAATTTTTCGATAATCGCCCACATCGACCACGGTAAGTCGACCCTATCTGACCGTTTGATCCAAGACTGTGGAGGATTGAGTGACCGTGAAATGGCAGCTCAAGTTCTCGATTCTATGGACCTAGAACGTGAGCGTGGTATCACCATTAAATCTCAGAGTGTGACACTCAATTACACAGCTAAAGATGGTGAGACGTATCAACTGAATTTTATTGACACTCCTGGACATGTTGACTTTGCCTATGAAGTTTCTCGCTCTCTTGCTGCATGTGAAGGTGCTTTGTTGGTCGTTGATGCCGGGCAAGGCGTAGAAGCTCAGACTCTGGCAAATTGTTACACAGCGATTGAGATGGACCTTGAAGTGGTTCCTATTTTAAACAAAATTGATTTGCCAGCTGCAGATCCAGAGCGTGTTGCCGAAGAAATTGAAGAAATCGTCGGTATTGATGCAATGGAGGCAACCCGTTGCTCGGCAAAAACCGGACTGGGTATCGAAGAGGTACTTGAAAATATAGTTTCAGCGATCCCTGCACCAGAAGGTGACGAAAACGCTCCATTGCAGGCGCTTATCATTGATTCTTGGTTTGATAACTACCTTGGTGTTGTATCTCTAGTACGAATTAAAAATGGCGTGCTGAAGAAGAACGACAAAATTAAAGTTATGAGCACAGGACAAGTTTGGGGTGTCGACCGTCTGGGTATTTTTACGCCTAAGCAAGAGGACACAACACAGCTTAATACTGGTGAAGTAGGCTGGGTTGTATGTGGAATCAAAGATATCCTTGGTGCTCCGGTTGGTGATACTTTGACGCTTGCAAAACATGGTTGTGAAACACCTTTGCCTGGCTTTAAGAAAGTGAAACCACAAGTTTATGCTGGCCTTTTCCCTGTATCGTCGGATGATTACGAAAACTTCCGTGATGCTTTGGGCAAACTTAGCCTCAATGACGCGTCTTTATTCTATGAACCAGAAAATTCTGCTGCATTAGGCTTTGGTTTCCGCTGTGGTTTCCTTGGCATGTTGCACATGGAAATCATTCAAGAGCGTCTTGAGCGAGAATATGACTTAGATCTTATCACTACAGCGCCGACTGTGGTCTACGAAGTTAAGCAAACAGATGGTGAACTTCTGTATGTGGATAGTCCAGCTAAACTTCCTGCCGTGAATGACATTGAAGAAATACGTGAACCGATTGCACGTTGTAATATTCTTGTGCCTTCTGATTATCTAGGTAACGTGATTACTTTATGTGTTGAAAAGCGTGGTATTCAAGTTGATATGGTTTACCACGGCAATCAAGTCGCTGTAACTTATGATATTCCTATGGCGGAGGTGGTGCTTGACTTCTTTGATCGCTTGAAATCGACTTCTCGTGGTTATGCATCATTGGATTACAATTTTCAGCGTTTTGAAGCATCAAACATGGTTCGAGTCGACGTATTGCTCAATGGTGATAAAGTCGATGCTTTGGCATTGATTACACACAAAGATAATTCTCAAAGCCGTGGTCGCTTGCTTGTTGAAAAGATGAAAGAGTTTATTCCTCGCCAGATGTTTGATATTGCTATTCAAGCGGCAATAGGCAATCACATCATTGCTCGTTCAACAGTGAAGCAGCTGCGTAAAAATGTAATTGCAAAATGTTATGGCGGTGATGTTAGCCGTAAGAAGAAACTGCTGAAGAAGCAGAAAGAAGGTAAGAAGCGTATGAAGCAGATCGGAAATGTGGAGCTACCTCAAGAAGCTTTCCTTGCGATTTTGCATGTTGGTAAAGATTAGATAATCGTTTTCTGATAAATTAACCTATGACTAAGTGAAAGGGTTACAGCTCTTTCACTTTCGTGTTTTAAGAGATAAGGGAAGTCAATGGCGAATACATTTTCACTGATCCTAGTTATTGTCACTTTGGTAACCGGTATTGTTTGGATACTGGAAAAGTTGGTGTTTGCTAAAAAACGTCATGCTCAACTTGCGACAATCGAAGCTCAAACCCAACAGCTTGATGCTACAGTGACAGAAAAGGTGGTTAAGCAGCCATGGTGGATTGAAAACTGTGTGTCAATTTTTCCGGTTATTGCTGTCGTGCTTGTATTGCGCTCGTTCATTTATGAGCCATTTCAAATTCCATCGGGTTCTATGATGCC
Source organism: Vibrio sp. (assembly GCF_038138445.1). Lineage (GTDB taxonomy): Bacteria > Pseudomonadota > Gammaproteobacteria > Enterobacterales > Vibrionaceae > Vibrio. Next base: position 6,993 of record NZ_JAYQDQ010000004.1, read on the forward strand.
GACTTTGCTTGTCGGGGACTTTATTCTAGTAGAAAAATACGCTTATGGTCTTAAAGATCCGGTATGGCGTACTCAGTTAGTTGAAACGGGTAGACCGGAGCGCGGCGATGTCACTGTGTTTAAGTATCCGCCACAGCCAAACATTGATTACATCAAGCGTGTGGTCGGCTTACCTGGCGATTTAATTCGGTATAGTGGTGATAAGCAGTTATGTATTCAAAAGTCGGGTACGTCAGTGTGTGAACCTGTAAAACTGTCTAATGTTGAAGAAAGTGAATTTAGTGACAGAGGAATTCAGCAGATTCAGATGACAGAAGAATTAGGTAGTGTTGCACATAATGTTTTGGTTAATCCGTTGGTTCGTAACCCTGTTGAGCAGTATTACCCTCGTAGTGGTACTACTGAGTGGGTGGTACCCCAAGGGCATTATTTTGTAATGGGTGATAACAGAGACAATAGTGCCGATAGTCGTTTCTGGGGTTTTGTGCCTGAAGCTAATTTGGTCGGTAAGGCGGTTGCGATTTGGATAAGCTTCGAATTTGAGCGTGATGCAGATAGTATACTGCCTTCATGGATCCCAACAGGTGTGCGCTTTAATCGCATCGGTGGTATTAAATAAATATATCGAGAGAGCATGAATTCTCCCATATCTAAATTAGAAAAAAAGCTTGGTTACTCTTTCAATGATGCTGAGCTTATTCAATTAGCGCTGACACATCGCAGCGCTCATGGAAAACATAACGAGCGCCTAGAGTTTCTGGGCGATTCAATTTTAAGTTTTGTTATTGCTGATGACCTTTATCACCGTTTCCCTGACATTAATGAAGGGGATATGAGTCGTATGAGGGCAACTTTGGTTCGAGGTAATACCCTAGCTGAGTTAGGGCGAGAGTTTGAACTCGGAGATTACTTAAAGTTAGGCCCAGGTGAGTTGAAAAGTGGTGGCTTTCGCCGCGATTCTATTCTTGCGGATGCGGTTGAAGCTGTGATTGGTGCTATCTATCTAGACAGCGGGATTGAAGCGGTACGTGGTATTATCTTGAGTTGGTACCAGCAGCGTCTTGAGGCTATTCAGCCTGGAGTATCGCAAAAAGATCCTAAAACGCGCTTGCAGGAATTTCTTCAAGGGCGAAGAAAACCTCTGCCTGTGTATACAGTGACTAATATTAAAGGTGAAGCACATAATCAGCAATTTACTGTTTCGTGCGAAGTAGCAGGTATAGGAACGCCTGTGATAGGTAAAGGCACCAGCCGCCGCAAGGCAGAACAAGCGGCTGCGGAAATTGCACTAGAGCAACTAAATAATGACTGATTCATCAGAAAAAAACGATTTTGATATTGATGCGTTTTTTGCATCAAGTGGCGAGAAAAGTACTCCAGAGAACCAACATTGCGGCTTTATTGCTATTGTTGGAAGACCTAATGTGGGTAAGTCGACTTTGCTAAATCGAATTCTTGGACAAAAGATTTCGATTACATCGCGCAAACCACAAACTACGCGACATCGTATTATGGGCGTGGATACTCAAGGGGATTATCAAGCAATTTATGTTGATACTCCGGGTCTGCATATTGAGGAAAAACGAGCCATCAACCGTTTAATGAATCGAGCGGCTAACTCATCACTTAGTGATGTAAATTTGGTGTTCTTTCTTGTCGATGGTACTCACTGGACCAAAGACGATGAGATGGTCCTAACTAAGTTGCAAAAATCCAACTTCCCCGTTGTACTTTGTGTGAACAAGGTTGATAACGTTCAAGACCGCAATGATGTTATGTTGCATATGATGGACATGTCGAAAAAGATGGAGTTTGTCGATGTAGTGCCTATTTCTGCTAAACATGGCAAAAATATTGATGTACTGCGTAAACATGTGCGTGATCATTTGCCCAAAGCAACCCACCATTTTCCAGAAGAATACGTTACAGATCGTTCTCAACGATTTATGGCTTCTGAGATAGTTCGCGAGAAACTGATGAGGTTTACTGGTGAGGAGTTACCTTACTCTGTAACCGTTGAGATCGAGCGCTTTGATTACAACCCAGAAACAGATGGCTTTCATATCAATGCCTTGATCCTTGTTGAGCGCAGTGGCCAGAAGAAAATGGTGATAGGTAAAGGCGGCGAAAAAATCAAAACTATAGGCCGGGAAGCTCGCCTTGATATGGAAGAGTTATTCGGTCGTAAAGTGTACTTAGAGACTTGGGTTAAAGTGAAATCTGGCTGGGCAGATGATGAACGAGCTCTAAGATCTTTGGGATATATCGACGACCTCTGATTTTTGGAGGGCTTCTATTGCTCCCCCATCATTGAGATAAGGAGCCTTGGCTCCTTATTTTTTGGGTATCAATATGATAGCAGAAGGCTTACAGCGATGTTTTGTACTCCATAGGCGTCCTTATAGTGAGTCGAGCTTGATCCTCGATGTATTCAGTGAGGAATATGGCCGGCTAACCTTGATGTCAAAAGGAGCTCGTAGCAAACGCTCTCAACTTAAAGGAGCCTTACAACCCTTTACTCCCTTATTACTTAAGTGGTCAGGTAAAGGTTCAATGAAAACACTTCGTCAAGCAGAGCCCATCAGCCTTGGCTTACCTCTTTCAGGTCTCACTTTGTATTCAGCCATGTATGTCAATGAATTGTTGGCGAGAGTTTTGATGGCTGAAGTTCCTATGCCAGCTCTATTTCATGATTATCTTGCCGCTTTAACAGAGCTGGCTCAGTGCGATAACCCTGAGCCAGCTTTGAGACGTTTTGAGTTAGCGCTTCTATCTGCGATGGGTTATGGTGTCGATTTTATGCACTGTGCAGGGACTGGAGAGCTTATTGAGCCAGATATGACATACCGCTACAGAGAACAAAAGGGTTTTATTGCGTCGGTTCGTCAAGACAACTTAACCTTTTTAGGTAATGAGCTAATAGCAATTAGTGAACGTAGATTTACTACCAAAGAGCAATTAAAAGCAGCAAAACGCTTTACACGAATAGCCTTAAAGCCTTATCTTGGCGGGAAACCATTAAAAAGTAGGGAGTTATTTATGCAAGTTATGGCTTCCAAGTCACGGAGTAGTGGAAAATGAGTTCTATTTATCTGGGTGTGAATATTGATCATATTGCGACATTGCGTAATGCTCGAGGCACTAAATATCCTGATCCTGTCCATGCCGCTGAAATTGCAGAGCGGGCAGGTGCTGATGGAATTACCATCCATCTACGAGAAGACCGTCGCCATATCAAAGATCGTGATGTTCACATTTTACGTGAAACGATTCAAACTCGCATGAATCTTGAAATGGCAGTTACGGATGAAATGGTTGAGATTGCACTAAAAACTCAACCTGAATATGTTTGCCTTGTACCAGAAAAAAGGGAAGAACTCACAACAGAAGGTGGACTTGATGTTGTTGGGCATTTAGAAAAAGTAAAGTTGGCGACAAAGGCTTTGAGTGAGGCTGGTATTAAGGTCTCTTTGTTCATCGATGCAGACAGAGAGCAGATTGACGCTGCAAAAGCGTGTGGCGCGCTATTCATAGAGCTTCATACCGGGCATTACGCTGACGCCGAGAATGACGATGATCAGCAAGATGAACTGAAAAAAATTGCAGCAGGGGCAAGTTATGCTGCTGATCTGGGTATTATCGTTAATGCAGGCCATGGCCTGACATATCATAATGTTGCACCAATCGCTGCTATTCCAGAGATTCATGAACTAAATATTGGGCATTCAATTATTGGACGTGCTGCTTTTGATGGGCTTCACAAAGCGGTAGCTGATATGAAAACGCTTATGGTTGACGCTCGTAAGTAACTATTATGGCAATTGTTGGTATAGGAACGGATATCGCGGAAATTGAGCGCATTGAGAAAGCATTTCTTCGCTCTGGAGAGAGTTTTGCAAAGCGTGTTTTAACAGAGCAAGAGCTAGAGCGGTTTGCCTCTTTAAAGCAGCAGGCTAGGTTTTTAGCCAAGCGATTTGCAGCAAAAGAAGCAGCGTCTAAAGCACTCGGCACTGGCATTGCCCAAGGCGTTTCTTTTCATGATTTTACTATTAGCAATGACCAATATGGAGCACCCTGTTTGTCGCTATCTGGTAAAGCATTGGAGATTGCGCAACAGAAGCAAATCAACAATATTCACCTGTCTATTTCTGATGAACGTCATTATGCTGTTGCAACGGTCATTTATGAATCTAAATAAGAAGCAGCACTTTTAGTTACTTTCTCCATTTCATCTTGCAGTTCAAATAACTCTGGCTCTAGGTCTAGAATACTAGAGCCAGAATTCAGTCCTTTTTCAATAGTGGAGCAAATCTGTTTTAGTCTAGGCACGCCACAATAGGCACTGCTGCCATGCAGTTTGTGAACATGGCGCAGTAGAGTTTTAGTGTCGTCGTTTTCTTGAGAGAGTGAAGACTCAACCACTTCTCTGACTTCCGGTATGTAATCAATCAGCATTTGTAACATATCTCGTGCAAGATCAGTTTTATTCGCCGATTGTTTTAGTGCTGCTTTCCAATCGATAACCGTAGAATTATCTGTAGTGAGAATATCGCCAGATTGTTGTTTGTTATCGTGTTGAGAGGTTTCTGCTTTGCTAGCCCCTGCACTTGACGGGCTCCATTTGATCAAAACATGTTGTAGAACATGTTCTTCTATGGGTTTGGTTAGATAGTCATCCATTCCTGCGCTAAGTAGCCTATCTCTTTCACCACTCATGGCGTGAGCAGTGACAGCAATGACTGGGGTACTAGCGTTGCGCTGAATCTTCTTAATCTTATGGCAAGCCGTTACCCCATCCATTTGAGGCATCTGAATATCCATAAAAATAAGATCAAAGTCTTGCTGCTCGGCTTCAGTGACGGCATCGAGTCCATTGGTATGCGTCACGACTTTTTCGACCCTTTCTTGCAGCAGAGCACTGATAAGTTTTAGGTTTGCTGGATTATCATCAACAGCCATTACCGTGAGCGGTAATTTTTTGTTAAAGGTAGGCTTTATCTCGACAGCAGTAAGATCTTTTTGCTTTTTCGCTAAAATCTGTAGCAATTTTCTACGTGACAAAGGTTTGGTAATACAATGAACATCATGAGTTTGAATCAGGTGATCAGATAAAGCGAGATCAGTACTTGGGATACCTACCACTACATGAGGAGAGCATTGTTTCGCTTGCTTGACCCATTGTTCGATTTGTTCCAGTGAATGCGTTTTATTAGGTGCTAAGTTGAGTATGGTGTAATCATAGTGCTTCTCTTCAAGCGGAACGGATGAACGATAAGTGACGATCAAGCCCTGCTGAACAAGTGATTGCTGGATAACGGATGCCGCTTGCATATTGGGTTCTATGAGCAGTAAGGTGCGCTGATTAAGCGACTCAGTTTCTAGCAGGCCGCTTACTGGCATGTCGGTCGAGTGAAGTTTTAATGTGAACCAGAATGTAGAACCCTGGTGGAGCCTGCTTGTTAGGCTAATCTCACCTCCCATTTGCCCCACGAGCTTTTGCGTGATGACTAAACCTAAGCCTGTACCACCATAGCGACGAGAGATACTCGCATCAGCTTGACTAAATGCCTGGAACAGCTGAGCTTGCTGCCTTTCTGAAATGCCAATGCCCGTGTCACGAACCATAAACTGTAGTTCGATAACGTCTTCTTTTTGTGAGCGTAATTCAACGCTGATGTCAATGTTGCCCCTTTCGGTAAACTTGATCGAGTTGCCGACTAAATTAGTGAGAACTTGCTGAATTCGAAGCGGGTCACCGATCACTCCATTAGGAATTTTAGGGTCGACTTTCAGTGTCACTTCAAGCCCTTTTTCATGGGCGCTAGTGGCTTGTAAGCTGACAACTTCTTCCAGTGACTCTTGAAAATCAAACGGAATATTTTCTAAGGCCAGTTTACCGGCTTCAAGTTTCGAGAAATCAAGAATATCATTGATGATGCTCAGTAGGTTATTAGCTGATTTTTCAATTGTTTGTAGGTAGTCAGTTTGGTTATTGGTTAGTTTGGTCTTGAGCATTTGGCGAGTAAAGCCAATGACGCCATTAAGTGGGGTGCGAAGTTCATGGGACATATTTGCTAAAAACTCAGATTTTACTCGGGCGGCTTCTTGCGCTCGTTTTTTAGCAATATCCAACTCAACATTCTGAATCTCTAGCTGCTCTAAGGTTTCTCTTAGATCAGAGGTGGCTTGATCGATACTGTGCTGCATTTCAACGTGGTATTCAGATAAGGACACAGCCATGGCGTTAATACCATTTTTTAAAGTATCGAGCTCACCATGCATTTTACCCTCGATTCTGACGTCTAAATGCCCTCGGCTAATCCTATCCACCATATTTTTCATATGTGAGATAGGCCGAGTGACGTCATGCATGAGTCGGTGTGCAAAGATTGCCGATAATCCAAGCCCCGAAATGAGCACTAAAAACGCAGAAAAGATCTCTTGATATTGTTGAAGCCTTAATGACGACAGATCCAGTTCAATAGCGATGTAGCCTAATGCAGAGTTTTTGTTTTGACTCTTAGCTGCCGCAAGTAGCCCTGATTCTGCAACAATAGGGGCTCTTAAGATGAGGGTATTTTCTTGCAGATCTGATGTGACCAAAAGTGGAATGGGTTCATTACGAGGAAAAGTCAGTGACTCGAAATTAGGGTGAAAGTTAGAGGTCACAAACAGCTCATGGTTGTAATCGAAAACAGCGATACTTCGAACGAATTTGGAATTTTTACGGTGAGCGTAACTGATGATCCTTCGTACTGCTTCTCGACTGTTGTTTTTCAATCCTTCTTCACTGGCAATGGCTAAGGGTTCGACAATACTTAATCCCGAGTTGATGACTTGCTTTTCAAGATCGTGATAGCGGTTGAAGGAGAAAAAGGCACTCAGGAGCAAGCCAATAATTAAAGTCGGCGCTAAAGTAAGAGTGATAACGCGGGCGCGTAAGCCATATCTGGTCATTATTATCTAAACATCGTGGTATGGATATGGGAAAATAACTTCCAAACAAAAAGAAGCCGTCGAATACTTAAGCATAATAAACTCGCTCGGCTCAGACAATCATTCAAGTATGAAAAGATGATACTTGGATACGAATATCGAGCAATTGTAACAAGGCAAAGAACAGAGTTATGGCGCGTTTCTTCCAACCTAAAAAGAAAACTCAACTGAATACTAAGCACCAAATACTGAAAATTGAAAAGCTTGATCATCATGGTGCTGGTATTGCTTATCAAAACAAAAAGCCTATTTTTGTTGAGGGCGCACTACCTGGAGAAGAAGTGATTGCTCAACTGACAGAGAGCAAAAGTAAGTTTTCAAGGGCGTCTTTAATTAAGATTCAGAGCACTAGCTCGCAGCGTATTGAACCTTTTTGTCCACATTACAGCGAATGTGGAGGCTGTAATATGCAGCACCTAAGCAGTGAGAACCAGTGGGAGTATAAACAGCAGACCTTGAGTCAGCTTATGAGTAAATTTGCGCGGCAAACTCTTGAGTTAGAATTGCCAATTTTGGGTAGAACACAAGGATATCGCAGGCGTGCTCGAGTGAGCGTAATGCAAGATAAAAAAACTCGCCAGCTTCAATTCGGTTTTCGCAAAAAAAACAGTAACAATATTGTCAACCTAACACATTGTCCTGTTTTGGAGCCTGACCTGAATGCAATATTGCCTGATTTGTCCCAATTGTTGCAGGGTTTCTCTCAACCTGAGCATATTGGTCATGTAGAATTAGTCAGAGCGGACAATACCTGTATTCTCGTTTTACGTCATACCAAAGCATTACCTTCCCGAGACCATCAGTCGATAATTGATTTTGCTAGAGCTAAGCAAATCAGTTTGTACCTGATGCCATCCTCCAAGGATGTGGTGCTTGAATGGGGAGAGTCGGGCGTCTACCAAGAGATTGGGCTAACCATCCCCTTTGAGCCTAATAACTTTATACAAGTAAACCAAGAGGTTAATGCCAAGATGGTCGCGCAGGCATTAGACTGGTTAGCGTTATCGTCGCAAGATACTGTATTAGACCTATTTTGCGGGTTAGGTAATTTTAGTTTGCCCATGGCCAAATTAGTGAATTCAGTGGTTGGTATTGAAGGGATTGATGAGATGGTTGAAAAAGCTGCTCACAATGCCCAAATAAATAACATAGAGAACGCGACATTTTTTCAAGCAAATTTGGAACAAGATGTGTCTGGCGAGCCATGGGCCAATCAAAAATTTGATAAGATACTCCTCGATCCAGCAAGAGCTGGAGCGAATGGTGTCATAGAGAAAATTTCCGTTTTTGGTGCCACGAGAATCGTTTATGTTTCTTGTAATCCTGCAACTTTAGCGCGAGATTCTCGCAGTTTGCTTGAGCAGGGCTATGAATTGAAGCGACTCGGAATGCTGGATATGTTTCCGCATACGAGTCATCTAGAATCCATGGCGTTATTTGTGAAGGCTAAATAAGAACTTAACTCGATAAGAGCAGTCTTACCCTACGAAAATAGAAAGTGATAACAGGATAAAGAGAATGGTTGCGGTACGAAGCGCACATTTGAATCAAGATGAACAGTTTGATTTAGATACTTGGATAGTCAGTTTAAAGCAAGATGCCAAGGTGGCTAAACGTCTTAAGGAGGTTTACCTCCGTTGCGAAACCATTTTGGATCAGAGTGAACAAAGGCCTTTGCTATTGTGGCGTGGCCGAGAAATGATCGAAATCCTGACAACGCTTTCTATGGATAAAGCTACCTTAGTTGCCGCTTTATTGTTTCCTCTGGTATCAAGTGGAGCTTACGATCGCGAAGTTTTGGCTGAAGACTTTGGTAAAGAAACCATTAAATTGATCGATGGTGTGGAGGAAATGGCCGCACTTGGACAGCTGAACGTGACGATAGAAGGGAGTGCTGCTTCTGCTCAGGTTGATAATGTCCGTAGAATGTTACTCGCCATGGTTGACGACTTTCGCTGTGTCATCATCAAGTTGGCCGAGCGCATTTGTAACTTAATTGAGGTGAAAAAGGCGCCAAGTGAAGTTCGTTGCGCGGCGGCTAAAGAATGTACCAATATTTATGCGCCCCTCGCTAACCGTCTAGGTATAGGCCAGCTTAAATGGGAAATTGAAGATTATGCGTTTCGCTATCAGCAACCTGAAACTTATAAGCAAATTGCTAAGCAGCTGTCAGAGCGACGCATTGTACGAGAGCAATACATAAAAGATTTTGTTGACGATCTCTCCAATGAAATCACAACCTCAGGAATCAATGCAGAGGTAAGCGGACGCCCCAAACATATCTACAGTATTTGGCGAAAAATGCAGAAGAAAAGTTTGGCGTTTGATGAGCTTTTCGACGTACGCGCCGTTCGTATCATCGCTGATAAGTTACAAGACTGTTATGCAGCGCTTGGAGTCGTCCACACTAAGTACAAACACTTACCGAGTGAATTTGATGACTATGTTGCTAACCCCAAACCCAATGGTTATCAATCTATACACACTGTGATTCTCGGACCTGAAGGGAAAACCATAGAAATTCAGATCCGCACTAAAGACATGCATGAAGACTCTGAGCTTGGAGTTGCTGCTCACTGGAAATATAAAGAAGGTGGTGGCGGTAGAAGTGGCTACGATGAGAAAATCACTTGGCTGCGTAAACTGCTTGATTGGCAAGAAGAGATGTCAGACTCTGGCGAAATGTTGGATGAAGTGCGCAGTCAGGTGTTCGATGATCGCGTATATGCCTTCACGCCTCGTGGTGATGTGGTCGATTTACCTATGGGCGCCACGCCACTCGATTTTGCTTACCACATTCACTCAGAAGTGGGTCATCGCTGTATAGGTGCTAAGGTTGCGGGCCGGATTGTTCCTTTTACGCATAAGCTGTCTATGGGGGATCAGGTCGAGATTATTACTTCGAAGGAGCCTAACCCTTCTCGTGATTGGTTAAACCCATCGATGGGTTTTGTGACTTCAGGTCGTGCACGGGCTAAAATTAATGCTTGGTTCCGCAAGCAATCGCGCGAGAAAAACTTAGAAGCTGGTCGTGAGATCCTTGAAACTGAGCTAAATAAAATTGGCGCAACACTAAAAGATGCTGAGCAATATGCTCTCAAGCGATTTAATGTCAATAGCGCTGATGAACTGTATGTTGGGATTGGTAGTGGTGATTTACGCATTAACCAGATCATCAACCATATCAATGCACTGGTGAACAAACCTACCGCTGAAGAAGAAGATCAGCAGGCCCTTGAAAAACTGCAAGAAGCGGAAAACAAGCCGCCAGTATTGAGTCGTCCGAAAAAAGATGCAGTTGTGGTTGAAGGGGTTGATAATCTGATGACGCATTTAGCCCGTTGTTGTCAGCCTATTCCTGGTGATGAAATCGCTGGTTATATCACGCAAGGGCGCGGCATTTCAGTGCATAGAGCTGATTGTGAGCAACTTGAAGAACTTCGCCACCATGCTGCGGAAAGAATCATCGATACCGTATGGGGAAATGGCTATGTGGGTTCTTATATACTCACTGTGCGTGTTGAAGCTATGGAACGTAGCGGCCTGCTCAAAGACATCACCACATTATTTGCCAATGAGAAAATAAAGGTGACCAGCATGAAGAGCCGAGTTGATTACCGCAATCAGTTATCGATTATGGACTTTGATCTTGAAGTGACCAATGTCGAAGTCTTATCTCGCGTCTCCAAGCGGGTGGAGCAGATAAAAGACGTCATGTCAGTCAAGAGATTAGGTTAGTTGGTTTTCAATTTAATTTTAAGGTGAGTGGTTGATGCCACTCACCTTTTTTGTTTAAAGGAAAAGAATGATGAGTCACCCAATAGAAGAATTAGAACAAATAATGATCAAGTTACGTGACCCTGAGCAAGGATGTCCGTGGGACTTACAACAAACATTTGACACTATTGTTCCACATACGATTGAAGAAACTTATGAAGTAGTAGATGCCATTCACAAGCGAGACTGGGCCAATTTACAAGAAGAGTTGGGCGATCTTTTGTTTCAAGTGATTTTTTATAGCCAGCTAGCGAAAGAGCAGGGGTTGTTTGAATTTTCCGATGTCGTTACTGATGTTAACCAGAAGCTGACTCGTCGCCATCCACATGTATTTTCGGATGTAGAGTTTTCAAGTGAAGAAGAAATAGCAGATAACTGGGAAGCAGAAAAAGCGAAAGAGAAGGCTCAAAAAGGCAGTTCTGAACAAAGCATTTTAGACACTGTCCCTAATTCATTACCTGCATTATCGCGAGCAAATAAAATTCAAAAAAAGTGTGCCCGTTATGGATTTGACTGGGATTCTTTAGGGCCAGTGGTCGACAAAGTTCGAGAAGAAATTGATGAGGTGATGGATGAAGCGCTTCAGGTATCGCCAAATGAAGAAAAACTTGAACTAGAGCTGGGAGATTTATTGTTTGCCACAGTGAATTTAAGTCGTCATCTAGGAAAAGATCCTGAATCGGCATTGAGTAAAGCTAATCATAAATTTATGCGCCGCTTTAAAGGGATAGAATCTATTGTTGCGACACAAGGTAAACAATTGAAAGACTACGATTTAGAGCAGCTTGACGAGTTTTGGAATCAAGTCAAACAGCAAGAGTCATAGTTCGACATAGCCAAAAATGCGCTATTCTAATTTGATTTGAAGCAAGAAATAAAAAATGACAGTGTGATAGATTTCACGTTGTGGCGATAAGGGTCTTCTGGTATATTTATCTCCCGTCCAGAAGAAAACCCATTTCCCTCATTCAACCAATTTCAGGTTAAACATGACGACAAATTACATTTTTGTTACTGGCGGGGTCGTATCCTCTCTAGGTAAAGGTATTGCAGCAGCATCACTTGCCGCTATTCTTGAAGCTCGTGGTCTTAAAGTGACTATGATGAAGCTGGATCCGTACATTAACGTCGATCCGGGTACCATGAGCCCAACTCAGCACGGTGAAGTTTTTGTAACGGAAGATGGTGCTGAAACTGATCTAGATCTTGGTCACTATGAGCGTTTTATTCGCACTAAGATGAGTAAACGCAACAACTTTACTGCTGGTCGTGTTTATGCCGATGTTCTGCGTAAAGAGCGTCGTGGTGATTATCTAGGTGCGACGATTCAGGTTATTCCTCACATCACTAATGCGATCAAAGATCGTGTGATTGCAGGCTCTGAAGGTCATGATGTCGCTATTGTTGAAGTCGGTGGTACAGTCGGTGATATTGAATCTTTGCCATTTATGGAAGCGATTCGCCAGTTAGCTGTGGAATTAGGACGCGAGCGTGCTATGTTCATGCACCTGACTTTGGTTCCGTATCTAGCCGCCGCTGGTGAAGTGAAAACAAAACCCACTCAGCACTCTGTAAAAGAGCTGCTTTCGATTGGTATTCAGCCTGATATTTTGGTTTGTCGCAGCGATCGCATGATCCCTGCCAATGAACGCAAGAAGATTGCATTATTCTGTAATGTTCCAGAGAAAGCCGTCATTTCAATGAAAGACGTTGACTCTATCTACAAAATCCCACAGTTGATTAAATCTCAAGGTCTTGATGACCTTGTTTGCGCTCGTTTTGGTATTACGGCCCCTGAAGCTGACTTGTCTGAATGGGAGCAAGTCATATACGAAGAAGCTAACCCTACAGGTGATGTCACCATAGGCATGGTCGGTAAGTACATCGAGCTACCTGACGCATACAAATCCGTCAACGAAGCGCTCAAACATGCGGGTCTTAAAAATCGACTCAATGTCACCATCAAATATGTAGACTCTCAAGATGTTGAGAGTAAAGGTGATGAAGCCTTGGCTGGCCTTGATGCGATTTTAGTTCCTGGTGGATTTGGTGATCGTGGTATTGAAGGTAAAATTCGCTCTGCCCAATATGCGCGTGAAAATAATGTTCCCTATTTAGGCATTTGTCTTGGGATGCAGGTTGCACTGATCGAATACGCGCGCAATGTCGCAGGTCTTGAAGGTGCACATTCAACAGAATTTAATAAAGAGACTAAGTACCCCGTGGTTGGATTGATCACAGAATGGGTTGATGGCGAAGGTAAAGTTGAAGAGCGTACAGAAACCTCAGATCTTGGTGGTACCATGCGTCTTGGTTCTCAGTTGTGTCACCTAGAGAAAGGCACTAAAGCGAGAGAGTTATACGGCAGTGCTACTATCCATGAGCGTCACCGTCACCGCTATGAAGTCAATAATGTACTTCGACCTAAAATTGAAAAAGCTGGCTTGAAAGTGTCAGGTTTATCTGCGGATAAAAAATTGGTAGAGATGATTGAGAATCCAGCTCACCCTTGGTTTGTAGCGGCTCAATTCCATCCAGAGTTTACCTCGACACCACGAGATGGACACCCGCTATTTGCTGGTTTTGTAAAAGCCGCAGGTCAATTTTCTCGCGGTGAGTTTGAGAAGTAGAAAAAAAGGATATAGGCAGTAGCCAAAGTTGTGCTGCTGCCTTTTAAGTTTGACATTTATATTTGAACGAGAGGAATCATCAATGTCTAAGATCGTTAAAGTTCTAGGTCGTGAAATTATCGACTCACGTGGTAACCCAACCGTTGAAGCTGAAGTGCACCTAGAAGGTGGCTTTGTTGGTATGGCTGCAGCACCATCTGGCGCTTCTACAGGTTCACGTGAAGCTCTTGAGCTTCGTGATGGTGATAAAGCCCGTTTCTTAGGTAAAGGTGTTCTAAAAGCAATCGAAGCAGTAAATGGTGCGATTGCAGACGCTCTAGTTGGCAAAGATGCGAAAGATCAAGCTGCTGTTGATGCGGTTATGATTGATTTAGATGGCACAGAAAACAAATCTAACTTCGGTGCTAACGCTATCCTAGCGGTTTCTCTAGCGAATGCTAAAGCTGCGGCAGCTGCCAAAGGTATGCCTTTATTCGAGCATATTGCTGAGCTTAACGGTACTCCGGGTCAATTCTCTATGCCTTTGCCTATGATGAACATCATCAATGGTGGTGAGCATGCAGATAACAACGTTGATATTCAAGAGTTTATGATTCAGCCTGTTGGCGCTAAAACTCTGAAAGAAGGTCTACGTATCGGTGCAGAAGTTTTCCACAACCTAGCTAAAGTACTGAAAGCGAAAGGCATGAGCACAGCAGTTGGTGATGAAGGTGGTTTTGCGCCTAACCTAGAATCAAACGCTGCTGCACTTGCAGCAATCAAAGAAGCGGTTGAACTAGCGGGTTACGAGCTTGGTAAAGACGTTACGCTAGCGATGGACTGTGCTGCATCTGAGTTCTACGACAAAGAAGCGGGTAACTACAACATGAAAGGTGAAGGTAAAATCTTCTCTTCTGAAGAGTTTAACCATTACCTAGCTGGTCTAGTTGAAGAGTACCCAATTGTTTCTATCGAAGACGGCCTAGATGAGTCTGACTGGGATGGCTTTAAGCACCAGACAGAGCTACTTGGCAACAAGATCCAACTTGTTGGTGATGATCTGTTTGTAACCAATACTAAGATCCTTGCGGAAGGTATCGAGAAAGGCATTGCTAACTCAATCTTGATCAAGTTTAACCAAATTGGTTCTCTGACTGAAACACTAGCTGCTATCAAGATGGCTAAAGATGCAGGCTACACAGCTGTGATCTCTCACCGTAGTGGTGAAACTGAAGATGCAACCATTGCTGATCTAGCAGTTGGTACAGCAGCAGGTCAAATCAAAACTGGTTCAATGAGCCGCTCTGATCGCGTTGCTAAATACAACCAGCTAATCCGTATCGAAGAAGCACTAGGCGAACGCGCTCCTTACAAGGGTCTTAAAGAAGTTAAAGGCCAGTAAACACAGCTCTTTTAGCTAGCTTTATTAAACATCGCCTCTACTATTAGAGGCGATTTTTTATGGCTATGATTTTATTCAGAGTACTCTTTATCACCTGTCAGAGGAAACCTAAGATCGAAACTTTTTGGGGTTTATTTGGCTGCTTATTTTGGGTATGGCTGATTTCTGGACAGAAACCAATTAGTGCAAACTTTGCAACAACTGGTCGTTTGGTATATTGATGGACAAAAAGTGAGTTTGAATAGAAAATTGTTGGAGCAACGCATGACCTCCCAGAATCGTCGTTTCAAGCATCGAGGTTCGCTACTTGCAACGCATCAAATGGTTGGGACAAATACATGCCGCTAACCGAACAGACTGAAATAATCTTCTTTTAGATATCAAAGCCTCTGAGCTCAATAATCGTATGATTGACCTATTATTTTTCTTAGCTTTAGCTGTCTATTTTCTATTTTGCTCTGGAAGTGATACCAGCAAAAAACAAGCATCTATCGCCATGTTGGTTTACCTTGTCTACCTATTTGTTTACAAGGTTATTCCTCCTTTTCCAGCAATGACGACCAAGTATGATGGTCAGCTCTATGGCTTTATGCCACTTGTTTCTTTAGGCGCTATTTTACTCCCCCATTTTAATGGTCAATCGCCTGAAGTAGTCACACGATCATTAGGCTGGTTAGGAATAATTACCGCTATTTTCGTTATGCTCTGTTTTAAGTTCTACGTCTGGTAGTCCTAAATGTTAAGCTCATTCAGCTAGTCTTTGGTTTGGCCTCAATAGTTAGCACCTATTGCCAGCTATCGTCATTTTCTCTTGAATAAAAAAGCCTCACGAAGTGAGGCGATATCTGCTTTGCAGTAAATACGTCTTAATAATAACAAGCCGTAAACTCAATTGACTATTTAACCTATGTCGAGACTATTGGAACACATCTCAAGTGATAATATTTGCATAAAAGTCAGATACAAACAACAATAAATGACAATATTTTCAATTTATATCTACTTAATACGACAAGTCTTGTATACATAACTGTGGTTGAATGCTATTTTGCAACTATTAACATTTTAGATGCGATTGCCCTGTTAGTTAATCATAAAAATATAGATATGATTTTTAGGGTACTGTAAACGTCATCTAATAGAGAAACTTGCATAGGAAAATTTGGAAAATAAGATGCCACAATCCCCAGACATAAGGCTGCGAACGGCTAGGATAGGAAAAGGATACCCTACAGCTAAGTTCTTTGCAGAAAAGTATGGACTAGCTTATACGACTTATATAAAACACGAGAGTGGAAAGCTTGCTTTAACAGAGAAGGCCGCAAAAAGATATTCGGAGATTTTAAGCGTACCTATCAATTGGCTTCTCACTGGTGAGACGATAGATGATACGGAGAAAAGACAATACACCACTTCAAGGTCTCTTAAAAACAGAGTTATAGAGCCAGCTTTGTTCCCATTTGCCCTCGCTTCTGTCTCAAAGGCAATTGGGAAGTTTGATGAGGATATTGACTATCATCAGTTATATGAAAAATGTAAGAATATTATTTCTCAGATTCTAACTGAAACTGATGATATAGAGCGTTCAAAAGACTATATAATGTCAATTTCAACAATGCATAGTGATGAACTCAAGAAAAGAATTTTGAAGGAGGTAAAGAAATAACCCCTGTATCACTCCAGCCTTTTGAAAAGTCATCTATTATTTTAAAGTGTCCATCATTAAGAATGATTTCATCAATACAAGGTATTTTATAGTCGTAAAACTCGCCGATCCTCTGTTCGAAAAGGCTAAGAATAAAGGCTCCAATATTTAGTATCTCTTCAGCATTATTGAAGAATGTTAACATGTTTTTTTTATTTGAACATTTTGATGCGACAGCGACATTAAGATAACAATCTCCGACAGGGTGGATAAAGGACATGCCAGAATGCAAACTGTGAATTCTCTCTTTAAAGGATACTATCTTATTATAACTTAGTTCATTTTGATCGGGTGAGATAAGCCGCCAAGGTACCACAGGTAAACCTTCTAATTTCCATGGCGCTAAAGCATTTTCGTACTTCCCCATACCCAAGTCAGTATAGCTTTTGATATATCCAACATTTGGGCACAAGTTGATCACTTCTTTATTTGGCAGAATAAAGTTGACCGCAAAGTGGTCAAGGCAACCATACCTCCTGAAAACATAGTCAATACATTTTTGAGATATTTCCCTTTGCCATAATACCGTTGGCAAACTAGTAAAGTTTATATTTCCAGCCATTCTAGCATCCAAAAATAAATATGAATGCCAGAATGGTAACACCTATCAAACTTATTTCATATCTTTAGGTTGAGAGGTTTTATTGTATAAGTTATTTTCAGTTAAACCTAAGTAGAGTGATATGATAGCCACAACACATAAGCCAGACAGATATAGTTTTATTGGAAGTAAATTTCCTGTAGACATATAGTGCATAATGATCACTGGAGATAAACCACCAAATATTGCTGCTGATGTATTGAATGGTAACGCTACGGCCGAATTTCTCACTTCGTATGGAAATAGGCTGTGATATAAGCTTGGCAATGGAGCTAGAATAAAAGCAATGATGCATGCCCCAAGAAGAGCGAGCAACAAACTAGCGTCTTCACCACTTCCCATTCTGAAGCTTATCAAGGTTGCTAATACAGGAACTATTGCTACAAAGAAAAATCCTAATGTCTTGGTGGACATTTTTCTTGTATAGATAATCGAAGCAATAGGAATAAAAATAATGATTGCCAACAGTAGTAATGAGTTTAGCCCGACTAAGCTAATCGCATCTTTAAAAGATTCTGATTGATTCAAAGACCAGTTAATGACGCAAAATGAAAACGCATAAAATATAGTTTGTGCAAACGCATTGATGCCGAATATAGAGAGCAATCCTCTCTTGTAGCCACAGAATACTGATTTGTAATGATCTATGAGGCTAACTCTTTCCTGTTCTGATACAGCAAGGTCTTCTATTACAGACTTTCGAAGAACATAACAAAGAATGCTGGCTGGTAGACATAGGAAGAAACCTACACGCCATACCCAGAGAGGTAGGGCATCAACAGATATAGCATAGGCTATCAGTGAACCTACTATTGCACCCAGTAGTAAACCGAGCTGCGCACTGGAGTAAGAAAGACTGCTTATAATTTTCCTAGTATCTTCATTTGCTTCTTCACCAAGGTATACCAATGAAGTAGTAAATTCTCCACCCCCAGAGAGACCTTGCATTACCCTACATGCGAAAAATAAGAAAAATGCAAATCCTCCAATAACTTCTGAGCTAGGGATTAATGCCAATAACGTCGTCCCGAGCGACATCATTAAAACCGAATAAAGAAGAGCCTTTTTTCTCCCATACATATCTCCTATGTAACCAATAATCATCGCACCTATTGGCCGAAATAAAAAACCTACCGAATATACTAAAAGTAAATTTAACCAACTGTTTTGGTTACTCCCTGCATAACCGATGCTCTGAGCGACAGAAGTTGAGAGATAAATGAAAAGTGAAAATTCATACCACTCTATGACGTTACCAGCCAGACAAGCCTTTATATTTTTATTGTTCTTAATCATAATTGAAAGTTTATTTTTTTATTGAATCTATTGTTTTGGTTTAAATAAATTTGAATATTTTCAAGGGACTCTGTTGTTGCACTACCTTGCTCTTTCGAAAGACTTAATGCCCATTTCCCAAGAGAGCAGTAAACATCCGAAAGCATCCCATCATCATATTTTAAAGCATCTAAATGTTTCTTTACGGTCTCGGAGTCTCCTCTCGCTATTGGTCCTGTCAAAGCGGATACAGACCCCAAAGCGAATATATTAGTAATGGTGCCACGAATAATTGGCTCCATCAATTTGAGCGCGCTCTGCCTATCAAGACCAGAATCAACATACATTGAGGTTGCTGCTTCTATCAGGGCAACAAGGTTATTGCACGCCATCACAGTCGCGCCGTGATAAAGGGCTTTTTTTTCTGTGTTGATTCTAATTATCTGCCCCCCAATTCTTTGAAAACATTCCTCAAGTATGCCAAGTGCTTTTTCATCCCCTTCGACTGCGCAAAAAGTCCCCTTAAAATCTAACACTGCAATAGAAGGGTCAGCAAAGCTCTTGACCGGATGCACGCTAGCGATATAGCACCCATGTTCCTGTGCTCGTTTAAAAAGGCTTGAAGGAGTAACACCACTGCAATGAAAAATCACGCTACCTTGCTTAAAGTTGTGGACATTTAACATGCGGTCACACACTTCTCCAAGAGCCCCATCTGCTGTTGTTACCATATACAAGTCAGCTTGCTCCATATCAGTCAAGTCGGTAATAGGAGTTCCTTCGCCAATAAATGCAGCCGATTTTTCAGCGTTTAATCTGGTTCTGTTATAAATCGAACCAACATGCACAACTCTAGTATCGACAAGAAGTTTTCCAAGTGTTTGACCAACACGACCTGCCCCCACAATATTTATTTTCATACTTATTCCCAAGCTAAATAATTAACTGACACAATCTAAATATAGATATAACTATCAATAGATTAATAAGAAATTCATGAACACATTATCGGGGAAAGAGAGTTAATTCAATACTCGCTTGTATATTGATGAAAGGTAGTTTTTTGGTTATTTTAGAGTTAGAAATGGCAGCGTGTCGATATGAGCTCTGCCATTTATAATGATGCATTATTCCTCTCACTCAAACTGTCAGCAGACAATATGGATTGTTAAAAAATATGTCATTAAAAACTATATTCGACCATTAGAACTGTAAAGTTTGATCATTTTCCGCTTCGTTACTCACGAAATACAGAATAAAAGACAATAAATTGTGATCATTTTCTAGTATGAAAACGGACAGTTTGAACTGGAGTTAACACTGGTGTCGTTGGACAACAAAGATCGAAACTTAAACTCAATTATTGCTTCCATCCAAAGAAAGTTTGAAACTTACTTTTGGACAGAATCTTCTCAGAGTAATCACTTAAATTAGAAATATACGGATAACTTTTTGTATCGAAAGTCGCTTAGAAAGTGCAAATATGACACGAACATTTAGCGATAAATGTCACACTAACTTAATTGCGCTAGCTATGAACAATCCATTGGGCTTGTAAATCCACTGGCATCTCTTCTTTTTCGCTTGTAGATAGCTTCAAAAATTCGTGAGCGTGACATCACGACCTTACATGACTGTATTTATATACAGTTATAAGTGGATTTTGGTTAAAATGCGAACGAGATTTGGGATAACCGTGCAAAATAATGCACGGTTATCCCAGGTCAAATTTTCTATCTCTATGAATCTAAGAGTAAATTTCGGTAGGCATGAGATAATCGAGCGCAGCGTTAAGCGCAATGCTCGCTTTTGCCAGAAGAAAGTACTCAAAATTGCGCACTTGATGCTATTCAACTGGTTGATTAAAAAGCGATTTCGGGAGTATAGTAAGAGGAAAAGTGAGGCAAGTACTCTGCGTGATAAACAGAATGCTGTTTAATACACTGTTATGTGACTTATCGAAATGAGTGTCATGGATGAATGAAAATTTAGTAGAAATCATTAAGCCGGGACTGCATCTTAATTTAAACGCTTACTGGGCTATGCACTATTGCTCCATACTTGAAACACTATATGAGCAAAAGACCATGCCTCATGGCTTCAATAGACCATACATGGAAAATGTTGAGCCAACTCTAGGAAATTTAGCAGCAAAAGCTGGCTTTGCTTTTTTTAATGAAATCAAGAACTCGTTGCAGAACTTTGGTCTTCAAGCGTTATTATGCCACTACCTTACAAGTGATGAAGGCAAACCGATATTCAACGATATTGTTTCTAAATTGTCTGAGCTCCACAATTTCGATTTTGTGTCTAAGACGCAGGAATATGGGGTTCATATTAGCTGCAAAGACTTTAATAGCGGTTTGCGCTTCGCACAAGCCTACAATCCGTATCTTCTTGGTTACGGAAAACTTCAGCACCAAGATGTGGCTAGTAAAGTAGCATATGCTGACCTGTGTATATTGCTAAAACAAGATGATGAAAATTACGGTATCTTGGGTGAGGTCGAAGGCAATCATGGAGGTGAGTTGCTTTTAGATTCATTCTGGAATAGAAAAAAAGGTGAATATTATTCTTTTGGGTTTGGAGTGAAACAAAGGATCTTCAAAAGGCCAAGTGTCATTTCTGGCAAAATAGAGCCGGAACCCCCTCAAATAACAGGGCGCTGGGTTATGACTGACTATGGTTGGAAGTATGTGGTTATGATTGAGAGCGATCATTCAATTGTGCAAGACTTTCATGGTGCTATTGGTACAATTCAAATGTTTATGACCCTTGGCCCTCAGCAAAGAGCAAATTATGATTCATCGTTACTACCTGTCTTGAATTTAATTAAACAGAATTGGGATAACAATGTGCTCGACTTGATTTCTAACCTGCGATCACTGTTGGTTTCAAATAAGCTTGCAACTTTAGGAGTCAATCCATTACCAGCAAAAATCATACCGAGCATTATCATATAACAAGTTGCTGTACTCGGAAAAATTACTCGCTACGCTCCTAACTTTCCGGTGAGCAAGGCGTTAGGGCTCAAGATAAAGAGGAATCAATGAACTGGACATTATCGGCAGTTAGCTATTTCTATTTTTCCTTGGTAGGTGTTTGCTACATGTTAGGCTATTGGACACCTTTGCATTTTAACATCCTTGATTTTTTGTCACCTGTCGATGTTATCAAGTCAGCTGCTTATCCAGTTATTCCTGCATTAATTGGTAGCTTTATCTGGATTGTCATAGATACTGTGAATAGCCAACCTAAGCAAAAACTTGAACAAGAAGATCCAAAGGTACTTAAGGTCTTGTTTTACATCATGCTCGCATGCATCTTGATTTTAATGCTGATTAACTTGTACCAAGTAATCCTCTTTCTATACCTAACCGTTATATCGGAGCCTGAAAAACGATTGGCTTTTGCATTGCCTGTAGTATCAATTGTTAGCATAATATTTCTTCTTAATAAGCCCCCTTTTTTGCTGAAACATTCTCGTTTTGTAAGGCACTTTGCTATTATTTTTATGTGTGTATTGCCAACGATAGCTTTTCACCAAGGGGACAAAGATATTAATCAAATATTGGCTGGAGAAAAAAGCCACTATGTATTAGCTAAGACATCAAAAAACTGCATCGTTGAAGAAGATCAATCGCAGATATATTTAGGGTTTTACTCTACAACGTGGTTTTTTGTTAATCAGTTGACCAAAGACTTGTGTCTTGAGCGTGATGGCGGCGTCAACTTAACTTTTAAAAAGACTCAAACCGAAGAGCAGGTCTCTGTAATGGCACACTGAATTTGGTCTCATAGTTAGATTAAAAAAATATGACAAATTAAGCCTTGGGGATTTATGTGTTAAATCTTTCGAAACAAGGAAAGGGGCAAACTTTACTTTTATCCCAAATACCTACTCATTCAGACCAAATACCTATAAAATCCGTCACTTTGCTTAGTGTGCAAATAATGACCTATTGATACACTAAGCCTTTGTCTTTTATGGATGTTGACCATGCCGCTCTATTTTCCCAGACCGACACGCCGAGCAGGGTATGCCCCTGTTCAGGAAGACGTGAAACTTCCCCCACAACCTCGTATCGCTGACACAAACAAAGCTCCTGTGGCTGGGTTTGAATGCCGCATTAAAATTCATGCGCCCAAAGATAGCCTAAGTACGCTGCAAACGGGGGTCTTTAGCTTGGGGAAGACCTCTAACGAAGGGCGGAGTCAGAGCTGGCAAAAAGCGGAAGAGATACAGCCGCATCGTCATACTATTTTAACCGCCAAATGCTTTGAAGAAGAGAAAAAGCCACTAATTCATGAGCGCATCCAAAGCATGGGGATCAGTCAATCG
Source organism: Vibrio sp. (assembly GCF_038138445.1). Classification (GTDB taxonomy): domain Bacteria; phylum Pseudomonadota; class Gammaproteobacteria; order Enterobacterales; family Vibrionaceae; genus Vibrio. The sequence goes on from NZ_JAYQDQ010000004.1 coordinate 29,700, forward strand.
TATTCCATTACGTCAAAGCCGATTGACTCACAGCATATTAATGCGGAATTTATTCCCTTTACGCCTGTTGTAGAAAGTGAGTCTAGACTAGGCCGCGCTGCTCACGGTTTCTATTACTACTTCTATGATGGGCAGTTGGTGTATGAGATGGTCATTCTTGGTAAAGGCCGAAGCGCTTGGCAAATTACGCGCTCTTCACCCAATGGCATTACCAAAGAGCTTATCAGCGAGCACACCCACACGACATTATTGGTGCCAGTAAAAATTGAAGACGCCGACCCTGCGCCTCAACACCTGTTTTATCGTCGCAAGAAGCTGACCAATGACGAGTTGGCTGAGATAAATGCGGCGTGGCTTGACGAGAACACCACTAAGATTGACGTCAATGCATTGGTATCGGCGTGCTCAGAGCCTTTACTTGCTAGAGAAAAAATCACACAAGAAGAGACGCAAGAGGAAAGAGACACCCATACGGTTTTGATCAAACCCGACGGTACTCATGAAAAATGGTCTGACATTGCGCCGCAATACGGTCTTAGCCCCAAGTCATTACTCAATTTAAACCCGACCTATGCCAATAACCCCATGTCATTAAAGGCTGGGGATACGATTAACGTCAGTGAGCAAGCATTTTTCAACCCTGACGCCCATAAAGTGGAGCAGCCGTGCCCTCAAACTAGCTTTGCTGTGGGCAGCGCCTATCCATACGGTAACGTATGGGGAGAATACGCCAAACCTCAGCTATCCCCCTCGGTGTTGCACCTGTTTGATGATGCGAGAATGCCCAAACAAACCCCTGTGCTAAACGTACAGAAGGTGCAAGATAAGACGCTACGTATCGGGGTGTTTTTTGATGGCACAGGGCAAAACAACCTTAATGACTTGTATAAGGAAACCCGAGGGGTGAAATCGCGCACCAATATTGCTCGGTTGTTTGAAGCGTATCCGCTGGATGATGACTCTCAAAAGATTTATGTTTCTGGCGTGGGTACGGTTGATGATGCTTGGCAAGAGCCTGAGCTGATTGATGAAGGCAAAGATGAAACAGACGCTGGGCAAGCGTTTGGGGTAGAACCTAATCGGCTACCTCATCTCCCTCATCCTTTAATCAAAGCTACATTAGATTTGCTATCAAGTGAAACGGGCGCGTTTTACAAATGGCAAAACTGGACTCGGCAGTACTTCGATATTATCGATGGACTTTCCGATATTGATGAGTTTAAAAACATCACTCATATTGAATTTGATGTATTTGGCTTTAGCCGAGGAGCGGCGCTGGCGCGTCATTTTGTTAATGCCGTCAAAGACGGGTTGCCTGATTATAGTAACCCTCGTAAAGGTGAATCCTGTGGCGAGGTGTTCCCTAATTTACTGGCGCATGTGGATGATGACAGCGTACAAGCAAGACGGGGCTATTACCCAGATGAATCTCGTACCTGTAGTGTGCGTTTTGTTGGCCTATTTGAGAGTGTCGGCTCGTTTTATCAGGCTGGGGACAATGAAGACGGTAACTTTCAGTTAGGACTTGATGTGAACTGTGCTGAGCGGGTATTTCAAATTAGCGCACACCATGAATATCGCAAAAACTTTCCGCTGACGTCACTACGTTCAAGCCAAGACCAACTTTACGGCCATTTTTATGAAGAGGTGTTTGCGGGGTGCCATACCGATGTTGGCGGTGGTTACCCTTCCAAACATCAGTATGACAAACAAGGCTTACCAGAGCGATACGGGATGCCACTATCGGCAACCTTTAATCGAGAGCTAATAAAAACAGAATCGGCCAGTGAGTTGTTTTCAGAGACTATCCGCAGAGCGAACCACCAACATGCGCAAGCTGCCGCTAATCACGGAGAAAGATTGTTTGCCCAAGAGTGCCAAGCTTGGGAAAGGGAATGTCAATCTAAAGGCCGCTTTGGTACGGTTAAACAGGTCAACCAAACCTTGTATTACTACGAGTTTCACCCCATCAGTAATGGGTTTTCAGCTTTGCCACTAGAGCGTATGAAGCAGCAAGGCGAGGCAATGGGCATAAAATGGTTGATGAACAAATTAGAGCTTCCTCAAGATTACATGGCCCCCACACAAAACGACGTCGCATTAGAGGCTTTAAAAAACAAGCTTTTAGCACAGCCTCTTGGTAGCATAACCCCTGAACACTGGATGGCGGAAATACGTCAATACGGCCGAGACTGGATACACAGGCCTCATGATGCTCTCATTAATCCAGGCTTTGACAGTGCTTATGAAAAGATGGTCAATGGTGTGACAACGGAATCCAACCAACTAAAACGAGTGATGTTTACTAATGATGATTAAACGACTGACGATAATCGGCTTATTGGTGTTATTAGCTGGCTGCTTAAGTGAGAAACCCGTCTCGGTGTCTAAAATCAGTCAATCTGGCTCTTTGGGAGGGCCACAGTTTATTCGTGATATGTGGATCACCGATATCTATGGCGGGGTGGGAAACTTTGCGTATGGAGGAGTGCAAGGTTGTTGTAAAAGTGCGAGTGTTGGTATGGGCGTGCCTACAGCGATTGAAGGCAGTTGGGAGAGCGGCTGGGGCAGTGGCTATTGGGCCGAAGAATGGAAACGGCGTTGGAAACCCGAATGGGGAAACTATGATGACGTATACGATAAAAAGTGGTATCGCATCAATGGCGAGATTGACAGCGAGCTAGCCAAACAGAAAATCGACACCATGAATAACTACTACAAGAGCCACAAAGCCAATCCTGTGATTCAGGTGCTGGTTGATGGGCCTAAAGTGATGGTGCTATACAAATACTCATGCAACAGCTCTAGGCCACAAAACGATTGTACCGTTCGTGACAATGCTGATCCTAATGGTTGGGTTAAACCTGCACCATACAGTAAGTTAAACTATTCAACGTCCGTCGTGCTGTATGAAGGCACTGGCGAAACCTCTGATAAGCCTTTTGAGGGTTAGTTTTGAAAAGCGGTGATCTTTATTGAAGGTGCCGCTTTCTTTATCTGGGCCCCAGTCGGTACACACCTAGCTAGACATTAGTTTTTCTAGGGTGAGTGCTTATAAGAAGAGTATCCTTGGTTCTTTGAGTTAAATCACTTTGGGGCAAAAATGAGTTTCAAAATTTTTGTCACACTTTTCTTAGATAGTCAGTTGATAGAACCTAAGTTTCGATCTTTATTGTTCAGCGACATCACTTTAAACTTAAAGGCACCGAGAGCTTTTAATTGCTTCGACTTTTCTCTTGTCCATCTCTAGACGAATGTCTGCGCCCTGATAACCGTCTCTAATAATATCTTGGGCTTTAACAGATAGAGCGGCTTGATAGGCTTGCTCAAAAATAACTTTCTGTGGGTACTCGATGTTTTCATATCCAGTTCTGCCTCGGCTATCAGCCATGCAAGCTAATAGTACTTCATCTAAGCGCTCTGGTTTACGCCATACATCAAAACTGTTGAGTACCTTAAGCAGTGTCTCCGCTCGTAACTCTTCTGCTCGGTGGACATTTGAGTGCTGCTTGCAAACAATCAAAGCCAATTCGCGATAGTCATTTGGTACACGTAGTCTGTCACATAACTGTTTGATGATGCTCTGGCCTGTATGGCAGTGCATTTTATGGCTAGGCCACTCATTTTTTGGGGTTACCCCTTTGCCTAGATCATGCATCTGCGCGGCGAAACGAACCTTGGTCGATGAGGTCAAAATAGCGGCTTGTTTAGCCACCATTAAATTATGGATACCAGTATCTATTTCTGGGTGCCACTTCTCTGGTTGAGGCACACCAAATAAACAATCAAGTTCAGGAAGAATAACCTTGAGTGCCCCGCAGTCACGAAGCACAGATAAGAAGACTTGTGGATCTTGAGTAGACAGGGATTTATGCCACTCTTGCCAAACCCGCTCAGCGGTTAAATGTTCGAGCTCTTTTGAGGCCACAATCTGTTTCATCAAGTCTTGAGTTTCATCGGCAATGCTAAAGCCAAGGTGATGAAGCTTAGCGGCAAAACGAGCGACTCGGAGAACGCGCAAAGGATCCTCGGTAAAGGCACTAGAAACATGTCTTAGGACACGATTGTTGAGGTCGGTTTGGCCTCCATAGGGGTCGATCAGTTTGCCTTTATCATCAAGCGCCATAGCATTGATGGTGAGATCGCGGCGCAGAAGGTCGTCCTCAATAGTCACATCCGGTGAAAAATAACAATCAAACCCCTTGTAGCCTGCACCCGTTTTTCTCTCTGTGCGTGCCAAAGCATATTCTTGCTTGGTCTCTGGGTGTAAAAATACCGGGAAATCTTTGCCAACAGCAGAAAACCCTTTACTAATTAACACTTCAGGGGTGGTACCAACTACGACCCAATCTTGGTCATGAACGTCAATATTGAGATATTTATCGCGTACTGCGCCACCAACTAAAAATATTTGCACAGATGTTCCTCTTATATTCGGATATTTGCATTGGCTATTGTTGTCAGCAATGTTACTTTTCTTGTCAGTAAATTCCTAGAGACGAGAGACATGTATAAGAAATATTTTGGATTCACTGAGCTGCCTTTTTCAATCGTGCCGAGTTCTCGTTTTCTCTTTCAAAGCCAGCGGCATAAAGAAGCCTTGTTCCGTTTGCAGGCTGGCCTTGGTGAAGGTGGTGGTTTTGCCATGTTGTCTGGTGAAGTGGGCACAGGGAAAACCACGTTAGTAAGAACTTTGCTCAAGTCTTTGGATAAGGATACTCAGACTGGCCTTATTCTTAATCCCACTTTTTCAAGCATAGAGCTGCTAGAGGCGATCTGCGATGAGTTTGCTATAAATTATCCTTCAGGAGCGACGCTAAAGCAGTTCAATCAATCGATCCATGATTTTTTACTTACGAGTTATGCAAATGGCATTCAAACACTACTCGTCATTGATGAGGCTCAGCATCTCTCGGCTGAAGTGCTTGAGCAATTAAGGCTGTTGACCAATCTCGAGACAGATAACCAGAAATTATTAAAAGTGTTACTAGTGGGGCAGCCAGAGCTTCAGCAGAAGCTACAAATGCCTCAACTTCGTCAGCTAGCCCAGCGCATTACTGGCCGGTACCACTTGCTACCTTTAGATGTTCAGGAAGCGAGTCTTTATATTCGTCATCGCTTGGAGTTGGCTGGTGGAGACAGCAGTTTATTCTCCGCTAAGTCGCTAAAATCCATATCAGAGTATTCTTTAGGGATTCCGCGCTTAATTAATTTGATTTGTGATGCGGCATTGAAACGAGCTTATAGCCTTGGTGAGTCGGCGCCAAGTCAATCCAGTGTTGAAGCTGCGTGTGAAGAGATCATGAGTTTCCAGACTTCCTATCGACCAGTTGCTATCGAGCAGAAAGAATCTAGCTTAAATTGGCTAAAAGTCAGTAGTTTTTCTGTGATGTTTGCTATAGCGAGTTATTGGTTTGTTCCTCTGCTAATGGAAAATCAGATTCAACAGTATATTGTGGCAAATAACCCTGCTCAAACCGTTACTCTGGTTGAAGAGGAAAGTTTTCCCCCTCTGTTACAACAGGTGCTCTCCAAGTCCGATAACTTTCAGTTAGCAATGGAGGATCTCTATCGAGTGTGGGGGGTTAAAGCATCTGTCGTGGAGCGATTATGTCGCCAAAGTGATGAGAGTGCTTTTAGCTGTATTCAATCACAAGGCAAGCTTTCCACATTGATAGAGGCAAATGTGCCCGTGCTCTTGTCTCTGCATCGCGAAGGGATGCAAAGCTATGCGGTGTTATATAAGTTGAGCGGTGATGCTGCCCAGTTATTGGTCGCAGGGCAAAGGGTTGAGTTGCCGCTTGATAAGCTAGAAAACATATGGAACGGGGAATACTATCAAGTATGGCAAAACTATTGGCGCCAGACTCTTAAGCCTAATATGTCTGGCCCAGCAATTTATGAATTGAATCGACGCTTGTCAAAAGTCTTGGGTGAATCTGCAATAGAAAACGATGTTTACGATAAAGAGTTAATACGAAAAGTGAGATTATTCCAACAATGGCAAGGCTTACATGTTGACGGGATTGCAGGACAACAGACTTTACAGCGTTTAGAAAGGCTTTCTCAGGATAGGGCACCATCATTGAGAATTACAGAGGGAGAAGCATAATGTCAAAAGTCATGCAGGCATTAGAGCATTCAGAACAGCATCATCAGACGTTTAAGACATTTGATTATTACACCCAAGAAAATACCAGCCTTTCAAATAATCGTATGATACCAAACTGGTTATTGGTAACTCTTGCTTGTGCTCCTGCACTGGTCAGTAGCTCAGTGGGTATATATCAAAGCTATACGGAGAGGTTGGCGGAATGGCAGGTGGCTAGTCAGCCTAGATCGCAAGTTCAGCAAGTCCCTTTCAAATACCAAGTGTTGCCTTACCCTTCATTTGGACAGCTTAAAGAGACCTTTGATTTTTCGCCGCTAGTTGTTATTAAGCCTGTGCCATCGACATCGAACACTGACTTGAATGCTGCTCCTATTCCGTTACAAGAAGAGGCTATAACCGAAACGAAAGACAGTGATACTTTGCTAAAAGGCTTGGACTTGTCTGGGTTGCCACCTGAGATCGCACTGCGTGTTGAGTCAGCACTTGATGATAGTGAAACTTTTAATCAAAGCGATGATGCTTCTGATCTTGCTTTAAACAGTAGAGAATGGCAGGGAAAGTTACCCCCTCTTAACTTTCAAACGCACGTTTATTCCAGTAATCCAAACAAACGTTGGGTTAAAGTTAATGGCACTGAATATAGGGAGGGAGATTGGATAAATGACAATATTCAGCTGCAAAATATTGATTCCCAGCATAGCACCATTACTTTTAATGGTACCGAGATTCAGGTTCCTGCGCTGTATGATTGGAAGGGGTAGAAAAGGTCGCGTAGGCGACCTTTATATATAATCTGGTTACTATGCCCAACCTGAAGGAGAGCGTTTCTTGCGTGGAATGATGTGAGGTAAGATAAGACCGAACAGCAAGCCTATGCCAGCGACACCGCCGCCATACATAAAGTATTTAAGTAGTAGATCATCTTTTTGTGTATCTAGTTTGGCTCTGAGGTTACGCACTTCTTCCTGTGATGCGGTAAGCTGCTGACTAATGTCACCATAGCTTTTCTCTAGGTCAGCAATTTGGCGATTTCTGGTTTCTAAAGAGTCTGCTAGTCCTGCTTTTTCTTGATCGGCATTAGAGCGAGCGTTAGCCAGTTTCGCTTTCACATCGGACAATTCTTTTTCAATTTTAGGTAAGCGCAGTGCCATGCTTTCACGAGTTGTAACAAAGCGGCTTTCAACCCAACCTTTACGACCTTTGCTATCTTGGATTTGAGTATATCCAGTATCTTTGTTTGCAGTAAGGTAAGTAACTCTATCACCCGCATCGACGCTGCCGATAATGCGGAATTGGTTACTCGGGCCAGAATGCATATAAGTAAATAAGTTATCTGCGATATAACGGTTTTTAGCCAAAGCCGCTGGTGCGACTAACATTGAAGCTAAAACCAAGCAAACCAGTTTTTTCACGATCAATCCTTTAGCAGTCTTCTCTATCATTTGCTGGGCTAATAAACCCTGATACCAAATAGTAAGTAGTTTCAGACTCTACTGCAACAAAGAAGGGAGGCTAAGCCTCCCTTTCTGTGGATTTGAATCAATAATGACAGTGAGTTAACACATCATTGACCTTGTTGCTTAAGCAAACATCGCTTGAATTGCATAGAAAAATACAACAGCAAGTAGAGCACCTGCTGGAAGCGTTACAATCCATGAAGCAACGATGTTACGTACAACGCCTAAGTTTAAAGCCGCAATACCTCTAGCAAAACCGACACCTAGTACAGCACCTACCAGCGTTTGAGTTGTTGAAATAGGAAGTCCAGTACCAGAAGCAAGTACAACAGTACAGGCTGTCGCAAGTTGAGCTGCAAAGCCGCGACTTGGTGTGAGTTCAGTAATACCAGTACCTACCGTGGCCATCACCTTGTGTCCGAGAGTCGCTAATCCTACGACGATACCAAAGCCACCTAGAGGTAGGATCCACCAAGCAATAGTGCTCTTATCTGTGATCTCTCCCATGTGCTCTATGGTGGAAGCAACGGCGGAAAGAGGACCAATCGCGTTCGCTACGTCATTAGACCCGTGAGCGAAGGCCATTGCACAGGCAGTAATCACCATAAGCACACTAAATATACCTTCAACCCCAGCGAACCCATGATCATCTTCGCGACTGGAGAACTTTTTCTGGATGTATAAGTATCCACCGACCATTACTATGGCAGAAACTACGGCAGAGCATACCCAAGCTTCACCATTTGTAAGGTGCAGGCCTACGTGTTTTAGGCCTTTTTTGATAGTTACCAATGCAATCACCATAGTGGTGATGAACATGTACACAGGTACAAAGCGTTTGGCATTGAACAATGGCTTCTCTGTATCAAAAATTAGCCGCTGCGCACTGACAAAGATCACGTAAGCGAAAAATCCAGAGATGACAGGGGTGATTATCCAACTGCCTACTATGCCTTTAACTGAGCCCCAGTCGACCGCTTCGGTCCCTACTGATACACAAGCAAAGCCTATGATTGCTCCTATTATTGAGTGAGTGGTAGAGACAGGCCACCCCATGTAAGAGGCAAGTAGTAACCAAGACCCCGCAGCGAGAAGAGCAGACATCATACCGAATACGAGTACATCTGGTTGGCTGGCAAAGAGAGAGGTTTCAATAACCCCTTTGCGAATTGTGTCAGTTACTTCGCCGCCTGCAAGGTAAGCCCCTGCAAACTCAAAAATCATCGCGATAATAATCGCTTGTTTTACAGTTAACGCTTTGGAGCCTACTGAGGTTCCCATTGCATTGGCCACATCATTTGCGCCAATACCGATCGCCATCATAAAACCAAAAACTGCTGCAATAATAATCAGGACAGTGCCGTAATTCGCAAGGATATCCATCGTAATACCTAGTTGTTGATAACAAGCGGAGCATATTAGACACAACAAAACCCCTTGGCGTCTTTTTGTGTATCGCCTAGTAGGGGAATGGTTAAAATGCTCTTCGTTATTTAGTTACTTATTGTTTATGAGCGAGATAGCATAAGTTCAAGGCGTGCGCCAACGCGCTGCGCTTGATCGGCTATGCCACCTACCCATTCAAGAATTTTATAAAGAAACATTACATCGATTGGATTTAGATCGCCTTCGATTGCCATTAGTTGCTGGCGAAGATCAATCTGCATCGCGTCGGTGTCATCTTCAATTTCATCTAGTTGGTGAATCATTTCGGCTACAAGAGTAACTTCGCGGCCTTTGAATCCGGTTTCTAATAACTCGTCGAGTTCGTTGATCACTTTCTGCGCTTGGTTAGCTGCATCTAGGCAGCGCTTAACATACGCAATAAAATTATCTTGGAGAGGTTCGGGTATGACTAATTGTCGGCCATATACTCGACCGGCAATGTCTTTTGCTAGGTTTGCCAGTTTGTCTTGCTGAGTGAGAAGTTCGAGCATATCGCTACGATCGACAGGCATAAACAAACCGCGAGGAAGTTTGAGACGAATTTCACGTTTTAAAACGTCTGCTTCTTTTTCTAAATGTGAGATTTGCGCGCGAATTTCAGATGCTTTTTCCCAATCACCCTTTGAGCTTACTTCAAAGAAGTTGATTAGGTGTGAGCAACATTCGTTTACACACACAACGTGGCGCTGCAAAGGCTTGATGGGGGACTTTGCAAATAACCCCATAATTGTATTCACTGGCATGGTCATTCAACCTATTTATATAACCTAAAAATAACATATACCATTCATGGCGAAATGTTGAACGATGGCTATAAAGGCGCGCATGGTAACCCATTAAATCCATCATTAAAACTGTTTTAGATCATCATTGAGATGATATTTCTTTCTTGCTCGGTTTGGAAATTGGCAATATTCTGTTTGTATCTGTGCTAAAAGGGACCACTATGGAAAACGAGATAGAACTGAAGTTTTTTGTTTCTCCTGAATTTTCAAATACTTTACAAGATCTGATTGTACAAGAAAAAGTGCTTCAGCATAGTTGCCGTAAACTTGGCAATATTTATTTTGATACCAAAGAAAATTGGTTGCGTGTTCATGATATCGGTCTCCGTATTCGTCGTTTTGACGATGTTTATGTTCAGACGGTCAAAACTTCTGGTCGTGTTGTCGCTGGGTTGCATCAAAGACCTGAATATAATGCTGAGCATGATTGCGATGAGCCTCTGCTTGAACTTCATCCATCCGATATTTGGCCTGAAGGTAAGGACGTTAAAGACTTACAGTCAGAGCTTGAGCCTATATTTTCTACCAACTTTACTCGTGAACAATGGCTGATAGGAATGTCCGATGGAAGCCAGATCGAGGTGGCTTTTGATCAAGGTATGGTCGAGGCTGGTGAGCGTCAAGAACCCATTTGCGAAATTGAGCTAGAACTGAAATCAGGTCAGGCTGATGCTTTGTTTACCTTAGCTCGGCGTTTGTCGGAGCAAGGCGGTTTACGTCTCGGTAATTTGAGTAAAGCCGCAAAGGGCTACCGGCTTGCTGATAACTATCAAGGTGATGAAGCAAAACCCTTAGCCTTGGTGAGCACTGATAAGCAGGATACCGTCGAGTCCTGTTTCGTTCATTCTCTTGAGCATGGCTTATCCCATTGGCTTTATCATGAACAAATCTATGCGGAGCGTGAGTCAATTGAGGCGTTACATCAAATAAAAAGTGCGATTAGCTTTATTCGCCAATTGCTCACGGTATATGGTGGCATAGTGCCTCGCAGAGCAAGTGCATTAATTCGTCAAGAGTTAAAATGGTTAGAGCAGTCATTGGAATGGCTAAATGATTTTGAATATCTTGAAGCACTGCTGGATGACAAAGGACATGCGCTACGCAAACTTGATGCACGTAAGTTTTTGGTTAGTGAGCTTAAACTTATTCAGGACTCTTTGCCTGATAGAGAAGAAATACTAACGTTATTCAACTCAGCTAGATACATAGGTTTATTGCTGGATCTTAGTCGTTGGATTCTTACTCGTGGTTGGCAACCATTTCTTGATGATAAAGCTCAAGATAAAATGTCCCTCACTGTCGAACCCTTTTCTTTTAAGCAGCTCGACCGTACATGGGCTGAATTGATAGAAGCTTTTCCTCCAGAACGCTCTTTGGTAAGTCAGGACTATATCGACCAAAGATACAGGCTGATGCGTAATTTATACACTGGCGTCAGTTTTGCCAGTTTGTTCGATGCAGAGGAACGTAACCGGTTTAGACTGCCGTGGCGCGACTTATTACACGGAATCGATGACCTATTAAAACTCAGGACATTAGATAAGTTAGTCGCAAAATTACACGGAGAAGAACAAGAGCAGCTCAAGCGCTGGCTCTCTCGTCAAGAAAGCTCGATATTACATGCCATGGAACAAACACGGGTGATTTGTATTGAAGCGCAGCCTTATTGGCAAGATTAACGCTGAGTTTATTTTTGTGAGGAGCCTTATGGCTCCTCATTTTTATTTTGTTGTTGTTCGATCTTCTCTAAACGTATGAGGATTTCTTGCTGCCGCCCTAGGACTTCGAGTAACAGCCGTTCTTTATTTTCTGAACGTTTTGCTTGAACTTCGGTTGGTGAGGTAATAAGTGATGTGATAAGACCTGAAATCATACCAAAAATACCTACCCCACAAATAATTAGCCCTGAAGCGAGAATTTTTCCTGAATTAGTCACAGGGAAGTGATCACCATATCCTACTGTTGAGATGGTTACTAAGGCCCACCACATCGCATCGCCACCCGTTTGTATATTGGCATCAGGCGCTTTACTTTCAACAAACAACATCATACTAGAGCCTATAGTGAGCAATATCACCATAAGTAATAGTATCGAAGCTAAGGTTGTCTCGCGCCGATTCACCATGAGTTGTTTGATTAATGAGCGGCTAGAACGTATGACCAAAATTACACGTAAGATATGGAACAAACGTGCGAAACGTAGGGGCTCTACCATGGGAATGCTGGCTAGAAAATCAATCCAGTGGTGTTTTAAATATTGAAGTCGATCGGCAGAGCGAACCCAATCAATGGTTAGTTGGAGAAGAAAAACACTACAGATAATAAAGTCTAAGCCGATAAGCACTTGGCGAGTAGGCTCTTTTAGTGGAAAAAACAGCAACGCAGAAATAACAAATAGTGCCATAAATGACAAAATTAGTGACAACAAGCTCATCGGCTTTACATCGTCTTTGGTATCATTTTGTTTCATATTTGGCCCAGACTAATACTTGGTTTCTATTCAATGATAATAATGACTGGCAGTTATCTATGTTCTAGTTGTGTCCAAAACTGCGGTTAACTATATAAGAATTAATGGAGAACTAACAATGACAAAAATGGCCTTTAAGCCATGGGAACGAGTCATCACCGATATTCGATTGGTTCCCGTATGGTTTTCAGCACTTTGTAAAAGAACGCTCAAGCTCTGGATGCCAAGATCACATCCTTCACCGTTTGATTGTCAAAATACCTTTCAATACACGCCCATTCGTTGTTAGTGGGCGTTTTTTATTGGTATAACATTCTTATTGACCTTTTTTATTAATCCAAGGAAGAAGAATGCAACTGCCCCACAGCCTCGTTTGTGTGTCCCAAAATGCTTTAGAGTCTTTAAAGGAACATGATGCTATCGGACTCTGGCCAGAGCATATGCGAGAGCAACTGAAGTATATTTCGGGTTTGAGTCAGTTTGTTGTGGACTCTCTGCAGCAAGATCTGAACTTACAAAAGCAGTTACCCGAGATGTTAGAGCAGCCGTCACGCCACCAAGAGTATCGTACGCGACTTGCTAAAAGCTTGGCTGATTGCATTGATGAGGCTCAAGGCCATAGAGTATTGAGACAATTTCGCCGCCGGGAAATGGTATACATCGCATGGCGGGATTTTGTTGGTAGCTGGACTTTAGAGCAAAGCCTTGAGCATTTGTCTAAATTAGCAGAGGCAATGCTGTTTGAAACGTATCAATGGCAATATGGCGAGTGCTGCAAGTTGTGGGGAACGCCTTGTAATTCTTTAGGCGAAGCGCAACCTATGTTGATTATTGGCATGGGCAAACTTGGTGGAGGTGAGCTTAACTTCTCCTCTGATATTGATCTTATTTTTACCTATCCAGAGAATGGTGAAACTCAGGGGGCAGCGCGAAGTTTATCAAATGCCCAGTTTTTCACTCGTCTAGCGCAGAGGATCATTAAGGCCTTAGATCAGCACACTTTTGATGGTTTTTGCTATCGGGTTGACATGCGATTACGCCCTTTTGGTGAAAGTGGTCCTTTGGTGATGAGTTATGCTGCGCTAGAAGATTATTACCAAGAGCAAGGCAGAGATTGGGAACGCTACGCTATGATCAAGGGCCGCGTCATGGGTAGGGAAATGTACTCGGAATATAAAGCACTGCGGCAAATGCTAAGGCCTTTTGTGTTTCGTCGTTACATTGATTTTAGTGCCATTCAGTCACTGCGCAGAATGAAATCAATGATAAGCAGTGAGGTTAGGCGTCGAGGATTTAAGAACAATATTAAATTGGGAGCTGGAGGGATCCGTGAAATCGAGTTTATTGCCCAAGTTTTTCAACTTATTCGCGGAGGAAGAGAGCCTAGTTTACGTCATAGGGGGTTATTGAAAACGCTCTTGGCAATAGAAACACTTGAGCTATTAACGACTGAGGAAGTAGCGGCTCTTAGGCATGCCTATCATTTTTTACGACGTTTAGAGAACTTGCTGCAAGCAATGTCTGACCAACAAACTCAAACTTTACCAGATAATGAGCAAGAGCAGTTGCAGCTCTCGGTTGCAATGGGCTATCAGGATTGGTCTTCTTTGCTTAAAGAAACTCAAATGAACATGCACAAGGTTCATCAGATTTTTTCTCATTTAATCGGTGATGATGAAGAGGACTCGCTAGAAGTCGATAAACATTACCATGAATTGTGGGATATGGTAGAAAAACCAGATGTTATTGAGGGAATTCTCGCTCAAGATATTGCAAGCCATCACTGGGAAGAAATGGCGCAAACTATTATTGGTTTCAAACGCGATTTGGCGAAGAAAACACTAGGGCCAAGAGGAAGGCAAGTTCTTAATCGATTGATGCCTAAGGTTTTTTGTGCAATTTTTGCTCACAAAGATGCTCAGTATGGGCTGCCACGTGTACTTCACTTGTTACACAGAATAGTCACTCGTACCACTTATTTGGAATTATTGGACGAATATCCAGCGGCACTAACCCAGTTAGTACGTTTGTGTACCGAAAGTCCGATGATCTCAGAACAGCTCGGTCGTTATCCTATTTTACTTGATGAATTGATTGACCCTCAGCATCTATACAACCCCGTGCCACTTGGAAGCTATCGTTTAGAATTGCGTGACTATTTAGCGCGTATTCCAGAGGATGACATGGAGCAGCAAATGGAAGCCTTGCGCCAGTTTAAGCAAATTTGTATTTTACGAATTGCGGCTGCAGATATTGCTGGAGTTTTACCTGTGATGAAAGTCAGCGATCATTTGACTTATCTTGCTGAAGCGATAGTTGATTCAGTAGTGAACCAAGCTTGGATGCAAGTTGTCGAAAAATATGGTCAACCAGCTCATCTTAAAGATAGAGAAGGGCGGGGTTTTGGTGTTATTGGTTATGGCAAAGTTGGGGGCTGGGAACTTGGTTATAATTCAGATCTAGACTTGGTCTTTATTCATGATTGCCCCGTGGATAGTTACACTGATGGCAAGAAAGAGCTTGATGGTCGGCAGTTTTATCTTAGGTTAGCGCAAAGAATAATACATATATTTTCCACTCGAACCGCTTCAGGAATATTGTATGAAGTTGATACTCGTTTGCGTCCATCTGGCGCATCTGGTCTTCTTGTGACAACGGTTGAAGCATTTGATGAGTACCAGAGAAATGATGCATGGACATGGGAACATCAAGCGCTAGTTCGAGCCCGTATGGTTTATGGTGATTCAGCGCTTGAAAAAGCGTTTTCTCGTACAAGGAGTCATATTCTCAGCCAAGCTCGTGAAGAACCTCTGCTCAAAAAAACAGTGGTTGAAATGCGAGAAAAAATGCGCGAACACCTTGGGGGGAAGAAAGCAGGACGCTTTTTGCTCAAGCAAGATCCTGGAGGTATAACAGATGTCGAGTTTCTTGCGCAGTATTTGGTTTTAAGATACAGCCACGATAAGCCAAAGTTAACCCGTTGGAGCGATAACGTAAGAATTCTTGAATCTATGATAGCGCAAGGTGTTATGGATGAAGCCCCAGCAATGGCTTTAACGCATGCTTATACCACTATACGTAATCATATTCACCATAGAAACTTACTCAATTTAGAAGCCGATGTCGCTGATGATAAACTAGTGAAAGAGCGAGAGCTTGTGAAGGCTCTTTGGCATGAGTGGTTAGAATAGATTTAGCGCTTTTACCTGCCTGTGTTAGACTTCTGCCCGAATTAGAATTTGGAGATCCGCAATGAAACCAATCCTACCGAACTATAGTGATTCCGGTGTATTGATTATCGGTGACGTTATGTTAGACCGTTACTGGTATGGCCCAACTGGACGTATTTCTCCAGAGGCGCCTGTTCCTGTAGTAAAAGTAGAAAATAACGAAGAGCGCCCTGGTGGAGCAGCTAACGTGGCAATGAATATTGCTTCTCTTGGTGGTCATGCGCATATTGTTGGTTTAACTGGGATTGATGAACCCGCTAAAGTTCTTAATGAGACATTGTCAGCTCTGAAAGTGAAATGTGACTTTGTGGCTTTGCCCAGCTATCCGACGATCACAAAGCTGCGAATATTGAGTCGTGGTCAACAACTCATACGCTTGGACTTTGAAGATAAGTTTGAAGATACCGATGCGGAACTTATTTTAGATAGGATGGAGCAAGCTCTGCCCAAAGTGAAGTCGGTCGTGTTATCTGATTACGATAAGGGAGCCTTAGAACACGTACAGCAATTTATTCAAAAGGCGCGTGCAGCTAAAGTTCCGGTTTTTATTGACCCTAAAGGCGCTGACTTTGAACGCTATCGCGGTGCAACATTATTGACGCCTAATCTCACTGAGTTTGAACTGGTTGTTGGTAAAGTAAAAAATGATCAAGAGTTGGTAGAAAAGGGGCTAGCGCTTATCGAGCAATACGATTTTGAAGCGCTCCTAGTGACTCGTAGCGAACATGGCATGACTTTATTACGCCGTGGACAAGAGCCGTTCCACTTACCAACGTTAGCAAAAGAAGTCTATGACGTAACGGGTGCTGGAGATACGGTTATTTCTGTTCTTGCCGCTTCTGTTGCCTCTGGCAAACCTCTTGATGAGGCTTGTGCACTGGCTAATGCTGCTGCTGGTGTTGTGGTAGGTAAACTTGGCACTTCAACAGTATCAACGATCGAGCTCGCGGAAGCGGTTCATGGCAGCCAAGATACAGACTTTGGTGTAGTAACCGAGCAATCATTAATTGAAGCGGTAAAAAAAGCGCAGTCAAAGGGAGAGAAGGTCGTTATGACTAACGGCTGTTTCGACATTCTCCATGCTGGACACGTTTCTTACCTTAACCATGCTGCTGAGCTTGGAGATCGTTTGATTGTTGCTGTTAACACCGATGATTCAGTAAAAAGCCTTAAAGGGCCTGGGCGCCCAGTTAACCCAACGGATCGCAGAATGGCCGTTTTAGCAGGGTTAGGTGCAGTAGATTGGGTTGTGCCTTTTGAAGAAGAAACCCCACAGCGCCTTATTGCTGAAGTGTTACCTGATTTGCTTGTTAAAGGCGGAGATTACAAGCCTGAAGATATTGCTGGTGGTAAAGAAGTGATAGCAAACGGTGGCGAAGTCAAAGTACTCAACTTTGAGGAAGGTTGTTCAACAACTGAGATTATTGATGCAATTAAAGGCGGAAGAGGATAAGCCTTCAATCGCAATAAAAAATGGAGCATTGAGCTCCATTTTTTTATCGTTGATATTATTTATTCTTCTAGATCACCACAGAAGCGATAGCCTTCGCCATGAATCGTTGCAATGATCTCTGGCGTTCCTGAAACTGACTCAAAATGTTTACGTATTCTTCGAATCGTCACATCGACGGTTCTATCATGAGGTTTAAGTTCTCTGCCAGTCATTTTTTTAAGCAAATCCGCTCGTGTTTGGATCTTGCCTGGGTTCTCGCAGAAGTGAAGTAGAGCTCTAAACTCCGAACGTGGAAGTTTGTAATCATCACCACTTGGGCTAACAAGTGAGCGACTATTGATATCCAAAACCCAACCATTAAATTCATATTTTTCTACACTGCGTTTATCTTCGTTTACAGCGCTAGAGCTCATTGAACGGCTAAGCAGATTGCGAGCTCGAATTGTAAGTTCGCGAGGGTTGAATGGCTTAGTGATGTAGTCATCAGCACCTATTTCAAGGCCCAAAATTTTGTCAACTTCATTATCACGCCCAGTCAAGAACATGAGTGCGACATTGGCTTGCTCTCGAAGCTCTCGTGCCAGCAGAAGACCATTCTTCCCGGGCAGATTAATATCCATAATGACCAGATTAACCTGATTGTCAGACAGCACCTGGTGCATCTCTTCACCGTCACTGGCCTCAAAAACAGCGTATCCCTCTGCTTCAAAAATACTCTTTAGAGTGTTACGAGTTACTTGCTCATCTTCAACAATAAGAATGTGCGGGGTTTGCATTGGCGGTACCTAAACTTGTGAAAAAACTGTGCTAATAGAATAAATTCTAGGCAAAAACCTAACATACAGGTAATGTGATGCTGATAATAAACCAAAGACTGAAAAAGTACATTGTTTCTTTGGTTGCCCGCCTTCCATGGGTTCAATGCGTATTTGAGTTCCCTTATGCTCACGCTTTTTCTATTAGTCTTTGCTGCGAATTCTATAATGTTAACAGCATGCTAACAATGTCAGAATGTTAATTCCATTCACTTTATTGATTTATATCAAGAGTTAGAATGTAACAAAAATTAATCGCCGATAACATAACTAAAGCATAATCAGTATGACAATAGATGCACTTCTGTGGCAACAGTACTCAGATCCTTATTTTAAATTTATTTGTCAGCCTGAACTGAGTGAATTCGCTATTATCACCGCGTGGAACCCCAACAGTCAGTGGCGGTCCAAATTGGAAAATGATCGTTTCAATCACAACCTAGTCAAAGAATTTGGTCATACTTATTTTAGTGAAGTCTTGGTTGGGGATAGGAATTTTCGCTGGGCAGAAGCCAGTTTTGCTGTTGCACTCTCAGAGAAACAAGCTTTGGAGCTTGGGCAAAAGTATCAGCAGAATGCTATTTATTATGTAGTAAAAGATGAGCTGTTTTTACTTTCTTGCTTCGCCGATGGAGCAAAAGCCAACCTTGGTGGTTGGTTGCAGCGTTGTAGATAGTGATTACGTCAAGATAGTGATTAAGGTATGTTCAAGGGGCAAGGAGGTATTATGAAAGATATAACACCGGAAATATGTGATAAACATGAAGACAAAGTTATTTTATTGGACATACCTTTACACACTTTTGGTAGTAAATGTGCTTTTTGGGGAGAAATAGTCACAGTCCGTTGTTATCACGACAACTCAAAAGTAAGAGAGGTTTTAAGTCAAGATGGTAAAGGAAAAGTATTGATCGTTGATGGTCATGGCTCCTGTCAACAAGCCTTGTTAGGAGATAAGTTGGCGATTCTAGCTATTGATAATCATTGGGAAGGCGTGATTATCTATGGAGCCATTCGAGATGTAGCCGTGATGGCAGAAATGGATTTTGGTATCAAGGCGTTAGGTACTAGTCCTTTTAAGACAGAAAAACGTGGTGCAGGTGAAATGAATGTGACCCTAACGATTCATAACCAGATGATCCAGCCTGGTGACTATGTATACGCGGACTGGAATGGTGTACTTATGTCTACTGAGCTACTCGATTGGAGTTGATGGTAGTTGGTTTTGGGTTGTGAGACTTAAAACCGAAATCCGATCCCCACTTCAAACTCTTGTTGTAATTCTTGATGTTCAAGTGTCGCATGTAGATCTAGATTTTCGGTCAATCTCATTCTGCTCGAGACCTCGGCAGAGATCATGGTTTCATTGCCCAGAGTTTTGTTGTCATCTTGGTAAGAGTGTAGGCTGCTTTGTACTGATACCCTTGGAGTCACTTGATAGCTGACACCACTTAAAAAACCACTTTCGTTGATTGACGTGCTTTGATTGATACGAGCTCCAACGTAGAAATCTATTTTATTGAAGAGGTTATAAGAATAACCACCATCAATTTTCCACGTGTCAAAATCGTAGTGATTTGTTTCGCTAGATAGAAAAAGCTTGTGTGGCGATACTTTTTTTTGAGATGGCAAAGTGGGAAGTTCGGCGGCTACCGTTGAACAAGCCATTAGAGCGAGGATAAGATTTAATTGTTTTTTCATTTGTCGCTCCCTCATTTTTAATTCCCACTGCAGGATCAATTAAAGCATAAAATACGATCATCGCTAGGCGCATTTTCGATAAAATGATGAATTAATAATTATGAAACAAGTTTTATATTAAATGTATCTAATGTAACTTGTTGATGGGACTGAAAGAAGCTCAATTGGAAGAGTAAAATAAAAAAAATAAAAAAAACGTTGACTCATGATAAAGGAATAGGTTAAACGTAAGGGTAAGCAGACACATTATTATCGAAAAATCGCAGATGCATTATTTAAGCCTATCAGTAATGACCACAACCATTATTATTACCGACATTACATATGTTGGGGCGGGCTGCTAAGCGAAATAAATTCAAAAAAAGGCCTGTATCCCAAGAGATACAGGCCTTTTTTTATACCTATTTACAAGCATTTGGAGGAAGGAATGCGTGTTTTAAAGTTTGGTGGTTCATCGTTAGCTGACGCAGATAGATTTCTACGAGCAGCGGATATTATAGCTAACAACTCTCAGCAAGAAGAAGTTTCAGTTGTGCTTTCAGCTCCTGGAAAAACAACCAATAAACTCGTTGCTGTTATTGATGGGACCCTAAAAAATGGTCAGGTAGAGGCGCAAATTGCTGATCTAGAGAATTCTTTTCAGGAGCTTTATCAAGAGATAAAAAAATCGCTGCCAAACATGGATGGCTCTGACTTCGACAAGCAGGTCAAAACGTCGATGAATCAGTTGCGACAGTTTGTTCATGGGATAAACCTATTAGGTATGTGCCCAAGTAATGTTAACGCTCGGATAATAAGTAAGGGTGAGCGGATATCTGTTCAACTCATGAAAGCGATACTGGAAGCCAAAGGCCAGTCAGCTAGCTTAATTGATCCCTTGAAGTACCTTTATGCACAAGGTGAGCACTTAGAAGCTATGGTAGATGTTGAGGTGTCTACTCAGAATTTTCGTCAAAACCCTTTGCCGCAAGGCTATGTCAATATCATGCCTGGTTTTACAGCAGGTAATGAAAAGGGAGAGCTTGTCACTTTAGGCCGTAATGGCTCTGATTATTCTGCGGCGGTTTTGGCTGCCTGCCTGCGTGCTGAATGCTGCGAGATTTGGACGGATGTAGATGGTGTATACAATTGTGACCCTCGACTGGTTGATGATGCTCGTTTGCTTAAGTCACTGAGCTATCAAGAAGCAATGGAGCTATCTTATTTTGGTGCATCTGTATTGCATCCTAAAACCATTGCCCCTATTGCTCAGTTCCATATTCCTTGTTTAATTAAAAACAGCTTTAACCCCCAAGGTGCAGGCACTCTGATTGGTCAAGATACCGGTGAAGATAACTTATCGATCAAGGGAATTACAACGCTCAGCGATCTCACAATGGTCAATGTTTCTGGGCCGGGCATGAAGGGCATGGTGGGCATGGCAAGCCGAGTGTTTGGTACTATGTCATCGGCGCGCGTATCGATTGTTTTAATCACCCAATCTTCTTCAGAATACAGCATCAGCTTTTGTATTGAGTCTGCAGATAAAGCGATGGCAGAGCAAGCACTCAACGATGCATTTGAGTTGGAACTTAAAGACGACTTACTTGAGCCTGTAGATTTTATCGATAACGTCGCCATTGTGACTTTGGTGGGCGACGGAATGCGTACTTCGAAAGGGGTCGCATCACAGTTCTTTTCTTCATTAGCTGAAGTGAATGTCAACATTGTTGCAATTGCCCAGGGCTCTTCAGAGCGTGCTATATCTGCAGTGATACCAGAGGATAAAATTTCAGAAGCGATCAAGGCGTGTCATGAGAACTTGTTCAATTCTAAACATTTTCTTGATGTGTTTGTCGTTGGTGTGGGAGGGGTTGGGGGTGAATTGGTTGATCAAATTCAGCGCCAGCAAGCTAAGTTAGCGGAAAAAAGTATAGTGATAAGAGTTTGTGGACTCGCAAACAGTAAAGGCCTACTGCTTGATAGCCAAGGCTTACCACTAGAACACTGGCGAGATCGCATGAAAGATGTCAGCGAAGAGTTTAGCCTTGCCCGTCTTACTTCATTGGTACAACGCAACCATATTATTAATCCTGTTTTGGTTGACTGTACTTCATCAGAGATGATTGCGGGTCAATATGCCGATTTTCTAGCCGCAGGGTTTCATGTCGTGACACCTAATAAGAAAGCGAATACGGCGAGTATGGCCTATTATCATCAACTTCGTGAAATAGCTCGTGGTTCTCGTCGTAAATTGATGTATGAGACAACGGTTGGAGCAGGATTACCTGTGATTGAAAATTTACAGAATCTTATTTCTGCTGGTGATGAACTTGAACGCTTTAGTGGTATCCTTTCAGGTTCCCTGTCATACATCTTTGGCAAGTTAGATGAAGGTATGACATTGAGCCAAGCAACAAACATAGCGAAAGAAAACGGTTTTACTGAACCCGATCCTCGAGATGATCTTTCTGGTATGGATGTTGCGCGTAAATTGTTGATTCTGGCTCGTGAAGCTGGAATGAATCTAGAACTAGAAGATGTCATTGTAGAAAAAGCACTGCCGCCTAGTTTTGATGATTCAGGCAATGTTGAAGAATTTATGGCTCGGTTACCTGAAGCTGATGTCTATTTCCAACAGTTATCAGCTAAAGCGGCTGAAGAGGGTAAAGTATTGCGCTATGTGGGAGAAATTGACGCAGGTCAGTGCCGCGTAAGTATCTCCGCAGTAAATGACAATGACCCTATGTTCAAGATAAAAGATGGTGAAAATGCGCTGGCTTTTTACAGTCGCTACTATCAGCCAATACCGCTTGTTCTGCGTGGTTATGGTGCGGGCACAGAAGTGACAGCAGCTGGTGTATTCTCAGATGTAATGCGCACATTAGGATGGAAACTAGGGGTTTAATCGAATGAGTAATGGTATGGATGTCGTTGTCTACGCTCCTGCGTCGATTGGTAATGTTAGTGTGGGCTTTGATGTCCTAGGTGCAGCCGTTTCTCCAATTGACGGTACATTGCTGGGCGATCGAGTCATGATAAAGGCAGGTGATGAGCCTTTTAACCTATTAACAGCTGGGGATTTTGTTTCAAAATTGCCAACCGATCCTAAAGAAAATATTGTTTACGACTGCTGGCAGGTGTTTGCTAGAGAGCTGGACAAAAAAGGTGTTGCTTTACTGCCTGTGGAGATGACTCTTGAGAAAAATATGCCGATTGGGTCTGGTTTAGGCTCTAGCGCTTGCTCGATAGTTGCAGCTTTAGATGCGTTAAATCAATTTCATGGCAATCCACTCGATAAGACACAGCTGCTTGCACTGATGGGAGAAATGGAAGGGAAGATATCCGGTGGAGTCCACTATGATAATGTCGCTCCATGCTTCTTAGGTGGCGTGCAATTAATGTTGGAAGAGCTTGGTATTATCAGTCAAGAAGTTCCTTGTTTTGATAACTGGTATTGGGTCATGGCTTACCCAGGTATTAAAGTTTCAACCGCCGAAGCTCGTGAAATTTTACCATCTCAATATCGTCGCCAAGATATTATTGCTCATGGTCGCCATTTGGCAGGGTTTATTCATGCTTGTCACTCTAACCAGCCACAACTGGCGGCAAAAATGATGAAAGATGTTGTCGCTGAGCCATATCGAGAGAAGCTATTACCAAACTTTTCACAGGCGAGACAGTATGCTGCGACAGCGGGAGCTTTAGCAACAGGCATATCAGGCAGTGGCCCAACACTGTTTAGTGTTTGTAAAGACAAAGATGTTGCCGAGAGAGTGGCTCGGTGGCTCGAACAAAATTACGTACAAAATAAAGAAGGATTCGTTCATATTTGTCAGTTAGACAAACAGGGATCCAAAGTTACAGGAAGTGAGCTATGAAGCTTTACAATATTAAAGAAAATGATCAGAAAGTCTCTTTTGCTCAAGCCGTTCGTCAAGGCTTGGGGCGGAATCAAGGCTTATTTTTCCCACAAGAATTACCAAAATTTGGTGATATTGACGCGTTATTAGCTGAAGATTTTGTTTCTCGTAGCACTAAAATACTGTCTGCTTTGATTGGTGATGAGCTATCCCAAGAAACAGTTAATGCCATGGTTGATGCGGCTTTTCAGTTCCCAGCACCGATTAAAGCTGTAAGTGATGATGTTTATGCATTGGAACTATTTCATGGCCCCACACTTGCTTTTAAAGATTTTGGTGGCCGTTTTATGGCTCAATCTCTGGCAACAGTTTCAGACGGCGGTAAGATCACTATCTTAACGGCTACATCTGGTGATACTGGTGCCGCTGTTGCGCATGCTTTTTATGGAATGGAAGACATCAATGTTGTCATTTTGTATCCGAAAGGAAAAATTAGTCCACTACAAGAAAAGCTATTTTGTACTTTAGGTAAGAATATCCATACCGTGGCCATTGATGGTGACTTTGATGACTGTCAAGCACTCGTTAAACAAGCGTTCGATGATGCAAAGCTGCGTGATGATATAGGTTTGAACTCAGCAAACTCAATAAATATCAGTCGCTTAATGGCGCAAATATGTTATTACTTTGAAGCCGCTGCACAAATGAGTAAAGAGCAGCGTGAAAACCTAGTTGTGTCCGTTCCAAGTGGTAACTTCGGTAACCTAACTGCAGGGCTTTTGGCAAAGGCATTGGGATTACCGATCAAACGTTTTATCGCCGCGACCAATATCAATGATACTGTTCCTCGATACCTAGAAACGGGACAATGGGCGCCGAAACCTACAATCGCTACCACATCAAACGCAATGGATGTGAGTCAGCCAAATAACTGGCCACGCATTGAAGAGCTTTGTCGCGTTAAAAAGTGGGGGCTAGAAACGCTTGGTAAAGGAGCCGTTACTGATGCACAAAGTGCTGAGTCTGTACAAGAGCTTTATGAGAAAGGCTACCTTTGTGAACCTCACGGTGCAATAGCTTACCGCGTGCTGAGTGAGCAGTTACAAGAAGGCGAAACAGGGCTTTTCTTATGCACGGCTCATCCAGCTAAGTTTAAGGAAGTGGTTGATGATATCTTGGGAACAGATATTGACCTTCCAGGTCCATTAGCAAAACATGCCGCAATGGAGTTACTTTCAGAGGATTTAGCAAATGACTTTGAATTGCTCAAAGATGTTTTGTATCAAGTAACAAAGCAATAATGTAAAAAGAAAAGGTCACTTCGGTGACCTTTTTTGATGCGAGTTTTTATCTGCAACAGCTCATTTTTTCAAAGTTTCAAAATAAGTGCACACTTGATCAATGGCTTTGAGGGTTCTTGGTGTTGGTCTGCTTAACCAGTCTGAATTGATAGACCAGATATGATGGTTTTGCACCGCTGTCATTTGTGTCTTCCACTTTGCCCATAAAGAGGTGGCTGAGGAAGATTGTGATGCGAAAATCACATCCGGGTTTTTCAAAATAACTTGTTCTTTACCCACTTGTGGATAGGGAACCGGGCTATTCTCAAATACATTGACTCCACCACAAAAAGAAAAAACTTCGCTTGGCCAATGGTTTTTGGCGACCGTCATAAGTGGTTGTTCGCTCAACTGATAGAAATAGCGAATAGGAGTGTCCACTTGGTATTTTTGTTTTATCTCGGACAGTTGCTGCCTAAAGCTTTTTGCAGCCTGCTGGCCTATATCAGGATCAGCGGCATACAAACTAAGTTTTTCAAGATAACTGGCAATATCGTCTAGTGACTGAATATTTATAGGGTAAACATTGATATTAAATGCTTTGAGTTTGTCTATTTCTTTAGCTGGATTTCCTCCAGGCCATGCGACCACAAGATCTGGTCTAAGTGCGATAATGCGCTCTAATTTAAGGCCTTGATGATTCGCTACAGTTTCAATCTGCTTTGCCTGGGGTGGGTAATCACTGTACTCACTTACAGCAACTAACTTATCTCCAAGGCCCGCAGCGTATAATAGCTCTGTGATGTGAGGAGCCAAACTTATTACGCGTTCGACGGGTGCTGCGAATAAATTTGTCGTGAAAAGAATTAATAATAAAACTAGGCGCTGAAACAGCATTTAAATTCCTTGATATACGGCGACCATGATAACGCTTTGCAGTACTATCCAAGCAAACATTCGCCATGCGAGTAAACGCTGTACTTGGGCAATATGAATCGCAGAGGGGGCAATCCTGCCGCCAAGTTTACTTCGAACCGCCTTACTTCCATCGTACATTGCAGGGCCACCTAAAGAGAGCTGTTGTTTTGCTCCGACAGAAACAAGTAACCATGCAGGCCCTGGTAGTGGCCATGTGCTTGCTTGTGATTTGAGAAGGGCAAAGACCTCTCGAGTTCTTCCGCCAATAGCTATCATGAGAGCAAAAAGGCGCAGTGGGACATAGTCCAAGATAGCAACCAATTGAATAACCGGAACACCAAAAGGAGAAAATCGCTTACGTGAGGGAGACCAAGCTCTGGCTAGTTCAACAGTCATACGATAAAGAAAAGCTCCCATACCTCCCGCCAACGCATACCAAAACAGTACTGCAACAACATTTCTTCCGTAAGACATGATAAGGGTTTCCGCTCCTGCTTTACCCAAACCCAGTAATGACAATGAACGAGTAGAACGATTAACGATCGGAGTTAGAAGCATTTTGGCATGTTCTTTATCTTCTCTTGCCAAAGCCAGCACAAATTGGTTGGTGAACTTATCTGTATTGCGCCAATCGATCGCGAGTAGCAGCAGAGCCAAATCAAATAATTGGGCTTGCCATACCAGTGGCTTAAGTGCAATAAGAAGGGCAAGCATGGGGAGAGTCATGAGCAGCATTGCTAACGTGCCAGATAGCATGCTTTGCGAATAACTTGAGTTAGTATTGACCTTATCAGCGAGCTGCTCTGCAAATTTATGCCATAGAATCGCTGGGTGAGCTTCGCGTGGAAAAGGAAGGATAAGATGAAACAGTAAAGCGCCCCACAATACCAGTAAGGCGCCATTTGAGTAGAGCTGATTAAAGAGAGTTTCCACGTTCATCAGCACTTCCGTTGTTACTATGCTTTGAGCAGGTTGACCATTTTAAATACCATTTCAGATGAACTTTTCGCTGCTAAAGGTAGGAATTCATCAAAACTCATCGGAGATTCTTTATCTGCAACATCAGAGATTGCGCGAACAACGACGAAAGGCACTTTGAATTGATGACAAACCTGAGCAATTGCAGACGCTTCCATTTCTACCGCTACCACAGATGGGAAATGCTGGCGAATAAAGGATTGTCTTTCGCTAGAGCAGACAAAGGTATCACCTGTACAAATCAACCCGCGAACAGCGTGTTTGCCTTCTATTTGAGATAAGGCTTTTTCTGCCGCATCCATTAATTTCAAGTCCGCGGAAAAGGCTGCTGGTTGGCCCGCCATTTGGCCCATTTCGTAGCCAAATGCAGTGACATCGGCATCATGATGGCGTACCTCTGTAGAAATAACTACGTCGCCTAAGCTCAAGGATGAATCGAAGCCTCCGGCCGACCCCGTGTTGATCACAATATCTGGCTGATATTCGTCTAAAAGAATTGTCGTTCCAATAGCAGCTGCAACTTTGCCAATGCCAGACTGGAGAAGAACCACATCTACACCATCAAGTTGACCCGAGAAAAAGGTACAACCTGCTTTAGATGCTTGTGTCATGTTTGCGATTGCTTGTTTAAGGAGAGTAACTTCTTGCTCCATTGCACCTATAATGCCAATTTTCATGCAGATTCCTGTTATTTCAGAAAGATAGGATATGTTGTACTAAGTGTAACAGAAATGCGGCAGATAGGAATGAAGAGTGAATCGAACCATTGTTTATTGGGCTAAGCATAAAGCGTATGTAAATAATGCTATTGATGGTGCGGCAGGGTGATAGGGTCGATGATGAATTTTCTATTGCTTAAGCAAAGCCTATCGCCTATAATCCGCGCTTCTCGTGTCGGCTGAATCAGAGATTGGCTGGCACAATGTTTAACTTACTCTTATTAGGAGAGAATTATGTCTCTGAATGCAGAAACTAAAGCAGCAATCGTTGCTGACTACGCACGTGGCGAAGGCGACACAGGTTCACCAGAAGTTCAAGTAGCTCTACTTACTGCTTCTATTAACCACCTACAAGGTCACTTCAAAGCACATAAAGGCGATCACCACAGCCGTCGTGGTCTGCTACGTATGGTTTCTCGTCGTCGTAAGCTTCTAGACTACCTAAAAGGTAAAGATCTAGATCGTTACCATGACCTAATCAAGCGTCTAGGCCTACGTCGCTAATTTAGCGATTGCATAGAACAGTTTGTCGAAAAAGGGGCTTTTTGCCCCTTTTTTGTTGGCTAAATTTAGCCAAATCAAATTTAACTCGTTATACTACGCACGCACGTTCTCTTATTGTATGAGTTCGTCAAGGTATAGCTCATTACATTACAGTCAACCTCGTCGACCAAAAGGTCGCGGCTATTATAAATGTCATTACTGCTCACCGGTTTGGTGGAGCTCAAATAGTGCATTTTTACTAGTCGCGATTTGTAGTGTCTTGAGTGTCATTTAACACACTCTGAGAGTCAGTTTGGGGCTTTCAGAACCAAGGAATAACAATGTTCGAAAAACCAGTTGTTAAAACGTTTCAGTACGGTAACCACACCGTTACTCTAGAAACTGGCGTTATTGCTCGTCAAGCGACCGCAGCAGTAATGGTCACTATGGATGATACAGCCGTATTTGTATCTGTTGTTGGTAAAAAAGAAGCCGTTGAAGGTCAAGACTTTTTCCCATTAACTGTAAACTACCAAGAGCGTACATACGCTGCAGGTAAAATTCCTGGTGGTTTCTTTAAGCGTGAAGGCCGCCCTTCAGAAGGTGAAACTTTGACGGCTCGTCTTATTGACCGTCCAATTCGCCCACTTTTCCCTGATGCGTTCAAAAACGAAGTGCAAGTTATTGCTACTGTCGTTTCTGTTAACCCAGATGTTCAGCCAGATATTGTTACCATGATAGGTACATCTGCGGCTCTTGCTATCTCTGGTATTCCGTTTAACGGCCCTATTGGTGCTGCTCGTGTTGGTCATATTGATGGTCAATTAGTGCTTAACCCAAGCGAGACTGAATTGGCGACTTCTAAGTTAGATCTTGTGGTTGCGGGTACTGAGTCTGCGGTACTTATGGTTGAGTCTGAAGCGGATAACCTAACAGAAGAAGAAATGCTATCTGCGGTAGTATATGGTCACGACCAACAGCAAGCGGTTATCAAAGCGATTAACGAGTTTAAAGCTGAAGTCGCGACACCTGCTTGGGATTGGGTTGCACCAGAAGAGAACACAGCGCTTAACACTAAGATAGCTGAACTTGCAGAAACTAAGCTTGTTGAAGCATACCAAATTACTGAAAAAATGGCGCGTTACGATCGCATCCACGAGATCGCTGCGGAAGTTAACGAAGTGCTGCTTGCTGAAAATCCAGAAGCAAACACAAAAGAAATCCACACCATCTTCCATGATCTAGAAAAGACGGTAGTACGTCGTAGTATCATCGCTGGTAATCCACGTATCGATGGTCGTGAAAAAGATATGGTTCGTGCGCTTGATGTTCGCACCGGCGTTCTTCCTCGTACTCACGGTTCCTCACTATTTACTCGTGGTGAAACACAGGCGCTTGTTACTGCGACACTAGGTACGCAGCGTGACGCGCAAATTATTGACGAGCTAACGGGTGAGCGTAAAGATCACTTCCTACTACACTATAACTTCCCTCCATATTGTGTTGGTGAAACAGGCTTTGTTGGTTCTCCTAAGCGTCGTGAAATCGGCCACGGTAAACTTGCTAAGCGTGGTATTGCTGCTGTCATGCCTTCTGTCGATGAGTTCCCATACACAGTACGTGTTGTATCAGAAATCACAGAATCTAACGGTTCTTCTTCAATGGCTTCTGTATGTGGTACTTCCCTAGCTCTTATGGACGCTGGTGTACCAATCAAGTCTTCGGTTGCTGGTATTGCAATGGGTCTAGTTAAAGAAGGTGATGATTTTGTTGTCCTTTCTGACATTCTTGGTGACGAAGACCACCTAGGCGACATGGACTTTAAAGTTGCAGGTACTAACGAAGGTATCACTGCACTACAAATGGATATCAAGATCGAAGGTATCACTAAAGAGATCATGCAAATTGCGCTTAACCAAGCTCAAGGCGCGCGCAAGCACATTCTGTCAGTGATGGATGAAGCCATCTCTGATGCTCGTGAAGATATCTCTGAATTCGCACCTCGTATCCATACGATGAAGATTAGTGCTGAAAAGATCAAAGATGTGATTGGTAAAGGTGGCGCTGTTATTCGCTCTCTAACTGAAGAGACAGGCACTACTATAGAAATTGAAGATGATGGTACGATCAAGATTGCGGCTACAGAAGGTACTGCAGCTAAAGAAGCTATTCGTCGTATCGAAGAGATCACAGCAGAAGTTGAAGTTGGCCGTATATACTTAGGTAAGGTTGCTCGCCTTGCTGACTTTGGTGCATTTGTTACTATTCTTCCGGGTAAAGACGGTCTGGTTCACATCTCTCAAATCGCGGAGAAGCGTGTTGAGAAAGTGTCTGACTACCTCACTGAAGGTCAAGAAGTTCAGGTTAAAGTGCTTGAAATTGATCGTCAAGGGCGTGTACGTCTTAGCATGAAAGAAGCAGTTGAAAAGCCTGCTGAAGAAACGGTAGCAGATAAACCATCTGTTGATGCCGAGTAATTAGCTTATTTGGCTTAAAGCATGTTATAAAGGGAGCATTGAGCTCCCTTTTTTATGCCTATTAGGTAATCAGGGTTTTAGCGATAGGAGTATTTATCTGTGAAATGGTTTCAAGCTGCCATATTAAGCATGACTTTATTGGGTAACCTAGGTTGTTCCTCTTTGATTGACCGTCAACCCGATTGGGTATTACCTCCTATGGTGGAAGCTCTGCAACCAACATTACAGCAAGAAGTGCAAATCGCTAGGTTGAGTCAATTGCTTCAAAGGAATGATTTGCCAAATGAAACTCGAGCTAAGATGTACTTTGAAAGAGGGAATTATTACGATAGTGTAGGCTTGAGAAATTTAGCAAGGCTGGATTATGAACAGTCGTTGGCTATTGTCCCTGCTCAAGCCGACTTGTTTAATTTACTCGGTGTTTACTTTACCGAGAATAGAAACTTTGATGCTGCGTATGATGCATTTGACTCCGCTTTAGAATTGGCACCTGATAATGTTTACGCTGCCCGAAACAGGGCAATTGCTTTGTACTATGGCGATCGGTTTGAGTTAGCCCTTGAAGATATGCAAAAGCACTATGATCAAGATCCGACTGACCCTTTCAGAGCTTTATGGCTTTATATAGTGAAGTCTGAGGTCTATCCTGATGTTGCAAAACAAGAGCTAGAACTAAGCTATAAAAATGCTGACAGGCAATGGGGGTGGTTTCTTGTTGCAATCATGTTAGGCGAAGTTTCTGAAAAAGATGCATTTAATGCAATATACGGTACGAGTAAAGATAGAACGGTTCGGGCACAACGATTGACGGAAGCATATTTTTATTTGGGTAAACGTTATCAGTCAAAGGGAACTGAGCGTGATTTAGCCAAAGCCGTTTCTTTCTATAAGTTAGCGATTTCCTTCAACGTTTTTGATTATGTTGAGCATCGCTATGCATTTCTTGAGCTTCAGGGAATCTATGAGCAAATACAGAAAAGGGAATTATCGAGTTCATTGGAGAAACAAGCATCCCTCTAACCCATTTATTTAAGTTTGAAACCGCAGTTTAATCATGCTGCGGTTTTTTATTGCAAGAACAAGTTACGTAAAAGCACAGCACATAGGCGCTAAACAAAGAACTAACAATCAAACAAAGAGTTTTCTACCCCTATATTAAACTAGGCACTAAACAATGAACTTGCGTGATTTATATCGCTTATCCTGTTCTAATACAATGGTTTTCTATGCAAATATCGATACATCGTCAGTTTTTTAAATATACCTTTCCAACAGTATTAGCAATGCTAGTCTCAGGTTTTTACCAAGTTGTGGATGGTATATTTATAGGTCGTTATGTAGGGGCTGATGGCTTAGCAGGAATCAACGTCGCATGGCCAATCATTGGCTCTATTCTAGCTATAGGTATGATGGTTGGTGTCGGAACAGGGGCGCTTATTTCCATCCATCAAGGCCAACAAGATAGCAAAGGAGCTAAACAAGTTCTTTCGACAGGCTTATTACTACTAGGTTTGTTGATGCCAATTATTGCCAGTGGTTTGTACTGGTTATCTGACGATTTTCTGCGCTGGCAAGGGGTTCAAGAGCGTATATTTGAGTTGGGGCTGCAATATTTGGAGGTTCTTATCCTTGCTTGTGTGTTTACGCTGGGATCCATTGCGATGCCATTTTTATTGCGTAATGACAATAGTCCTAATCTTGCCACTTATTTGATGATTGTAGGCGCTTTGCTTAATATTCTTTTTGACTATGTTTTCATTGCCCTTTGGGGGTGGGAATTAACCGGTGCTGCTATCGCTACTGGGTTAGCTCAGATGTTTGTAAGCCTAGTCGGTGTGCTCTATTTTTTTTCCCATAAAGCGACATTGCGTCTTCGCATGTCAGATCTAAGGCCCAAGTTATATTTGGCACCTAAGATAGTCAGCATTGGTTTTGCAAGCTTTTTTATGTACGCTTACGGTGCAATTATGATTGCTGTTCACAACAGTCTCTTTTCACATTATGGTGATCAGATGATCATTGGGGCTTATGCGATCCTTGGCTATATTGTCACGGTTTACTACCTCATTGCAGAGGGCATCGCAAATGGTATGCAGCCGCTGGTAAGTTATAATCATGGGGCTAACCAGCAAGAAAATGTCAGAAAGTTACTTAGAATGGCAATAATAAGCACAGTAACCATTGGGCTGGGAGCTGTGTGCTTATTGAACCTATTTCCCAAAGAGTTTGTATCAGTATTTAATCACACCAATGAAGCCTTGATTGGAAATGCTATTATAGGGATTCGCTTACATTTATTTGCACTAGCATTTGATGGTTTTCTAGTGGTCGCTGCAGCTTATTACCAAGCAATTAATAAAGGATCAAAAGCGATGTTTGTTACTGTAGGAAATATCGCCATTCAATTACCATTTCTGTATATAATGCCGAAGTTAATTGGTATTACAGGTATATGGATCGCTTACCCCATGTCGAACATAACTTTAAGTTTGTTTGTTATTGTCATGTTAGTTAAGGATGTGCGTGACTATAAAGCACAACAGGCAGAGCGATATTTAGCATCATGATCTTGTTACTAACTAGATAAACTTAGCATGTGCTTGGTGGTTTTTTATTCATTTTTTTGTTTTTAAATTCACTTTGAAATTATTTAAATTAGTAATAATATATTTTCCTATAGCCCATTAGAGATCACTCAGTTTAAAACTTATATTATTCAGGTGTTTATAGGAGAATTTGGCTCAATATCTCGTTTTGCGAGGCTTTATTGATTCTTCCATCAGTTCTATAGCGAAAAATTTTCTGTAAATTATATAATTCACTCACTAGTCTTAATCTTGAGACAGATTATCTAGGCGAGTCTCGATAATGTAACGTTTGCGTTAGCGTGTTTTCGGGAACACATTATTACAATTCAAAAAAATGAAAGGGATGTATTGCATGGCTAGTCAATTCCGAATGGACTCTATTCCTGGTTCACTGATTGTTGTAGGCGGGACATATGAACCATGGTTATCAGTCCTAGAGCAGGTCGGATGGCGCTGTACTCAGTGTGCAGACTTGCGTCAAGCGGATTCATTATTTACTGAGACAGGACCGTGTATTGGTATCGTTGATTTGAGTCACGATGAATTTAGTCTTAATGGTATCGCAAATTTAGTTAGCAATCATAAGCAAGTTCGTTGGCTTGCATTTATCCGAGAATCTCAGCTAAGTTCTGATACTATTTGCCAGTTCATTGTTAACTTTTGTATCGACTTTTTTACAGCCCCAATACCAGACGCTCAGTTATTGAGTACTATTGGTCATCAACTTGGCATGTTAAAGCTAGAGAAGAAAGTATGGCCTCATTACGGTAGCAATGACGATATGGGACTAATTGGCAATTCAATTCCATTGAAACGTCTACGTGATCAAATTAAACGTATAGGACCAACTGATGTCAGTATTTTGATTTACGGAGAAAGTGGTACCGGTAAAGAAACGGTTGCTAGAGCAGTGCATAAAACATCATCTCGTTCTCAGAAAGAGTTTATTTCGGTTAACTGCCGTGCAATGTCTGAAAGAAGGTTGGAAAGTGATCTTTTTGGTATTAATCGAGATGATTTATCTGAGCCATCAATTCTAGAGAAAGCGGATGGCGGAACGATTCTACTTAATGATATTCTGACTTTACCTCATTCTCAGCAACTCAATCTATTACGATTTTTGCAGGAAGGCACTATAGATACAGAAGAAGGAATAAAAGAGGTAGATGTTCGCATCTTAGCCGCAAATTCTGGTGATATTGAAAAGGCGCTAATGGATGGTAATTTTAATGATGAGTTATACCATTACATCAACGTATTACGTATTAATGTACCAAGCTTAAAAGAACGAGCGTGTGACATTGCCATTTTAGCTCGTCATTTTCTCCAAGAATACTCTAAAGAATATAATGCTCAGGCAAGAAGTTTTACTGAAAAAGCGGTTCGCGATCTTACTCGATACCACTGGCCTGGAAATGTTCGCGAGTTAATGAACCAGATAAAACGCATTGTTCTAATGTCAGACACTGTTATGTTGGATGAGCAACACCTAGATTTGCCCAAGCGAAGTGAAGTGAAGCGCAGTTTAAAGAGCATACGTGAGAGTAGTGAAAGGGACGCATTACTGCTCGTCCTGGAATCGCACTCAGGGCAAGTTGCCATGGCAGCGAAAGAGCTCGGTGTTTCGCGTGCTACTATGTACAGGTTGCTCAATAAGCATAACTTAATTGCCGATATTGCTAGCTAGGTATGATGGGATACGACCACATTTTTTATAATGTGGTTATATTTCTTTTGTACGACTATTCATAGTAGATAAATTGCTATTTTCATTTATCTTAAGAGAAATATTACGTTTCACTTATCTTGATGGGATAAAATTCAGATGAAAGTTTCTTATTATAAGTTATTGATAAAAACACATTGAAATATAACTCAATATGCATAGAATTGTCATGTGATTTAAAAATTACACCCACATTAAATGGATTAATTATTTTCTTGGAGGCGAACAATGACACATTTCAAATTTGTACCATCGATCAATGCCTCTACTTTTGGTTTTTTCTTTATCTCAGATAAAAGCACTACATCCGGTGCCTGTGATTTTAAGAGTAAAAAAGTAATTTAATTAATCCGAGTCTATTTATTTTAATTGGCTGCGGAGAGAGCAGCGAATTAAAATAAAGCCTACCTCAGGTTTACTCGTTGACTTTCCTCGGCCACACCGATTGGAGAATCATTATGAGTCATTCTGTTTATTTAAAACTTGCTATTTTCTTAGTTAAAATTGATTTACGTCGTGAAGAAAGACAGTGGAAACGTCGAGTTCGTCGTGCTGCATTTCAAATCCCTTTTGCTAACGAGCACCTTATGCGTGATGTAGGTTTAGAAAAAGGTGGCCGTTGCATTGGAGATACTGTCCCTGATGATGTGAAAACCGAACGCCGTATTCGCCACCTTCGACGAGTGCTCTCTTCGCGAATACCGACGTAATTTATCGGGCCAATTGAGTTTCAATTGGCCCCAAACTACAGCCAGTTGGTTTATCTAACTGGCTTTTTCTTTAAGGACATGGGTTGGAGTAAGTTGTTCCGATATCTTGAAGCTCAGTAAGTAGCTCCTCACTGAGCTCAATGTCTAGGCTATCAATGTTTGCTTTTAGCTGTTCCAAATTGGTTGAGCCTATAATGGTAGAAGCGACGAAAGGTCTTTGATTAACGAACGCTAAGGCCATTTGTGCTGGCTCTAAACCATGTTTTCTTGCCAAATTTACATAAGATTCCGTTGCTTGAATTCCTTGAGGTGTGAAATAACGCACAAAACGCTCAAATAACGAGCATCTAGCTCCTTTGGGACGAGAATTATTTAGATATTTACCACTAAGGCATCCAAATGCGAGTGGTGAGTATGCTAATAACTCAACACCTTCATAGTGACTAATTTCTGATAATCCTACTTCAAAGCTTCTATTCAGAAGGTTATATGGGTTCTGGATAGAAACAATACGCGGAAGTTCATGTTTTTCTGCTAAACGGAGCAGAGTCATGACACCCCATGGTGTTTCATTGGAAACACCGATATAACGTATTTTTCCTGCTTGAACTAGACCAGCTAGGCTTTCTAAAGTCTCGATTAAGGTCACATCCTCTTGTTGGCTAGGATATGGATAATTGAGTTGGCCGAAGCAATTTGTTCGTCTTTGTGGCCAGTGAAGCTGATAAAGGTCTATATGATCCGTTTGCAGTCGCTTCAAACTGCCATCGATTGCTTGATGAATATTACGCCTATCAAGGCTCATATTATCACGGATGTAGGGTATATTTCTTGGGCCTGCTATTTTGGTTGCCAGTACGACTTTTTCTCTTCTACCAGACTTTTTCAGCCAGTTACCAATGTATGTTTCGGTTAATCCTTGACTCTCTGAATTGGGCGGGACTGGATACATCTCCGCTGTGTCTATAAAGTTTATTCCTCGCTCTAGTGCATAATCTAGTTGCTCAAATGCTTCTCGTTCTGAATTTTGTTCACCATAGGTCATAGTGCCGAGACATATTTGACTGATTTCAAGAGATGAGTGAGGTAACTTATTGTATTGCATGAATCTTCCTTACCCTAATCGCTATTTATACCAATATAGGATATCGAAACACCAGATGAAATCTAACTTAGTAACAATTTCGCAAAACTGCTGGTTTTAACTAAAATTTAACATGGAGGTGAGGTATGCAAAAAAGTCAGCTAGATAAATGGATCCATGGCCATCATAAAGATAGCTATCAGCCACCAAGAGTTTTTGTGATCGGGTGTTCTGATCTCTCACACTACCTGCTTGCAGTGGAATATAAACACAGATTAGAGCCGATCAAAGAAAAAGATGAACCTATCCACTTCGAGTCTTTGGACTTGGTTAGAGAAGCACTGTTAAAGCTCGGGGTGGAGAAAGCTTACTTGCGCTTGCATAATACTTATGATGAATGCGGGGCTGGAGATGGACCATTGTACAATGATGTTGAGTTGTCCCTAACGACACACTAGCAAAAGTTGTTTGCCAAAATATGCGAGGTAAACTGCGTACGGAGGTAGAAACCACGTGGTAATGTCATAATAGGTTTTCCTGAAGCCCCATATGCTTCCGTCAAAGCGCGACTGTGGGCTGCTTTGGGCCTCAGTTGCAGAATTTGGCCGTGGTGAGCGGTAATTTTTTCAACTTGACCTAGTACGATCATTTCCATTAGCTCTTCCCAGTCAGCTTTAAGTTGAGCATTTTCTTCGTTACTAGGGGTCCAGATAAGTGGTGTTCCTACACGGCGTTCAGCAAGAGGGATTTCTCGCTCTCCTTCAACTGGAACCCATAGTACTCGAGAAAGCTTATTACATACGTGGCTAGTTTCCCATGTTAACCCCTGAATCCCAGTTAATGGTGCCACACATACAAAGGTTGTTTCTAATGGTTTACCAGTGTAACTCACAGGGATGGTTTTTAGTTCGATTCCTAGGTGCTTAAAATCCTGCTCAGCTTTGCTTCCTGCGGTAGCACCTAGGTGCCATTCTAACAGCTGTCCCACCCAGCCTTTGTCTTTTTTTAGGTTTGGCGGAACAGTGAGCTTGGCTTCTTGTGCTAGCTCTTTAAAGCTAACACCAGCTAGCTCCATTGAACGGTTGAACAGCTCTTGCTCAGATTTTGGCTCAATTTTCATAGTGTCTATTTGATCTTTAGTACGACGTTAGTGTATCGGATTTATAGTTAAAAGTGTCTACTGTTGATCTTAATAGATGGAAAGATCATCAGCAATCAACTTATCCACAGCCTATGTAGGTACATAGTAAAATGTAAATGGGGGAGTGTATGAATAAACAGGTTTTTTTGATGATTTAGGGCTTGTTTTTTGCGAAATCTTTGCCTTTGGTAAGATCATTTTGTGGATAAATTGAGCCTTGATGGATCTTTGACCGATCTAAGTTTGAGTAGTGATTCTAACCTTAACTGTTCAGTGTTACCACTATAAGTTTACATTTAACATTCTGATTTTAATTAAATTTGTATTCTTATTTGGTCGAGAAATTTATCTTTGGTTTTAATGTTAAGACTAAGTTGTTCTCTGTTTTTTGAATTCTTCACATACTTATACACAGAAAAGGTGAATAAATGTGGTGAGCATCGCATTGTAATGTGAATAACTATTTAGTAGTAGGGATTCTATTCATAAATTGCTTTGCAGTGCATGTTTTATGTGTCAATTGGAAGAGTAAGTTTGCTACATCTGGGGATATGTGGAAAAATCACAGTAATTAAGAATTTATTAGAGGTTGGCCAGTGATAGATGGCGATGGTTACCGCTTGAATGTGGGGATAGTAATTTGTAACAACCATGGTCAGGTCTTCTGGGCTAAACGATACGGACAACATTCATGGCAATTTCCTCAAGGAGGAATTGACGATGGTGAAACTCCCGAGCAGGCAATGTATAGGGAGTTATATGAAGAGGTTGGTCTTACTGATAAGGATGTTAAGATAGTAGCAACGAGTCGTCATTGGTTAAGATATAAGTTACCCAAAAGATTGGTTCGCTGGGACTCCAAACCTGTCTGTATTGGACAAAAACAGAAATGGTTTCTTCTTCGTTTGGACTGTGATGAAACACGGATTAATATGCAACGAGGAAATGCCCCTGAGTTTGATGGTTGGCGATGGGTAAGTTATTGGTACCCTGTAAGGCAAGTGGTGTCTTTTAAACGGGATGTTTACCGCAGGGCAATGAAAGAGTTCTCTTCGGTGGCTATGCCATTTAAGGAGCGTAAAGCGAAAGGTAAGCGCAAGCATAAGCATAAGCATAGAAGAGGGTAGACATGCTTTCTCAACTAAGGGACATTGTTGAACAGGTATCCAAATTAGATGATATTCATCAGGCCTTAAAGGTTCTCGTTACTCAAACGTGCAGTGCTATGAAGACTGAGTGCTGTACTGTTTACCTTGCCAATGAAGACATGCAGCGTTTAGAGTTGATGGCTACACAGGGGCTTAAATTCAAAGGAAAAAAAATCCACATAAACTTCAGCGAAGGGCTGGTCGGTTTAGTTAAGCGTAGTGCTGAACCTCTAAATCTTGCAGAAGCTTCAAAGCACCCTAATTTCAAATACTTCTCTCAACTTGGTGAGAAGATCTATCACAGCTTTCTTGGCACCCCCATTATTTACCGCAGGCAAGTACTTGGCGTTTTAGTCGTTCAGCAAAGGCAACCCCGTCAATTCAATGAAATTGAAGAGTCATTTTTAGTAACGCTTGCGGCTCAGTTAGCTGTGATTATTGCTCATGCCCAAAGCCAAGGCCAATGGCGTCTAGAGAAAGGTCAAGATGATATTAGAGGTATTGCTGCCTCTTCTGGTGTTGCAATTGGCGAGTTTCGTTGGGATGACACTCTAGTTGATTTATCAGAGGTGTACCCAGCATCCACTTTAGATATCGAACGTGAGCAAGAGGTATTACTGTTAGCGATTGAAGAAGCTCTCGGTGATTTTCGTAGAATGCGAAAAAAGTTTGATGGTGAAATCAATAAAGACGCATTGGCTATCTTTGATCTTTTTACCCACTTGCTCAATGACCCTATGCTCCGCAAGGATCTCAAAAGTCAGGTGCAAAAAGGAGACCGAGCTGACTGGGCATTGAGGCAAGTGGTTGAGAATTATTCTAATCGCTTTGCAAAAATGTCAGATGTGTATATGCGTGAACGGGCTCAGGATGTGAAAGAACTCGGACAGCGCCTACTTTTTTTTCTCCAAAATACCGAAAGGTGTCAACCAGAATTTGAAAAACCTGTAATTCTGGTCGTTCGTGAGTTGACAGCAACATTACTTGCATCCATACCGAGAGAAAAGTTACTTGCCGTTGTCGCTCTTGAAGGTGCGGCAAACTCTCACGCAGCAATATTATCTCGTGCTCTCGGTATCCCCACTGTGATGGGGGTTACGTTAAACCTAAGGGAAATTAATGGTAGGGATGGCATCGTTGATGGGTACAGTGGCAAGCTATTTATCTCACCTAATCACCAACTGCTGAGGGAATATCGAGAGTTGGTTGAAGAAGAGGGGGAGCTTGCCACCTTAGTTAACCAAAAAGCTCTTGAGCCTGCGCAGACCAAGGACAATGTACGTATCGAAATAATGCTCAACGCCGGACTTAGCGCTGATGCTAACATAGCGATAAATCAAGGCGTTGATGGTGTGGGTTTATACAGAACTGAAATTTCTTTTTTACTCCACCACCGCTTTCCATCTGAGGAGGAGCAGGTTCTCCAATATAAATCGGTTCTTAGCACTTATCCTGATAAGCGTGTTGTAATGCGCACTTTAGATATAGGGGGAGATAAAGCTTTACCTTACCTCCCTATCGAGGAAGATAATCCTTTCCTTGGGTGGCGAGGAATTCGTTTTACCCTTGATCATCCTGATATTTTTGTTATGCAAATAAGAGCTATGATGAAAGCGAGCGTCGATCATCAAAATCTCAGTATTCTACTTCCCATGGTTTCAGGAACTCAGGAGCTTGATAGTGCTTTGGAGTTGATCGAACGTGCTCATCAAGAACTTGCTAAGCAAGACAGTAGAATTGCTATGCCAGCGATTGGAGTCATGGTTGAGGTCCCTTCAATGATATATTTATTGCCTCTTATCGCAGAAAAAGTCGACTTTGTATCTATAGGAACCAACGATCTCACTCAATACTTGCTGGCGGTTGATCGAAATAATGCTCGGGTGGCTGACGTTTATGAATCGATGCACCCTTCTGTTGTGATGGCGCTTGAGCATATCCATCAAACTTGTGAACAACTTAAGTTACCTGTGTGTATTTGCGGCGAGTTGGCTGGCGACCCTATTGGCGCTCTGCTTATGGTCGGTCTTGGATATCGAAGTTTGAGTATGAATACCTCCAATGTGGCGAAAGTTAAATATTTACTTCGGCATACGGACAGCCACGAATTACAGGAACTAGCAGCTCAGGCCTTGATGAAGCCATATGGTAATGATATTTATGCGATGATGAAAAGCTTCTTTGCTGACAAAGGCTTCTCTGGCTTTATCCGCGCAGGAAAATAAAAAAGGAACGATGTGAATATTGAATTTTTGGCCATGCTAGTCCTTCTTGGGGGGATTGTGGGGATAATGGCAGGGCTACTAGGTATTGGCGGCGGTTTAATTGTAGTGCCTGCTTTATTATTTCTTTTGCCGCTTGCCGGAATTGATCCCGCAATTAGCATGCAAATAGCGTTAGCTACTTCTCTTGCATCAATTATTGTCACTTCAGGTTCTTCAGCTTTTAATCATTTCAAGCTCGGAAATGTTGATATCCATGTTGTTAAGTGGTTGATGCCTGGAGTTATTGTTGGTGGTTTTTTCGGAGCAAATATTGCCGAATGGTTACCAACTGAATATTTGCCTAAGGTCTTTGGTTTTATTGTGTTAGGTTTGGCTATCCAAATGTTGTTCTCGATTAAAAGGCAGAGCACTAAAACCATGCCAGGCAACTTGGCGACTATCTCTATTGGAACTGGTATAGGTATGGTATCAAGCCTTGCAGGTATTGGTGGAGGTTCGTTGTCTGTTCCTTTT
Organism: Vibrio sp.; assembly: GCF_038138445.1. GTDB lineage: Bacteria > Pseudomonadota > Gammaproteobacteria > Enterobacterales > Vibrionaceae > Vibrio. The sequence continues at coordinate 71,001 of NZ_JAYQDQ010000004.1, forward strand.
CTTAACCGTCATGGTGTGGAAATGCGCAAGGCTGTTGGCTCTTCCTCAGTGTGCGGGTGTTTTATTGCCATGGCAGGAATGATAGGTTTCATCTTGCATGGTTATCAGGCACAATCTCTGCCAATGTATAGTTTGGGCTATGTTTATTTACCTGCCCTTCTCGCGATTGCATCAGCGTCCATGTTGACGACACGTATTGGTGCTAAAATGGCGACATCTTTGCCGACTAATGCATTGAAAAAAATCTTTGCGGTGTTTTTGCTCTTTGTAGCGGGAACTATGCTGTGGTAACGAACTCTCATTAAATTATCTTAACACCAAAAGAGTGGTAGTTTTATGTCTCAAGGATTCCTTGAATTCCCCAATATCGATCCCGTTTTGATCTCACTTGGGCCTTTATCAATTCGTTGGTACGGTTTGATGTATTTAATTGGTTTTGCGTTTGCTCTCTGGTTGGCTAATAGGCGAGCAGACCAAGCAGATAGCGGTTGGACAAGGGAACAGGTTTCGGATCTCTTGTTTGCTGGATTCCTTGGGGTCGTCATCGGCGGTCGTATCGGGTATGTTGTATTCTATAACTTTGATCTCTTCCTACAAGATCCTCTTTACTTATTTAAAGTTTGGACTGGCGGCATGTCATTCCATGGTGGTTTGTTGGGTGTGATTAGCGCCATGTTCTGGTATGCCAAAAAGAATGGCCGTACGTTTTTCGGTGTTGCTGACTTTATCGCCCCACTGGTTCCTTTTGGTTTAGGTATGGGTAGACTTGGTAACTTTATGAACGGCGAGCTTTGGGGACGTGTAACGGATGTGCCATGGGCAATGGTTTTCCCAACCGGCGGGCCTCTACCTCGCCATCCTTCTCAGTTATATGAAATGGCCCTTGAAGGGATTGTTTTGTTTCTGATCTTGAATTGGTTTATCAAAAAGCCGCGTCCACTTGGCGCCGTGTCTGGATTGTTTTTAGCGGGCTATGGTTCATTCCGTTTCTTAGTTGAATATGTTCGTGAACCCGATGCGCACTTAGGATTATTTGGCGGCTTTATATCCATGGGTCAAATTTTGTCATTGCCTATGGTTATTGGCGGCATTTTGATGATGTTGTGGGCATATAAACGTGGCCACTATAAAGATGTGATCCCACAGCAGACGAAATAAAATAAGGAACAAATGTGAAACAATATTTAGAGTTGTTGGAAGATGTGTATCAAAATGGTGGGCAAAAATCTGACAGAACTGGAACTGGGACTCGCTCGGTATTTGGTCGTATGTATCGTGTTGATTTATCGAAAGGGTTCCCACTTTTAACCACTAAAAAGGTTTTCTTTAAAGGTGTCGTGAATGAGTTACTTTGGTTCATATCCGGTAGTACCAATATCAATGATTTAGATTCAAAGATTTGGGACGAATGGGCATTAGAAGATGGCTCTTTAGGCCCTATATATGGTAAACAGTGGACTGCATGGGAATGTAAAGAAGGGGGACCGATCAATCAAATTGATTATGTGGTTGATTTGTTAAAAAACAATCCTACATCTCGTCGTATTCTTTTTCATGCTTGGAATGTGGAGTATTTACCTACTGAAAAGCTTAGCCCTAAAGAAAATGTTCGTGCAGGAAAAATGGCTCTTCCTCCCTGTCATTTGTTATACCAGTTTCAAGTATCAGACAATAAATTAAACTTAATGTGCACAGTTCGGTCCAACGATCTGTTCTTGGGTCACCCATTTAACACGGCTCAAGCTGCTTTGTGGGTACATATGTTGGCCCAGCAATGTGATTTAGAAGTTGGAGAGTTGATAATGTCGATCGGAGATGCACATATTTATAACAATCATATGGCACAAGTTGAAGAACAATTATCTCGTATTCCAAGGAAGCTTCCTACTCTAAAACTAAACCGAAAACCTGATACAATCTATGGTTACAAGCTAGAAGATTTTGAATTAGAAGGATATGAACCTTATCCTGCAATTACGGCCTCTGTTGCAGTTTAAACTACGGTGAGAGTTCATCCGATTTTGGCGGATGAACACACTATGATTTTTTATTATTGTGTATTTTTACCAATAAAAACTTAATCTTTTCTTTAAGAATAATATCTATTTAAATTATAGTTAACATTCGCTATGATCAAACTTATGCATGTTAATTTTCAATTAGTACTAATATTAAAAAATAATCTAGACTAATGGATTTGTATTTTTTACTAAAAGGGTAGAGCTATGTCTAACAAGCAAGCATTTGAAATGTTAATCAAGACCTTGTATCGGATAAATTCAACTTCGGATATGGAGCTAATATTGAATTGTATTCTTACAAAGAAAGAGATAGAAGATATTTCAGATCGTTTAAATATTTATAACGAACTTATAAATAGTAAAAGTCCACAACGAGAAATTGCTTGTAATCTAGGTGTAAGCATTTCTAAAATAACACGAGGGGCTGCTAATTTACAAGATAAAAAAATAGAAGATTTTCTAAAAAATAAAATTTTTAATAACTAGTCAATTAGTGTTATAAACTGACTAGTTTAATTATACTAAAAATTTTATATAGATTAAATTACAATCTATATGTTTATTTTTTAAAATTTAAGTGTCTTGTGAAATTAATCTGTGTCATGGCAACTCCTATAATGATGGTTACAGAGCTTAAAATGAAGTGTAAGTTTAAACCTTCATGAAGTAGTGATTCACTAATAGATACTGCAAACAGCGGAATTAGGAGAGTATAGGGCGATAGAGTTGTTATTGCATACCTATTGAGTAAATGGTACCAGATAGCAAAACCTATAACTCCTCCACTGAGCGCTACATATAATAAAACAAGCCATGTCATTACTGAGCTTTGGCTAAGTGCCGTAAAGATATTGCCTTCCTTCGCTAAGGCCATCGTAAGCATAAAAGGAATTGAGAAAATAGCTGAAAAGCAGTTCATGCTAATAGGATCGAATGGGCCCAGTTTTTTGGTCAAAACAGTTCCAATGGAAAATGAAAAAGCGGCAAGAGTAACGAATATTCCTCCTATAATATTTGCTTTTAGGTCTATTCCGCCAAACATGAATATAATGCCAACAAAAGCAACTGATATGCCTAGTATAGAGGATTTTTTTATATTATCCCCCAATATTAATGCTGAGAGTATAATTGTGAATATAGGCGTTAGTTGATATATAACAGCGGAAGTCGCTGCTGGAATTAAAGCTATCCCTTGGTAAAGTAAAAAGAAATGAATACTAGTCGAGAATAATGAAATAATTGCCATTTTACATAAAATTTTTATATCTACTTTATTCATAAATGGAAATAAAAATGCACTTATAATTGAGAATCTAATTAACAATATAGTAAACAGTGGGATTTCCTCCGAGACTATTTTCACTCCAGTTACTTGAGATCCCCAGAGAATCATAACTAAGAGGCAAAGTAAAACATCTAAGGCTTTCATATTTTTTATAGTATTAGTTATCATATTTTGGTAATAATCTATTAATAATTGTTATCATTTAAAAATCTAAGTATCAAATTATAGACTTTATCCGGCTTCTCTAGATAAGGGAGATGACCTGCTTCGATTATATGAGTGTAAATATTATTTGATTTGTTAGAATATTGAATAGAATTAGTGTGATCAAATATATTATCATACTTTCCCCAAATAATTAGTATCTGATTTGGAAATTTATCTAATGCTCCATCTAGACCGTCAAGAATAAAGGGTCGCATGTCTTTTGCATAACGTTCACGTATATGTATGGCTTTTTTGTTAACACGTGCTAGATAGTTTCCAATTAACTTTGGAATCTTAGGTGGGTTATAAAAAAGCAGTGCGTAAAGATTTTTAAGCTGATTATAATTTGTGTAACTAAATGGATGTTGACCGTTATGAAGATAATTTTCTATGACTTCAGTCTTTCTCTCTCCTTTAAAACCTGCAGGTCCAATCAGTATCAATTTTCTAGCAATAGTAGGTTTTTGCTTTATCAATATACCTGCAATTAGGCCACCGACAGAAGCTCCAATTAATATACATGGCTGTTTTATATCTATTTTATCTATAAAGTCACTAACACGCTCGGCTTGAGCTATTGGAGTAAGAGCAGCGTCAGGTGAAACTCTTGTTGTTCCACCACCTGGTAAATCTGGAATAATAAGTTCATAATTTGAAGTTAATTTATAAATCTCGTTTCCCCATTGATATTTATGACTACCAAAACCTGGCAATAGAATAACTGGTAAACCTTTTCCTCCACGTAAAAAACTCCAGTTTACACTACCAACTTTTACTCTTTCTTCTTTTAATTGATAGCAGTACCGTATTTTCAACCTGGTATAGGTTAAAAAAAATTTTGGAATAGTGATAATCAAAAAATTATAAAGAAGTGATAGTATGATAAAAAATGCCAATATAATGAAAACAAATGATCCACTAGGCATATACTTGCTCCTTAATGAGTATCCCTGCATTAAGCCTATAAGAAACCGAAATCATTCTATCCAATGTCTCTTCAAGTGCTTCAAGTGCTTCAAGGTCATCTGAAGCTTGACCGAGCATACCCATGAACAGAACAGGAAAACCAGAACCAGCCAAAATCATTTTATTTAGCATAATGTTGAGAACTATCTGGGAATATACAGATGTATGTCCATATCGGCGACCTATAACAATTACTGATGCGACCTTGTCTTTTAGTGGCCTGTCCAATGGTCGAAAATATCCGTAACCAGCACGCTCTAAAAAAGCTTGAAAGCGACTATTTGTGCCATATGCATGCATAACTGGCATGTAAATAATGCCATCGGCTTTAAACATTTCTCTAACAATACTTTCCATATCATCATTAATTGAACAAGGTTGATGGGAACACTTGTTATCACCATCACATAATTCAATGTTTTTTTCTGATAGATAAATGTAAGAAACTTCTGCTTTCCCTTTTATATATTGTTTTATTAATTTACAAACCTGCCTACTAATTCCGTGAAGTCTATTAGAGCCAACAATTACGCAAATTTTCATTATTTATACCCTGTGAAGTATTCTTACCGCCACAAAGTATGTGGCGGTTAATTATTGATTAGATAAAGATTTATTATTTATAAACAGGTGATAAATATTCTCGATATACTTGCTCTAAAATTTGTCCTGTTAAATATAAAGTCGTCACCGCTGTGTTTATAATATCTTCCTGTTCTTCTTCTGTCGGTTCGCAAAATGAAATGGCTTCATTTACTTCTTCAGCATGTCTAGAATCAATTTCGGAGTGGGCTATGAAAAAAGTCATATTGTTTTTTGTTAGATTTAAGTCATTGGATAATTTTTTAAGTAATGGGTCTATATGATCATAGCAACTTTCAGCCCAATAGCTATAGCCTAACCTTGCGACGGCTCCTTTATCAAGTGCTACTTTGTATAAATAAGAAATTAGAGCTTGAGTAGCCGGTAATGGATTTTTATCTCTAAAATTTTCATCATATAGATTAACACTTTTAAGATCGTGAATGACCATATTTTCGTGCCCTAGCTCTTCTAATGCATGTTTATATACAAAGCGAAGCAATCTACGATTTTCAGGAGATGTACAATAAGCTGAAGCTGCTTGGTTTATTTAGTTGTGACGAGTGTAATGAAATATTTGTTCCATCATCAATTTATAGACTTCACTGTCGACAGGTTTGGACATTATATTATTCCAAAAAACACCATTCTTAATATGTTGCCATTCACGTGAAATAGCGTTATCAAGACGTTTTTTAAAATCTGACATTGTTTAGATCCTTTAATTTAATATTTATTAGTGAGTAGGTTTTATTTGTCTCATGGCCAATATTATAACCAATAGTTTTAGCACCTATTGTGTGGTATAGAGGAACCATACGTGGTGAACACAGGGCAATTAAGTTCTGATGGGTAGTATTGGAAAAAATCCAATTAAAGCAATGCGATAATGACTCATGCATAATTCCTTTACCTCTAGCTTTTTTATCAATTACAAGTCTGTTTACTTCTAAAGTCTTAAGGGGTGAAGAAACGAACCTCATGATATCTAGCTGCCTTTCTCCCATTGTGATTCCGTGACCTAGAGGAGTAAAGCGTACGCTTCCGACTAATTGCCCCTGATAGTGAAAAGCAAAAGAGTAAGAGAACTCATCTCTAATTAATTCCCAATACCTAAAGTTTGCTTCGTTAGCAGGATTAAAACCAATATAGTTATCTCGCCATTTTCTCAATTTTTCATAGTCTTGGTGATTATTATTTATAGGTTTGGCAACAAGGTTCATATATTGTTGAGCCTTTCCATTAAATCATGAGCACTCAATTCTGCATCTGGCTCTGAAACTTCATCTGCTAGACGGCTGTCTATTAATCTTGCGGCCTTCCATTTAATCCAACCACCAAGGTTTACATGTTCAGATAAGTCATCTACGATCATTATCGTACTATTACAGCCTAAAGATTTTAGAATACGTAGGCTTGTTTCTGTTATTAACGACCGTCGTTCATTTGAAGATAAGCCAGGTATTTCTAACTTGGCTATAATGGAGTCTTGGTCATTGCTATTGGTAAGAACTATTTGGTAACCAAGGCAGTTATGAATATCTTTTATAAGACTCGATTCTATTTGTGCAGCTGTAAAGTAGCTATTATTTAATTTAACGGAATCTTTTACTCTACCAACTACTTCAATTTCATATTTTTCAAAAAGGGGTTTATCGGTTTTAGACCTAATTGATACGATATCGCCAGTACGATAGCGGATGAGTGGTTTTAGTCCGTCAACCAAGCAAGTTACTACCAGTTCACCTTCTCCAGTTTCACCGAGGTATTTCCCTGTAATTGGATCTATTAATTCAATAATATAGTTGGGTAAATGTGGGCGCAACTTGCCATTTGGTGTACATGATGCTATGACAAAAGCTTCTTGAGAACCGTACAAACTATTATAAACTTTTGCCCCCCATATACTCTCAAGATTTTCGGCGAGTTCTGGAGTACACAGCTCACCACTCAGCATGAAAGCTTTAATTTTGAAGTCTCTTTTTGGATCCAATCCACGTTTAATCGCTTCTTTAGCCAAAGTCATAACTTGCCCTGGTGAAGTAGCTATAATTTCAATATTCAAATCACGTATGAGATTGAGGCACTTGTCAAAACCGATGATAGGTGAACCTGGCCAAATTTTGGCGTGACAAATTCCAATATTGGAAGCAATAGAACCCAATGTGTCACTAAAAGAATGAACTTCAGTTGGTCCAAGAATACCTAAAATCGGCTTATGGTTAGCAGGGAAAATAGCCTTAATCATGTCCTCGTATGCATACTGTAATTGTAGATTACTGGCATAGCTTTCGTTTATATCTCTAGGACATGGGGTTGCTGGACCTGTCGTTCCTGTAGTTTCATAGTAGTATAGACCGTCATTTAAAGAGCCCGACAAAATCTTCAGCATTTGTTCACGTAGGTCATCTTTAGTTGTGAATGGTAATTGGTGTAGATTATCTAAAGTCATTTTTGATGAATCAATATGACTTAGGTGTTTACTCTAAAATGGGGAGTTTTTTTGTACATGTTTAATAACTCTTCTGAGCTGTTCCTCTTTCCAATTTATAAGTTTGCTTTCCGTAATTCTTAAGTCTCTATAGGCTAAAGAAATTGGCTCATAATGATTTTTGAATTTATTAAAACTATTATTGTTAGAGTAATTAAACATTTTTTAATCCTTATTATAGTTGGTGTAAGTTTTTATGAAGTTTCTTATCAAATCTAAGCCATTATCAGTACCAATGCTTTCTGGATGAAATTGTATAGACTCTACGGGGAAATAGTTATGTCTTAATCCCATAATGTAACTATCATCATCTGAATAAGATGTAGGTGCCATTTGTTTCGGTATATTTTTATTTGCTACGACAATAGAGTGATAACGCATAACTTTAAAGTTGCTTTCGTCTATGGATGAGAAACATCCTTTACCGTCGTGTTTAACTATACTTGTTTTTCCATGTACCAGATTATTAGCATATTCAATAGTACAACCATAATATAAAGCGATAGCTTGATGCCCCAAACATACACCAAGTACAGGTAATCTCCCTGCATTTTTATCTAGAATACTATTGTAACCAGATTGCATAGGGTGCCCAGGACCCGGACCCAATACAATTATGTCATTATGAAGTGGATCAATGAGGGCTAATAATTTTGGGTCATCATTTCTTAGTACAGTTACGTTACAATCTAACTGTTCAAAATATGCTGCCAATATATGAACAAAACTATCATAGGCATCAACTATTATTACTCTACATGGCATGATATTTCCTCTCCGGTAATGGCTTTGAACATAGAACCCATTTTGTGAAGAGTTTCCAAATATTCAGAGTTTTCCTCGGAGTCTGAAACAACTCCTGCAGATGCTCTAAGAGTATAAACTTGATTTTCTTCAGTAGCTGTTCGGATGCAAAGTGCTGTATTTATATAATTACTTTTCATTCCAAGGATGCCTAGAGCTCCTGCATATCTACCTCTCTCACTATCTTCTAATTTGGAAATAATCTCCATAGCTCTTACTTTGGGAGCACCTGTCATAGTGCCTGCTGGGAATGATGCGACAATAGCATCATACTTATCAGTGTCCTGCTTCAAAGTTGCAGTAGCTGTTGATACCATATGATATACGTGAGAATACTCTTCGATATCTAATAAAGACGAAACATTTAGTGAATTAGTATTACAGAACCGATATATATCATTACGGCATAAATCAACTAGCATCATATGCTCAGCGACTTCTTTTATATCTGACTGTAAATGTTTTTTTGCACTAGTGATATTAACTCCTTTCTTTTTACCTAATGTACCTGCAATCGGACGCATTAATATTTCATTTTCTGTATTGATTCTTAAAAATAACTCAGGACTTGCCCCAATTATTGTTTCACCACCAATGCTACATAAATACATATATGGTGATGGATTCAATTGTCGTAGTCTTCTGTATACATCAATTGGTGTAATTTCCGCTTTTACTTGGATCTTGTGCCCTATCTGAACCTGATAAATATCACCTATATTTATATGATGTAATGCTTTTCTAACTTTTTTAAAATATCCATCACGTTTTGTTTCTTGGGCTATACTAAATTTTTTAGTTTTAATCTGCTCTTTTTCATCTAAATTATCAAAGTTCGAAGCTTTTTTTATTAAACTATTAACACAAACATCCCTAACGCCGGGTAGTGTATAGTTTATAAGTTCTGCTTTATTTTCTTCAATAACTAATTGTGATTGATAGAGAATCAAAGTTACATCATTTTTATCATTTTTATCATTATTAATAGCCTGCGGAATTGTTTCAATATAGTGAATAGTTTCATAGGAAAAGCAGCAAAAAGTCAAGATTCCATACTTATCTTTAGGTACTTGGATAAAGTTTTTTTCAAGATCCTTTAAAAATTCCCAAACCAGATTTTTATCTTTAAGCTGATAAAATGATATATCACAAGATGATTCTATAAGTGATGCTATATCATCATGTATCTTAATTTTATGTAAAAATTCGGTGTTGCTTTGTATAGTAACGACTCTATCTTTTATATTAATAGTGAACACAGGGTTTATGCCAATCATAGAAACTCTAGAATCTACGGAGTTTATGCCGAGAGACTCTAAAAGCATCAATTCATCAGTATCAAAACTTTCTAGTAATGATTGGTAGATTGTAAAAGCGTTTTCTCTGAGATCAGCTCCTCTAAGCGGGACATCAGTTGTTGTTGTTTTAATCTCTATCATAGTTTGTAAATCATCCTATACAGTTTGTAATGATGTAACGGTGCATCATTACAAATGGATTTTCAATCGATTTTTTAAGTGTATTACGGAGATTTTCATTGTTATGTTTATGTTTCATAATTACAAAAATCAATTATATTATTAAATTAAAATAATAATAAAGTGATTTATTTTAATGGAATTTAAATTTAATAATTTAAATTCCATTAAAATTAAGCTACATATTAAAAAGTGGCTTTTTTGTGATCTATATCGGTAATTTGTTTGTTATCTGTGGGTCAGATATAAATAATGTTTTATAGTAATGACTTTTTAGGTAATATGATGATTTCAATAAAATCATTACTATAATGTCAATTATTGTATCGATTAATATTTAACTTCGCTGTAAAGTTTTAAATACTGAGAATTATATCCTATGAATAAAACTAATTCCTCACCATCTATTTGGGGTGGTGCGTGTATTATCGCAACCGTATGCGTTGGTGCTGGTATGCTGGGCTTACCAACTGCAGGAGCTGGAGGTTGGTTCTTTTGGTCAATCTTAATAATGAGTGCAACGATGATAATTATGACATTGTCTGGTGCTATGTTATTAGAGTCTTTGAAAGGATTTCCATCAAAAGCTTCATACAGTACCATTACTAAAGATATCCTAGGCAAAAATGTTAGTTTCATTAATAATGTTTCTGTATATTTTGTTGGATTTATAATTTTATATGCTTACATAACCTCAATAGGACTCTTGCTCGGTGATATATTCGAGGTTAATGAGAAGTTATTATCATTCCTATCAGTTTTTTTTCTTTCATTTTTTGTTTGGCGTTCCACTAGAGCGGTTGATAGAGCATCAGTGCTGCTAGTTATTTTTATGTTTTTAAGTTTTATTATCTTAACTTATGATTTATTTTTCAGTATAAATTCAGATATATTGATGGATTATAAAAATAAGGATGATAACTATGCTATAAAGTCTTTAATTCTTTTCCCTGTAGCATTGACATCGTTTGGCTATCATCATTCTGTATCAACAATGAGAAATTATTATGGAAGTGAGAAAAAGGCTGTAAAAGCAATATCACTTGGAACTCTTATTGCTTTGTCTTTTTATATTGTTTGGATATTTTGTATATTTGGTAATATTCCTAGGGAGGGTTTTATTCCAATAATAAATAATGGTGGTAATGTTGATTTTTTAATTTCATCCTTATCAAATAGAGTAGGTGGTGATATTATAGAAAAAGCAAGCTTTTCTTTTTCATTAGCTGCAATAATATCATCTTTTATTGGCGTTGGATTAGGGCTTTTCGATTTCATCTCAGATTTTTTCAAATTTGAAGATAATAAAAGTGGTAGAACGAAATCATGGTTTATAACATTTATTCCTCCACTAATTTTTTCTATTATATTCCCATTCGGCTTTGTAACTGCTATTGGTTATGCAGGCGCTATTGCTACTATATGGACTTGTATTATCCCCGCTATTTTGGTTATTAAAACTAGAAGATCCTCAAAAATCACGGAAGGCTTTAGAGTGCCAGGAGGTACATTTATTGCTTTGACGGTTATGGTTTTTGGATTCTTCATAGCAATTAGCCATTATCTAAATATGATGAATATTTTACCCAATTTAACAAGTTAATTTAATAAAATGGAACAAAAAAATTTGGAGTAATTCTAGGTATTTCTACTTATGTGTTTCTTGGTCTTGCTCCTATTTACTTTAAGATTTTTGATGGTGTAGACTCTAGCCTAATAATTTCATATAGAGTGATTTTTTCATTCTTTTCTATTCTGCCATTTTTTTATATTTATAGATTAAAAAAAACGGATGTGAAAAAATTAGATAGATTTAAAATTTTTTTTCTAATGATTACAGGGTTGCTTAATGGAGCTAATTGGTGGGTTTATGTTTGGGCTATAGATAATAACATGACAATTGAGGCAAGTTTAGGATATTATATATCACCAATATTGTCTATATTTTTGGCTAGTATAATATTAAAAGAAAAAACATCTAATCTACAAAAAATATCAATATTTATTGTTATATTTTCTATTAGTACGACATTTTTTCTTTGGATGAGATTCCTTGGGTTTCAATTATATTATCGATGACATATAGTTTTTATGGAATTATAAGGAAAATTATTAAAGTAAATGCTATTGAGGGTTTTTATATTGAGGTGATATTCATGTTACCTATTGCATTAACATACTTTACTCTAAATTTAGAGACTTCTTTAAATGTCATCATAAATGATAATTTGATAATTCTATCTGGTTTGGTTACAAGCATACCACTCATATGTATGGGCTATGCGATTAAAATGATAGATTATACAACTTTAAGTGCTCTTCAGTATATTGGCCCCACCGTAATATTCTTTGTTGCTATTTTTATATTCGATGAGCCTATATCAATTAATGATATTATTGTTTTCTCAGGTATTTGGTTTGGAATTATGTTGTTTTTATTTGATTCATATAAAAAATCGATTTTAAGGATTTGTAAATGATAATCTTATCAAAAGTAATGATAGTTATATTCCCCAAAATTATGAGATAGATTGCAATCTTGGTATTAACCCACATGGTTCACCAATTAATTCTAGCTCATTTAATATAGAGATTAATGATCTTAAAAAATATTATAGTAGTGAGAATTTAGATTTAGTTAAATATAAAATAGGTCAGATGTATTCCATTAGTCCAAAATGTGTATTTCTCGAAAATGGATCAATGGCTTTATTGTCTAATATATTTCATAAAATTGCCACAAAGAATAATAAAGTAATGCTTGGTATTGGGCCTCAGTTTTATGATGTAGTAACGGAGTGGGAAGTTTCAGGAGGTGAATATATTCCTAGTGAAAATTTTGAAGACCTTTTGAATAATATCTCATTATATCCAGAATCTTTAATATATATTGATAATCCAAATAATCCTACAGGGTATATTTATGATAGAGAAGAACTTATATCGGTATTGGAAAAATGTAAAGAAAATAAAAGTATACTCGTTGTAGATGAAGCATATGGAGATTACTTAGATGACTCTGAGTCAATGATTAAATTAACAGAAACCTTTAATAACCTTATCGTAGTTAGAAGCTTTTCAAAAGGCCTTGGTCTAGCTTCAATACGCTTGGGCTATGCTATTGTTAATAGTGATCTTATACCTTTATTTAACAGTTCAATAATTCCATTTTGTGTACCTATTTCATCGCTAAAGATTGCATCTATTGCATTAGATTCAGTCGATAATTTCTTGAGAGACTCAGTTAATAGGACTATTCAAACCAAAGAAAAAATATTATGTGCAATCAGGGAGTGTGGTATTGAGGTATTTCCTACCAGTAAAAAGACACCAATATTTTTGGTAAAGTGTAAAGATGTTGATGCAGAAAAATATTTTAGAAATTTAGGTATTAAAGTGACTCCAGCTAAAGGTTTTAAAAAGACTTATAAGTATATTGACAATCAATTTTGTCGTATTAGGATACCAAACAATGGTCATAACCTTGATGAATTTATAAGACGGATTAAACTCAATTAAGTATATATTCCATTATGTTTTTTTAGATCGCATAACCCCCGCAAATTAATTTTGCGGGGGTAGGGTAAAATAATACTTTTGAAATTTGAGTTAAAGATTAATTTATGTTACGCACTGAGTGCTAGGATAGTGCCAGGTAAGACTAGGAACACAGCTAAGAGGTAGCCAGCGACAACCGCTTTATTTTTTACCGCCATGTCTGAGATGATATCTGCAGCTTTAACAGGTAGCTCTCTAAGTACTGGAATACCAAAAATAAATAGGGTTGCTAGTATATTAAATGATAGGTGCACTAGAGCTATTTGAAGTGCAAACACAGCGAATTCACCTGATACAGCCGTTGCCGCTAACAATGCTGTAATGCATGTACCTATGTTGGCACCTAAAGTAAAGGGATAAACATCTCTCACTTTTAATACGCCAGAGCCAACTAAAGGCACCATTAAGCTTGTGGTTGTTGAAGAAGACTGTACTAATACTGTAACTACTGATCCAGATAAGATGCCATGGATTGGGCCGCGACCAATTGCGCTTTTGAGGATCTCACGAGCACGCCCAACCATCAGGCTTTTCATCAATTTACCCATCACGGTAATCGCTACAAAAATGGTTGCGATACCGATAGCTATAAGCATCACACCGCCCATTGTATCGCCAAAGGTACTCAATGGTTCTTTGAGTGCTCCGACAACGGGTTTAGTAATAGGCTTGATGAAGTTTAGCCCCTTAATACTCATGTCACCTGTCGCCAGAAATGGTGAAACTAGCCAATGAGAAACTTTTTCTAAAATACCAAACATCATTTCTAGAGGTAGGAAAATAGCCACAGCTAACAAGTTGAAGAAATCATGAATCGTGGCACTGGCAAAAGCACGTTTGAATTCATCTTTATCGCTAATGTGTCCCAGAGAAACGAGAGTATTGGTTACAGTTGTACCTATATTCGCTCCCATGATCATTGGGATAGCAGTCTCAACAGGTAAGCCACCTGCAACAAGCCCTACAATAATAGAAGTGACGGTACTTGAAGATTGGATGAGAGCTGTAGCAACTAAACCTATCATCAAGCCAGCAATTGGATGTGAAGCAAATTCAAATAAAACCTTCGCTTGATCGCCTGTTGCCCATTTAAAACCACTACCAACCATAGATACTGCTAAAAGAAATAGGTACAGCATGAATGCCAAGTTAGCCCAGCGCAACCATCGAGTTGTACTCGACATAGGTGCTGCTGTTGTAATAGCTTGGTTCATAAATTTTCTCCGTGGACCAGAATCATTGTTACGGTCAATTATTAAAACTGTTGGCGATAGTAGAGGTTAATTATGTCATTAATATTACAGTTATATGTTGCGGTGATTTTTTGCTTATTAAGAAGCTCTAATGGTTTTTAGTTTTTGATTTTATTGATTATTTATATTTAAACTTTCTCTGGTTAGAATTTAAAAACAAAGTTTTGTGATGCAGGTTACTCAGAATTGTCATTCTACATGAAGTAAAATTCGCCTTAATCATGCTTATTGATGCTTTTATTTCGGTTTTTTCGAATACTTGTTGTCATAAACTGGTTTTGCTATAACCGATAACAATATTGAAAGCACAGAGAGAGATGATGTCGCACTTAAATTACAATCACCTTTATTACTTTTGGATGGTATGTAACCAAGGCTCAGTGACAAAAGCAGCTGATGCTCTGTTCCTTACTCCCCAAACCGTAACAGGGCAGATAAAGGCATTGGAAGAGCGTATGGGAGGTAAACTAACTAAACGTAGTGGTCGAGGTATTGAGCCTACTGAGCTAGGGCAACTGGTTTTTAAATATGCTGAGCGTATGTTTGGTCTTAGCTACGAGATGCTGGATATCGTTAATTACAGCCAGCGAGCCAATATGTTGTTTGATGTTGGGGTTGCGGATGCTCTATCTAAACGTCTGGTGAGCAAGGTCCTCATGACAGCTGTTCCACCAGATAATAGCATTCACTTGCGCTGTTTTGAATCAACCCATGAAATGCTTCTTGAGCAGCTATCTCAACATAAACTCGATATGATTTTGTCTGATTGCCCCGTTGATTCAAGTCAGCTCCCTGGCTTATACAGTAAAAAGCTTGGGGAATGTCATATGGGTTTTTTCTCTAATGGCGATACAGGGCAGCTAACATTTCCAGCGGTACTAGAAAAGAAAAAACTGTTGATACCTGGCAGCCGAACGGCAATGGGGAGAAAAGTATTGCAGTGGTTTGATTATCAGGGGTTGCAGCCTAATATTCTAGGAGAGTTTGATGATGCAGCTTTGATGAAGTCTTTCTCCCGCTATCACTCCGATGTAATTCTGTTGGCTCCTTCTCTTTACATATCGGAAGTTGAAAATGATCTACCCTTGCAACTGATAGAGCATGTTAAAGAGCTCAAAGAAGAGTATTACGTTATTTTTGCAGAACGTATGATTCAACACCCTGCGGTTAAGAATGTATGTGACGCTGATTTTACCGATTTGTTCGAGTACTAATATTTTTGGTTGTCACAAATAGATTACTTGATGCAAATAGATTAGTATCAGCTTTGTTAATGTATCAATATGTAAATGACAGGCTCGAGTTGTTATGTTGTCTTAAGAGGTGCTAGCCGATGAATTTAAAAGAAATGGAAAAGAATTCTGCCAAAGCGGTGGTACTACTTAAAGCCATGGCAAATGAAAGACGCCTGCAAATTTTATGCTTATTGCATAATCAAGAACTTTCTGTTGGCGAGTTATGTAGTCAGTTAGAGTTAAGCCAATCGGCATTATCGCAGCATTTAGCATGGTTACGTCGTGATGGTTTAGTGAACACTCGCAAAGAGGCACAAACCGTGTTTTACACGTTAAGTAGTGAAGAAGTTAAGTCTATGATTCATCTTCTTCATAACCTATATTGCGCAGAGACAGCAGAGGTATAAACTTAGCTTTCCAGAATATAAAAAAACCGGCCTAGGCCGGTTTTTTTCGCTAAAGGAATCAGAGTCAAATTAAAGAGCTTTGATTGCAGCAGCGAAACGAGACTTGTGGCGAGCAGCTTTATTCTTATGAATAAGGCCTTTAGTTGCCATACGGTCTAGGATTGGTGTAACTGTAGCAAAAGCTTCAGTTGCAGCAGCTTTGTCGCCTGCTTCGATAGCAGCAACAGTTTTCTTCATGTAAGTGCGCATCATTGAACGACGGCTAGCATTGTGCTGGCGACGTTTCTCAGCTTGGATAGCGCGCTTCTTAGCAGATTTACTATTTGCCAAGGGTCTAACTCCCAAAAACTTAAGTTCGGTGACAATTTAAGGGCGAGGAATATCCCCCATTTGCACTTAAATGTCAAATGATTTGTGCAAAAACCAATCGAAGCCAAACAAATTTTGGATTAGAGGGGTCTTCACGGTTAAGATGGCGGGGATTCTATCAGTATTTTTTTTTCATTGCTAATACTAATCTACTCTAGCACTGACATTCCTGTTGTAGAGTAGAGCTCAATTATCAGTATTACATGACTTTCGAGGTGGCTGTGAGTAAACGTCTACTCCAATCAGGACTAATTGTTAGTGCTATGACTTTTATCTCTCGCGTGCTTGGGCTAGTGCGCGATGTTGTTGTGGCGAATTTAATGGGAGCTGGCGCAAGTGCGGATGTGTTCTTTTTTGCCAATAAAATCCCCAACTTTCTGCGTCGTTTATTTGCCGAGGGCGCTTTCTCCCAAGCCTTTGTGCCCGTCCTGACGGAATATCATGCAACGGGTGATATGGATAAAACACGTCAATTAATCGCGAGAGCAGCGGGTACTTTAGGTGTTCTAGTGTCTATCGTCACCGTCTTAGGCGTTTTATGCTCAGGCGCCGTTACCGCTTTATTTGGCTTTGGTTGGTTTCTTGATTGGGTTAATGGTGGCCCTTCTGCCGGAAAATTTGAGTTGGCGAGCTTTATGCTCAAGATTACTTTTCCTTATCTGTGGTTTATCACCTTTGTTGCTCTATCTGGTGCGATATTAAATACCTTGGGAAAATTTGCCGTCTCTTCATTTACGCCTGTTTTCCTCAATGTAATGATCATTTTATCGGCTTGGTATATATCGCCAAGGATATCTCAGCCTGAGGTAGGTTTGGCAATTGGCGTGTTTTTGGGCGGTTTGGTTCAATTTTTATTCCAAATTCCTTTTTTGGTCAAAGCTGGAGTGTTTGTTAAACCTGCTTGGGGATGGAAGGACCCTGGAGTAGTTAAAATTCGGACACTAATGATCCCCGCTTTATTTGGTGTGTCTGTTAGTCAGATTAATTTGTTGTTTGATACCTTTATTGCCAGCTTCTTGCAAACGGGTTCAATTAGTTGGCTTTATTATTCAGATCGCTTACTTGAATTCCCTTTAGGCTTGTTTGGTATCGCTATTGCTACCGTCATTTTACCTGCTTTGTCACGAAAGCACGTAGATTCTCATAGTGTTGGCTTTTCTCAGACTATGGATTGGGGAGTTCGCATGGTCGTCTTGCTCGGTGTTCCAGCCACTTTAGGTTTGATGGTGCTAGCTAAGCCTATGCTAATGGTTCTTTTTATGCGTGGGGAGTTTAGCCCTGCGGACGTTGAACGAGCCTCCATGTCTTTGATGGCTTATGCCTCTGGTCTGCTTAACTTTATGCTGATTAAGGTTCTCGCTCCGGGTTACTATTCGCGCCAAGATACCAAAACGCCTGTTAAGTACGGAATTATCGCCATGGTAACCAATATGGTGTTTAACGCTATATTCGCTTGGTTCTATGGGTATGTTGGTCTAGCCATCGCAACAGCATTATCTGCTTTGGTGAATATGTCATTGTTATATAGAGGTCTCCACCTAGCCGAAGTATATCAATTGACTCGACGAACTATGGTTTTCATTGTCAAATCGATCCTTGCTGGTGGTTTGATGGCTGGCGCTATTTTATGGCAACTAGAAGATATATCCGTCTGGTTAAATTGGAGCTTATCTAATCGAGTTATTTGGCTATTCCTTTTGATCGGCGGAGGCGCTGCGGTTTATGTAATTTCGCTTTTGATTATGGGTATACGTTTAAAAGATTTAAAAGCCGCGACACAGCAAGGATGATTAGTATATAATCTGTCGGTTTCACGTAGTATTAAATTTGAAGCTAATAGGACTTAGACGCGCTGAATGGAATTGATTCGAGGTATCCACAATATCAAAGCACATCATGCGGGGTGTGTTCTGACGATAGGTAACTTTGATGGAGTACATCTTGGCCATCAGGTTGTTTTAAATAAACTATCTGATAAGGCAAAAGAAATCGGTTTGCCCTCGACCGTCATGACCTTTGAACCGCAGCCATTGGAGCTGTTTGCTAAAGATAAAGCGCCAGCTCGATTAACTCGTTTGAGAGATAAGTTTACTCAATTAAATAAACTCGATATTAGCCGCCTGCTGTGTGTCAATTTCAACCATGGTTTTGCTAATCAAACTGCCCAAGACTTTATTAGTGACTTGTTGGTAAGGCGATTGGGTGTTAAGTTTCTGGTCGTTGGAGATGATTTTTGCTTTGGTCGAGAGCGGCAAGGTAACTTTGCAATGTTACAAGCAGCCGGGAAGGAACATGGTTTCGAGGTGGTGAATACCCATAGCTTTTGTCTGCAGCAACTGCGTATCAGTAGTACGGCAATACGAGAAGCCTTAGCGAGTGATAACCTACCACTCACTTCAAAGATGCTGGGGCGAAATTACAGCATCAGTGGTAGAGTTGCTCATGGTAGAAAGTTAGGCAGAACCATAGGTTTTCCTACCGCGAATATTCCACTTAAACGTTGCGTCTCACCAGTCGCAGGAGTGTATACCGTTCATGTTCTTGGTCTAGATGAGCGACCGATAGGTGGCGTTGCAAATATAGGCACTCGGCCAACGGTGAATGGTATTCGCCAGCAATTAGAAGTTCATTTATTTGACTTTGATGCAGATTTATACGGGAAACAGCTTGAGATCGTCTTGTTAAATAAAATTCGAGATGAGCAAAAATTTGAGTCTTTTGACTTACTAAAACAACAAATTAAATTGGATGCTGATGCAGCAAGGGTGTGGCTGCGTCAGTATAAAGACCAAGCGGTTTAGTTCGCTGCTTGGCATAATGTCTAACTGTCACCCAACACAACGGAATTAAGAATCGATGAGTGAGTATAAAGATACCCTGAACCTTCCTGAAACAGGGTTTCCAATGCGTGGCAATCTGGCTAATCGTGAGCCAGAAATGCTTAAGCGTTGGTATAAAGAAGACCTTTACGGAGAAATCCGTAAGGCGAAGAAAGGCAAAAAATCTTTCGTTCTACACGATGGTCCTCCATACGCGAATGGTGACATTCATATTGGCCACGCACTAAATAAGATTCTTAAAGACATTATTATTAAATCCAAAACACTTTCTGGTTTTGATGCACCGTACATTCCGGGTTGGGATTGTCATGGCCTACCAATCGAACTAATGGTAGAAAAAAAGAAAGGTAAACCGGGACAAAAGATCTCTTCTGCTGAATTTCGTGAAGAGTGCCGTAAGTATGCCGCTGGTCAAGTTGAGGGCCAAAAAGAGAGCTTTAAGCGCCTTGGTATTATGGGTGAGTGGGATAAACCATACCGCACTATGGATTTTGCTACAGAAGCCAATATCATTCGTGCACTCGGTAAGATTGCCGATAATGGCCACCTTCTAAAAGGTTTTAAACCTGTCCATTGGTGTACGGACTGTGGTAGTGCACTGGCTGAAGCAGAAGTCGAGTATAAAGATAAAGTATCCCCATCTATCGATGTTCGCTTTAAAGCCAGTGATGAGGCGGCTTTACTGTCTAAGTTCTCGTTGACGGAAGGTCATGAAGGCCACGGTAATATTTCCATCGTTATTTGGACCACAACACCTTGGACACTGCCTGCAAACCGAGCAGTATGTCTGCGTGATGACCTTGAATACGTATTAGTTCAAGTGGAAGGGGAAAACCCTGAGCGTATTATCGTTGCGTCTGAGCTGGCTAAAGATGTGATGGATCGCGTTGGTGTTGAGCATTATCACAACCTCGGTTTTGCTAAAGGGAGTGATCTTGAACTGTCTAAGTTTGATCACCCGTTTTACGACTTTAGCGTGCCTGCTATCCTTGGCGATCATGTCACCACTGAATCTGGTACAGGTGTGGTTCATACCGCCCCAGGTCATGGCCAAGAAGACTTCGCGGTGGGTAACAAATATGATTTAGAAGTAGCAAACCCTGTTGGCTCTAATGGTGTTTACCTACCAGATACTGAGCGGTTTGCTGGTCAACATGTGTTTAAAGCAAATGATGCTGTTGTTGAAACGCTAAAAGAAAAAGGCGCGTTACTTCATCACCATGCTTATGAACATAGCTATCCGCATTGTTGGCGCCATAAAACCCCTATTATTTTCCGCGCCACACCGCAGTGGTTTGTGTCTATGGATCAAGCTGGGCTGCGTAGCAAAGCGCTTGAATCTATCAAAGGCGTTGAATGGATGCCTGAATGGGGGCAAAGCCGTATTGAGGGGATGATTGAAGGCCGTCCTGAATGGTGTATCTCTCGTCAACGTACTTGGGGTGTGCCAATAGCACTGTTTGTTCATAAAGAAACGGCTGAATTGCATCCAAATACATCAGAGTTGATTGAACAAATTGCTAAGCTAGTTGAACAAAAAGGTATCCAAGCATGGTGGGATCTGGAAGTTTCAGACTTACTAGGTGATGATGCAGCCAAGTACGAAAAAGTGCTGGATACACTTGATGTATGGTTTGATTCAGGTGTGACTCACTATTCTGTTGTTGATGCTCGTGAAGAATACAAGGGTCATAGTGCAGACTTATACCTTGAAGGTTCTGACCAACACAGAGGTTGGTTCCAGTCGTCGCTCATTTCATCGATAGCGATGAAGGGCGAAGCGCCATACAAACAAGTCCTAACTCATGGATTTGTGGTTGATGGTCAAGGCCGCAAGATGTCTAAATCTATTGGTAATGTTGTTGCTCCGAAAGATGTGACTAACAAGCTCGGTGCGGATATTTTGCGCTTATGGGTAGCGTCAACAGATTATACTGGCGAAGTGGCCGTTTCTGATGAGATTTTAAAACGCAGCGCTGATGCTTATCGCCGCATTCGTAACACTGCTCGATTCTTCTTGGCCAATCTTAGTGGCTTTAATCCTGAAACGGATATTGTTGCAGCAGAAGACATGGTGGCGTTAGATCGCTGGGCTGTTGGACGTGCACTTGCAGCTCAAGAAGAAATCATTAAAGCTTACGATGAGTACAATACTCATGGGGTAACACAGCGATTAATGCAATTCTGCTCGATCGAAATGGGTTCTTTCTACCTTGATATCATTAAAGATCGTCAGTACACGGCTAAACGTGGTGGGCATGCCCAGCGTAGTTGTCAAACAGCACTTTACTATATTGTTGAAGCTCTGGTCCGTTGGATGGCGCCAATTATGTCATTTACTGCAGACGAAATTTGGAATGAGATGCCAGGTGAACGTGACAAATTTGTTTTCACAGGTGAATGGTTCGATGGTTTGTTTGGTCTTGCCGATGGTGAAGCACTAAATAATGAATTTTGGTCTGACATTCAGACTATTAGAGGCTCAGTAAATAAACTGCTAGAAGCTGCTCGAAATGACAAAACTATAGGTAGTGCATTGCAGGCTTCAGTGATTTTATACGCTGATGATGCTATTGCAGAAAAAGTAAATAAGCTGGCCAACGAATTGCGTTTTGTGTTGCTCACTTCAGCAGCGCTTGTAAGACCTATCAGTGAGAAATCGGATGCAGCACAGGCTACCGATATTGAGGGGCTATTTGTTGAGGTGTCAGTGGTAGATGCAGATAAATGTGATCGTTGCTGGCATCATTCACCTGATGTAGGCAGTATTGATGGTCATGAAAAAATCTGTGGTCGCTGCGTATCTAACGTGGAAGGAGAGGGTGAAGTGCGTAAGTTCGCTTAACAAGCGAATGTTAGCTTCATTCGGAACTTTTTAGTCAATCGATAGCCCCAGTCTTTACTGGGGCTAGTTTTAGGAATGGTATGAACGAACAAGCATTAACTCTTAAGAATTCTGGAGTGCGCTGGCTGTGGGTTGCCATGGTTATTTTTCTTATCGACATTGGTATTAAACTCGTAGTCATGGACACCATGGGTTATGGCTGGGCTAATCGTATCGAGGTGTTACCTTTTTTTAATTTACTCTATGTCCATAACTATGGGGCTGCATTTAGTTTTTTAAGTGATCAAGCAGGTTGGCAACGCTGGTTATTTACAGGTATTGCCTTTGGGGTCACGGGTCTACTAACCTACTGGATGAGTAAACTTTCAGCTAAAGAGAAATGGAACAACATTGCTTACGCCCTAATCATTGGCGGAGCAGTCGGTAATGTATTTGATCGCGTTGTACATGGTTTTGTGGTTGACTACTTGGACTTCTTCTGGGGAAGTTATCATTGGCCAGCGTTCAACCTTGCCGATAGTGCAATTTGTATTGGTGCTGTGATGATTATTCTGGATGGCTTCCGTAATAAGAAAGGCCAAGAGATTGGTTAAATTTACGCTTACTTTTGGTAACAAAGTGATGCGTTTATGCTTGAGCTCTCTGTAAATTGAGAACTCTAAATAGTATCAAGGAAATAATATTGTGACGACTATTGTCCAACAATCTGCAGTGACCCTGCATTTTACGATCAAACTTCAAGATGGTTCTGTCGCTGATAGTACCTATAACATGGGCAAACCAGCTAAGTTCGTTATGGGTGATGGCAGTCTGAGTGAAAACTTTGAACAATGTTTGTTAGGTTTGAAGGTTGGGGAGCAAAAAACTGTTGAGCTGCAAGCTAAAGATGCATTTGGCGCTCCAAACCCTGATAATGTCCACTATATGGACCGAGCTAAGTTTGTCGGTGACGCAGAAGTGGAAATCGGAACAGTTATGGCATTTTCCGGCCCTGATGGCGTGGAAATACCGGGAATCATTACTGAAATCGCAGGTGATTCAGTAACGGTAGACTTTAATCATCCTCTTGCTGGTCAAGATGTGACTTTTGAAGTTGAAATTTTGTCAGTAGAATAATGAACTGAAGTAACAATAGACTCATTATGAGCAATGAAATGAAAATTCTTTTAGCTAACCCACGTGGTTTTTGTGCAGGTGTCGATCGTGCAATAAGTATTGTCGAGCGTGCATTGGAGCTCTATCAGCCACCGATTTATGTCCGTCATGAAGTCGTTCACAACCGATTTGTTGTGGAAGGGCTGAAGCAAAGAGGCGCTGTTTTTGTTGAAGAGTTACGCGAAGTTCCAGATGATAATATCGTGATTTTTTCTGCTCATGGTGTTTCGCAAGCAGTTCGAAAGGAAGCTAAAGAGAGAGATTTAACGGTTTTTGATGCAACTTGCCCACTAGTCACCAAAGTCCATATGGAGGTTGCGCGCGCGAGCCGTAAGCATATGGAAGTTGTCTTGATTGGCCATGCTGGACATCCTGAAGTCGAAGGAACTATGGGACAATACGCAAGCGATCAGGGTGGTATATATTTGGTTGAAACACCAGCAGATGTTATTGGACTTGTCGACAAAGTTAAAGACCCTACTCACTTGCATTATGTGAGCCAAACAACCTTGTCCGTTGACGAAACTGCGGATGTGATTGAAGAGCTTCGTCGGGTTTTTCCACATATCCAAGGCCCTCGCAAAGACGATATTTGCTACGCAACCCAAAACCGCCAAGATGCCGTGCGAGATATGGCAGTCGATGTTGATGTTGTGATTGTCGTAGGGTCGAAAAACTCATCTAACTCTACTCGATTAAAGGAATTGGCTGAAAAGTTGGGTACTCCTGGCTATTTGACCGATTGTCCTGAAGATATCGAGCCTGAATGGTTAGAAGGCAAAGTAAAAGTCGGTGTTACCGCTGGAGCCTCTGCACCTGAAGAGCTTGTGAACAAGATCCTCGAACGAATTCAAGACTTGATTGGAACCCGGACGGTAGAAGAAGTACAAGGTAGAGAAGAAAATATGTTCTTCGAAGTACCGAAAGAGCTACAAATCAAACAAGTTGATTAGTCTGGCTTGTCGCTCTTACTGTGCTTTTTCCAGTCATGAGTATTACTTACATATTTAAAGGCTCCCAAGGAGCCTTTTTTATCGACTATGCTAGCTTTTCGGTTTCAGTATCGCTTTGTTCACCTTCATCTTGTTGAGTCTGTTTTGGAAGCTTGGTGATATAAAGAGTTGTCATAACTGAACAGATAAGACCAACGGCGGTTGATATGTCTATAGCAAGACCCAATCCAAGAGTGCTGCTATTGAGAATAAAACTGATCACAACCGTTGTCATAAAGATCGCGGGAATCGTGGTTACCCAATGGAGTTTATTTTGGCGAACTAAGTAAGCTGATGCTGTCCATAGCATCATCACTGCCGTGGTTTGATTCGCGAATCCAAAATATCGCCAAATGATCCCAAAATCGATTTGGGTCAGTATGCCACCGATAATAAAGAGTGGGGCAGCTATTATCAGTCGGTTAGTGAGTGTTTTCTGCTCCATGTTGAAGTATTCAGCTAATATCAGACGACTTGAACGAAAGGCAGTATCTCCTGAGGTAATTGGCAAAATGACCACTCCCAAAAAAGCCATGACGCCACCAAATACCCCTAGTAAGCCCAAAGACGCACTATAGACAACGTTTCCGGGTCCTCCGGTACTTACCGCTTGTGATAGAGCCTCTAAATTGTCGAAGAAGGACAGAGCAAGTGCGCACCAAATAAGGGCAATGACTCCTTCACCAATCATCGCGCCATAAAAGACAAATCGTCCATTGCGCTCATTCTCCATACAGCGAGCCATGAGTGGTGATTGAGTCGCATGGAAGCCAGATATAGCACCACAAGCAATAGTAATAAATAATGCTGGCCATAGAGGCATATCGTTTGGATTTAGATTGGTAAACATGTCTTTGACTTGAAAGCTCCCCATTAGCGTGTGTTCACTTGATAGTGTAACTGCACTGATTAAACCAATAGACATGAAAAGGAGTAATGCACCAAACAGTGGGTAAAACCGACCGATTATTTTATCTACAGGGACGAGGGTAGCGACAATATAATAAATAAAGATAGCGATGACAGTTGTTGTCATGCTAACCGATAGGTTAGTTTGGTCGTTGATAAGATTAGTGATCATGCCAGCAGGGGCTGAAACGAATACAACACCAACCAGTAGCAGTAAGACAATCGCAAAAATATTCATAAAGTGTTTGGCGCTTTTGCCTAGGTATTTCCCAGTAATTGTCGGTATAGATGCCCCGCCATTGCGTACTGACAACATACCAGAGAAATAGTCGTGTACAGCGCCCGCAAAAATACAGCCAATGACTATCCACAGCATGGCTGCAGGGCCATATAAAGCACCCATTATTGGGCCAAAAATAGGGCCTACGCCTGCGATATTGAGTAACTGAACTAGATAAACCTTTTTAGTTGACATGGGCACATAATCAACTCCGTCAGGTTTACTGTGTGCTGGAGTTTGACGTTCTACGTTAATACGAAAAATTTTTTCGATAAATGTTCCATAGAGGAAGTAGCCTCCAACGAGTGCTGCAACACAGCTTAAAAACCAAATCATGACACTTGCTCCACAGTGATAAGTAAGTTATGAGTCGATATAATACATATCCATGTCATTAGGTTCTGTTAGCTCGGTTATTGTTCTTAACAAATCCGTTTTTATTACTTTGTTTAGGATCTAGAAAGTTGAGTAATAGAGGTGTTGACGCAAACGGCGGCAATTGACATTATCCCTTGGCATCCGTTAGGTACTTGATAGACAAACTAGGAAACATTGTGAAAAAACTAACCCTTCTCATTATGCTAACTACGCTATTTGCTTGCGCAGTCACTACAGAGCAGCTTGCCCAACAAGGTGATTGGTACACGATAGGTTATCAAGATGGTATTCGAGGTAATAATCAGCGTTCCATAAGCGAGCTTGCTAAACTAGGAAGTACAAAGCATAGTGACTATGAACAAGGTTATATGGTTGGATTAGAAGAGTTTTGCAATCCAAATCATGCCTACCAAATAGGACTTACAGGTCAGCACTATGATGGTGTCTGTGAAGGAAGTGATGATGCGCAAAAGTTTCGCATGGAATGGCAGCGTGGCTGGAATGAGTATTCCAATTAACTCATTTAAAATTGAACCTGTTACATCGCCAATATTACCAAGTGCCTAATTTAAAGTTAGGCGCATTATTTATGTTAACTCCCGCTTGTTTGTTCAATGACAGCTTTCCTCAAGTAACCATGTTGAAGGCTTAGCTGTTCTTTAGCTGACTCTTTGTCTAGACCAGTTAATATCATCAAAATAGCGAGTTTAACGTCGTAGTCGGTTTTTTTTAGCGTGTCTTGGGCTTGTTGCTGATTACAATCGGTTGCCTGTATGACAATGCGTGTGGCTCTTGCAACCAGCTTAGCGTTAGTCGCTTTCACATCGACCATTAAATTTTGGTAGCTTTTGCCTAAGCGTATCATGCTTGCTGTTGTCAACATATTGAGTACGAGTTTTTGTGCCGTTCCTGATTTTAGTCGAGTGGAGCCGGTTAATGCTTCTGGTCCAACAACAGGGCATATCGCGATATTGGCAATATTGGCAATCGGAGATTGTGGATTACAAGATAATGCAATGCTTGTTGCGCCTACCTTATTGGCGTAGTCTAGCCCGCCAATGACATATGGAGTGCGCCCGCTAGCCGCGATGCCAACTAGTACATCTTGATGGGAAAGTTTAATACCTTTTAAATCTTGCTCCCCTAGCGATGGTGAATCCTCTGCTCCTTCTTGAGCTTTTAATATTGCTTCTTTACCACCAGCAATTAATCCAACCACCATATCATCAGAAACGCCAAAGGTTGGGGGGCACTCAGAGGCATCTAATATACCTAAACGACCACTTGTTCCAGCGCCCATATATATCAGTCGGCCACCAATTTTAAAGGCGTCAGTGATTTTATCGACGGCTTGTGCTATCTCTGGTAGAACTTTTTCGACAGCGAGAGGTACTAGCTTATCTTGCTGGTTAATACGCTCAACAATGTCCAATGATGAGAGGGTATCAATGTCCATGGTATCTGGATTACGACCTTCTGATATCAAATGAGAAAGTGCGTTAATCAATGCGTCGTTTGTCATGATCTTCCTTACATATAACTAGAACTAATCGGCAAAATATACGACACCAAGAGAAGCCAAGCGACTTGCCCCCGTGACTTGTGGTATGTTGCTCGGTAGGTTATGCATGCGGCGATAGGCAAGCCAAGCAAACGCCATCGCTTCAATATTTTGACTATCAATTCCCTCCGATTCTGTTGATTCAACCGACCAGAGCGGTAAAAGCGCCTTCAATCGTTTCATTAATAAAGGGTTCTTAGCTCCACCGCCACAGACTAGGAGTCTTTGCCGACTATTGTTATCGTATCTTTTAACTTCATTGCAAATGGTTTGAGCTGTATATTCGCATAAAGTTCTTTGTACATCTTCAGCTGAGCATGAGTATTTTTCTAATACCTTGCCTAGCCATGTCAGATTAAACAGCTCACGCCCGGTACTCTTGGGAGATGGTTTTGTCAGATAAGGTTCGGCTAGCAGCTCATCTAATAAAGGAGTGTGCACACTCCCTTGCAAGGCAAAAACAGCATCCTTGTCATAAGGCAAATCTTTATGTTTCGCACACCAAGCATCCATTAGTAGATTGCCAGGGCCCGTATCATAACCGAGCACCGATTGCTCTGGGCTCAGTACAGAAATGTTGGCAATGCCGCCGATATTCAGCACCACAGTGGTGAATTCTTGTGAGCGAAATAGAGCGTCATGAAAGGCTGGGACCAATGGCGCGCCTTGACCTCCCAGTGCTATATCTTTGCGTCTAAAGTCTGCTACGGTAGTAATTCCTGTTCTCGCAGCAATGATATTGGCATCACCCAGCTGTATGGTAAATGGCGTTTTCCCTGTAGGCTGGTGAAAAACCGTTTGACCATGATTACCAATGGCAGTAACTCTTTCTTTGTCCACTCCCGTTTCTTTTAGGAGCGCCAGAACGGACTCAGCATAGAGGTGACCTAGTTGATTATCTAATTTGCCGAGTTTGGTTAGATCTGTACTCTGGCCAAGGGATACACTTAAGACGTGTTGCTTGATTACATCCGGATATTCAAAGCTTTTAGCCTCTATTAATTCTACTTTGCCATCAGATATTTCTGTTAACACAACATCGATGCCATCTAGGCTGGTCCCAGACATAATGCCAATGTATTGCTCTTTTTTCATTGAACACTGTTTTCCTAAAATGTCTCCTAGTACATAGTATGCGATGATATAGCACGAAAAAGCGATAGATAAGGCATTATTTAATGACTTATGGGAACTTATTATCAATAGCTTAGGAGCGAGGTGCCTGATCAATTCAATTTGGGATTTGAAAAATGAGATACCAAAACAAAGCTTCTGCCGATACTATCAAAGTCTTGTTATTATCTTTGTATCTCAGCAAGGATAATACTTCGATAATTATTTAAATAATGAGGGCAAACTGTATGGGACCTTTGTGGCTTGATATAGAAGGGTGTGAACTGACGGCGGAAGATAAAGAGATTCTTCAACACCCGACAGTGGGAGGAGTCATACTCTTTTCTCGAAATTATTTTGATAATGAGCAGCTGATAGCACTAAATCAGTCCATCCGTATTGCTGCTAAGAGGCCTATTTTAATTGGTGTCGATCAGGAAGGGGGAAGAGTACAGCGTTTTAAACAGGGCTTTTCTAAAATTCCAGCAGCAGAACAATACGCTAAGCAGCACCAAGGTGAAAAGCTAGCTGAGTTAGGTGGGTGGCTCATGGCCGCTGAATTGATTGCTCATGATATCGATCTTAGTTTTGCCCCGGTTCTCGATAAAGGTCACCAATCAAAAGCGATCGGCAGTCGTTCTTTTGGTGAAAGTATTGATTCCATAGTTCGTCATAGTAGTGCGTTTATGCGTGGAATGAAGTCTGTTGGAATGTCGACAACAGGGAAGCATTTTCCAGGTCATGGTGGCGTAACAGAAGACTCTCATCTTGAAACGCCTCATGATTATCGAGAGTCAATATTTGAGCAGGACATGGCAATTTTTGATGCTCAGATAAAAAACAATTTACTTGATGCAATGATGCCAGCTCATGTCATTTTTCCTCATTTTGATCCGAATCCAGCGAGTGGATCTGAATATTGGCTACAGAAGGTATTAAGAGAACGGTTAGGTTTTAAAGGTATTGTTTTTTCTGATGATTTGACGATGGAAGGTGCGGCAGTCATGGGCAGTGTTGCTGAGCGTGCGCAAAAATCATTAGCCGCCGGCTGTGACATGGTGCTTGTTTGCAACCAACGTGATGCTCAAGTTGAGGTGCTAGACAATTTGCCAATAAGCCAAGTTCCACAGGCTATCGGCTTGGTAAAGAAACAATCGTTTAAACTTGACGAACTTTATCGTAGTCAAGAGTGGAAAGATGCATCAGAAGCGATCAAACACATTACCAGTCATGAATGTATATGATTATTTACACTGTTTTTTTTGATTTACACCTTGAGTTTTAATTAAAGCCTGATATGGTGTTTCTACCCTGCTTAGCAGGAGTGAGGTGAATTGGTGTAAATATAAATGTACGAAGTGTGGTTATGCAAAAAAGTGAATTGAGCAATATAAATATTACCGAAGAGCAGGTGCTTATCACTCCTGAGGAACTTAAAGCAAAGTTGCCGTTAAGTGAAAAGGCTCGCCATTTTATTCAACAGTCTCGGCAGACAATATCGGACATTATTCATAAAAAAGATCATCGTTTGTTGGTTGTCTGTGGACCATGCTCAATTCATGATATTGATGCAGCCAAAGATTATGCTAGACGCTTGAAAGCACTTTCTGAGCAATTAAATGATCAAATTTATCTTGTGATGCGAGTCTACTTTGAAAAGCCTCGAACCACTGTGGGGTGGAAAGGATTAATTAATGATCCTCAACTTGATGGATCATTTGATATAGAGCAAGGATTACACGTTGGCCGAAGGTTATTGGTGGATTTGGCTGAAATGGAAATCCCTCTTGCTACTGAAGCTCTCGATCCTATAAGCCCTCAGTATCTCGCTGATACTTTTAGCTGGGCCGCAATTGGCGCGAGAACAACAGAATCTCAAACTCACCGTGAAATGGCTAGTGGTCTATCAATGCCAATCGGATTTAAAAATGGTACAGACGGTAGTTTATCTACAGCAATAAATGCTATGCAAGCGGCGTCTTCCAGCCATAGATTCATGGGGATCAGTCGTGAAGGGCAAGTGGCATTGTTAACAACTCAAGGAAATTCTGATGGTCATGTGATTTTGCGTGGCGGAAAGCAGACCAACTATGATTCAGTATCTGTTACAGAGTGCGAGTTGGAGATGGATAAAGCAGGACTATCTCCATCCTTAATGGTTGATTGCAGTCACGCGAACTCTCGTAAAGACTTCCGTCGCCAGCCACTGGTTGCTGAAGACGTGATTCATCAAATCCGTGAAGGTAATAAATCTATCATAGGTTTGATGATTGAAAGCCACATAAATGAAGGTAATCAAGCTTCAGATATTCCATTCAATCAAATGAAATATGGAGTCTCAATTACCGATGCTTGTATTAATTGGGGCGAGACTGAGGCACTATTGCGTCGAGCACATAGTGAACTGGTCCCATTTTTAGAGCAGCGACTTAAAGGTTAGTGAGAGATTAAGAAGGAATATTAATGGCCATTGAATTAAACGAACTGCGCGATCAAATCGATGCTGTAGATAAGAAAATTCTTGATTTGCTGGCACAACGCTTGTCTTTGGTAGAGAAGGTTGGTGAGGTAAAAAGTATTCATGGTTTACCTATATACGTTCCAGATCGTGAAGCGGCCATGTTAGCCTCACGTCGTGAAGAAGCCGAGAAAATAGGGGTTCCCCCTCAACTGATTGAAGATATTTTACGCCGCACTATGCGAGAATCTTATGCAAGTGAGAAAGATGCTGGTTTTAAGTGTTTGAAGCCAGAATTGGGAACTGTGGTTATTGTCGGTGGCCAAGGCAAGCTAGGACGATTGTTTGGTAAAATGTTTAAGTTATCCGGCTACCAAGTTGAAGTCATTGGTCGTGATGACTGGGACCAAGCTGATGGTATATTAGCGACAGCTGGCTTAGTGGTTGTCACTGTGCCGATTGATCTTACGCTTACCGTTATTAGTAAACTGAGTAATTTGCCCCAAAACTGTATTCTGTGTGATTTGACCTCAATCAAGGCTAAGCCATTGCAGGCTATGCTTGATATTCACCAAGGACCAGTTGTAGGACTGCACCCTATGTTCGGACCTGACGTTCCTAGTTTAGCCAAGCAAGTCATTGTCTATTGCAATGGTCGAGGTGAAGTGGAATATCAATGGTTACTTAAACAGTTTTCTATCTGGGGCGTGAGTTTGCGTGACATGGATGCATCTGAACACGATCACGGCATGACATTCATTCAAGCTTTACGTCACTTTACTTCATTTGCTTACGGTTTACATTTGAGTCGA
This sequence comes from Vibrio sp., assembly GCF_038138445.1. Classification (GTDB taxonomy): domain Bacteria; phylum Pseudomonadota; class Gammaproteobacteria; order Enterobacterales; family Vibrionaceae; genus Vibrio. The sequence goes on from NZ_JAYQDQ010000004.1 coordinate 103,000, forward strand.
GAGAACCCGAGTATTGATAAGCTTCTTGCACTCAGTTCGCCTATTTATCGACTTGAACTGGCAATGGTAGGGCGCTTATTTGGCCAAGATCCAAATCTGTATGCTGATATTATTTTTTCATCTGATGACAATATACAAATGATTAAACGCTTTCATTACTGCTTTGGTGAAGCAATCAAGACGCTTGAAAAACGCGATAAACAGGCGTTTGTATCTAGCTTTAATCAAGTCAGTGATTGGTTTGGTGATTATTCCCAGCACTTCATGTATGAGAGCCAAAACTTGCTAAAGCAGGCGAATGATTCTATCCACAGGGAGTAGTTTAGTCTACTATCGGTGAATGCTCCCTAGGTATATAATAGGGGGCTTCTAGTGTTGAATCAGGCTTTGATTCTGGACTATTGATCGTTCCTTGCAATCTTGTGTCCTCCCCGTTAGTGGTATTCTCCTAAATCGGTTAAATGCTCTATATCTCGATGGAGCAGTTCATCGTCTCCCACATTTAATTCGATTAACCTTTTAAGGTGACCAATACTTTCGATATCTATATGGTCGATACTTAGGCGTATTACATTGCTGTTGAGACCAACAATTTTTCCTACAAGCTCAAGAATGATATCAGTATCTTGGAGTGAAAACTCTACGTCTACCATGGTATTAAGGCTTAGCTCATCTGCATTGTCGGACGTGAGTAGTAATCCATGTAGGGATAGATCGCAAATAAAGCATTCTACTGCTTTATTGTTTTGCGATAAAACCGCTGGCGTTTGGTAAATAATACGCGAAAATTGTCGGCGTTCTATCATGGTTGTCTCTCTCTGTGGTGCCTAACATTTATGTTTTTAATCAGGAATAACTACCACTTAGTCTTTAAAATCAACAAGGTGAGATTATGACTTTGTTTCCAGTAACGTTGAAAAAATTAAGGCCGCTAAACTAAGCGGCCTTACTTCGAATGATAAGCGAATGTTACTTAGTGATACGCTTATATTTGATCCGATGAGGTTCCGCTGCATCTGGGCCTAACGTTTTCTTCAGCCATTCCATATATTCAGTATAGTTACCTTCGTAGAAGTTGACCTGACCTTCATCACGATAGTCAATAATGTGGGTTGCAATCCGATCTAAGAACCAGCGGTCGTGGGAGATAACCATAGCGCAGCCCGGGAATTCTAACAGCGCTTCTTCCAACGCTCTGAGCGTCTCAACGTCTAGGTCGTTGGTAGGTTCGTCAAGTAATAATACATTGCCGCCAGCTTTTAACAGTTTGGCTAGGTGAACTCGGTTACGTTCACCTCCTGACAGATCGCCAATAATTTTCTGTTGGTCACTGCCTTTGAAGTTGAAGCGAGAACAGTATGCGCGTGCAGGAATCTCGAAGTTGTTGATTTTGATAATGTCAGCACCTTCTGAGATTTCTTGAAACACGGATTTGGTATCATCCATGCTGTCACGGAACTGGTCTACCGAAGCGAGTTTGACGGTATCACCCATTTCAATGCTTCCTGAATCAGGCTGTTCTACGCCACTTAGCATCTTAAATAACGTTGACTTACCTGCGCCGTTAGCACCAATGATTCCTACGATTGCACCTTTGGGAATACTAAAGGATAAATCATCAATCAATACACGCCCATCAAATGACTTAGAGATATTTTTTGCATCGATAACTTTGTCACCTAGACGTTCACCAGGTGGAATGAACAATTCATTAGTTTCATTACGTTTTTGATGATCGTTGCTCTGAAGCTCTTCGAATCGTGCCATACGGGCTTTAGATTTAGCTTGACGTCCTTTGGGATTTTGACGCACCCATTCTAGTTCTTTTTCTATGGTCTTTTGTCTGGCTTTCTCTTGAGAAGCCTCTTGTTGTAAACGTGCGTCTTTTTGTTCTAACCAGGACGTGTAGTTACCTTGCCAAGGAATGCCTTCTCCTCTATCTAGCTCTAGGATCCAACCAGCGGCGTTGTCTAAGAAGTAACGGTCGTGGGTAATCGCAACTACAGTTCCTGTATAGTCGACTAAGAAGCGTTCAAGCCAAGCTACAGATTCTGCGTCAAGGTGGTTAGTTGGCTCATCAAGCAGTAACATATCAGGTTTTTCAAGCAATAGACGGCAAATTGCTACTCGACGCCTTTCTCCACCAGATAAGTGTTTAATTTGGGCATCCCAGTCGGGCAAACGTAATGCATCTGCAGCCCTTTCAAGAGCATTCTCTAGGTTATGTCCATCTTTTGTTTGTATTAATGCTTCAAGCTCGCCTTGCTCTTTTGCCAGAGCGTCAAAATCGGCATCAGGCTCTGCGTAGGCAGCGTAAACTTCATCTAATCTCTTCATTGCTCCTGCAACGTCAGATACTGCCTCTTCAACGATTTCTCGAACCGTTTTTGATTCATCAAGCACTGGCTCCTGAGGTAGGTAGCCGACGTTTAATCCAGGTTGTGGGCGAGCTTCTCCATCTATATCTGTATCAATTCCGGCCATGATACGCAGCAAAGTTGATTTACCCGCACCATTTAAACCTAGAACGCCGATTTTTGCTCCTGGAAAAAAACTGAGAGATATATCTTTGAGAATTTGACGTTTCGGTGGCACAACTTTGCTCACCCGAGACATGGTATATACGTATTCAGCCATTGCCGATTGTCCCTAGACTATGAATTTAAGTAGAAGGGTATTTTATACTAAGACGAGATGCTTTGTTACCTTCTAAGAGCTAGATTATAGTTCTGATTTTATTGTTAGTAATAATGGATATTTTATAGGGAAACTTCACATTGATATGATTTTATTAGTATTTTTATCTAGTAAATTGATGGTTCTGTTTAGAATGTGGGTATGTTGAGAGTAATTTGTAAACGCATCATCGTTGCTAATTTGAGAAAGAAGTCTATTGGTTACTTTTTGTGATGCAGATCTTGTTTTTATGACTATCCTTTAATCATAACCCCAAAAAAGAATCGTACTAGCCTAGTTTGGCCGATGTGAAAGTTAACCAACACGCTCTCTTCTAACGTGTTTTGGATTGTTGTATTAATCGAATATAACCGCGAACTAAACCTTAACTTCTCTTTGGGATGAGAACTTATGACGCTAACGTTTCCTAAGTCGCTGCATCGCATTCAGTCACTGTCTCTTGTGTTGGGGACAATGGTTTGCAGCGCAATGATAGCTTTACCTGTTTTGGCTGGAGACCTTCAGCAGCAGCGCACTATCTATGATAAAGCTCAGCGTTTGTTGGATGCCGGGAAGGTATCTCAGTATTTTAATATTCGTGAACAAATAGAGGACTATCCACTTACTCCCTATACAGATTATCGAGCATTTTTGATTAACATTGGAGATAGAACACCAGAAGAAGTCGATACCTTTATTGAAAACTACAAAACGGTTCCATTTTCTGGCCGGATACGGGCTCCTTATATCGATAGTCTTGCATATAAAAAACAGTGGAAAAAGCTGATTGCATTTCAAACGGCCGAACCTCGAGGTGAAAGTTATCAATGTCATTATTACTACGCTTTATATAAAACAGGACATATAGAAAAAGCCTTCGCAGGAGCTAAAAAACTATGGCTATCAGGAGAGAGTATTTCTGAAGCGTGTGATGATCTTTTTAGTGTTTGGGATAGATCTGGGAGGAGGACAGATCAAGACATCCTTGAACGAATGAAACTTGTATTCGAAACGAGCAATGGCTCTTTGATGAACTTTTTGAGAAAGCAACTCAAAACCAAGAAAGCGCGACAGCAAGCTAAGGAAATGAAAACCTTGTTCAATCACCCTGAACAAGTACTCGATTTTGCGTTTGATAAGCCAGATAATGATTGGTACCGAACCCTGACAGCAATGGCTATAAGAAAGCTTGCTCGTAAGAATAGTAAGAAAGCCTTTAGTGTTTTTGAGCAAGTGGTTTCTGCTAAAAAAATGTCGAAGGAACAAGTTCAACCATTAGCTGATTATCTAGCATTTCGATTAATCAATACAGACTCCCTACTACAGCGACATTGGCGTGATAAAAAAATAGCCACATCTTCGAACTATAAGCTAATAGAAAGACGTATACGTCTTGCAATACAAGACGCTGATTGGCAGGGAGTCATTAATTGGATCGATTTACTTCCTGAGAATAAGCAAGCAAGCTTGCGTTGGCAATATTGGCTAGGGCGAAGCGAACTGGCTCTAGGAAAACTTAAACAGGGTAGTCAACGTTTAGAGAAGATTGTTGGTCAGAGAAACTTTTACAGTGTTGCTGCGGCGAAAGAGATAAAACGCTCTATTAACTACCCAGTCTCTACTATTTCTTTTCAGCAAGCGGCAGTACAACCGTTTCGACCTGCTTTAACTAGAATTGAAGAGTTGATTGAGCGTGATAAAGTTGCAGTAGCCAAAAATGAATGGCAATGGTTACTCGACCGAGCTAACGATGAGCAGAAAGAGATGTTAGCAGCATACGCTGCCAACAAGCAGTGGTCCCACCTTTCAGTTAAAGCCAGTATTCAAGCAAAAATGTGGGATAATATTGAACTGCGTTTCCCTGTAGCTCATCAGTGGTGGTTCGACTTTTATGGAGAAAAACATAGTATTGATCCTATCACCTTGATGTCTTTAGCTAGGCAAGAAAGTGCACTTGATGCATTAGCTCGATCGCCTGTTGGTGCCAGAGGCATTATGCAAGTGATGCCGTCTACTGCTAAATATACGGCACGTAAATATCAATTAATGTATCGTAGTAGTAATGATTTGTATGAGGTCGGGAAAAATATTGAAATTGGCAGTCACTATCTAAAAGGTTTGCTAGAAAGATACGATAATAATCGAGTTTTTGCTCTTGCTGCGTATAATGCGGGACCACATCGAGTTAAAACGTGGCGAGAGCGTACTCAAGGTCGGCTTGATGCCTATGCATTTATAGAGGCTATTCCCTTCAAAGAAACACGTGGCTATGTCCAAAACATCTTGATGTTTGAAACATACTATCGTGACTTGCTAGGAGTAGATGGTGCATTTCTAAATCAACATGAGATTGAAACCAGGTATTAGTGCTTCGAAGTGAGAGAGTATCTCTAAACCACTAGCGCGATTTATATGTTTTCACCTTAACTAATATTTAATCAAAAGGTCAGTAGACCCAACTTGTCTAGAGCATTCTTTGGAACTATACAGTAAATGGCAACACAAACCGAATATCATGAGTGGCAACAAATTTTAGATCTGGTAAAAAGCAGTGCTAAATCTAATCAACACGAGATACTGCTCACTATGCTACTGACTGCGGATGAGAGAGAGGCGTTGATTGCGCGTGTAAATATTTGTTGTGAATTGCTTAAAGGGGAGCTTTCACAAAGGCAGATAAGTAACAAGTTGGGTGTGGGAGTGGCGACAATAACTCGAGGCTCCAATGAGCTAAAATCAAAGTCAGAAACAGAAAAAGCGCAGATTCTCTCACTCTTGAATATCGAATAGCCTTATTCGATATTCAAGCGTTTGTCGGGAAAGTATTCAGGGTTAGTGAATGGGACCAGCGCTAATATCAATGCTTGGTGATAGACACTACTACGAGTTAAAAGATCGTGAGTTAACAAACTGATAGCCCCGCCTTTTTGTTTAATATTTTCGGTGCCAAACACCTCATCCATCACGTCCCCGAGCTCGTTCGTATCAGTCAGTTTTTCTAATACTAATGGTGGTAGCATCAAACTGGCTGAACGAGACTCCCCTCTCTGTGTTGCTGACTCTATAACCATCCATGCAAAAGTAGTATTGCCTTCTATCCCTGCTTCTAGACCCACATAATAGTCTGCACTTGGTTGGGACTTTTTTGCATTTTGTACTCGGTTAATAGCGCCCATGCGAGTTTCTTTATTACACATAGGTTGATCTGCAACGCCACTTGGCACTTTAATTGCCAAAAACTCAAAACTCTGTGCGCCAAAGACAGTCTTAAAAGCACTTTCGACAGCTTTTTTTTTCGCAGGGTTAAGAGAAGTGATAACAACTTTCTGTGTTGACATCTTCACACCTATGTTCCGATTGATTAATAAGCTTTAGCTCTGATAGTGATAGAGGAGGAGATAGAAAATAACCCTGCATATAATCACAATGATTATCCGCCAGCCAGTTTAACATAGATACAGATTCTATTCCTTCTGCTGTCACTATCATGGACTGAGAGTGACAGAGCTCTACCAATGGCTTAATGACTTTCTGATTTTTAGTTTTGATCAATGTGGTAAGAAATTCTCTGTCGAGTTTGATTTTTTGTACTGGATACTCCACTAGTTGAGTGATAGAGGTATAACCTGAACCAAAATCATCAATAGCAAGCTTAAAGCCCATCAAAGACAGTTCGTGTAAAAGAGGGTAGCTTTGTGAGTCAGTAGCAAAGGTTTCCGTAATTTCGAAATCAACTAAACTTGGCTCCACATGAAATTTTTGAGCTGCATTTTGTATGTCTCTGGCCAATAGCTGGGAGTCCAATTCTGCAGAGGATAAGTTGATTGATAGTTGAAGAGGGTACTCAAAGCACTTTTGTAATGCCGTGAAGTCCTTGAAGGCCTGATGAATAACCCAGCGATCAATTTTGCCAAATAGGCCAGTTTTTTCCGAGATCGGTATAAACTCTGCCGGATTGACTTTGCCCATATTAGGTGAAAACCAACGCAGTAACGCCTCAACACCAACAATTTTTTTACCGGAACGGTCAAAGTAGGGTTGATACATCAATGAAAATTCATCATCGAACTCACCGTTTCTAAGCGCTTGCTCTATTTGATTTCTGCGTCGCACAACCTCATCTAGCTCTTGTGAATATCGAGCTATTTGATTTTTTCCTGCCCGTTTTGCTTGATACATAGCTGTATCTGCATTGGAAAGTAGTTTTTCCAGATCTTGGCCATCTTTAGGGTAGGTTGCGATACCTATACTGGCAGTGATAGGAAAATTGCCTAAAGGAGAGCCTTGAGAGTTTTGTATTGGCTCTAGTATATCCTCGGCGAGTTGGTATGAGTAATCATCCTGCGTTGAAGAGGAGATAAAAATAGCAAATTCATCACCGGATAATCTCGATGCTAGACATTTTGTGCCTTGTTTTTGCTCATAGGTGTGGCTTACTTTACGAATGTGCTCTGCGAAATTGATTAGGAGAGAATCACCTACATGATGACCATATTTGTCATTAACGTATTTAAAATTGTCTAAATCAATATACAAAATCCAAGCCTGACTACATAGAATATCATCTCTTATGGTTTGATTTACACATATTCGAAATTGATACCGGTTTGCGAGTTGGGTTAAGTGGTCATTTTCAGCCATCGCCTTGGTTTTTTGATAGATCGAACTGAGCTCTTTATACATGTCGTAGAATCTAGCTGATAGTCTTCCAATCTCATCACTAGTGTTAAGGCGCTGAATATTACAGCTTTGGCGCTGCTCTACTTGCTGTAGCTGTTTATCTAGAAAAGTAATCGGACTGATCACCCGATTATGTAGCAGAAAGAGTAGAATAAAAATTGTGACAACAGTAGAAGCACCAAAAAAGAGTACTAACCTTTGTTTAATTGTATAAAGTTGCTCTGTGAGTAAATATTGAGCAGGATCTAAAACGGCATAAATACCTGACAACAGCTCAACCGATTGTGTTAAACCTGATTTAACAATAGGGTAATCACTGAAAAAGATACTGCTATCATTGTCAAACTCGATAATATGTTTGAGCTGATCGAACTTATCTAACGACAAATAGACGACAACAAAAAAGAAGTGGTCTTTATTATAACTGAGTGGAGACATCAAGGTGTCTATATCGAGAACATCGTAGCGGATGAGGACACTCTGGCCCTGATGATTCTGGGTAAATCCGATAAAGGAATCATTTCCAGTCAACCGATAATTAGCTTCGACGAAATTATGCACCTTTTTATCGAGCGTTGAAAACGGGTCGAGTTGGTTATCGGCATAAAACAAGGGACTGCGAGTATGATCGAGGATCGCTACTGCCACATCGCTGTTTTTATTCACTTGGAGGCTAGAGAGCGTAGTGTGCAGCGTATCGATGAGTTCCATCTCGCGATATGGGTTATCTTCCTTGATGAAATAATGGCGTATGATATCGCTTTTCGTTAGAGTCAGAGAGTAACTGTTTAATATAGCTACAGACTGACGAAAATGCCCAGCCAACTTTTCCATCGTTAATTGAAGATAACTATTTTCGCGTTTTACTAACGCATCTTTTTGATTGTTATATATACCGTAGCTAGAAAATGCAGCACTGATTAGAATGACTGGCGATACTAGCAACAGTACTCTAGTACTGAGTTTCATGACGTTTTAGAATGCGATTGAGTATTTTAGTTCGTAAGCTTATGTTTTCAGGAGACAGTGCGACATCAACTCGACCCTGATCTATTCTTTGTTGTGCTGGAAACAATGATGCATCATTTTTATACCAATCAGGCATTTGTTTTAATGCGGTAAGGTTTGGAGTTGAAGCTTTGATAAATATTGCATTTTTTGCAGCTACATCGGGATCCATAATGTATTCTAGAAAGGCTTGTGCCCCTTCAGGGTTAGATGAACGTTTATTGATCGCTAGGCAATCAATCCAGATGAAGATTTCACCATCCGGAATAGTAAACGCCCATTTATCACCGACAAAATAGCGATTGAGAGAGTATTGATCTCCACTGTAGGCTAAAGCCATGGCAAGATTATCATTGGTGTATTGTGGCCCCCTTACATAACTCAATATATACTCGTATGTTAGTATTTTAGTGTTGAAGGCTTGTATTTTAGGGTAAGCCGCTTCTATAAGTATTGGATTATCTTCATCTGGGGTCAGGCCCAAGCTATAAAATACTGGGAGAAAGCTTTCAATGCTGTCATTGATCATTCCGATACGTCCTTCCAGTACTTTAGGAGGAGAAATAAACTCGCCCCATGTAGCTGGTGGCGCTGGGACTATATCTTTTCTATATGCTATTCCTACTGTTCCCCAAAAATAGGGGATTGCATAGTCACCACAAGCTTGTAGCCACTTTTTTCCATTATGTTCGCGGTTTTTGAGGTTACTGAGATCCTTAAATAAACCTAAGCGCCCGTATATTTGGGCAGAGACATTATCTAAAATCATTACATCAAAGGGCAATTGCTGACTTTTCATCATCAACAAACTGCGCTCATCATCATTATCAAAATGTGTGGCTTCGAGAGGTATGCCTGTTGATGATTCCCAATCCTCAACGACGTACGGTGAGATCGTATCTTCCCACATGTAAATATTTATTGGTGTTTTAGTTTGTGCTGAAAAGCTTTGCGTGGTGAACGCAAGCAAAAGGAGAAATAGCGATCTCATGTCAAACGTGAAGCTCCATATGCTCCGATAAATTCGCTCAAAATGACATGCCTGAAATGACTGACACTACATTTATATGCAACTGATGTAACTATATTAAATATTTTTCTGATCAGTGTCAGTCATATGAGATTATTTATTTGATCTATATTCCTTTTTTATTCATTTCTTATTTTTGTGGGTGACACATTTTCGCTCGGATAGCATCCCAAAACTTTTAGGTGCTTAGTTAGTTTTGTGAGTTCTTGAAGTGCTTTCTGCATTTGTTTAGATTCAAGGTGAGATTCTAAGTCTACGTAAAACATTTCTTCCCATGGGTTCCCCATAATAGGTCGAGATTCAAGTTTGCTCATATTAATTGAATATTTTTGCAAAACTAATAAGGTTGCAACCAAGGATCCTGCTTCTTGAGAAGTCGACATTATTAGAGTTGTTTTTGCTGGTATTTGACTGGATACTTCCACAGGTTTTCTTGCAACAATGATAAAGCGAGTGTGATTTTCGGTTTGGTTAGCAATATTTGTCTGTATAGGTTGTAAGCCATAAAGCTTACCGCTTGCTGCATGGCCAATGGCTGCTACATCGCTTTGATTTATTTCTTTTACTTTTTTCATGGCATCAGCAGTACTTGTGCATGATTTAAGTGTGATATTTTTAAATCGACTCAGAAATTCACTGCATTGCTGGTGTGGTTGAGGATGTGAGTAAAGTGTTTTGATATCTTCTATTCGCACGTCCGATGTGGCAACTAAGCAGTGATCTATTGGCAAAATAATTTCTCCAATAATGTGCAAAGTCGTATGTTGAAGTAAATCATATACCTCATTAATTGAACCTGAGCTGGTGTTCTCAATCGGGAGAACGCCATAGTCCGCATGGCCAGATTCAACCGTTTGAGCAACTTCTTTAAAATGCTGGCAGTTGAGTTCTATTAACTCGGTATTTTTTCGGCTGAAATATTCAAGGCTAGCAAGGTGAGAATATGACCCTTTTGCTCCTAGAAATGCGACCCTAGCTAACGGTTTGCGACTGAGCTCTGGGTTAGCGAGGTTTTGTAGGTAAGATTGCTGAAGTAAAACCGAATCTTCAATAATAGTATGGAATAGTTTTGTTATATATTGAGCGTCCAGCTTATATTTATCACGTCCTGCATTAATTAGTTTTACCAAAAGTTGCTGCTCGCGATCAGCGTCACGTACAGGTTTAGATGTCTGAACCTTGCTTTTGGCTACCTCAATACTCATTTGCCTTCTTTCCGATAAGAGCTTTAACAGTTCGTCGTCTAACTCATTTAAACGTGAGCGAATATCATCGAGTGAGTATTTTTGTTCAGTCATCTTGTTGTCCTCATAAAAAAAGCCTCCCAATTGGGAGGCTTCCTGTTCGTTTCTGACTTATCTTTCGAAAACGAGAGTGCCTCCAGATCTATTGGAGAAAAAATAAGTCAAAAAAGAACAGGCAGTTTAGAATCATATTTATCAATATAGTTGTGATGGCGCTAACACAATAAGCAAGCAGTTAATCAGCGTCAAGCAAAAAAATAGCGCACGAGGCGCTATTTTTTAAGTGGTTATTAAAAACTGACTCTGACAAAGGTTATTCAGCTTCGATTTCTTCGGGCTCGAGCTTCTCAGCACGCCGAGCTTCTGGCTTATGACGCAGCTTGTTTAGTTGTCGCTCGAGCTTTTGTTCTACTTCATTAACAGCAGCATAAAGATCGGTATGTACAGCTGAAGCAACCAACTTACCTTTAGGTACTGTAATTACCGCCTCAAATTTCATCTGTTTATTTGGCTCTTCACTAAAGCAGGCTTGGCAGCTGATAATATCGACTTGCCACTTTTCTAACTTCTTAAATTTACTCTCTATATGAGTTCGGATAGCAGAGGTGATGTTAATGTTTTTACCAGTGATGTTTACTTTCATAGATATTCTTCCTCTGTAGCACCCTTAGTGGATTAACTTCAGATTACCTATCTAAAATCAAAATAATGTGATCTTGATCGATATTTTGGTTGTATTTCGAGATAGGAAATTCAAACGTGATCGATATCTAGAATTGAATCTTTGGATGAAAGAAAAGGCTTGTGAAGATATGAGGAGTTGCTAGATTGTTAGTGTAACAAACTAAAAAGCTTACACTTTTTAGTGCACCCCTCGGCTGAAAAATATATACAGGTGTTAATGACGGACTTGTAGAATATGTTTAGCTTTTCACTCTTAACCATATATCCTACAAGTTCAATCTATAGCGTGTTCAAGTCAATCAATTGCTGAGTGTGTTTTACAGCATCTTCTAGGCCTAATTCTTGGTATGCTTCTAACTGAATCTTAAGGGACTTTAGGGCAGCTTCAGTATCAGGATAGGTTTTCTGTAACTCTTGTGCTCGATTGATTGCAGCTATCCAAGCTTCGCGGCGAAGATAAAAATCTGCAGTTGCGAGATCGTAATCAGCAAGACGATTTTTTAGTGAAATCATACGCTTTTGAGCGTCTTCTGCATATGGGCTGTTTGGGTAACGCTCGAGTAATTTTTTAAAGTCAGCAAAAGCCTTTTTCACTGGTTCTGGATCTCGGTCACTGCGATCTACATTGAACAAGTCATGCATAAAATTACGATCTTGTGCCATGTGAGTAAGGCCACGCATATACAACACCCAATCAAGCTTTTCATGCGTTGGATTTAAGCGGGAAAATCGCTCTATGGTTGCTAATCCCAGAGCCAAGTCATCATTCTTGTAGTAGGCATATATAAGGTCTAATTGGACTTGCTCTGAATAAGCGCCAAATGGATATCGAGAATCTAAAGCTTCCAACTTATCGATTGCCGATAACCAGTTTCCACTTTGCAAAGATACTTGAGCTTCAGAATATAATTCGGAAGGTGGGATATCTGGAACAATCTCATCGCTGCTAGAGCAGCCGACTAATACAGATAATGCTAATAAGCCAGATAAAGTATGCTTTTTCATGTCAGGATTCGATTCCTTGAGATAAATATTTTCTTGCTTCCGTTACTTTCTGGTCGGGAGCAGATACAATGGAGCAATATTCTTCCACACTAGTGGCAATTAGTCCCACAGTTTTTGAAAAAGTTCGATATGGCTCAGCAGATTGAATTAAGTAACACAGTAAAAGATAGTCAATTGGGTCAGCGTCTTGACCAGGCAATCGCAGAATTATTCGCCGACTTTTCTCGTTCTCGTCTTAAGGAATGGTTATTAGATGGCAAAGTTCAGGTTAATGGAGAAGTTGTCACTAAGCCTCGTACCAAAGTTATGGGTGGTGAAATTATAATCGTTCAAGCCGAATTAGAGGATGAAGAGCGTTGGGAAGCTCAAGATATTGCGCTGGACATCGTTTACGAAGATGACGACATTATCGTTATTAATAAACCGAGAGACTTTGTCGTTCATCCGGGAGCGGGTACGCCAGATGGAACAGTATTGAATGCTTTGCTATATCATTACCCTGATATTGCCGAAGTCCCTCGTGCTGGAATTGTCCATCGTCTCGACAAAGATACAACAGGCTTAATGGTTGTTGCCAAAACAGTGCCAGCACAAACGCGCTTAGTTCGAGCGCTACAAAAACGCAATATTACTCGGGAATATGAAGCGATTGCGATTGGTCGTATGACAGCGGGTGGGCGAGTTGAACAGCCTATCGGTCGTCATTCTACAAAACGCACATTGATGGCGGTTAGTCCTATGGGCAAGCCTGCAGTAACGCATTATCGTGTTGCTGAACATTTTCGAGAGCATACGCGTATTCGTTTAAGGTTAGAAACTGGCCGAACTCACCAGATTCGTGTTCATATGGCTTATCTTCAGCATCCACTGCTTGGTGACTCTGCCTATGGCGGACGGGCAAGAATTCCTGCTGGAGCTTCGGATAAATTGGCGAACATGATACGACAATTTGATCGTCAGGCCCTACATGCTGTGATGCTTAAGTTTGAACATCCTATCTCGGGAGAGGAATTAGAATTTCATGCCCCTGTACCTGAAGATATGGTGTCGATGACAGAAGCTTTGCGCCAAGACGTTGATGAACACGGCATTGAGGAAGACATGTAAGGTGGAGATGATTATTCCCAACTGGCCAGTGCCTGCAAATGTTAAAGCTTTTTCTTCGACCCGTAAGCAGGGTTTTTCGAATGGCAAATACCAAGGGTTAAACCTTGGTAGTCATGTTGGGGATGATATCACTCATGTTGAAAGTAATCGCTCTTGGTTAGCTCAACAATCGTCGATGCCTACTGCACCGATTTGGTTAAATCAGACACACTCAACCACAGTGTTGGAAGTCTCCAAGCCAACTCAGGAAATACTCAATGCTGATGGTCTATATACTAAGCATGCGGGTGTAGTTTGCTCTGCAATGACAGCTGATTGCCTTCCTGTATTACTATCAAACAGTTCCGGCACTGAAGTGGCGGCTGTGCATGCGGGATGGCGCGGTTTAGCCAATGGGATTGTTGAAAATGCGGTTGCAAAATTTGACAGCCAAGTAATGGCTTGGATAGGCCCTGCGATTAGCGTGTCAGCATTTGAAGTAGGAGAGGATGTAGTCGAAGCTTTTGTTGCAAAAACTCCCTCTGCCAGTGAGGCATTTTATCCGACGAAATCACCATTGAAATGGTTAGCTGATATGAACATACTCATCACTCAAAGATTGAATAGCCTAGGCATTAGCGATGTTTATTACAGCGGCATGTGCACCTATTCTGATCCCGAGCGTTTTTTTTCCTATCGTCGAGACGGTATAACAGGCCGACAAGCTACTTTTATCTGGTTGGATAAATAATACTTTTCAATACACTCCCCTTGAAAGTCGCTGCTTTCGCATCCATCTATCATACTGACTAAAAGAGTTTTCTTCGTTAAGGTTAGGAAGGTAGATATGCGTCTTGATAGGTTCACTAGCAAATTTCAAATCGCGATATCTGACGCACAATCACTGGCGTTAGGACGTGATCACCAATACATTGAGCCCGTTCATCTTATGGTCGCTTTAATGGACCAAAACGGTAGCCCTATTCGTCCATTGCTTACTACGCTCGATATCGATGTTACTCACCTGAGATCTAAATTAAGTGAAATCCTTGATCGTTTGCCTAAAGTGAGTGGGATTGGTGGCGATGTACAACTATCAAGTTCGATGGGAACCTTGTTTAACCTTTGTGATAAGGTCGCACAGAAGCGCAAAGATGCTTACATTTCGTCGGAAATCTTCCTCCTCGCGGCAATAGAAGATAAGGGGCCTTTGGGTGGATTACTTAAAGAGCTGGGCCTTACTGAAGCAAAACTTAGTGCTGCAATTGATAAAATTCGTGGCGGTCAAACGGTTAATGACCCGAATGCAGAAGAACTTCGTCAAGCTCTAGAAAAATTTACTATTGATCTAACAGAGCGAGCTGAACAGGGAAAATTAGATCCTGTTATTGGTCGTGATGATGAAATCCGTCGTACCATCCAAGTCTTGCAAAGGCGTACTAAGAATAATCCCGTCATTATAGGTGAACCCGGAGTTGGCAAAACGGCAATTGTAGAAGGTTTGGCGCAGCGCATTATAAATAATGAAGTCCCTGAAGGATTGCGAAATAAACGAGTTCTCTCTCTTGATATGGGGGCTCTGGTAGCCGGTGCTAAATATCGAGGAGAATTTGAAGAACGCCTCAAATCTGTGCTTAATGAACTATCTAAAGAAGAGGGCAGCATCATCCTCTTTATCGATGAGATTCATACTATGGTAGGCGCAGGCAAAGGTGAAGGCTCTATGGATGCGGGCAATATGCTCAAACCCGCTTTAGCGAGAGGTGAGCTTCATTGTGTTGGTGCCACAACGCTAGATGAATATCGTCAGTATATAGAAAAAGACCCAGCACTGGAGCGCCGTTTCCAAAAAGTATTAGTTGATGAGCCTTCCGTAGAAGACACGGTGGCAATACTGCGCGGCCTTAAAGAGCGTTATGAGCTTCATCATCATGTTGAGATAACAGACCCAGCGATTGTTGCCGCAGCGAGTTTATCCCATAGATACATATCGGATCGCCAGTTACCAGATAAAGCAATAGATTTAATTGATGAAGCGGCATCCAGTATCAGAATGCAAATAGACTCCAAACCAGAATCATTGGATAAACTTGAGCGAAAAATTGTCCAGCTAAAGATTGAGCAGCAAGCACTAACCAACGAACATGATGAAGCGAGCGAAAAGCGTCTCTTCAACCTTAATGAAGAGTTGCAAGACAAAGAACGTGCATTTGCTGAACTTGAAGAAGTTTGGAACGCAGAGAAAGCGGCGCTGTCAGGTACACAACACATAAAAAGTGAACTAGAACAAGCTCGACTGGATATGGACTTTGCGCGCCGAGCTGGTGATCTGAATCGAATGTCAGAGCTTCAATATGGGCGCATTCCTGAACTAGAGAAGCAGCTAGATCTTGCAACTCAGGCTGAGATGCAGGAAATGACTCTGCTGCGCAATAAAGTTACGGATAATGAAATTGCTGAAGTGCTATCTAAGCAGACAGGTATTCCTGTATCTAAGATGCTCGAGGCGGAAAAAGAAAAGCTACTCAGGATGGAAAAAGTTCTCCACACTCGTGTTATTGGTCAAACAGAAGCGGTTGAAGTGGTATCGAATGCGATTCGTCGTAGCCGTGCGGGGTTAGCTGATCCCAACAAACCCATCGGCTCATTTCTATTCCTTGGCCCAACAGGTGTGGGTAAAACAGAACTTTGTAAAACTTTAGCTAACTTCTTATTTGATAGTGAAGACGCTATGGTTCGTATCGACATGTCAGAGTTTATGGAGAAACACTCTGTTGCTAGGCTCGTAGGCGCTCCTCCTGGTTATGTGGGATATGAGGAAGGTGGCTATATTACTGAAGCCGTGAGAAGAAAGCCTTACTCAGTTATTTTGCTAGATGAGGTTGAGAAAGCTCATCCAGACGTATTTAATATATTGCTTCAGGTTTTAGATGATGGTCGATTGACTGATGGCCAAGGCAGAACTGTTGATTTTCGTAATACTGTTGTGATTATGACGTCCAACCTAGGCTCGGCAAGAATCCAAGAGAACTCTGGTTCATTGGACTATCAAGGGATGAAGGAACAAGTAATGGAAGTGGTTAACAAGCACTTTCGCCCTGAGTTTCTTAACCGAGTCGATGAGAGTGTGGTGTTTCATCCTCTTGCACAAGAACATATCAAATCTATTGCTTCAATTCAGCTGGATAGACTCTCCAAGCGAATGGAAGACGGTGGATATAAATTGCAAGTGACAGATAAAGCGCTAGAACTAATTGCTCAAGTTGGGTTCGATCCCGTATTTGGTGCTCGGCCATTAAAGAGAGCCATTCAACAAAGTGTTGAGAATCCGCTTGCTAAGGCAATCCTTGCCGGTAAGGTGATACCAGATAAACCGATTAAATTGTCAGTGAATAAAGACCAGATAGTGGCTCAGCAATAACTTTGTACCAAATAGTAGAGTATTCACTTGCTCTACTATTGTGAGTATTTTGTATTTTTAGAGTGAATTGTGAGCGAATGACATAGTAAATGAAGTTTTTTGAACTTTTACTCTTGTGCTCTTAGAATTCTTCTCTATAATCCGCTCTTGTTGTCAGGGCAAAAGTTCTGATAGTTATCGGTCAGTTAGGTTTAATCAAGCTAACCTAACGAAAGATAAAGAAAAGTGATTGACACTCAATTTTATCTCGCTAGAATGGCCGTCCGTTTTGAGTTTTACTCATAACACTGCTCTTT